>JBEBGV010000204.1:0-2138 GCA_040081265.1 Vicinamibacterales bacterium
ACGACGAGACGGTGTTGTCGACGTAGGCCGTTATATCGGCGTCGGTGACACCCACCTCCGCGAACACTCCATCCGCGCCGGCACGCTCGATGTGAAACGCCGTTTCAGTGCCTGACGTGTCTGTCCAGACGAGATCAACAGAGCTGACCGTCCACTTGGGAATCGTCAGACCGGTCGGCCCCGTCGGTGGCGGCGGCGGTGGCGGTGGCGGCGGCGTTCCCGTTGGCGGGTGCGTCCAGTCCGTCCACCCGACGTTCTTGCCCGGTCTCGCCGGCACCGCGGCGGGGAAGTCGGTGCCGTAGTAGTGGTTGATGACGTGCGCTTCCCAGATGTCTTCGGCGTCGGTCGGGAAATTCGCCTGGGTGTGCAGCCACTGGAAGGCGCGCAGCAGCGCCCGTGACTCCCACTCGAAAGCCGGGTATCCGGCCCGGTCGAGCAGGATGGCCTGCGCCAGCGCGCCCTGCAGCGCTTCGTAGACATAGTTTTCCTGCGGCGGGGGCCACACGAACAGGCCCGAGCGCTGCTGGTCGTCTGCAAGCACTCCGTCGATTGACTGTCCGAGCTTCAGGCAGCCGACCGGGTTGATGCCGACGGGAAACTCGGGATTGCACTGCCAATCGAGGTTGTCGGAGAAGTTGAACCCGGCATAGGAGGAACGATCGCCGACCCATCCCTTGAAGACCGCGGCGGCCCTGGCGAGTTCTGTCTGATTGCCGAGATACATGGCCACCGCGATGCGCGATGCGCCACAGTGAGCGCCCCAGTTGTTGGGTCGCAACTCGTGGCACTCGATTAGACTGGCCGGTCCGGAGAGCGTCGGCGTCGTCAGCAGCGTGCTGAGACGCGCGCGGAAACGAACATCGAGGGCGGGGTCGACGGCGCGTAACTCGATGAGGTCAGCGGCGATGACGTAGGCCCCCAGTTCACGGCCCAGCGAGAGCGCACGGCCCACATAGGGTGCGCCGTCGGCGATGACAGTGAGGGCGGCCATCACGTCGTCGCGCCGGACGGGATCACCCGTGCGGGCGGCGACCAGCGCCTTGGCCATGATGCAGACGTTGGTGAGGTCGTCCTGATTGGTCAGGTCGGGGAGCGAGCAGTCCTTCGCCGCGTCCACGAGGATGCGATTCCACGACGGCCCGGTCATCGGGAGCGCCATCAGGTCTGCCCGGCTGATCCAGATTCCATCATCTGGCGTCTGAGCTCGTGCCGCTCCACCCTCGGCGACGGCCACGATCGTCATGGCGACCACGAGGGCACCGGCCTTCCACAACATCAATCGCATGCTCTGACGCTCACAGGTGTGTCTCGCGTACAGGACGCGCACAAGCGCGTCTGGCCGACGCCAGACGTGCGGTGCCAGGTCCTGCCCGACTCATGGCGAGGATACATGGCGGCCGCGGGACGATTTCGTCAAAAGAAAACGGCAGCGCAGGACTGTGAAGGCGGTGACTTGAGGCGGGAAAGCGCGAAGGGCGGGCGAGGATGCGGGTGAGTACGGGCCTGACGATCCAGGCCCGTACTCGAGGTAGCTATTGCGATGCGCCGGGCATTGATCCGGTGTTGAGGACGACATCGTCAACAACCAGGTCGACGACGCTCGAGGTGGTGGCGCCGAGTCGGAGGCGATCGGCGCGGGTCGTCCAGACACCGGTCGTGGCCGAACTGAACGCGGCGCCGAACGGTGTACTGGCCGAGGCGACAAACGCCTCCAGCACCGCATCGGCTCCAGTGCCGGAACGCTGGTGGATGCCGATACGGTAGAGCTGCCCGGGCACCAGCGACTGGCTCTCTGCTCCCACGGTCTTGCCGTCGATGCGCAGGCGGAGCCGTCCGTTGGTTCTCAGGACGATGTTGCCGACGGTGTCGCCGGCGTTGGAAATCTGCACGATTCGCGTGTCGGCCACCGGCAGTGCGCCGATCCGGATGTAAAGCGAGACGTAGAGATCATCTGATGCGGAGAATTTCTCCTCGAGGTACACCTCACCCGCAACTCGCGCCGAGAACCAGCCCTTCAGGGGGGCGGCGGTCTCGAGGCTGGCCACGCCACGCACGGCGTCCAGACCATTGGTCGCGTTGACCAGGCTGCCCGCTTCGAACGTGATCGCCTTCAGCTGCCCGACAGCCGACGGCGGCGG
>JBEBGV010000118.1:0-8151 GCA_040081265.1 Vicinamibacterales bacterium
CGCCACGCTGCCTACGCTCCGTAGGCCGTCCGCCCCGTCAAATTTGCCTCGTAACACAGATGTAACAACCACGTAACACCAGCAACATCTCGCCTCGTTACGCTGCCGTCATGCGACTGTCACACTTTCGTCAGGCGGACACACGTTTCGCCACTTTTCTCATCGTCTCCCTCTGCGCCCTCGGCCTCCTCGCCGCGTCTCCCCTCGCGGCGGAGGCCCAGTCAGCGGGCACCAGTGCACCGCCGTCAACGGCGGCCGCAGTGACCGCGCCAGAGCCGTCCATCTACGACCGGGTCTGGCGGTTCGCCGAGTGGTACCGCGACGGCTCGAACCCTGTCGTCCAGCGCGTGCTGTTCACCGGCCGCTACCAGCAGGACTTCGCCGTGGTCGGCGCCGACCAGGGCGACCTCAATGAATGGAACGTTCGTCGCCTGCGGCTCGGTCCACGCGTCACGATGTTCCAGAAGTGGACCGTGCACGCGGAGGTGGAGCTCAACCCGCAGGAACGCGATCCGTTCTACGTGCGCTTCACCGACGCCTATGTGCAGTGGGCGCCGAGCACCAGGGCGGCGGTGACGGTGGGCAAGCAGAGCGTGCCATTCACGATGGAAGGCGCCACCTCTTCAAAGGAACTGCTGGCGATTGACCGGAGCAACCTGGCCAATAACATGTGGTTTCCGCAGGAGTACATGCCTGGGGTGAGCGTGTCCGGCCGAAAGGCACCCTGGGTGTACCGGGCGGGCGTTTACTCCGCCGGTGCTGCCAATCGGGAGTTCGGCGAGTTCAATGGAGGTCTGTTCACGCTGGGCGTTGTCGGGTACGACTTCGCGAAGGCTCTGGGCGTCAAAGAGGCACTGCTCTCGGGCAACTACGTCTATCAGCACACCGACGTGCACAATACCCTCACACGCCGGCTGGAACATGTCGGGTCCGTCAACTTCAAGCTGGACACCAATCGATGGGGGCTTCGGGCTGACCTGTCGGCCGCCGACGGAGCGCCGGGACAAAGCGGGCTGTGGGGTGTCATGGCGATGCCCTTCTTCAACCTGACCAACGCGTTCCAGGTGGTGGGACGCTACACCTTCCTCAACAGCGCTGACCCGAACGGGGTGCTGCTTGCCACCTACGAAAACCGTGTCGTCCGCGGGCGTGGCGACCGCTACAACGAAGGCTATGTGGGCGCGAACTACTACTTCTACGGGCAGCGACTGAAGCTGCAGACCGGAGTGCAGTTCGCCCGCATGCGTGACGAAGCCAACGACGGCGGTACGTATTCCGGGGCGGCGTGGACGAGTGGCCTTCGGATCGGATGGTGAGAGTAGAATCCCCTCCATGCGACATCTCAGTCTGGCCATCACGCTCGCCGTCGGCCTCGGCACACTCGCCACCCATGCGCAGGGGCAGGCGCCCTTCAAGCTGGGGACGTTTGAACGCCAGGGCGGGACATCGTTTGTCGGCATCGTCATCGACGACACACGCGTGATCGATCTCGCTGCGGCGAATACCGCCATTCGGACGCCGGCCTCACGCGTCGCCTCGCCCACCGACATGAAGGACGTGATCACGCGCTATGACACCGGGCTGCGGGCGCGCATCGGCGAGATCATCGCCTCTGTCAGGCAGGCTGCCACCGCCCCCGCCTATGTCTACAACCTGACGACGATCAAGGTCCTGCCACCGATCATGTATCCGATGACGATGCTGAACGTGGCGGTGAACTATCGCGAACACGACATCGAGATGGCGCGGGTCCGTGATGGCTCACCTGGCCAGCAGGCTCCCACCGCTGGCGGAGCGCTGCCGGGAACCACGAGCGCACCGGGCATCTGGCAGCGCAAGGATGGCGACACGCGCTGGAATCCGTTCATGTTCCTGAAGGCGCCTGGCGCCATTGTCGCCCACGGCGATCCCGTGCGCCTGCCGCCGCTGCGGACGCAGATTGAGTGGGAGTGCGAGCTGGGAGTGGTCATCGGCCGGCCCGCAACCGCGGTGTCTATCGAGCGCGCGATGGATTACGTGTTCGGCTACACGCTCGAGAACGACATGTCGGACCGGGGCGGGCGTGGCGACACTCGCTACGGGTCCGACTGGCTGGTGACCAAGAACCACGACACCTTCGCGCCGATGGGTCCGTTCATCACGCCAAAGGAATTCGTGCGCGATCCCGGTAACCTGGCGATTCGCTTCGTGCTCAACGGTCAGACGCTGCAGGAAGGCAGCACGAACCAGATGATTCACAGCGTGCCCGAGCAGATTGCCTACGGCACGTCGATCCTGTCGCTCCGCGTGGGCGACGTGATTGCGACCGGGACCCTGCCGGGTGCCGGCTCTGCTCGCACGCCGCCCATTCTCCTCAAGGCCGGGGATCAGATGTCGTGCACCTACGAAGCCATCGGCACGCTCAACAATCCGGTGGTAGCAGCGCGATAACGCGCCGCTCACCGCGATCACGGCACCGGCGACACTTTCATCAGGACGATGCCGGAAAGAATCAGCACCGCGGCGACGATGCGAATGGCGTTGGCGGGTTCCCCGAGAACGACGATGCCGACGCCGAAAGCGCCGACCGCACCGATGCCTGTCCAGACGGTGTAGGCGGTGCCCAGCGGCAGCGTCCGCATCGAGACTGACAGCAGGCCGACGCTGGCCAGCATCGCTATCAGCGTGACCACGCTTGCCTGTGGGCGGGTGAAGCCATCCGACAGCTTCATGGCGTACGCCCAGACGACCTCGAGGAGACCGGCAACGAACAACAGCATCCAGGCCATCAGCTACTCACAGGAAGGGACGACTTTGGCGCCGACTCGGAACCGAAGGGTTCAGTAAACGGCGCCACCGCGATGCGCTCGTAGCGCACGTCGAGGATCTCCAGTTGCTGTGTGCTGCCGGGCGCGTGCAGGACCACCGAGTCGCCTGGCCCGGCCTTCATCAACGCCCGCGCGAGGGGTGACACCCAGCTGATGTGGTTGCGCTCGAGATCGACCTCGTCGAGGCCGACGATGCTGACCTCCCGCTCCGCTCCGCCCTCATCGGTATAGCGCACCGTCGCGCCAAAGAACACCTGTGTGGCGGCCCGGCCGACCCTGGGCCGTTCCGGATCGACCACTTCCGCGGCGTCTATGCGTTTGGTGAGAAAGCGAATCCGCCGATCGATCTGGCGCAGCCGGCGCTTCCCGTACTGATAGTCCGCGTTCTCACTGCGATCACCGTTGCTTGCGGCCCAGGCCACGACTTGAGTCACGGCCGGGCGTTCGCGAACGAGCAGGAATCGCAGTTCCTCGCGAAGCCGCACCAGGCCGTCCGGCGTGATGTAGTTCTTCTCGGCCTTCTTGGGAGGCGCTTCGGTCATTGTGGCTGGACCATTCAACCACGAATGTCGCGTCCTGACAGACCGATGCTGATCGGCCCGGCGCACCGGCCAGTCTTGCCACCGTCACACGACTGAGCCATCCTTCCACATGCTCGACGGGTACGTCACGGCCTTCTTCCTGTTCGACATTGGCGACGCCATCAGCCTGCAGCGGGTTGGTGACACCATCAACGACAGTGTTCCTGCGCGGTTGTCGACGCGCCAGAGCACGCCTACCTACCTCCAGTATCAGCAGCCCCCGCTCATCGTGGACGGCGCCGTGGTTGACGCCGCGGACATCCGCGGGTTTCGCGCGCGATTCAAGGTCTTCGACTACGGCGTCATTTCCGTCGCGCTGACCCGGCCACTCCCGGACACGTGGGAGCAGACGCTCGCGGCCGGACTCGAATGGCAGGAAGATGCGCAACTGCCGGTCGAGGCGGAGCGACTCTGCCGCGCGTTTCTCGACCGCGTCGATGGCGCAGTGATCCGGAGGCGACTGACGTTCCTGACCGAGGACTACTGGGTGTTTGCGGTGACCAGCGGTCAGGACGGCGTCTCGGCCGAGGACGCCTTGACGACGCACGGCACGGAGATCGCGCAGTTGCTGCGCGGGGAACGCGAGCTCCTGAGCCTGCAGGAACGCGAGGAGACGCTTCGACATCGCCTCTCCTACTATTCCTCGGATACCGTGGTCGCCACGTGGAGCAGTGCGCTCGTCATCGACACGCCCGTCGGCGCGCCTGGCGTGCTCGAAATGCTGGAGTACGCAAATTCCCAGCTGCTCGAGTTCAGGTACTACGATCAGCGCCTCGACGCTGAACTCGCCAGCGTGTATACCGGACTCCAGGCCGGCGGCTGGCGCGACACACTGCTCAGCCGTCGGCACGCGCGGGCCGCGCGCAAGGTGCACGCGCTGTTCATCGACGTCAACGAACTCACCGACAAGGTCGAGAATGCGCTCAAGATCGCCGGTGACGTCTATGCCGCCCGCCTCTTCGCCCTCGCCGCCACCAGGCTGGGCCTCGATCAATGGAAAGCGAACGTCCGGGACAAGCTGAAGACGGTCGACGACATCTACCGCTTCGCCGTCGAACATTCGGCGATGGCCCGCGGAGAGTTCCTCGAAGCGACCATCGTCCTGCTGATCGTGCTCGAGATCGTGCTCGCTCTCATTTGACGTCAGCGTATCGATTGATACGGCGTCATGTTTCGGATCTATCCCGGGACAGTTCAGTGTGGGCTCGCGCCCGTTCCCGGTCGATCTGTTCCGGCGTGGCGCCGAGAGTGTCGAGGATGTCCTCGATGAAGGCGAGCGCCACTTCGCCCTCCCCCGAGTAGACGACGTCTGCCCCGGCGTGCTTCAACGCCGGGACATCACGCAAGTACGCCGCCCGCGCCAGAATTCGCACTCCGGGATTGAGCTGTCGAGCGGCGCGGATCACCTCGGTCCCGTTGGTCATACCCGCCGATCCCAGGATCAACGTCGCTGATTCCGGAACCCCCGCGGCTGCCAATGTCTCCGGACGTGTCGCGTCGCCATACACCGCTGCGATGCCCTCATCGCGAAGCACCCGCACGGCGTCCATGTTCAACTCGATCACTGTTGGCTCGACGCCATTGTCACGAAGCAGCCGCACCACCGTTCGACCGGTGGGCCCAAATCCGATCACGACGGCGCGATACTGCGGGTCCCGCCGCTCGCCTCTGACAGCCGGGGCGCTGGACGTGGCGGCCGACTCCCGGCTCAGCCACGCCCACAGCGACGGCTTGGCGCGCAGCCACCGCTCGGTTGGTGCGATCGCGCGGTACGCAAGGGGGTTCAGGACGATAGAGACAATCGAGGCGGCCACGATAGTGTTGGTGGCCGCCGTCGTCAGGACGCCCAGCTCGCGGCCCATCGTGGCCAGGATGAACGAGAACTCCCCGACCTGCGCGAGCGCGATGCCGACGGTCATGGCGACCCTGAATGGGTATCTCATCGCCCAGACCAGCACGACGGCGACCAGCGGCTTCCCCACCAGGACAATCGCCACGGTGCCCGCAAGCAACGCTGGCGAGTCCATCAGCGCGCCGAAATCCAGGAGCATGCCGACCGACACGAAGAACAGGACGGCAAAGGCGTCACGCATCGGCAACGCATCCGACGCGGCGCGCAGGCTGTAGTCCGAACGACCGACGACCATGCCGGCGAGGAACGCGCCCAACGCCATCGACACGCTAAAGAGGAGCGACGATCCCACTGCGATGCCGAGCGCCGTGACCAGCACCGTCAGCGTGAAGAGTTCACGCGATCGGGTATCGGCAACGTAATCAAGGACTCGCGGGATGACGCGGGTGCCGACGATGGCCGTGAATGCCACGAGCGCCGACACCTTGAGCGCGGTGATCCCGAGCGCCATCCACAGCGGCGTGCCCGTCGCGGTCGTCCCGAAGAACGCCGGGAGGAGCACCAGCGCGACGACGGTGAAGAGATCTTCGACCACCAGCCAGCCGACCGCAATGTGACCCGCCTCGGTGTGCAGTTCGTTGTGATCTGACAGGACACGGATCAGCACGACGGTGCTGGCAACAGCCAGCGCCATCCCGAAAATCAGGCCGGCGGACCAGTTCCACCCACCCAGATGAGCCAGCCCCGCCCCCAGCGCGGTGGCCACCGCACTCTGCAGCACCGCGCCGGGAATCGCCACGCGTCGGACGGCGAGCAGTTCCTCGACGTGGAACTGCAGGCCGACGCCGAACATCAGCAGGATGATGCCGATCTCGGCCAGCTGTTCGGCAAGCCCGGCATCAGCCACGAACCCAGGCGTGTACGGGCCAACCAGCGTGCCGGCGAGCAGGTAACCCACGATCGGGGAGAGCCCCAGGCGCTGCGTGATATACCCGAGAATCAGCGCGGCGCTCAGGCCACCCGTGAGCGTCAGGATCAGGGTGTAGTCATGCATCGATGACGACCGCGCCCTCGACGTGCTTACCGCGCGCGGGCTAGACGATGTGGGGAGGAAGAGGAGCGCGAGCGAGGTGCGCACCCGGCCAGAACACTGCGCTCAAGCATAGCAGCGACGCAGCGGGGAGAGCACAGTCAGATGTCCGCTGCAGGCGACAGCTCAGCCTCAAGACGCACTGGTTCTCCGCATAGAACGTCGAGAATCTCCCGCCGCAAGGACGGCACGGCGCTTGCCCCATGAGCGGACAGGTCAATCGTGACCGTGCCAAAGGGGGCCACACGTGAATCGCATCAGAACCGCAGCCGTCGCCATGCTCCTCACTTCATTGGTCGGCCTGCAGGCAGCGCCTGTGCTCGCCGCAGGGGGCCCAAAGGATAAGCGGGACAAGTATGAAGACCGCTGGGACCGTCGCGATGACCGCCGCGCCGATCGACGCGACGCTCGCTATGATCGCCGGGACGACCGGCGAGATGACCGGCGGGAGCGACGAGAGGATCGCTACGACGCGCGAAGGGACTCCTGGGATCCGGCCCGTGACTACAGACACGACGACCGCCGCTACCGTGCCCGTCGCCTTGACGCCAATGATCGCATCTACCGCGGATCGGACAACCGCTACTACTGCCGTCGCGATGATGGCACCAGCGGCCTGATCATCGGCGGCATCAGCGGCGGTGTGCTGGGCAACATCATCGCGCCCGGAGGGTCCAAGACGATCGGCACGCTGATCGGTGCCGGTGTCGGAGCCGCAATCGGCAGGCAGGTCGACAAGGGCGACATCGTCTGCCGCTAGTGATACCGTGAGGGAACCCTGTTTACCTTCGACAACAGCTACGCTCGTGAGCTCGAAGGGTGCTACGCGCCGTGGTCACCGACCACGGCGCCACGCCCCACGCTGCTGCGCCTGAACCACGACCTCGCGCATGAACTGGGGCTCGATGTGACTGATGAGGCTCGCCCCAGCATGGAGAGCCTCACTGCTCTTTTCTCTGGCAACCAAATCCCCCCTGGCGCGTCTCCGCTGGCACAGGCCTACGCCGGCCACCAGTTCGGCGGATTCTCACCTCAGTTGGGCGATGGACGGGCGCTGCTTCTCGGCGAAGTGATCGATCGCCACGGCCACCGCAGGGATATCGCGTTCAAGGGTTCTGGCCGGACGCCGTTCTCGCGGGGTGGAGACGGGAAGGCCGCCGTCGGACCGGTGCTGCGCGAGTACCTGATCGGCGAGGCTATGCACGCGCTCGGCATCCCCACCACCCGTGCGCTGGCCGCGGTCGCCACGGGCGAGCGCGTGGTGCGCGAGCGCATGCTGCCCGGTGCCGTACTCACACGCGTGGCCGCGAGCCACCTGCGGGTCGGAACGTTCGAGTTCTTTTCCGCCCGCGGCCAGCACGATATTGTCAGGCGCATCGCCGACTACGCCATCGCCAGACACTACCCCCACCTGCTCGGGCACCCGGACCAATACCTCGAGTTGCTCCGCGCGGTCACCGAGCGGCAGGCGGCGCTCATTGCGCAATGGATGCTCGTCGGCTTCATCCACGGTGTGATGAACACCGACAACATGACCATCTCCGGCGAGACCATCGACTATGGCCCGTGCGCCTTCATGGAGGCGTACGACGAGCGCGCCGTGTTCAGTTCGATCGACCACGGCGGTCGCTATGCCTACGGCAACCAGCCGTCGATCGCGCGGTGGAATCTTGCACGGTTTGCGGAAACGCTGCTGCCGCTCATGGGTGCGCCAGACAATGGTGACGCTGTCGCTCGAGCCACCGAGGTGGTTGGCTCGTTCGCCGACCTCTACGAGGCAGAGTGGCTGCGCGGTGCGCTCGAGAAGCTGGGGCTGGGGTT
>JBEBGV010000119.1:0-8027 GCA_040081265.1 Vicinamibacterales bacterium
TGATCATGAGATTTGTGAAAACAGTTCCATAGGGATACTGAAGGTTGTGCGAGCCGCACTTTTAAGATTTGGTTTCATCCCGAGAATACGCTTCGTCTGCACGAACGAGTTGTCCCACAGCTTTTGCATTCTCTCAAATGCCATTCCCTTCATATCAAGATCCGCCAAGTGGATGACGTTGTCTGGCGCGGACTTGAATGTGAATGTGTAGCTGGGCCGTGGCTTAACCCGCGTCGTTATTTCTACGGTTGGTGCTCGACGAGTAGCCGGGAGGAACGGATAGTCTCCAAATCCTGTAACAAACGACGCATTGCTTCCAATTCTTGCTCGAAAGCCTAAGCACACAGACTCGTCGAATGTCTCGACCTGCGCGAGATTGAGAGTCCGGCATCGTTTGAGAACGGATACGAAATCTAGCAACTGATTGACGGTCTTCACTTCTGGGAAAAGCAACGACACCATCGTTGTGGTCGGAGTTTCGATTGCCTCATCGATAGCATGATCGATCGACTTACTGGTTGGGGTCAGCACGGCGTGGATCCAGCCGTATTTCTGAGGGTTCCTTGCTGCAACCGCGGCGAATAGGCAACCAGCTTTCTTCTCGATGAAGAAACGCTTTTGCTTCTCGATGATGATGTCAGCTTCCATGTTCTCTTCAGTGTAGTACCTGCGCAATAGTTCGCCAATTGGGTTGTCCACAGGGACTAGTTGGTGATCCCATACAGGGGACGATCAGGCTCAGGAAACTCGAACTTCTGTAGACGTTGGGGACTTCGGGGACGTGCATTTGTGCACGAACAGTCAGGCTGACCTTGTCACATGCATATGTTGGCTAAGGGATTTTTGGATAGCCTCAATTGGCTATCAATCGGGGTGGGAACCTCCCTCGGCCTGCATAGGGAACCATTGAGCCCCCTTGTACAACTGATCAGCTTCCTCTAGAATGTGTCCAACTGCGGCGGCTGCCCAGTTTGCACATGATTCGACAAATTAAGCGAATTGAAAATCTTGGGTCCGTGTTTGCCGACTATCAGGCTGACCTTCAGTGCCCTGATTTCAAGCGCATCAACCTAATCTTTGGCTGGAACGGTAGTGGCAAATCCACGTTGTCAACGCTCTTTGACTATCTACCAGGTGACAAAGACGGCGGCGCAATTGAGTACGACTGCGAACTGGTTAGCGGCGAACGTCTCAGACCCAGAACACCGTGCGCTCACCCTATTCGCGTATTCAACCAAGACTACATCGCGAAGAACGTGAATGTTGTCGGCGGAAGTGCCAACGCAATAACAGTCATCCTTGGTGAGAAGAACCAGGAACTAACCAAGCAGATCGAAGAGGACCAGAAGCTGCTGTTCGGATCAGGTACCGGAACAACGAAAGGGCTCGTGTCCGCCCTTGAGACTGTTCAAGACAATGAGAGCCAAGCTCGTAAAGGTAGAGACAAGACTTTCACGGACATTGCGCGAACTATTGCCGCAACCACTAGTGGGACCGCTGCGCGAAACTACCGCAAACCCGACGCCCAGGCCGACTTCGCCACCATTTCCGATGCCGACCTACTATCGTCAGATGTTCTTCTGAAAACCGAACTCCAGACGAAGCAAAGCATCCTTGACCCAATAGAAGCTGTGGAGCTTCCATCGGCGGGAGAGCGGAACACTCCTTTTCCCGTTTGGCTTGTCGAGACGCACGCAAAGGCGCAGAAGTTGTGCCGCGAGGCCGTGAAGGCTAAGCCCATAGAACGCTTGTCGCAGGATGGCGAGTTGTCTGATTGGGTAGAAAAGGGGGTGCGCTTACACGAAAAGCACAACTCAGAAACGTGCGAATACTGCTGTTCTCAACTAACACAGTCTCGAGTCGAACAGTTAGCAGGTCACTTCAGCCCGGCTGACCGAAATCTAAAGCAAGAGATCGATGACGCAAACAGGCAGATCCGGATCGTGGTCGATGCATTGGAGAAGACTGGCCTGCCGAGCGCCAAGCAGTTCTATGCTGAATTCAAGGACAAAGCCGATACCGCGATAGATGAGTGCCGCGCTGAGATAGAAAAGACTGTACGAGATCTGAACCGACTTGAAGAACAGCTGGTTGATAAGAAAGAGCACACAACGACAGAAATAGTCTTGGGCGACGGCGCAACTGCAAGCGCTCTAGAGGACCGTCTCGCAGTGCTGACAGCGCTGATAAATCAGCACAACCAAACGACCGCTGACTTTGGCTTAGTGCGCGACAGCGCGGCCACCAAAGTGAAAAAGCACTACCTCGCGACCATCCGGTCAGAAGTGGCGGACTACGACAAAACTATTGCCAGTTGCTCCTTGCGAACTCAAGAGCTGACCGAAAAGGTCGACAGCGCACACAAACGGATCGCCGAGAGCCAAGCCAAGATATCGTCAACCCACAAAGGATGCGAAGAACTGAACCGGCAATTGGGACTGTTTCTCGGGAGTGACGAACTGCGATTCATCCCTCAGGCTGCTGGCAACTCATCGACATCCGAACTAACGGGTTATCAAATTGCTAGGAAAGGACAGACCGCAAATCGGCTGAGCGAAGGAGAAAAGACCGCGGTCGCGTTGGTGTATTTTGTTGTCCATCTCGGCGACGGCTACTTTGATACCACTAACGGCATCGTCGTTATTGATGATCCCATTTCCAGTCTTGATTCGTCCTCGATGTATCAAGCGTTCAGTGTGATCAAGAATGCAGTCAAAGACGCTCGCCAAGTCTTCATCCTTACCCACAATTTTGACTTTCTGAAGCTGTTGATGAACTGGTGTCGCAGTGCGTTCAATAATCGAAGTGAATACTTTCTTCTCAAAAGCATATCTGTCGCTGGTATTAGAAAAGCCCATCTAGGCTCGATGGACTCGACGTTGAGATCGTTCGACAGCGAGTATCACTATTTGTTTAAGTTGCTGAAGGAAATGCGTGACGACCAAGACGGCACTATCGCCAAGGCCTATCCTGTTCCAAATATCGCGAGGAAAGTTTGGGAAACGTTCTTGTTGTTCCAGGTGCCGAACGCCGATAGCGGTTACAAGAAGATCGAGGTGCTAAAGAGTGAAGGGGTTGATGCAGAGAAGTTAGATGCGATTCACAAGTTCGTGAATGACCAGTCGCATTTGACGGGAGGTGGCTTTGATCCCGCGCTTGTGCCTGGTGTTCCAAAGATGATCGCCGACATGTTCGAGGTCATGAGCGTCGTTGCACCTCGCCACTTCAAGATTCTCGACGAGGCTACATCGTAGCCTTCCAATCTTATCTGTACAGCAAACGACGAGTTCGCTAGTATGAAAGTGGTGGGTCCTACGCAGCGCGACGTCGAGATCGCAGCTTCTCAAGCTCTCTCGCGATGCGTTCGTCTTCTGCTTTAAGTAGTTCCCGATTATCGGAAGTCCACTTCCAGAGTTTGCGGGCGAGCTTCTCAAAAGTTCGACTCGTGTCCCGATGAAGGTCACACGTTCCAATCTGGCGGATTTCGCCGTCTTGACGATCTAGTTTGAGTGTGTAGTATTTCTTTCAGATAGTTCATGTAATCAGTCTGGCTTTTAGAACAGATGTTTCTGTTTTGAGAGCTCGACTGATTAGTCGTGCCGCTTTGGGATGTCCCAGGTGTTCCCTTGATGAGAGTTCAATGACATCTCAAGACATTGACGACATCGCCTTGATCACTCAACACACTGTCGATGAACTCAAAAAAATGATTGAGTTGGTTTCAACTCATCATGAAGTACGCAGATCATCATATGGTCTAAAGGGAGCTCATCCTATTGAGGAGCTTCATGGGACCACACTTTCAAAGGAGTACTGCAACCTAGATTACCCATCGCTATGTCGCGACTCACATTTCTTCTCAGGTGTATCGCTTGAGATTTTGCAACTTGGTAGACTTGCACTTCTGAACTTTCGTCCTGAGAACACTTTGGAACCTGAAAGGAAGCTTTTTGCCACGATTGGTTTGAAATCGTGGCAAATGTTGCTCGATCAGCAATCAGACTCTTCTCGCGCAGATGCTCTCAAAGATGTTGAGAATGCGATTCTCAGATCCTTAGACTCGAATGAGAAAGGATTGGAGCGCTACAGAAAAGCACCTACAGCTAGACTGTGAACACTCAGTATGTGTATTGCTGAAGATGCAGTGAGCGCGCCCTAACCCGGCGCGCTTCTTTATTTATCGTATCTTCATATCAAGCCACCTGGTCTCTATCCTTCTTCTCCCTCTCCTTCCTTCTCCTCTCATTAATCAAATCCATATGCTTGTACGAATGCGCATACCGTCTTTTGTGCTCTTTTTCTTTCCATGCTTTAATTGATTCATCTGACACGACTTGTTGAGAATCCCACTTAACTAGGTCTATCGCGAGCTTCTCAAAAGTTCGACTCGGCTCCCGATGAAGGTCACCACTGGTGATAAGAGCTCGTTTTCCGAGTAGGTGAATCGGAAAATGTGGCTCAACATAGACGTGGTGTCCGGATACGGACCGGTTCGAACTTAGCTGAATCACCAATTCGCGTCGAGACGCTGCGGACGCCAAACGGTAGCTCTGCTGAGCCGTGCAAGCCAGTTCGAGCGTCCCCATGATGCGCTCCCTGGTTACGACTGCATCCTCGGCGCGTGTGTTCATCGCCTCCTCCAGCGATCGCTGTTCTTCGAGAATGGTCTGCTTCCTCATCTCAAAACTCGCCTTATCCACAGCACCATCAACAAGCGCATCGATCAGCCTGGAAAGTCGCTCCTTCAGTGCACCCAACTGCAACTGGATCTGAGATCGTCGCAGCTCTTCGTCGCCGACGCTGTCAGCTGCCACATGTTCAAGCTGTAGGGCTAAACGCTCCTTCCATTCCTCAGATGGTGCAAACGAAGGCCAGGTCGAAAAGAGTGCCGCCTCAAGCACGTCTTCCCGGAAACTCTTCGTCGGACAATCACGACGGTGGCAACGGTAGTAGACCTGGCCCTTCTGCAATTCGCCAATCAGGCTTCGGCCGCACAGGTCACACCGAAACAACCCACGCAGAGTGAAGTCGTGGGTCCTTTGTCGCATCTGGCATTTGCCTGAAAGACGCGCCTTGACCAGGCGGAAGAGGTTCACTGGCACCAATGGTGTGTGCTTGCCCTGGTAGGTTTCTCCGGTAGTGCTAATTCGCATGAGTCCGATGTAGAACGAATTGTTCAGCATCGTAGAGAGACCGTTGATGGTGACCTCTCGACCGCGCCGACTTCTGAGGCCTCGACGCCAGAGTTCCGAGGCCAGCATGTTCAGGCTGTACCGGCCAGAGCCATATAGCTCGAAGGCCTGCCGAACCAACGGTCCACGAGCTGGATCGATTTCCTTGACTCGACCAGAGCCGGTGTTGAGATAGCCGATGGGAGCACCGAATGGGTAGATGCCTTGCTTCAGTCGTCCACGCATGCCCTTGATCGTTTCTTCCCGAAGATTGCGAATGAAGTCGGAGGCCACCACGGCCTGAATGTCAGCGGACAGTCGACCGCCACGAGTAAGGAGGTCAATGCTTTCATTCGCGAAGTGGACGGAGATGCCGGAGTCGATGAGATCGCCGAGGTCAGACCAGTCCCGTAGGTTCCTCGCACTGCGATCGATCTTGTGAATGATGACTCCACCGGCTTGACCGGTACGAAGCCCCTTCAGCATCTTCGTGAAAAGCGGGCGGCCCTTCTTGGCTGCTGTCAATGTCTCCTCAAACCATTCGACGATGTGGAGACTGTGACGCTGCGCGTACACGTCGATAGCGGCATGTTGCTCTTGAAGCGACACGCCCTTCTCACCCTGCTTCAGGGTCGACACTCTGGTGTACGCGTAGAACTTCTTCATGACGATTCGATGGTGTGCTGGGAACTCGGCTGTACAGAGCTTGCCAGTACCACGGGTTCTGTCAACGAGGTGTCTGTGGATAACTCTGTTGATAGAGCCTCGACATGTTCACGATGAATTCGGATGACGAGTCGAAGGTAGTCTCGAAGCCACTCGTCAGCTCGACTGCGTTCTTCGTTTTCCAATTCAGGGAAAAAGGTTTCTGGGTCTTGTGTTGCCATGCGCCCACGATAGCGTGCTGCTTCAAGCAGTGGTAGACGGCAATACGCACCACTGGCGAGTTCTGCCGTCTTCGATTTGTCTGCCAGCATGGTTACGCTGGAACGATGGAATCACGATCCGACCAAGATGAACGTAAGAAAACCAAGCCGACACCAATCGTGTCGCTCCGCACCAAGTCTGGTGACGTTGTGGAGATGGTCTTTCGGCCACAAGAAGGAAAGACACGACTCGTGACAAGTCGGGACGGGCAGGTCGAAGAACACGACCGCCTTCTTCTTAATGGTCGTGAGTATGTCGCGTACTCAGCCGAGAACAACCTGCTGACACACAGGGTACTCCTGTTGCCCTCAAGTGCTGATTCGTACGCATCGGATGTATCTCTCCTCGATGAGATACGCAGCTTCATTCACCGGCACGTAGACCTCAGTAGATCCTTCGAAGAAATTGTCGCTCACTACGTACTGCTGACCTGGGTGTACGACCAGTTTAACGAACTGCCATATCTTCGGGTGCGAGGAGACTACGGGTCTGGGAAGTCTCGCTTCCTCCTTACGGTGGGCTCGTTGTGTTGGAAACCCATCTTCGCCAGTGGAGCTTCGACTGTCTCCCCGCTGTTCCGCCTCATCGACCAGGTAGGTGGAACTCTCATCGTTGACGAGGCTGACTTCTGGGCCAGTGACGAACGGACAGAGATTGTGAAGATTCTCAACAATGGAAATGCCAGAGGGTTTCCAGTTCTTCGGAGTGAGGTCTCTCCATCGAAGGAGTTCAGTCCGAGAGCGTTCAACATCTACGGCCCGAAGGTCGTGGCGACTCGACATCCCTTTGAAGACGAAGCTCTTGAGAGTCGCTGTCTGACCGAAGTTCTCGGAACGCGACCTCTACGAAAGGACATTCCGATCAGCCTTCCGAAGTCGTTCGAGGGAGAAGCTGATGCTCTCCGAAACAAGCTCCTTCGGTACCGATTCGCCCACCTCGATATGGAGTTGTCAGAGGCCAGCATGAACGACTCGGGTTTGGAGCCTCGCCGAATGCAGATACTCCGTCCGCTACTCCAAGTGGCAGTCAGCAAAAGTGCCAAGGCCGTGATGCGGGAGTTCTTCTCAAGCGATTCGAACTTCAGTCACAACCGTGATCGAGCCATTTCTCGACAGGTCTTGTCCGCTGTCTCAGAGTTGATGCGCAATCCTTCGGCACAACTCACAATTGGAGCGATAGCCGAGAGGCTTAAGACAACATCGGCAGTCCACAGCCTGGGCGAGGTTAGCCACAGATGGGTAGGTTCGGTTTTGAGGCGTCTTGGCCTTGAACCTCAGAAGAGTAACGGAGTCTACAAGATCGCTGTCTCGGACTTCGGCCGGATCACGGAACTGCTCGAACAGTACGGCGTTGGGGACTTCGGGGACATTGGGGACGTGGACAGGTGAAAGGGCGTGACGTTCACCTCGTAGAAGGCGAGGCTGAACATTCGGTTGCCGGCACCCGTGTGCTCGTCCCCGAAGTCCCCAATGTCCTGAAACAGCGATGGTCATTGTTCCACCTTGACGCGGAGCAGTTGTCAAGAGTGATTCTGGCCTTCTCGTACGTCTACGTCTAAAACGGGTCAGCCGACGCTGGCCACATGGATGACCCTCTGACGTTCTGATCCTTCTCATCTCCTTCCGACAGCGATTCGAGTTATCCACAGCCTGGCGGATTCTGCCATCTACTGGCTTTGCGACCCGTTCGATATCGTGAAGGCATGAAGCAATACGGATCCCTAGACAACTACATAGAGATGCATCGCAAGCGGGTTGGACTCTCCTACGCGGACTTGTCGCACCTCGTCTTCCTGGGCCACGGTCATTCAGTCTCCCGATACGAGAAGGGTGTGAGACTCCCGAATCTAGAGACTCTTCTTGCCCTCGAGATTGTCCTCGGTCAACCCGTGGCCGAACTGTATGCCGGGGTTCGTGAACGCATCGAGAA
>JBEBGV010000120.1:0-7985 GCA_040081265.1 Vicinamibacterales bacterium
GCTTATATGGGCGCTGGCGCACTGGCTGGCCAGCGAGCTGGCGCGCTCCGGCGCACTCCGGCGCACTGGCGCACTCACCGTCACATATCCCCCAACGGCAGCGTGGGATACCGATCCCCGAGCGGCGGCACATCGTCGGGGTCGTCCCCCGGCAGCGGTGGCAGCCGGTGCAGTCGCGCGCCCCGCGCGCCGGACTCCGTGACAACCTCGCCGTTGCGCGTCGCCACGCGCAACGCCCGCCGGCTCGTCGCGCGCGAATGATCCGTCTCGGCGAGTTCAGCTTCGATCGCGCGTCCGCTTAGCGCCTTGTCGGCCTTGCGCAAGACGGCCCGCACGTCGTGGAGGGCCTTGTCGGCCTTGGCATCCCGACGCGAACCCCCCGCGATCGTCAACCGGCGCGTCGCGTCGTCGTATTCAAGTTTTGATTCGTCGACGTTGACATCACGACCGTACGCCGTGAGGTAGCGCGCACTCGACGGATCGTCTTCGTCCTCCCGCACCAGCCGCCACTCGACGTCCGGCCAATCACGTAGCCGCGAATCACCACGCGCGCGCTCGCCGGTGTGGCCCATGTGCTGCACGACGAGCGCATCTGGGATATGCGCCTCGCGGAGCAGCGTATCGAAGTGAACCAGGAATTTACCCGCCTCGTGATGCTCATCGAGACCGATCGCGTCGAGGATCGGTCGCAAGCAGTCCACGGCGAGATATCCAACCTGCGCCTGCTTAAAACGCGCCACCCATTGAGCACGCACATCAGGGAGCGTGATATCGAACGCCGACGCCATGCCGCGCAGCGGGATGATCAGCACCCGATCGTCGCCGCGGATGCGCTGCGCGCGCAGCCAGTCGTCGAGCTGCGTTTGACCCATCTCGAAATCCAGCAGGGCGACGCAGCCCTTAACGGGCGTCACGACATCGCGGCTCAGAAACGGATCACCATCGACCAAGCTGCGCAGGAGGTTCCCGACGAGGGTTGTTTTGCCCGCCTTGAATTGCGCCGACAGCATGGTCCGCGAGTGTGCCGGCTGCCACCGTGCGATCCGCCACGCCGTCTCCGTGCGCGGGCGTGCCAAGCGTGCGCGCAGCGTGGCCACGTCGGGGGCCTCCAGCGGCGCGCGCTCCTCGGCGTCCAGCTCGTGCCGGAACACCCGGCGGAGCCGTTCTTTTTCTTTTTCGGCAATAGCCCACGCGTCGAGCTTCTGCTGTTGTTCGGTGGTGAAGGCCACTTATAGGGCCTCCAAGTCGACCGCGAATGGATCACGCGATGGAAATGGCCGATCCCGGTTGTTCCACGCCCGGGTGAACCAGTCCTCGAAGGCGTCGTCCTCGTCGAGGGGGGGGTGACATCGGTTCGCGTTCGCCAGATGCACGACTTCGCGCGTCGAGGCGCGGTCGATGCCGCTCCCTTTGAACGACCGGAGGAGGCGGAACAGTTCGCGATGGCGATCGCCGTGAGACACCGCGTCCGGAAACTCGTATTCCTCACCGGGCACCCCGACAGTCGTGCGCTCGGGGCTGAACCTGCCGCACGATCCGTCATCGAAAAGGAAGGGCTCAGGAAAACACGGAATGTCTTCCCAACGCCACGACCACTCCGACGCACGGTAAACGACGCCATCGGGACGAATCGAGCCGGGACCGACGACATACTGGCCTCGATTGCGATTCTCGAACGACAACCCGTCCCGCCGAATCGAGGGCGGCAGCGGGCCGGGCGTGCGGAAGTAGCTGTGGAGACCGCGATCAGTTGACCCGTCATGGCAAGGGCCGGTTGTCACGGTAAAGGGCGTGCGTGGAAGGTTCGCCACGGCCCAGGCTTTCGTCGGGGTCCTGTCGGCGTCCACAACGGCCAACCCGTCGGCGTAGCCTTCGCGCGGCCCGAGTGGTACGCCGTATTCGCGAAAGCCCGCCGCCTGCGCACGGGTGCAGCGGTACTCAAATTGCGACGTACCCTTCCGGACAGCCGGCACCTTGTTGACGGTCGGGAACACGTGAATGCCGTGCAGCCAGAACCATTCGGCGGGCGTCACGGCCGTGGTCATGCGACGGCACCCCGGCCGTACATCGTGTCGATCAGCCGCTGCCCGTCGTGCGCCGTGTCCCACCGCGCGTAGGCGAGCATCCGCCGGGTGGTTGGCGACAGGTGATCCTCGATCAGCAACATCGTCCACAGGCTGTGTTTCGTGCAGAGATAAAGATCGCCGTTGCGTCTGCGCGCGGCCGGCCGGTGGCAACGTCTGCGGTCGGGAACGGCGATGCAGCGGGGGAGTGTCCTCGCCTTCATCGTCGGACCTCGACCACCGTGGACGACGCGATGAGGAACGCGTCGACCCATTCAGGCAGGAACCGGAGGTCGCGCCGGTTGCCGATCCGCGCGGCCCGCAGCCGACCGGAGGCGACGGAGCGGTACACGAGCCGGGGACCGACCTGCATGCGGGCCGCGGCCTGCTTGACCGTCAGCCAGACGGCCGGCTGCTCGTGAGCCTCAGCCACGGCTGGCCCCGTCCACGACCACGGGCTCGGCTGGCTCGTCGCGGACCTCGCGCAAGAGCCCATCGACGGGCAGGCCCAACACCTTGGAGAGCCGTACGGCCTGCGCCATCGTCGGCAGCGCGCGGCCCTGTTCAAACTTGCTGATATCGCCCTGCGAGAGGCCACAGAGGGCCGCGAGTTCGGTTTGCGTAAACCGCCTTTCTTTACGCTCGGCGTGCAATGCCTTCATAGTTCCACCTCAACCCCGCCCTATTTCGTAATGTCGTTCTACTACTATAGAATGGGCGTGACGGTTTGAGCCGCCCGTAATAAAGTAGTAGTCAACTATGATGAAACAGAAGACCATCCCCGCCGCGACCCTGCGCACGGAACGCAACGACAGGTGGCGGCCGGGCCCGACGTCGGTGCAGCATGGCGTGCTGACGACCGCCGAGCCCACGATCGAGAAAGATGTGATGGACGTCTGGCTGGAGCAGCCGCTCGACCCGCACTGGATGGCCGCGTTCCGGCTGGTGCGCGGCGGCAGCATGAGCCGGCTTCGCGTGGGCGAGCTGCGCCTCTTCCCGATCGAAGCCGGGCGTCGGAACCCGGCCGGCGAGTGGTCGGGCGCATGGCGTGGCATCGACGCCGACGCCCCGCGGCGCGGATTGACGAAGCAGATCATCCACCGCGCCCGCCCGCACCTCTGGCTGCGCGAGGCCGAGCGGAACCTGCCCCGGTTTCGGGAAGTCTTTGGGATGCCCCCCGCGGATGCGCCGAAGGGGAGTGCGCGCGGTCGCCCGCGGATGCCGGATGCAGACTTGGCGCGAGTCGCGGAGCGCTACGTCCGCGCCTGCAAGACGAGCCGTCGTCCGGTCGAGGTGGTGGCGGAGCAGTGCCACGAGTCCGTCATCCGGGTCAGGGGGTGGATTTCCAAGGCGCGTGACCGACGGCTCTTGTCCCGGCGGGCGCAAGGACAGACCGGAGGTCAGCTCACGGCACGCGCGACGGCGATCCTCGCACAGCAGCAACGCACCACGAAGAAGAAGAAAGAGAGGAAGCGATGAAGAGAGCCATGCGACGCACAGCCGCAGGGCTGCGCGCCGTTACGATCCACGACAATCACGGCGTACGGAAGATCTGCGCCTGCCCCCGATCGAAGTGGTCGAAGTGCGATCACGGGTGGCACTTCTCGTTCAAGTGGAAGGACACGCACTACAGGTTTTCCCTTGATAAGCATTTGGGCAAACACGTCGATTCGAAGTCGGCGGCAGAGGATGCGGGCCACGAGATCCGAAAGGCGATCAAGGCGGGAAAGTTCGGGCAACCCGTCGCTCGCGAGGACATGACGCTGCGGCAGTTGGCCGATATCTATCTCGAACGCTACGTCGCCGTCGAGCGATCGGCCACCGCCGCCGCGTACCGCATGGCCCTGAACACGATCTGTGCAACGTCGATCCCGCGCCCGTCCGGGGGAGCCGCGGCATTCGGCGAGTGGCGCGTGGGCGATATTGTCACCGACACGCTCGAACGCTATCGTGAAGTGCGCCGGGCGTCCGGCACAGGCATCGTCGGTACGAACCGCCACCTCGGCTCCCTCCGGGCACTCCTGAATTGGGGTGTCCGTGTGGGATACCTTGAGCAGACGCCGTTCAAACGCGCGACCGAGACGGTGGTGAAGCTGTCGCCCGAGCACGGCCGCAGCCGGCGTCTCGACGGGGAGGAAGAAACATCGCTGCTTGCCGCGTGTGGCACACACCTCCGCGCGGTCGTCGAGTGTGCGATCGAGACGGGGATGCGCCGGGGGGAGATCCTGTCGCTCCAGTGGTCGCAGATCGAAGGCCTGACGATTGAACACCGGCCGGGGAAAGAGCCTCGACTGACGTGGGCGTCGAAGTCGGAGATCGTGTTGCCGTGGACGAAGACCAAGACGAGGCGTGATCGACGGATACCGATCTCCTCCCGACTGCGGGCGATCCTCGGGATGCGACGATTCGACCCGGCGAACAGACCGCACCCGGAGGACACGCATGTCTTCGGCACCGAGATCGGGACGCGGGTCACCGACGTGAAGCGCGCATGGGCGACGGCCGTCCTCAAGTCACACGGGCACACGCCGACGTACACCGAGACAGCAAACCTGTCATCCGAATCACGCGAGGCGTTGGCGACCATCGATCTGCATTTTCACGACCTCAGACGGGAGGCCGGTTCACGCTGGCTCGACGGGGGTGTGCCGCTCCACACGATCAGAGACTGGCTCGGGCACACCAACATCAGCCAGACGAGCACCTATCTGGCGGGCACGGCGTCGACCCAGCACAACGCGATGGCGGCGTTCGAGGCGCATCGGGCCGCCTTGCAACGGATTGCAACGGCGGGCCGAAAACGCCGCTCAGGACGGCCGCGGAGGGCTGCGACGCGGAACAAAAAACCCAATGAAACCGCGGTCGGCCGCGAAGCGAGTATTATGTGATGTGGGTTCGGGACCGAGGGGTCGGAGGTTCGAATCCTCTCGCCCCGACCATCAACTTTAAGAATGCCTGAATGGCCGGCTCATGCCGGCCATTCCTGTGTACGGCGACTGGAGGGGCTGGTGGGAGGTCGCGTCCGCGCCATCGTGTGGCTGTCGCTCGCGCTGCAGATCGCCATCGTGGGCACGGGAGGCGCGGTGCGGCTGACCGGGTCGGGACTGGGCTGTCCCACGTGGCCACGTTGCACGCCGGAGTCCTTCGTCGTCATGCCGGAACAGGGCATCCACGGCGCCATCGAGTTCGGCAACCGGTTGATCACCTTCGTGCTGGCGGGCGTCGCCCTGGCCACGATCCTGGTGCTCTTCAGGCAGCGGCGTGAGCGCAGGGACCTGTTCCTGCTGGCGATTGCCGTTGGGGCGGGGATTCCAGCGCAGGCAGTCCTTGGTGGGATCACGGTACTGACCGGCCTCAACCCCTGGCTTGTCGGCGCGCACTTCATCCTCTCCGCGATGCTCGTAGCGCTGGCAACGGTGCTGGTCTTTCGAGCCTGCGCCGACTCACCGCACGCGGCGGTGTCGCGGACTCCTCGGTGGTATGTGCTCACGTCCTGCCTCACCGCGCTGTGTGTCGGAATAACCATTGTCATGGGTGTGATCACGACAGGCGCGGGACCCCACGCCGGCGACGCGGCGACCCCCAGGAACGGACTGGATCCGGAGTTGCTGGCGCACCTGCACAGCTACCCGGCGTACATCGCCTTCGCCCTGACGGCGGTACTCGTCATGGCGGCCGCAACCCTGCGTCTAGACCGGGTGAATCCCTTTGTGCGGGGTCTGCTGGCAGCGGAAGTGGTACAGGTCGCGGTGGGAATTGCGCAAACCAGGCTCGGATTGCCGGGGCTCCTCGTCGGTACACACATGGTGCTCGCATGCGTGCTGGTTACAGCGATGACCGCAGTCGTGCTCAGCCTGCGAATCGAGACCGGCGAGTCCTCCTGAAACCGCTGCGAAACTCAATCGAGAAAGCCGCGCGCGAATGCCATGCAGGCGTCCACGTCGGCCAGGTTGCTGGCGAGGCCTACGGAGACGCGCACCGCGCCTGTGCTCTTGCCGTCGATGCAGAGCCGGAACTCGTCAAGCGTCAGGTGGGTGTCGTGCTCCGGCAGGTGGAAACACGAGGAGAGCTCGGTGCCGGTGATGCCGAGCGCGATCTCTCCGCCGCCGGGATTGCAGAAACACCCGGTACGCAGCGAGATGCTGGCCGCAGTCGCCCGCTGTTCCACCACCCGATGATCAATCGCCTGGCCGTGTGCCCCATACAGATTGAAGGTAACGGTGCCGCCACGTTGGTGTCCCGATCGAGGTCCGTAGATGCGCACCAGCGGCGCGCCGTTGGAATGCTCGAGCGCGACGAGCCGATCGATGAGCCAGCCGGTCAGGCAGCGCACCCGCTCGTGAATCACGTCCATGCCGATGCTGGTGATGTATTCGAGCCCCATCTCCACGGCCGGGAGGGACAGGTAGTTGAGCGTACCCTCTTCAAACGCGGCTTCACCTTCGGCAAGGTAGTACTTGTCACCCTGCACCGAGGCCACCGTGATCGTGCCTCCCGCAAACCACGGTCGCTGGAGCCTGGCGAGCGCCTCGGGGCGCGCGAGAAGACAGCCCACACCAGTCGGGTAGCCGAACACCTTGTAGAACGACTGCACCACGAAGTCAGGCCGCCAGCGGCTCAGATCGAGTCGATTGGTCGGGGTGAAGGATGCGGCATCGAGGAGCACGTCCCAGCCGTTGGTCTGGGCCTGTTCGATCCAGTCGAGCGGATGCTGGACGCCTGAGAAGTTCGACTGGGCGGGATAGGCGAAGAGACGCGCGCCGCCGTGCGGCTCGCGGGCGAGGTGCGTCGCCAACTGCTGGTCGTCGACGCGCATGTCCGGCAAGACGATGGGCACATAGGTGGTCGTCGCGTGTTTCGCCCGTGCGAATTCGCGGATGCCGTTCACGGAGTTGTGGTTGTCGAACGTCAGGAGAAACTCACCGTCGGGTCCGAAGGGGTATGACTCGCCGACCAGCTTGAGCGCCTGCGTGGCATTGGCAGTAAAGACGACGACCCACTCCTGAGGCGAGGCGTTGAAGAACGCCAGCACTGCGCGTCGGGCGCGTTGGACCAGTTCGGTCGTCAACGCAGACGCCGGATTGGTCGAGTGCGGGTTGCCGAGCAGTCGGCTCTGCAGGAGATCGGTGTGGCGTGCGATCAGGGACCGAGGGGAAAGGTTGGCGGCGGTGTAGTCCAGGTAGACATGCCGCTCCGCGTCGAGCAGGGGATACTCGCGCAGGCGGAGGTCGTCCAGTGCACGGGTGCTTGCGTAGGAAGGATAGAGGGTCGCGAAGTCCATGGCCGTATTAGCTTAGTGGCCCTTTTCAACTTTGAGCCCGGACTTCGAAGTGGCGTTCGGGGGACTGAGGGTACGATAACTCCAAGATGCGCATAGTGCGTCGGCCCGGTGCCATCGTCCTTGTCGGGGCGCTCATCGTCGCAGGCGGAATCGCCATTGCTCGTACGCGAGGTCCCGTCGTCACGATAGCGGCGGCGTCGCTGTCGGCACTCGAGCAGCGGGTCATCGCCAGCGGGCGAGTGCGGGTCGTCACGCGCGTCCAGCTGTCCACGCAGGTGGCTGGCCGCGTCGATTCCGTGCGCGCGGTGGAGGGGCACCGAGTCAAGGCCGGCGAACTCCTCGTCCAGCTCGACGACGCCGAGGCGAGAGCGTCTGTGTCGCAGGCGAGCGCCGCGGTGACCCAGGCCTCAGGGCGCCTCGAGCAGATCAACAAGGTGGGCGCCATCGTCACCACGGAAGCGTCCCGCCAGGCTGAGACGGCGCTTGCGCGCGCCGAGACCGAGCTCACACGCGCTGAGCGGCTTGCTGCGGCCGGCGTCATCGCCAGCATCGACCTCGAGGAGGCGCGTCGACAGGTCGACATCGCCCGGGCGCAGAAGAGCGCTGCCGACGCCCAGCGGCTCGCTGCGACGCCGGGCGGC
>JBEBGV010000121.1:0-7949 GCA_040081265.1 Vicinamibacterales bacterium
CGGCACTCATCGGCGGGTCGGATGAGCCCGGCGGAATTCGAACGCACGACGACTCACGCAGCGTAGTTAACCCGTCCACCGGATCGGATCAAGCGCACAGGATGTCGTTGAGGAAGGACCCCCATTCGTACTGGACCCAAGTGGACCTCAGGTTCTCAGCTGACGCTCCGACAGCGATGAGGACCTGAGCATTGTTCAAGGCGTCGTCAATGGCTTCACGGTACGCTGGTATCGCTTGGAGTGCCACCTTGCTGAAGAAGGTGCGCAGGCCGCGGGATGTGAGGAAGTTAAATACGCTCTGAGCTAGATCAGTGTCCTCGTTGCTGTATGAAATGAAGACTTGGTATTTTGATTCCACAGCCATTCTCGCCGCCGAACTACTACTGAGTAGACCGCGGGCAGTACTCTCGCAGCTAACGTCGACCGGTCAACATTCCGCGTCGCCCTAAGTCACTCAGCGAGCGAATCCTACCACCGGTCAATCAACGTCGGTCAACGCGGTTGGCTGTGGCGTCGGGCGTTGGCTGCAGACTCGATTAGGGCGGTCGTTCCGACCCGCTCTACGTACCAGTGTGCGCCGGGTCCTGCGGACCCGGCCTACGTACGGTCCGGCCCGCTCGATCTTCGGCGGGTCGATGTGTCCCCGGATCGTTGAGGCTGAGCAGATGCCGTGGGAGGTCGCTGGCATTCTCGAGCCGGACAATCAGATCCCGAACTCCTGGCACACCGCCGCCATGGGGGAGGGGCGGCGCGTTTCGGTGGCTAGTGGCGGTGTCACCTCCGCTATCCGCGACGTTTGTCACTTCAGATTTATGTTGCGCGCCATACGATAACGACCCGTTATCGGCCTCCTGCGTTTCGTTGGCTATCCATCCCGTCACTCTCGGTACCGCCTCGTCACCCGCCATGTCGGCGCTGCGCGGCGCGTATCAGCCATGACCGTCTCTGTACCGATGCGTCCCAACCGACAGACCTTCCGTTTCGGTCCATATCAGCTCGACACGGGCCTCAGACGGCTCGTCCGCACGGGTATCGACGTGCCACTGCCGACCAAACCCACGTCGTTTCTGATATTGCTGCTGCAGCAGGCAGGGACGCTGGTGCCGAAGGAAAATCTCCTGCGCAAGCTCTGGGGCGGCGATGTCGTGAGCGACAATGACAACCGTGGCGGACCCTCGCACCGAATACAACACACGCCTGCTGTCCCATCGAACGGCCCACGCCGACGCTTCACGAGCCGATGCGCGCGTGGCGTGGCTCAGGCTGACGACCTTTGTCGCGGCCGTCGCAGTTGGCGTGTTCGGGTGGAATGCGGCGATCAGCTGGTGGTGGCTGGTCGTTCCTGGCGTCGTCTTCGTCGTCCTGATTCGCTGGCATGACCGCGTGATCGAGCGCCGCGAGGACACCGCAAAGCTCATCGCCTTCTACGAACGCGGCCTCGCGAGGCTCGACGGACATTGGGTCGGACACGGCACCACGGGTGAACGCTTTGCCGACCCGGCTCACCTGTACGCCGCCGACCTCGACCTGTTCGGTCGCGGATCACTCTTCGAACTGCTGTGTCTGGCGCGGACGCGTGCCGGTGAGGATGCGCTCGCCAGCTGGCTCAAGGCGCCTGCCCCCCCGGGGGTCGTTCTCGACCGCCAGATCGCCATCGACGAACTGACACCACGGCTGGATCTGCGCGAACAGCTGTGGACCGCTGGAGCAGAGATCGCCACCTCCGTCCATCCCGACACCCTGGTGCAATGGGCCGAAGCCCCCTCACTCTTTCCGCGGTGGCTGCAGCCGCTCTCAGCGCTGCTGACTGCGGCCGTCATCGCCAGCGCGATCGCTGCATTCTCGACCGGGCGATACGCGGCGCTTCTAGCGGTGCTGGCCGCCAGCGGACTCGTCCTGTACCGCTACTTCGATCGAATCAGCAGTGTCGTTCACACGGCAGGGAGCTGGTCGCGTGACCTCGACGTACTCTCCCGCATCCTCGCACACCTCGAGAAGCAGGCGTTCGACTCGGTGCTGCTCACAGAGCTGGTGTCAACGCTGCGACGTCTTGCACCGCCACCGAGCCTCGCGATTCGCCAGCTGCATCGACTGTCGGAGATGCACGACTGGCAGCACAATGTCCTGTTCGCGGCGGTGGCGATACCGCTTCTGTGGACCGTGCATCTCGCCCTGGCCATGGAACGCTGGAGGCTCCGCCACGGGACAGATGTGAGGACGTGGCTACGGACAGTCGGCGAAATCGAGGCCTTGAGTTCGATCGCCGCCTATCGCTACGAGCGTCCAGGCGACGTTTTTCCTGACCTGACGGACGCGACGGCTGCGTCGTTTGTCGGCGCAGCACTGGGCCATCCGCTGCTCTCCCCCGGCAAGATGGTGCGCAACGACGTGCGGCTCGACTCACAGCAGCAACTGCTCGTCGTGAGCGGCTCGAACATGTCGGGCAAGAGCACCTTATTGAGAACCGTGGGCATCAACACCGTGCTCGCCCAGATGGGGGCCCCCGTGTGTGCCACCTCGCTTCGGATGAGTCCGCTCGCGCTTGGCGCCACGCTGCGCATTCAGGACTCGCTTCAGGAGGGTCGCTCGCGGTTCTTCGCGGAAATCACCAGGCTCAAAGACATCGCCGATCGCGCTAAAGGCACGCCCCACCTGCTCTTCCTGCTCGACGAGTTGTTTCACGGAACCAACTCACACGATCGCCTGATCGGAGCGTCGGGGGTGCTGAACGCACTGCTCGAGCGCGGCGCTGTGGGACTGATTACGACGCACGACATGGCGCTCGTTGCGGTCGCAGACCATCTGGCACCGCGGGCGGCCAACGTGCACTTCGACGATCAGCTTGACGGTGATGAGATCCGGTTCGACTACAGGATGAAGCCCGGGCCGGTGACATCGAGCAACGCGCTGGCACTCATGCGAGCCGTCGGGCTCGACGTCGACCGACCCTGAAAACGCCTGCTACTTCCGCATCTCGTCCACGCTCCAGGTCCCGGCACCACGAGCGGCCATGTACAGGAACGCGAAGCAGAACAGGACCGCAGGCTGGCCCATGTTCTGCACCGGAAAGATTGAGCCCATGGGTACGTGAACGGTGAAATAGGCAACCGCCATCTCGCCCGCGGCGACGAACGCGGCGACTTTCACACCAAGCCCGATAATCAGCAACACGCCGACGAGCACCTCAATCGCCCCGGCAATGCCGAAGGGATAGCTGAGAAACGGGGCGCTGCCTCCGTTCCCATCGACCCCACCAAGCATGCCGAACTTCTGGACGCCGTACATCAGGAACACCAAACCGAACACGATGCGCATCAAGGCGTAAGTCTGCGGTGCATAACGGTCTGGGATCATCGCTTCCTCCTGTGCTCGCCGCCGGGATGGCGGGCGAGTGCTCAAAAGCGCGGTAAGGGTATCCCAGATCCGGGAGGCAGGCGCCATAATCGGCGTATGGTCGGCAGGAGAAGGGTAATTCCCGTCGCGCTGGTCGTCGTGTCCCTGGCAACGCCCCTGATCGCGCAACGGGGGGCTGGCGCTCCCCAGGGCCCCTTCCAACAGGGGGCGGCGGGACGGTTCGGAACGCCTGCGCGTGACGCGGGTCAGGCGACGGCGGGCACGGCGGTCATTCGCGGCCGGGTCCTCACAGCCGAATCGGGGACGCCAGTACGACGGGCGCAGGTCAGGGCCACCTCGGCCGAAGCACGCGCGGGCCGGCTGGCGACCACCGATGCCCAGGGACGGTTCGAACTGAAGGACCTGCCGGCCGGACGTTGGATCCTGACCGCGTCGAAGGCGGGTCTGGTCACCCTGCAATACGGACAGCGCCGTCCCCTCGAAAGCGGGAAGGCGATCGAGATCCGCGACGGCGAGACGCTGGAACGTGCGGACATCTCACTGCCCCGGGGATCTGCGATCACCGGCCACGTGTATGACGAGTTTGGCGACGCGGTCGCTGGCGCGCGCATCCAGGTTTTGCGGTTCCAGATGCAGCAGGGTGTCCGGCGCCTCGTCCCTGCGGGAGGCGGTGACCAGACCGACGACACCGGTGCGTTTCGTGTCTTCGGTCTGGCGCCGGGAGAATATTTCGTGAGCGCAACACTGCGCTCCGGTCCCGGCGCAGATGGCGCCGACGGAACCACCTACGCACCGACCTACTATCCGGGCACCGGCAGTCTGGCAGAGGCGCAGCGCGTCGCGCTGAGCGTGTCCCAGGAGCAGGGCAACGTGAACTTCGCGCTGCTGCCGGTCCGCACCGTACGCGTCAGCGGCGTCGCCCTCAACTCCGCGGGAGAGAACCTCTCAGGCGCGGCGGTCACGCTCAGCCCGAGCGGCGACGGCGCACTCGCGTTCAACCTGGGCGCAAACGGCGGACGCGTGCGCAGCGACGGCACCTTCACCGTGACCAACGTCACGCCGGGCTCCTACACGCTCACGGTCGCGTCAGGCGGGCCCGGCGGTGGCCGACGAGGTGGCGGCCCTCCCGGGGTGTCCGAGGCCGAGTTCGCCACGATGCCCCTGCTCGTCGGCAGCGAAGACCTCACCGGCATCGCGGTAGTCACTGCGAAAGGAGCGTCACTCTCGGGGACTGTGGTCGTCGCAGAGGAAGCAAGCGGCGAGCTGAAGACGTCCGGCCTGCAGGTCGTGGCGCAAGGGACGCGGCCTGATCTTCCGGGACCGTTCACCGCGAACCGGAACGCCCGCGTGGGAGACGATGCGGCGTTTGTGATGACCGGGCTGAGCGGTCAGCGCCTGCTTCGATTGAATGGGCTGCCGCAAGGCTGGACGCTCAAGGCGGTCACAGTCGATTCATCCGACGTCACCGATTCGCCGATGGACTTTCGCGGCAACGAGCAAATCGGCAACGTCCAGATCGTCGTGACCGACCGGGTCACCGAGGTCAACGGCAAGGTCGTCTCCGGAGGTCAGCCGGCACGCGACTATTCCGTCGTTCTGTTTGCCGAGGATGAGACGAAGTGGACGTTCCCGACGAGATTTGTCCAGACTGCGCGGCCTGATCAGCAGGGGCTGTTCAAGATCCGTGCGCTGCCACCTGGCGAACGCTACCTGGCCGTTGCCGTCGACTACCTCGAGAACGGCGAAGCGGCCGACCCGCAGTTTCTCGCGCTGGTGCGCGGACGCGCCACCGCTCTGACGCTCGCGGACGGCGAATCCAAGGCTGTTGATCTGACCCTGGTCACGCGGTGATGAACGAAACCCTCAGCTATCCCATCGGACGCTTCGACAGAACCGCACCGTTCACGTCCGCGATGCGAGCTCCGGCAATCGAGGTGTTCGCAGACCTCCCCTTCAGTCTTCGCCGCGCCACCTCCGGGCTGACTGATCCCCAGTTCGATACGCCGTACCGCCCCGGAGGCTGGACCGTTCGACAGCTGGTGCACCATGTGGCCGACAGCCACATGAACGGCTACATCCGACTGAAACTGGCCCTCACTGAGGACGCGCCAACGATCAAACCCTACGATCAGGACCAATGGGCAACGCTCGCAGACTCGGCGCTGCCGCCGCAGGTCTCTCTCAGCCTGCTCGAGAGCCTGCACGCGCGTTGGGTTGCGGTCTGGCAGGCGCTTGACCCGGAGCAATATGCCAGGACGTTTCAGCACCCCGAGCTGGGCCCGATGACGGTCGACACCCACCTGCACCTCTACGCGTGGCACTGCCGGCATCACCTCGCGCACATCACCGGCCTGCGTCAGCGAAACGGTTGGTGAACGACAGGGTTTCCACTATGCTTGCGCCTTGCGGTAAGCGGTAAGCGGTAGGCGGTAGGCGGTAGACGAAGGGCGGGCTTGTGGCAGAACAACGTGTGGTTGGTGACGCGCTCGGGATGATCGAGACGCGGGGGCTGGTCGGCATGATTGAAGCCGCCGACGCCATGCTGAAGACAGCCAACGTCGAACTGGTGAGCTGGCAGAAAGTCGACGCCGGACTGGTGACTGCTCTGATCCGCGGCGACGTGGGCTCAGTGAAGGCGGCGACCGATGCTGGAGCCGCGGCGGCCAGACGCGTGGGCGAGCTTATCGGCGTACACGTGATTCCCCATCCTGCGGACGAGGTCGAGAAGATTTTTCCGATCCGCTAGCCTGACGCAACCCGGGGGTGCGGCTCCTGCGCTCCCGCGCGACCAGCACCCGCAGTCCCTGAGCGTCTTCTGCCATCAGGAGCGCCTGCGTCGGCTGCTCGACGTTGTAGAGCTGTCCATCGAGGGTGCGAGCGTAGAGTTCATCCCCGGCAACCATCAGCGTCACCGGTCCGCCCTCGCCGATTGCCTCATACAGGCGAATCCTGAACACCTCACGCACCGTTACGAGCAGGCGCCTGAGTCTTGGGATCGAGAACCCCCGCCGGCGAAGCTCCGCCAGCACCTGAAGCTCGAGCACATCGAGTGGAGTGTAACGGCGCTCGGTGAACCCGCCGGCCTCCGTCCGCTGGGTTCCGACCGCCGGGGTGAACAGCCGGCGCGAATCCCACCACTGGAGCTGACGTGCTGTCAGCCCGGTCATTACGGCGACCTCACGCGATGAATAGAGCTTCTTGAGCTTCACTACAGCGCAAGACGAGCGGGCGCGACCAGGTCGCGCGCCCAGCGGGTGTCCGGATCCTCGACGTCCACGACGAGATCGGCGACGAGTCTGGCGGTCAACGGAGCGAGCAGGATGCCGTTGCGGTAGTGTCCGGTCGCGACGCACACGCCCCGCATTGTGGACGACCACCCGAGCAGAGGCAACTCGTCGGCCGTCATCGGCCGCAGGCCGACCCGAACCGTCCGACCCTGGGCGCTCGACACGGCAGGCAACACGGCCTCGGCTCGCGCCAGGAGCGACTCGATCGCCGCGGGCGTCGACGATTCGTCGAATCCAACGTCTTCCACCGTGGCGCCGATAATCATCGATCCGTCCTGCCTGGGCACCAGGTAGCAGCCGTCGCCCCACACCACGTGTGACAGTTCGCGACGAGCGAAGGCCAGCTCGACGCTTTGACCGCGAATGGGGCGAACAGCGGCCGGTCTGGATGCCTCGGGCAGAAGTCCTGCCGACCAGCTTCCAGCAGCCACGATGACAACATCAGCCGGCATCGACGCGTGAACGGTCACGACCCCTGCACCCGGCTCGAGCGCGGTCACCGTGTCGAGCGACGAGGTCACACCACGCCGTACTGCGGCACTCGTCAGCGCCGACATCAGGCGCCCAACGTGCACGTAGCCATGCGCTGGTATGCGCAGTCCAGACTGAATATTGGCGGCCAGTCCTGACTCGAGTGCGCGAGTCTGCTGTCCCGTCAGCAGTTCATGTGGAACACCGAGCGCAGCGAGACGACCGCTGGCCTGCGCCAGCGTCTCCGCGTGCACGGCAGTACTGGCCACCTGAAGGGTGCCTGGCCTGCAGTATTCGATGGAGGTACCAGCGTCGGCTTCGATCCGGGCCGCGAACGCGTCGTACATCGAGAGCGACTGCACACCCAGCCTGAGCAGCGCAGCGTCATGTCCCTCGATATAGGGCGCCAGCATGCCGGCCGACGCCTGCGTCGCACCACCCCCCGGCCCACGCATGTCGATCACGTGAACGGTGACACCACGACAGGCAAGCTCATATGCAACGGAGTAGCCGATCACTCCGCCACCGATGACGACGACCTTCACACGGGAATTGTACTGGGAAGAAATCGAGATGCCGGGTCCGTCGGACCCGGCCTACGTACGTTAGAAACGGAACTGCATGCCGACCTCGAGGCGCCGGGGCTGACTCGCTGACGTCGGCAGACTGTAGAACGGTGATTGCTGATTGCCGCTGAAATTCAGGTAGTTGGTGCGGTTCAACAGGTTCGTCGCCTGCGCGTAGAACTCCACCGTGAAGCGTTGATTGGCTTGCGCGCCGCCGAAGCCGAAGGCGCCGCCACCACCACCGCCTCCTCCAGGACCGCCGCCCGGGCCC
>JBEBGV010000122.1:0-7912 GCA_040081265.1 Vicinamibacterales bacterium
GCCCATCGTCGTTCATCTCGACGAACGCGAAGCCGCGCGAGCGGCCCGTGGCATGGTCACGCACCAGGTGCACCGAATCGACCGTGCCGTGCTTGGAGAAGAGCGACTCGAGCTGTGGTTCCTCGGTTGAGTACGAGAGGTTGCCTACGAAGATTCTCATTGCGACTATTCCTTATGGAAGCGTTGGAAAGCGGCGGCTTGGAACTCTGAGCACGTCCTTTGGAAGGACTCTACGCAGGCAGGCAAACTCGGCTGGATCCAACAGTGACCAGCGTACAGTAGCACTTTTTCCGCTGACGGTTATCCCGGTTTTTTCCGGAGGTGCGCATGGGCAGTCAGGCCACCGTTTCGCTGCAATTGCTGAGAATTATCGATCAGGCGTACAACAGGAAATCGTGGCACGGAACCAATCTTCGCGGCTCGATCCGCGGCCTGACGCCTCGTCAAACTGAGTGGCGTCCCTCGCCGCACCGACACAATATTCACGAACTGGTCGTGCACGCGGCGTACTGGAAATATGCGGTGGCCAATCGGCTCGCGCGAGGCCGGCGGGGGGCCTTCGCGCTCAAGGGATCCAACTGGTTCACGCGCAACGGCTCGGCCCGTCAGTGGACCGAGGATGTGGCCCTGCTCGAAGCGGTGCATCGGGAACTGCGCGCGGTGGTGGCCGCCTTGCGCGATGACGAGCTTGACCGGCCGTTGCCGAAGAGTGCCATGACCCCGTTCACCCTCGTGTCGGGCGTGGCCGCCCACGATCTCTACCATGCCGGTCAGATTCAGCTGCTCAAGACGTTGCAGCGCTGAATCTCCATTACAATTTGCGCCATGAAAAAGCTGCTCGCTGCCGGCGCTGTCGCCGCCGCCCTCACCTCAGTCGTTCTGGCGCAGGCACCGCCGTCTGAACTCGTGCTCGGACCCGGCAACTTCCTGCACGTGGTGGCGGACGCCGAGCGGGCAATCACGTTCTACCGGGACGCGCTGGGGATGGATGTCCAGATGGCGGCCAACGCCGCGCCACTGACCGGCCCGCGGCCGTTCCTGACGACCCCTGAAATCGTGAAGCTCTACAACGCGACCGGCGGACGTTACCGCACCGCGACCGGATTTGTGCAGGGTTCGCCGATGCGCGCCGAACTCATCGAGTGGCAGGATGTGGATCGCAAGCCGTTCACCCCGCGTCACGCGGATCCCGGCGCGGGGACGATGATCGTGACCGTGCGTGACCTCGACGCGACGCTGGCGCGAGTGAAGGCGGCCGGTGGCACCGTGGTGTCCGATGCCGGTGTGCCGGTGACGTTCACCGACGAGCGCGGTCGCGGTCGCGCGGTGCTGGTGAAGGACTTCGATGGTTTCCACGTGCAGCTGGTGCAGCGTGATGTGGCGCCGGCCACCGAGGCGGCAGCCGACCGCAATGCCATCGACATCGGGTTTGCCGCGACTGTCGACGACATGGACCGTTCGCTCCGGATCTTCAACTCGATCCTCGGCTTCAAGTTGACGCTCGACAAGGAAGAGCACAACGACGCCCGCCTGCGCATGATTGGCAACTTCACGGCGTATTACCGGCGCGCGAGCGGGGTTGTCCCCGGCTCGAATCTCCAGATGGAACTGATCGAAGTGCAGGGGATCGAGCGTCGCCACGGACACAGCCGGCCTCAGGATCCGGGAACGTCGATTCTGCGACTGCGGGTCAGCGATGTTGCCAAGGCCGTGCAGGCGCTCTCAGCGGCTGACGCGAAGGTCATCACGACCGGTGGGGCGCCGGTCACCGTGACCGGCGCGAACGCGATTCAACAGTTCGCGATCGTCGAACTTCCCGACAATCTCTTCCTGCAGCTGGTCCAGGCCACGCCCAGACCGCCACAGCAGTAGTAGGCGGTAGGCCGTAGGCCGCAAGCGGTGGACAGAGCCGAAGGTAAGCACGCGGGTAGTTCTCGCCGCCTACCGCCTACCGCCTACCGATAGATCCTCACGGACCCCGGCAGCACGACCCCGTCGCACGTGAGTGTCCGCTGCTCATCGAGCGCCGCGAGGAATGCGATCGTGTTGCGATCGCGTTCGCGTTGCGCGATGCAGCGCAGGGGGCGCAGCGTGGCTGTGTCTGTGGGCGCGCCAGCATCGATGAGCAGTTGGAGCATCGGTGTCCACTCACTGAGTACGGCAGCTTCGAGCGGGGTCAGACGCGCCGGTCCTGCAAGCTTGAGCGGCATCCGCACATCAGCAGCGGAGCGCAGATCCTCGCCGGCCACGAGGCGTCGCACGACCTCGGCGGCGTCGTGATTGCCAGCCGCCTCCGCCAGCGATCGCGACTGCGGCGCGAGGACCGGTGAATGATCTCCGCTCAACGAGGCCACGCCGAGCACGCCAAAGACAAAAGCAAGCGCGATGCCCGGCGCGCCAAGCGCAATGGCTGCGCCGCGGCCCGTCATGGTTCTCCCCACAGTGTTCCGAGGGCCGGTGTCAGCAGCAGTGGGTTCGTCCTGGTCCGCTGCAGCGCCTCTCGCTTCAGGCTCGACTCGAGGGGAGTGGAAGTGTGGGTGCCGAGTTCATACCGCTCGTCATGGGCCCACTCGTTCCTGGCCGCAAATGCTGAGCGCTCGAGCTGGTACATCAGGCCCATGGCCCGGAGTGTCCACAGGCTGCTGGCGATGACGACGACCGCGATGGCAAGCGCCGGCAGCCCCCGTCTGTTGGTGAGGGACCGCGCGCTGTCGCAGACCAGCAGGGCGTAGAACACGCCGGCGGCGCTCATGATCTCGCTCTTCGCGTAGGCGTACGAGATGGCCGCAGTGCCGACCAGTACGGTGACTCCAGCCAGCAACAGGGGGTCTCGGGTCCTTCGATGCCCGTGTGCGTCGCGGCTGAATACATGCCAGGCGATCAGCCCTGTCGTCAGCAGCGAGGACACCACGGGGATGATGTCTGCCGCGACCAGACGGCCGTCGAGTGCGGCACGGATGACGGTCCACGTTCCATTGACGGGCTGCGACAGCAGGACGGTCACCACGGAGCTGACGACCGTATATCCGGCCAGAAGGTAGGTGTGTGTGCCGAAGATCGCCTGAACGCTGCTGCTGTCGAGCGACCACAGCCAATAGCCGGTCGGGCGCTCGCCGATCTCGGTTCCGACCATGTCGAGGTAGCCGATGCGCAGCAGGAAGTAGCCGGCGGTGACGGTCACCATTGCACTCAGGCCCCGAACCGAGATGCCGCGCAGTCCGGCGAGATAGCCCGCCACGGCGAGCGGAAGGATCACGAGCCCAGACTCGAGCGTGTGAGCCGCAAGCGCAAAGCAGACGACGGCCACGACGTCGGAGGCCAGTCCGCCGCGAGATCGCGCCAGAGCGAACGTCGCGACGCAGTAGATCGAGATGAGCAGGAAATGGTTGACGGGATAGGCCTCGCGAAACATCCCCGCGCTGGTGTGAAGGCCCGTCAGCACCGTGAGTGCGAAGGCCAGCGGGGCGAGGTCGTTCCAGGTGCGCGGGCGAACGACGGCCGTGAACAGCAGGAACAGCACGGCGGCCGTCAACGCATGAAACCCGCGCAGCGCCCGTGTGTAGGCCACGCCGTTATCCGGGCCGAGTTCGGTCAACAGCTTCGTCTGCGCCTGACGCAGGGGACGCAGCATGCTTCGCGACGAGTACAGAGCGTCGACAAACGCCGTACGAACAGAGCTGGCGCGGCTGACGGTCTCGATGACCTCGAGGCTGTCTGATACCTGAATCGGGATGTGGTAGATTGCTGCAGACACACCCAGGGCGAAGAGGGCGGTGAGGCCCCACGCGCACAGAACTGGGGTTGTCGGCCTGAGACGCTTGGGTAACATCCGTTTGGGGGCGGCCAATTATGGCCCGGAAGCCCATGCTACGATCCGCGCGGGTCAGTGCCGCATCAATTGCCACTCTGGGAACACGAGGTGGAATCCGCTCGTGTGGAGGTCGCCCCCGGAGCAGTCTGGCTGCGCGGGTACCTGAGCATCGACGACCAGCGCGCACTGGTCGCCCAGTCGCAGGAATTTCTGACGGGTCCCGCCGGCGGATATGTTCCGGTCGTTCGTGGGGGCGGGCGTATGCACGTGCGCATGGTCTGCCTTGGCCGCCACTGGAACGCGATGACCTACGAGTACGGCCCGACCAGAAGTGACTACGACAACCTGCCTGCGGCGCCGCTGCCGGCATCCTGGTGCGCCACCGCCGCTCAGGCTGCCCTGCGGGCAGGCTTCCCGTCCTTCACGCCGGACATCTGCATCATCAACGAATACGGTGGCGACGGACGCATGGGCCTGCACCAGGACAAGGGGGAGACCGAGCGGACACTGGCCGCCGGTGCACCCGTGGTGTCCTTCTCCATTGGTGACACCGGACGTTTTCTGTTCGGCGGCCTCGCACGCCGCGATCGGTACGAGGTCTTCATGCTGGCGTCGGGCGATGCCTTTGTTTTTGGCGGGCCAGCGCGGTTGCGCTATCACGGTGTCTCACGAATCCTCGCGGGGACGGCGCCGCCAGAGGTAGGCCTGAGCGGACGCCTCAACCTGACCTTCAGGAAATATTGATCCGGGCTGTCGATTCCAGGACGGCTCACTCGACGTGTATGCAGGGGGGATGCGATGAGGTTCATGCTGATCGTGAAGGCCACTCACCCAGAACGCCGCGGAGCGCGCGCTGCTCGCCGCCCGCGCCCGCGAGTGTGGTGTGCGCTGAATCTGCTCGCCGGGTCCTCCGGACCCGGCCTACAAGCTGTCTACCGCCTACCGCCTACTGTCCACTAGCCTATGTCCACTCCCTACGGCACCTGGGCTTCTCCCCTGACGGCCTCGCTGATCGCCTCGCAGAGTATTGGCATCGGCTCCGTCCTGACCTCGGGCGGCTCCCTCTACTGGCTCGAGTCCCGACCGCACGAGATGGGACGGGTGGTGATTGTCCGGCAGGGTCCCGACGGATCGATCGTCGACGTCACTGCGCCGGGCACCAACGTCCGCTCGCGCGTGCATGAGTACGGCGGCGGCGCATACACGGTGCATGGGCATGACGTGTACTACGTCAACTTTGCCGACCAGCGCCTCTATCAGCAGCGAGACGGCGCTGCCGCGGTTCCGATCACGCCAGAGGGTCGGACTCGCTACGCCGATTTTGCCGTGGATGTCAGGCGTCAGCGGTTGATCTGCGTCCGTGAGGACCACTCAGGTGACGGCGAGGCGGTCAACACGCTGGTGAGCGTGCCGATGGACTCGTCAGGCGCCGGTGCGATTCAGATTCTGGCTTCTGGCTACGACTTCTACTCGACGCCGCGGTTGTCGCCGGACGGAGAGACCCTGACGTTTCTCGCGTGGCGCCACCCGAACATGCCCTGGGACGGCACCGAGCTACACGTCGCATCGGTCGCCGCCGACGGCCTGCTGACTGCAGAGCGCATCATTGCCGGCGGTCCCGCCGAGTCTATCTGTCAGCCCGGCTGGTCGCCAGACGGTGACCTTTACTTTGTCAGCGACCGGGATGGCTGGTGGCGCTTCTACCGGATTCGATCGCCGCACCTGCGCCAGGCCGGTTCGGCCGGCGATGCGGCGGTCGAATCACTCGTGCGGGATGCGCCGGTGGCCACCGAATTCGGCCGCGCGCAGTGGGTGCTCGGCAGCAACACATGGGCGTTCACGGCCGCGCGCACGCTGCTGACCGTCTTCACGTGTGAGGGGCGCTCGGGCCTCGCGCTCATCGATGTGCAGGCTCGCACATGCCGGGCACTCGACACCTCCCTCGAGCCTGTCGACAACCTGGCCGTCCTTGGCGGCGACGTCATTTTTCCAGCGGCGTCGGCAAGGGCGCTGCCCGCACTCGCTCGGATGTCACTCTCTTCAGGTGAGGCGGCCTCGACGATCCGCGTGTCGTCTCCGGTGACGCTCGATCCCGCCTACGTGTCGGACGCCGAACCGATCACGTTTCCAGGTGAGGGAGGGCGCACCGCCCGCGCGTTCTACTACGCGCCGAACAATCCTGGCTACGCGGCAGATTCAGGCGAGCGCCCGCCGCTCATCGTCATCAGCCACGGGGGACCGACAGACGCGGCCAAGTCGTGGCTGCGCCTGACGACGCAGTACTGGACCACCAGGGGCTTTGCGCTCGTGGACGTGGACTACGGGGGCAGCACGGGGTTCGGACGTGCATATCGCGAGCGACTGAACGGTCAATGGGGCGTGGTGGACGTCGCCGACTGCGTCAGTGCAGCGCAGTATCTGGTGGAACAGGGCAAGGCCGATCCCGATCGTCTGATCATTCGCGGTGGAAGTGCCGGGGGCTACACGACGCTCTGTGCACTGACATTCCGCGCCGGTGTGTTCAAGGTCGGCGCCAGCTACTACGGGATTTCGGACCTCGAGGTGCTTGTGCAGGACACCCACAAGTTCGAGTCCAGGTACACCGATACGCTGATTGGACCGTATCCCGAGGCGCGCGACCTCTATCACGCGCGGTCACCGATCCATGCCGTGGACAAGTTATCGTGCCCGCTGATTCTGTTCCATGGCGCCGAGGACAAGATGGTACCGCCCAATCAGGCCGAGTTGATGGCGGCGGCGCTGCGCGCGAAGGGCGTGCCCGTCGCGCTGCTGATCTTCGAGGGCGAGCAGCACGGGTTCAGGAAGAGCGCGAACGTCATTCGCGCGCTCGAGGCCGAGTTGTGGTTCTACGGGAAGGTGTTCGGCTTCACGCCAGCCGATGTGATCGACCCGGTCGAGGTGGCGGGTATTGCGTAGGCCGGGTCCGAAGGACCCGGCCTACGCGGCGGGTCCTTTCGGACCCGCCCTACGATTCGCGTTCTAGCGGCGCGCGGCCTGCAATTCGGCGAACACCTGCTGCACGAACCGGTCGGCGCTCTGTGCGGCGTTGCCCACCTTCGCGTCGAGGTCCGCGGTCGGCTTGGTGGCGACAATCTGTTCGACCGTCTTGCCTTCCATCATGCCTTTGGCGACGCGGTCGCGAACGGTCGTGATCACATCGCGGTGCGCGACCACGGCTGCGCGGTCCGTGATTGCGCCGTGGCCGGGCGACACCCTGGTGGCGGGTCCTGCCGTCTCGATGAACGTGCTCATCGACTGCAGCAGCCCGTTGAGCGTGCCGCCATTGGCGCGATCGATGTTGGGGTAACCCACTGAGCGGAACACGTCGCCGGTGGCGAGCACGTCGGCATTGACGAAGTACACGCCGGTGTCGCCGTCGGTGTGGGATGGCGGCAGGGGAAGAATTCGTACGGTCTCGCCGTTGAACTGCAGCGTGAGCGGCTGGTCGTACGTCACGACCGGAAGAGCGATGGCAGGCGCCGGCGGCGTCGGCTGTCCGTTGGCACCGGGGTTCGGCTTGAGGAGCCGCGCGCGCAGGTTCGGCCGCGCCATGATCACCGCCCCCAGCTTGCCGAAGTTCTCATTGCCCCCCGTGTGGTCGCCGTGGACATGCGTGTTGATCAGCATCTTCACGCTGCCGTTTGAAATCTGCTTCAGCGCCGCCACGATCTTGTCGGTGACCTGCGGGAACTGCGCATCGACCAGCAGGACGCCCTCGGGGCCGACCAGGGCCTCGATGCGCCCGCCCTGTCCATCCACCGCGTAGACGTTGCCGTTCAGTTTCGTGGTGGTGACCTGTACCTCCTGCTGCGCCGGTGCGCCGGCCGCCGCTGGAGCCTGTCCCTGGACACGCGTTGCCGACCCGGCCACGGACGCGACCAGACCTGCGGTGAAACATATTGTCGTCAGCTTCATGAGTGCTCTCCTCGGGGCGACAGGTTACCTCGGAGCGGCAGCTGGCGCCACCATCCGTGGTACGATTTGTCAAAGCTCGTTAGAAATGTCCCCTGGGTTAACTCGATAGAAATGTCCCCTCTGTGATCATCGATCCGCGACCCGCCACAACGGGACATCAGCGCG
>JBEBGV010000061.1:0-27833 GCA_040081265.1 Vicinamibacterales bacterium
CCTATCCCCCATCCCCCTGTATACTTTTCCCCACTAAGATTCCGGCCGTAACACGTGGCTTTTGAGGAGGTTTGTTAATGCGCGCACTGTTGACGATGGGGCTGGTTGCGGTCCTTGCGGGTGTGGTTCTGGCCCAGGGTCCCGCTCCGGCGGCTCCCGTGGTGCCCACCAAGGTGAAGGTTGGCGACGTGGCTCCCGACTTCACGCTCCAGGGTACTGACGGCAAGACCCACAAGCTGTCGGAATACCGTGGCAAGCAGGCCGTCGTCGTGGCCTGGTTCCCGAAGGCGTTTACGCAGGGCTGCACCATTGAGTGCAAGTCGCTCGCGGAGAACGGCGACAAGATCCAGAAGTACCAGGTGGCCTACTTCATGGCCAGCACGGACAAGCTCGAGGACAACATGGCGTTCGCGAAGGCGACCAGCGTGACCCTCCAGGGCCGCAACGGTGGTCCGGCGACCGTCGTCGAGAAGAAGGAAGCCGACTTCCCGATGCTTGCCGACCCGACGATGACGACCGCGCGCGCCTACGGCGTGTACAACGAGGAGCGCATGGTCGCGAATCGCTGGACGTTCTACATCGACAAGACCGGCAAGGTTGCCGCCGTCGACACCGCGGTTCGTCCGGCCACGTCAGCGGAAGACATGCTGGCCAAGCTCGCCGAACTCAAGGTGGCGAGCAAGTAAGAGCGTCCCGCGACACCCAGGGAATAGGGGTTAAGGGATAGGGGTTAGGAAGGGGGAACGGGCCGCAACAGCGTGCCCGCTCCCCTTTTTGTGTTTCTGGAGGTTACCGTGCGTCACGTGCTCCGCCATTCATGGCTCGTCGCCGCCCTGATCGTCGCTGTCCTGACCGTCACCGCCTGCGGTGGCGGCGCTTCGAACAACCAGGCGCCTGCGGCGTCGACGGGCACGGCTGCGGGAGGCGGGGCGCAGGCCTCGGCGGACAAGAACGCGTATCCCGTGTTTCCCGACGCGGATGCCGGAGCGGATCCGGCGGTGCCGGCCGACCAGGGTGGCAAGGGGTTCACGGGCGAGGGGTGGGAAACCAACAAGGACTACGACCTTGTTGGTGACCCCCGTGCCGTCAAAGGGGGTGTCTTCAAGGAAACCATGCTGGAGTTTCCTGGCACACTGAGAGTCTACGGCCCGGAAACAACCATCTTGAACTACCAGCTTCAGACGATGGTGTACGAGTCGCTGCTGGGCCTGCACCCCACCACGCTGAATTACATCCCGGGCCTCGCCACACACTGGCAGATTGCGCCTGACAAGCTGACCTACCGCTATCGACTCAATCCCAATGCGCGCTTTTCGACCGGCGCGCCCGTGACCGCAGACGATGTGATTGCCAGCTGGAAGTTCGCCATGGACAAGGGGCTTCAAGAGGCTCAGATCCGCACGATGATGGAGAAGTTCGACGAGCCCGTCGCGGAGAGCAAATACATCGTGCGAGTAAAGTCCAAGGAACTGCGGTTCCTGAACTTCTATAACTTCTCCGGCTTCCTCCCAATCTTCCCGGCCGACGCACTGAAAGGCCTGGATGGCGCGCGCTACCTCAAGGAGTACAACTTCAAGCTCCTGCCGGGCAGCGGCGCGTACATCGTCAAGGATGAGGACGTCGTCAAGGGAAAGACCGTGTCGGTGCGCCGGCGCGCTGACTACTGGGCCGAGAAAGAGCGCCGCAACATCGGCACAGGTAATTTTGAGGAAGTCCGGTGGGTTGTCGTGCTGGACCAAAAACTCGCCTTCGAGATGTTCAAGAAGGGTGACCTCGACTACTACTACGTGAACATTTCACGGGAGTGGATGGAAGAGATGAACTTCGATCGCATCCAGCGTGGAGTGGTCCAGAAGCGAAAGATCTTCACCGACGCTCCTGGCCGTATCCAGGGCATCGGGTTCAACCTTCGCCGAGCGCCCTTCGATGATGTGCGGGTGCGTAAGGCAATCACGCTGCTGCTTAATCGCGGGCTACTCATCGACAAGTTGTTCTTCAATGAGTACACGCCGATGAATTCCTACTTTCCAGGCGGCGTGTACTCGAACCCCAACAACCCCCAGAACACCTACGACCCGACAGCAGCCCTCAAGCTCCTGGCAGAGGCCGGATGGAGTTCCCGGGATGCGCAGGGCCGGCTCGTCAAGGACGGCCGTCCGCTCGTAGCCGAGTATCTGTACGCGGACAAGGGCGCCGAACGCTGGCTGACGACCTATCAGGAAGACCTGCGTAAGGTTGGTATCACGCTGAATCTCAGGCTGAGCAGTTACGAAACTCTGTTGCAGCTGCAAGGCGAGCACAAGTTCGACCTGGTGTCGGTTGGCTGGGTCCAGGGAACCTTCCCGGATCCGGAAGCGCTCTACCGGTCGACCTTTGCCGATGTACTGAATTCCTATAATTTCGTCGGCTTCAAGAATGCTCGGGTGGATCAGCTGCTCGATGCCTATCAGAAGGAATTCGATCAGCAGAAACGTGTGGCGATGATCCGCGAGATCGACGGCATTCTTGCCGAGAACTACGTGTACATCCTCGAGTGGGAGGCACCGTTCGAACGCATCGCCTACTTGAACAAGTTCGGGCACCCGGAGAGCTACTTGAGCCGCATCGGCCAGTACCGCGACATGGTTTCCCTGTGGTGGATCGACCCCGCCAAGGAAGCCAGGTTCAGAGAGGCGATGGGTAATCCAGCGGTGAAGTTGGAGGTCGGACAAACCGACGTCCGCTACTGGGAGGATTTCGCCAAGTCAGGCGGCGTGGCGTTCGAACCTCCCAAGTAGCGGCAAGGTGAGAGCGTATTTCCTCCGACGGATTCTCCTCATCATCCCGACATTCCTCGGGATCACGATGGCGGTGTTCGTTGTCACTCACTTTGTCCCCGGCGGTCCGGTTGAGCGGCAGTTGCTGCGCATGCGTATGGGCAGCACGGCCGATGCCAGTGCCAGCGCCGGAGGCGGCCGCTTCGGGGTGTCGCTGCCGGAGGACGCAGTAGAGGAGATTCGGAAGTACTACGGGTTCGACCAGCCGGTGCACATTCGCTACGCACAGTGGCTGTGGAAGGTTGTTCGGCTTGACCTCGGCAATTCCTACATCTACCAGGACCCCGTCTGGGACGTGATCAAGTCGAGATTCCCCATCTCGATCTTTCTGGGCCTGACCGGCTTCGTGCTCAGCTACCTCGTGTGCGTTCCGCTCGGAGTCCTCAAGGCGGTCAAGCACTCCAGCGCTTTTGATGTCACCAGCAGCATCCTCGTATTCCTGGGCTACTCGGTGCCTGGCTGGGCGCTCGGAACCGCGCTGCTCGTGCTGTTCGGCGGAGGCAGTTTCTGGGACGTGTTCCCGCTTGGCGGATTCCGTCCGGACAACTGGGAATACCTGAGCGTCTGGGGCAAGATCACCGGCCAGATCGAGTACATGTTCCTCCCGGTGCTCTGCTACATGGTCGGGTCCTTTGCCACCCTGACCATTCTGACCAAGAACTCACTGATGGAGACCCTGGGGCAGGACTACATACGAACCGCGTTTGCCAAGGGCCTTCCGGAGCGACGCGTCATCTTCACGCATGCACTGCGCAACTCGCTGATACCGCTTGCGACCGGACTCGGACACGTGCTCAGCCTCGTGCTGGCAGGGTCCTTCCTCATCGAACGCGTATTCAACATCAACGGGATGGGATACCTCGGCTACACCTCGATTCTGCAGCGCGACTACCCCGTTGCGCTCGGGATCCTTGTCATCAGCAGCATGCTCATGCTGGTGGGCAACATCCTCTCGGACATGCTCTACGCGCTCGTCGATCCTCGCATCCGATTCAAATGAGTGCTTCGTCGGAGCTTTCGCGCTCCATCCTGCAGAGACGCCTGAGCAAGTTCCGGCGGTTGAAACGCGGATACTACGCGTTCTTGCTCGTGGCCTTCGGGTACGTGCTGTCGTTTTGCCTGCCCGTCCTGATGAACAACACCCCGTTGGTGGTGCGCTACAACGGGAGTTATTACTTCCCGCTCGTGACCTACTACGGCTCGGCCGAGTTCGGCTCGAACGGGATTGGCGAACCGAACTACCGCGAGTTGAAGAGCGAGTTCGCCGCCGCAGGCAACGGCAACTTCGTGGTCATGCCTCCCATCCCGTACAGCTCGAATGAAGCGCTCCTGGATGTTCCTGGATCTCCGCCTCATGCGCCCTCGTGGGAACATCCGTTCGGCACCGACGATCGCGGGCGCGATGTGCTGGTGCGGCTCGCCTACGGTTTCAACATCTCGATGACCTTCGCGATCATCGTCATGCTGCTGGCCGACGGCATCGGGATCGCCGTGGGCGCAGCTCTGGGTTATCTGGCGGGGCGGGTCGACCTGCTTGGGCAGCGTGTCATCGAGATCTGGTCGTCGCTGCCCTTCCTCTACACCATCATCATCATCAGCTCGATCATCGTTCCCGTGTATGTTCCGGGCCGGGGTCCCCTGTTCCAGCCCTCATTCTGGCTTCTCGTCCTGATTCTGACGGCGTTCGACTGGATGGGCATCACCTACTACGTCCGCGGCGAGTTCTACCGGGAGAAGGCAAAGGACTACGTCGCTGCGGCGATCGCGACCGGCGTGTCGGAACGGGGCATCATGTTCCGTCACATCCTTCCCAATGCCCTCACGCCCGTGGTGTCGTTCGCACCCTTCACGATCGTCGCAAACATCACCGCACTCGTCGCCCTCGATTTCCTGGGCTTCGGGTTGCCGGCCCCGACACCAAGCTGGGGCGAACTCATTGGTCAGGGGATGGAGAACCTCACCAAGTGGTGGCTTGTCTTCTATCCGCTCGGCGCCCTCTTCGTGACCCTGCTGCTGGTCGTGTTCATCGGCGAAGCCGTGCGTGAAGCGTTCGACCCCAAGGAATACTCGCGCCTCCGATGACACCCCTCCTCTCGATCCGCGGGTTGCGGACCCACTTCTATACCGAAGGCGGCATCGCCAAAGCCGTCGACGGCATCGACCTCGACATCCAGTCGGGCGAGGTCGTGGGTCTGGTCGGCGAGTCGGGATCCGGCAAGAGCGTCACGGCGCTCAGCATCCTGCGGCTCATCCCGGACCCGCCTGGGAAGATCGTTGAAGGACAGATTCTGTTCGGTGGACGCGACTTGCTGAAGCTGTCGTGGGAAGACATCAGGAAGATTCGCGGGCGCGACATCTCGATGGTCTTCCAGGAACCGATGACGTCGCTCAATCCGGTCTTCACGATCGGCATGCAGGTTACCGAGGCCATCCTGCTGCACGAGCAGTGCAGCCGTGAGGAAGCGAACCGGCGAGCGGTGGACATCCTCACCGAGGTCGGCATCCCGGACGCGGCGGCGCGCCTGAAGCAATATCCGCATCACCTGTCAGGCGGTCAGCGCCAACGCGTGATGATCGCGATGGCCCTGGCCCTCAATCCGGCGCTGCTCATCGCCGACGAGCCCACAACCGCGCTCGATGTCACCATCCAGGCGCAGATCCTCGACCTGATGCTCGAGATGAAGGCAAAGCGCGAAGGCGCATCGATCCTGCTCATCACGCACAACCTCGCAGTGGTCGCCGAGACGTGCGATCGGGTGGCGGTGATGTACGGCGGGAAGATTCAGGAAGTGTCGCCGGTCGAGGAGCTGTTCAGCACGCCTTACCACCCCTATACGAAGGGGCTGCTGTCCTCGATCCCAGGCTCTGAGGGCGCCAGGGCGCGTCGCCTCACGGTGATCCCCGGCAGCGTGCCCGACATCCTGAACCTGCCCAAAGGCTGCAAGTTCGTGACGCGGTGTGCGTATGCCTTCGCTCCCTGCCAGGACATCGAGCCGCCGCTCATCGAGCAATCGCCCGGTCACACGGTGCGGTGCCACCTCTACCCGCGCGACACGCCCATCGGTCCGCCTCCCGCTGAGGCTGGCGCATGACCAGCAACCAGCAACCAGCAACCGATCACGGTTCTGGCTCTCTCCTCCTGGACGTCCAGGACCTGCACGTCCGCTTCCCTATCTTCGGGGGCGTCTTCCTGCGACGTCAGGGCGAAGTGCGCGCCGTCGACGGCGTGTCGTTCACGCTTCGCGCGGGCGAAACGCTCGGCATCGTCGGCGAATCGGGCTGTGGCAAGACGACGGTGGGGCGCGCGGTCATCAACATCCTGCGCGCCATGAGCTATCAGGTCGAGGTTTCCGGACGCGTGCTCTATCACCACTCCTCTGGTGTGGTTGACCTGGCCGCGCTGAAGCAGCACGCGATGCGCACCTACCGGTCCGACATCCAGATGGTGTTCCAGGATCCGTACTCGTCACTCAATCCGCGCAAGACCGTCGGACAGATCGTCGAAGAACCGCTCACCATCCACACGAAGGCAACAAAGGCCGAACGCGGCGACCGTGTGCGCTGGCTCTTCGAAAAGGTCGGTCTGTCGGCGCAGCACGTCAACCGCTACCCGCACGAATTTTCAGGCGGACAGCGCCAGCGTATCGGCATCGCCCGCGCCCTGGCCACCAACCCGAAGATCGTGATCGCCGACGAGCCGGTCAGCGCGCTCGACGTGTCGGTGCAGGCGCAGGTGATCAACCTGCTGCAGGACCTGCAGCAGGAATTCGGGCTGTCCTACATCTTCATCGCCCACGATCTCTCGGTTGTCCGTCACATCTCGGACCGGATCGCCGTGATGTACCTGGGGAACATCGTCGAGGTGGGACCAGCGGCCGACATCTATGCGCGGCCGGTGCATCCGTATTCGCAGGCCCTTCTGGCCGCGGCGCCAAAGCCCGATCCGTCCCGTGCACGCGCAAAACACATCCGTCTTGGCGGAGACGTCCCCTCGCCCGCTCACAAGCCTTCGGGCTGCGCGTTCAGGACGCGTTGCCCGATAGCCAGGCCAGCGTGTGCCGACGCGGTACCGCCGCTTATCGACCGCGAGGGCCGGCTCGTGGCGTGCCCGTTTTCATCAGCAGATCCGCGCTCGTAATATCGCGCGGAATGATGTGCGTCCGGCTGGCCCGAACCACAAAGCGGCTGGGCGCCGGCCCGATGAAGCCAAATGGATAGCAGGTGATCAGCGTCAGCTCGTCTGTCGTTCCCGAGCGCAGCACGCTGACCTCTGAAGGTTCGACGACCGACGTCTGGCTCACGACGTATTCAACAGTCGCGTTGCCGGTCTTGAACGCCAGGATGTCTCCCCGCTTGATCTGTTCCAGTGGACCGAAGTCGGTGTCCCGATGGCCGGCAATTACCGAGTTGCCGGGCTCCCACGGCATCGGCGTGTCCTGCAGGTGACCCGCCCCGAGCATCAGGCTCGAGGCATCATCCCCCTCGACAACGACCACCGACACCCCTAGTCGCGGGATCTGCAGGACGCCAACGGTGTCGCCCCGCACCGGGTGGTGCGCTTCGACGATCGGCGGCACCGCGTGCCCTCGTACCAGCCGTTCATGCAGCCCGGTGGCCCAGGTGACGCCAGACCACGTCAGCGCCATGGTGCCACCGAGCAGCAGGAGTGCGCCAAGCGCGCGCGCCATGGCTCAAGCCTTGACGCGACCGAGCAGCAACGCGCCACCCACCAGCGTCAATGCCCCCAGCAGCGCCACCAGCGGCACCGGGCTCGCTGTCGCCGGCAGTTGGTCCCGCGTCAGTTCCGGCGCGCGACCCGTCGGAGGCACGGGGTCCGGCGTCACCGTCAGTTCCGGGGCCGGCTGTGTTGCCTGGGCGAGGGTCAGTTCAGGCGCTTTCGCCGTCGGTGCAGCGTTGAGTGACGCAATGCCGCCGCCGTCGATGACGGTCGGTGCATCAGTGACGCCGGTCAGCTTTGCGTACTGCTCTTCTGAGTAGATGAACTCAAAGCCCTGGCTTTCGCCAACCGGCCACCAGCTGTGGATTGCCGCCGGCATGCCCGGCACGGTGTCCATCAGGCTCACCGACGGCTCGCCTTCCTTGTCGGAGCGAAACGCCGGCACCGCCTGCAGCAGCGCGTAGCTGTGCATCCCGCGTTCATCGAGCACTTGAACGACCTTGCGCTCGATGGTCGGGTCGGCCAGCTTGAACACGTAGGTACCGGGCGGAAGCGTGACTCCCGGCAACGCGATCGGGCGGTCAAAAGTGAATCGAGTCATCTTGTCCGACATGGAGGCGCTCGCGGGCGCGCTCAAACCCATGGTCAACGCCAATCCAACGGCTACCGATGTCAGGGTCTTCAGCATGATGTCCTCCTGCGGGGTTCGGTAGTGCAAGATGACAGCCGTCGGTGGAGTCATCCGTTGAAGTGGGTCCAGTCACAGGGGTTATCGCTCATCCATGGCATTTCGACCGGTGCCTGTGCGCCGCGAACTGGCCATAGGTGCGTCGCATCAATTACACGGTCAGGAAAACGCAAGGATGAGATTCGATGGCCTTGGCCTGCATCCTGCTACTGTTACGTGTCATGAGACATCTGCTGACGTTGGGCGCCGCGGTGGTCGTGCTGGCCGGGTGCGCCAGCGGGGGCGGCGGCATCCGGATAAACCAGCCGGTCGAGGCGACGCCGTCGGCGCCGGCCTCATCGGCTCCGGTCCAGGTGCTGTTCGAATCGGGCCGCGACGCGGAGGTCGTCAGCCGGACGTCTTCGCCGTCGGTGCCGTCCGACGATGTGTGGTTTGGGGCACAGAGCCTGCTCCGCGTGGGTCAGCGAGCTGAGGCGATTGAGCAGTTCCGGCGACTGCGCGACACCGCGCAGTCGGACGGGTTCCGGCGAGCGGCCGACGTTGCGCTGGCTCGCCTGAACGATCAGCCCGACGCGCTGTCGATCGCACAGGAGGCTGCGGCGGCGTCTCCCAACGATCCGTTCGTCCAGTTCGAGGCGGGTATCGTCTTCTCGTTCCGGGGTGACCACGCGCAGGCGGCTCGTGCGTTCGATGCGGCGGTCAACGCGTCACCGATGCTGGCGTATGCCTACTATCACTCGGGCCTTGCCTACGGTCAGATCGAGCGGCCAGACATGACCATCACGCGGCTGGAAGTGTTCGTGCGGCTGGCGCCGCTCGCGCCGGAGCGTCCGCAGGTGGAATCGATTCTCAGATCGGCACGTGGTCGCTGACCTCAGCGGCCGTGTGCTAACATTTCCAGTTCGTCTGGCCGGCGTAGCTCAGTTGGTAGAGCAGCTGATTCGTAATCAGCAGGTCACGTGTTCGAGTCACGTCGCCGGCTCCAGTTAACCCCTCACATCTCAATGCGTTACGACTGGAGCGGTCTTCTGCTCCAAGTCGTCAGATCCGACGTGTGCGAGGTTTGTGCGAGACGCGTCACGTTTGGCCAGCGCATCCTTCAGTTGGACCGTCGTGCAGGAGAGGTAATTGTTCGTCATCGCCACCGACGAATGACCGAGGAAGTTGCGCACGTCGATCACTGTAACGGTCGGCGTCTCCAGTAACCGTGAGCCGGCCTCGCGTCGCAGGTCGTGGAAGCGCAAGCCCTGAATACCTGCACGCCGGCACGTCTGCCGCCACGCGGTCTTGATGTCCTTCACGCGTTCCCCGATCTCGTTCCCGAACGGATGCCCCGTCAGTGGCAGGATGTCGTCGGGCTCCAGTTCGAGCGCCTTCCGTTGAACGGCTGCCAGCCCTGCCAGAATGGTCGTCACTCGCGGGGTAATGACCACCTGTCGTGCCGTACCCGTCTTCGCCACGGTGGCAGGCACATCGATCAGCCCCAGCCCGATCTTCACGTGCTGCCACTGCGGGCCCAGAATCTCAGACTTCCGCAGCCCGCTCGCGAGCGTTGTCTCGATGCACGCTTGCAGGTGCGGGCCGGCCGTCGCCAAGAGCCGGATTTCTTCATCGCCCTCGAGGCGTCGCTGACGTCCACCTTCGGCTTTCCCGTCCACCTTCACCACGTTGACGCCGGCCTTCAGGAAGGGTGACGCCTGCACGAGATCCTTCCCCACCGCCCACGCAAACAGATGCCGTAGGCGGGTTAGAAGCCGGTTGGTGGCCACACGCCCCGCCTTCACGCTCCCACTGGCACGGCGTGCCCGCCTGAGCAGGTCTGCGGGGATCTCTGCCTCAGCGGCGCACAGCGCCGCCACCTCATCTGGAGAAGTTCGCATGCCACGGATGCATGCACCTTGCCCAAGACTTACGTGGGCACGCACACCGCTTCCGCAATGCCTGATTCATGTGTCTGACACCCATCAGACTTCCTTTCTCGTCTCCGCACGTTGGCCATGGTTTTGGGGCTCACGGTCCATCTCAAACCCGTGCTCATCCATCACGACGCGCATTGCGTGGTACGACTCTGGCCATTGCGCCGCCCGCACACGCTTCCCCTCCAAGCGAACCACCCACGCGATCGCAACGAAGAGAAGGGTCATTCTCCAGTCGAGCACGACATAGATCACGCCTGCGAGCAGAGGCGTCGCGAGGTCACTCCACCTCTTGGCCTTTATCATCCCGACTGTGTCTTCCGGAGACTCACTTACAAGACCAATACTCATTAACTCTTCCTCCCTTCAATGCCTGTTCCTTCCTTGTCCGTGACACCACCCGCGTCAGGCATACTGGTGAATTCTTGGTAGCCAATAGGCCGCGCCGATAGCCATCAGCCCATTGCCACGCCTGATCCCTGGACGTTAGGAGTTGTGTGATCTCGATCTCGTCCTCGGAGTAGCCGATCCGCAACTCTGTGTATGAGGGTCCAAACGGACTACGGTGCAGACTGCAGACCAGTCCACGGCCGTTGTCAGACCGACTGATCGTCCACACGACGGCGATGAGTTCTGGCAGCGGAGGGACGAGGAGGGGCAAAGGGACAAACCCGGAATGATGGCGATCGGAGGTCATGGCTGCCCCCATCGACGATCACGAGACAGGCTGTGGTGAACATCGGGCGTGCGGCCCTACTAAGAAGTGTTGTTTGCATGATCGGCACTCCCCTAAAACGAAAGCACCACGACAAAGGCGGGGATGCTGCTTGATAGAATTGCAGCGCCGGCTCGCGTGGTACCGCCACGTGATTCGGAGGTCCTGCCGCTCGGATGTTTCCGCATCCTGGCGGTGGGCGTCCAACTGCCGACAGTCTGCGCTCATCTATCCGGAAGGCCAACTGCATGGCTCAACCTCGTTCCTGCGAGTTCTGTGGGCGTGGCGGCGTAAAGATGTCGAGGGAACACGCTTGGCCTGCGTGGACGCGTAGTCTCTTCCCCCCAGGCGTTTCGACGATAGTCGGATACCGCAATGAGTCTGAGGAACGGCGCCCGATCGCGTATCTAAAGTCTGACGACATGGGCGTGAAAATCAAGTGCGTCTGCAAAGTGGCCTGTAACGAGGGTTGGATGAGTAACCTTGAGACATCCGTTCAATCCGTGCTCACTCCAATGATTCGCGACGGCGCTGCTACTGCGCTGACCGTCGATGATCAGCAACTCCTGTCCACGTGGGCCTGCAAGACCGCAATGGTTTTTGAACTCACCAGCACCGGGCAGTCTTTCTTCACCTTCGCTGACCGTGACGAGCTCCGTCGTGAGCAACGTCCCCCAAGCGTGTCCATGAACATCCTGCTCGCCCACTTCTCAGACGGCGGGCCTATCATGAGCACCGCCCACGGAAGACGTGTCAGCCTCGACGCGCAGATCGAATCTGAGGGCCAGATCCATCCTGACCTTGTCCGCATTGAAAGCAATTACTTGACCGTCACGCTTGGGCGCCTCGTCTTCCAAGTTGTTGCGTTCCGCTCGCCCAGCGCAGTCGACACGATACGCGTTCCCACTATGCGCAATTGGAGCGGCCACGACACGCGCATTTGGCCCATTACGAACTCGCTCGTACAGTGGCCGCCCATACTTTCGCTCGACGTCGCGGCACTTGAAGAGTTTGCTCGTCCCTTCGGTCACCAACGCGAATGATCGGCGCGACAGCTGCCATGGTCATCGTCGCAATCTTCCATTGGAGCTCCCTGTGCCCAGCATTACCGACGTGCGATTGAAAGTGTCGCGCGCTGAAGCGCACCTCGATACATTCAAAGCCGCAGCCAACGCAGGAAAGGATGCGTCGCCCGTGGCTCAGGGGATTTACTGGGAGGACGGGCACCTGAAATACCGGACAATGGCCACCCCGATCACGACCGAACACGGGATCATGCTTGGTGACGTTATTCATCAGCTCCGCGCCGCATTGGACCATTTGCTGTTTCTCCCAGCCGCGCGCCTAACGACCGATCAGAAGGTGCTACGGCAAATCCAGTTCCCGATCAGCATCATGGAGTCGGAATACAAAGACAGTCGGAGTCTCAAGGCATTGCGTCGACTGTTCGGCGCATCGGCGCCGGTCTTGGACGAACTCCGCGGCCACCAGCCGTTCGTCACGCACGCCACACCGACTGACTCACCTCTCTGGGTGTTGGGTGAATTGGACGTCATCGACAAGCATCGGACGGTCTTGCTCACTGGCGGCACAGTAAGCGCCGTCGGCCACGTCATTGATGGAGAGGGGCAGAAGCACGCGATTGATCTCCGCAAGGTCCCTATCGTTGACGGCGTCGCAGTGTTCCCGATTAACCATGTATTCACCGAGCTGCCACGTGAAATTGGCTTGAAAGTCGCCCCATACATCGTCTTTCATGAAACAGGCGTGCGTGACAACCTCTCGGTGTTTCCAATTATTCGGTCGCTGTTCGAGAGCGTCACAAAGGTCATTGACGCTTTCGAGGCAAAGCACTTGGTGTAGCGGACAACGTACTGAGGGCCTCTACGATCCGTCATCGGTCGCGCTGACGGCAGCCCAGACACTCGCGGCAGTGTTGGCATCGATAGTCTGACCATTGGCAGCGAGCCGGTACCCGTACCGGTACCCGAACCCACGACTCTCTTGCTCGTCGGCCTCGGTGGTCTCAGCGCAACCCTGGCGAAGGCCCGCCGCAACCGCTCCTGAACGCGCGCATCGGGCGGCGCAGATCATGATTTCTGCTCCCTACGCGAATGCCACCCGCTCAATGATCAGCACCAGCACCAGCAGTACCAGAGCGATGCTCATCGCCACGAGTCCGCCGATCGCGATGTTCCACGCGGGAGACAGGTTGCTGGCCTTGCTCATCAGGACCGACGCCACGAGCGAAAGCACGCATCCTCCGAGGCAGGCGGCCGCGAGCGTCGTAATCACGTCATCCCCCGAAGCTACCGACGAAGCTGGACGGTGGACCGCTGGCCTTCCTGCAGTGACACCACGAGCGCGCCAGCGCGCAGCGCGTCCAGCACGTCGGGCTGCTGCCACTCGGCCTCGCCCCGCCCGATTGGTACAGCCGGCGACGAAGCCGACGCCGGCGCGGCAGCGACGTAATACGTGCCAGCGGGAACCCCGCGGATGCTGAACGCGCCATCCGCCTGCGTCACCGTCCTGGCAAGGAACGGCGAGAACGGATACCAATGCCTCGATTCGGTAGAAAAGATGAAGACCGCGGTACTGGTCGCCGACACGCCCGACAACGTGAAACGCCCGAACGAGTCGCTGGACGTCGTCGGACCCGGTCGTCCCGGCTCACCCAGCAGTTCAAGATGCACGCCGGCGAGGGCACGCCCGTCGGTCCGCGCCACCACCTGCCCGTTCAGCATGGCGGAATCAGTCGCGGGGGCTGGTCCTTGCGCCTGACCGACGAGGCGCACCGCGCAGGCGAACAGGACGATCGAGAGCCTGGTCATGCTTCGAACCATGTGGATCCCGCCGAGTTTTGCAAGGCTAGCACGTCAGCCACACCGGAGAGTCTGAAGACTTTCTGAAACTGCGAAGGGCACTGATCCTGCTAGGCTTTGGAGTGTGTCGTCCGACCGCCATGCCGTGTCATTGAGCGCGCAGTCAATCACCCTCTTCGTCGCGCTCGCGATCGGCATCTATCTCTCGTGGATCGTCATCCAGCCCTTTCTCAGTGTCCTGGCCTGGGCCGCCGTCCTGTCGATACTGTTCTATCCGGTCCACGCGCTGATCAAAGCGCGCTGGCCGGCGCACCCGGCCGCGGCGGCGCTCCTGTCGACGTTCCTGGTGGGCGTGGTCATCCTGCTGCCCGCAGCACTGATCATCACCGCAGCGGTGTCCGAGCTGAGAAACGTCACCGAAGGCATGCCCGTCACGCTGGTCGGTTGGGTTGACCCGGCCAACCCGCTGACCGGCCAGGCCGTGCAGTTCATCGAGCGCTTCGTCAGCCTGCGCCCCCTCCGCGATCCGGACTTCGTGGCCAGTGCGCTGCGCGGGCTGAGCGGGGGTGCCGCGAGCGGTGGCCTGCGCATCGTGGGCGGGGCGATCAACGCCCTCGTGGGGATGGCCCTCGCGGTGTTCACGATGTTCTTCCTGTTCAAGGATGCGCAGCTGGTGAAGACCAGCTGGTACGACCTGGTGCCGATTGAGAATCGCCGCCTGCGCGCGCTGTTCGTGCGCACGCGCAACGTCATCAACGCCAGTGTCTATGGAACCCTGCTGTTGTCGGTGATCCAGGGAGCCCTGGGTGGCGTGGCCTTCCTCGTGCTCGGCCTGCCGTCACCGTTTCTCTGGGGTGTCGTGATGGCGCTGGCATCGATCATCCCGGTGCTCGGGGCCTTTGTGGTGTGGGTGCCGGCGGCTCTCTATCTGCTGGCAAACGGGCAGATCTGGCAGGGCATCGTCCTGATTGCCTGGGGGTCGGTCATCATCGGCATGGCCGACAATCTGCTCCGGCCCGTGCTGGTCGGCAGTCGCACCCGCATGCACGAACTGCTCGTGCTCTTCGGCGTGCTCGGCGGCGTGAGCGCCTTCGGCCTGCTGGGCATCGTCCTCGGTCCGGTCATCTTCGCCGTAACGCTGGCCCTGGTCGAGGCGGCCCGCGACATCGGCACATCGGATGACGGTGCAGACGAAGCGGTGGTCGCCAACCGATAGCTCGGCCTGGCGGAACATCCCTCTACGGCTTCAACAGCCTCACGTCGCGCCGCACCACTCAATCGGCCCCGAGGAAGCTGGCGAGCCCCTGCAGCCCCGTGACGTGGTCGGCGATCGCCTTCAGCACCATCAGGATCGGCACGGCAAGCAGCATCCCAGGCACGCCCCACGCCCAACTCCAGAATGCGATCGCCAGGAACACGGCGACGTGATTCAGTGACGCCGCCTTGCTGAGCAGATGCGGCGTCAGGAACATCCCCTCGAATGTGGTGATGGCCAGGGCCACGCCGGCCACGACGGCGGCGTCCAGCAGGTTGCCGAACTGCAGCAGCGCCACGGTGGCGAGGAGCGCCGTCACGACGATGGCGCCGAAGTACGGGACGATGTTCATCACCCCGGCGAGCACACCCCAGATGATCGGCGACTCGAGGTCGAGCGCCCATAGCGCCGCCGACGTCAACACCGCCACCAGGCACGACGTCGCGAACTGCACCCAGATGAACCTCCCGATCTGCGCCGCGATGTCGTTCAGGATCTTCACGGTCAGACGCTTGTTGCCCATCGAGTCCATGCGCGCCACGAGCTTGCGCTTGAACATGTCTCCTTCGTACAGGAGGAACACGGTCAGAAACAACACGGTCACGCCTTGCCCGATCAGGCCCAGCAGGCCGATGCTTCCGGTCCACAGCATGGTCGACACGCGCAGCGGCTGCTGGATCTCGACCCGCGTGACACCCGGCACGGGCTGCGCCGAGCCACCAGCAGCCGCCGCGGCTGAGTCCACCGCGTTGGCCGCGGCCTTGACCCGCTCCAGCGGGGAGTCAACGGGCGAGGCGTTGGCGCGCAGCAGCATCCGCCGCACCTGGGCGGCACCCGCGGGCACCTTGGTCACCACGGCCTCGATCTGCGGCCACGCCAGCGTCGCGCCGACAGCGAAGCCGGCAATCAGGGTCACCACCACCAGTGGCGCAGCCAATCCCCGGGGCACCCGCCAGCGGGTGAGAGACACCACCAGGGGATCGAGCATGTAAAAAAGGAGCATCGCCACGACGACCGGGAGCAAAACCGCCGCGGCGTATTGCAGCATGACGACTGACGCGCAGACGGCCAGAGCATAGAGAGCGAACCGCCACTGCTGTTCAGGTTGACCCATAGACAGCGGGGAACGAGCAACGGCTGTGCCGTTGCTCCGCCTGGAGTCGTCAGGGATTGTAGAGAGCGTCGCGCACCCGACCGGTCAATTGGTCAATCTGGGTTTCCGGATGGGCGAGGTGCCGCAGAGCCTGGCGCATCATCTCGACGCCGCCCTCGAATTCCGGCTGAACGACGGCGTCGACACCAAGCGCTGACATCCGTGCCAGATGACGACTGGTCGTCGCTCGGGCCACCGTATACAGGTTCGGGTTCAACTGCTTGGCCCGCTCGATCGTGAGCTGCACGGCCTGCCAGTCGGGCACGGCCACCACGAGCACGCTGGCCTCCTGGATGTGTGCCGCCCGCAGGATCTCCTCGCTGCTCGAATCCCCCCACACGCGGTCGTCCAGACCGTCGAGTGCTGCGGCCTCGAGCATCTGGTGATTCAGCTCGATAATGAGGGTGGGAACTTTCGCCTGTCGAAGCGAGGTAGCCACCGCACGGCCGGTGCGTCCATAGCCGGCCACGACGACGTGATCGCTCGTGGTCCGCGGAGGCGGAAGCGGTGGCGGAGCCGTCGCCGGCCGCACGCGCAACCAGGCCTCGCTGAGCGGTCTCGCCGCAAGAAACACCAGGGGCGACAGCATCATCGACAGAATCGTGGACGACAGCGCGAGGTCGTAGGTCTCTTTGCCCAGCGCGCCAGAACTGAGGCCGGTCCTGGCCAGGACAAAGCTGAACTCCCCGACCTGGGCCAGTCCCAGCCCGACCAGCCACGGCGCCATGTAGATGTAGCCGAACGAGCGTGCGATCAGGCCGGTGACGACCGCCTTCCCCACGATCACCATCAGCACGACGGTGGCGACCAGTCCCCAGTGTGTGAGCACATACCGTGGATCGAACAGCATTCCGACCGACACGAAGAAGATCAGCGCAAAGACATCGCGCAGGGGAACGACGTCGGAGAGCGCCTGGTGGCTGATCTCGGACTCGCTCAGCACGAGACCCGCGATGAAGGCGCCAAGCGCGAACGAGAGACCGAGCCGGTAGGTCAGGTACCCGACGCCAACGCCGGCCGCCACGACTGCCACGAGAAAGAGTTCTCGCGAGCCAAGCTTCAACACCTGTCCCAATACCGCCGGGAGGACGCGCGTACCCACGACCATCATGCCGCCCAGAAATGCGGCGGCAATGAGCAACGCCTGCGCAATGTCGCCGCCGGCCCCCTCGAGGGCGCCCAGGCGCGGCAGCACGATCAGCATCGGTACGACGGCCAGATCCTGGACGACCAGCAGGCCGATCATCACGCGGCTGGCCAGCGTCTGCGTGGTGCCGTCGGCAGACAGCATCTTCAGCACGACCATCGTGCTCGACAGCGACACCATCGCCCCGAACCACATCGCGTCGGTCCAGGGCGCGCCGGTCAGACCCCGCAGCACGAATGCCCCGATCGACGCGGTGAGGAGAATCTGCAGCGGGCCGCCCAGCAGGGCCACCTTCCGCACCGGACCCAGATCGCGCAGCGATACCTCGAGTCCGATCGCGAACAGGAGGAGTGCCACACCGATCTCTGCCAGCAGTTCCACCTCGTGGATGCCGCTCACAGTCGGGCCGCCGGTATTGGGCCCGACCGCCACGCCGGCCAGCACGTAGCCGACCAGAAGCGGCAGCCGGCAGGCCCGCGCGATCATCGCGCCCACGAACCCCGCGACGACGATCAGGACGAAGTCTCCAGCGATGCCCATTCAGTTGATTACTTGAAGGATACTCGTTGCCTCAGTGAATCTGATCCTGCTGGAGCCGGACGAAGCCACTCACCTCGACCGCGTCATCGTCACCGGCGCACGTGCGACGCACCTGCGCACGGTGCTCGGAGTCGCACCGGGAGACGTGGTCCGCATCGGCGTCATCGACGGTCCCTGCGGAGAAGGCACGGTGCTCGCGATGGATGCCACGACCGTCCACCTGCGATGCGCGCTGCAGCCGGAGGCACCGGCGACACCGAACGTCGACCTGCTCCTCGCGCTGCCGAGGCCAAAGGTTCTCAGACGCCTGTGGGCGCAACTTGCGGCCATGGGCGTCGGGCGGATACGCCTGACCAACGCCGCACGCGTGGAGCGCAACTACTTCGACACCCACCTCCTCCAGGCCGACGTGTACCGGCCGCTGCTCGTCGAAGGCCTGCAACAGGCTCGCGACACACGCCTCCCCCTCGTCACGGTCCATCGGCAGCTCAAGGTCTTCCTCGAAGACGAGCTCGCGTTGCACACCGACGAGGTGCGGGCGTACGGAGACCCGAACGCGGGACCTTCGATCCATGCCGCCGTGCGCGCGCGCAACGCGCATCGCGTGCTGCTGGCGGTTGGCCCTGAGGGCGGGTGGACAGACTATGAGCGCGAACTGCTCGCCAGGCACGGATTCGAGGCGGTGACGATGGGACCGCGGACGCTGCGCAGTGATACGGCCTGCGTGTCGCTGCTGGCCCTGACGCACGACGCGCTGCGTTCGAGGCAGGACGACTAGAGGGAACTCACTTCCACCCCAGCGGACGGCCCTGTCGATACCACGGCAACCGTCCCGTCGTGCTGTTGGATAGGGTTCGTCCGGGGTTGAAGGCGAGACGCAGGATCGCCCTGAAGACTCGATTCTGCGTTCGACGTTCGATCCATCGCACCAGATAGCGATCGAGGGCATCCTCGGCCACGATCAAGCCAAACGCACCGACCGGCGTCACGACATGGTCCACCCATCCGGTTGTTTCGGATTTCAGGCCGACGTTACCGATCGAGGCTTCACTGAGCGGCCCGATCTCGAACTGCAGGCTGTACCCCGCCGCCCATGCGAACGCCTTGGCTCGCGACGACCAATAGGCTCGGCTCAAGCTGAGATCAGGCGGCGCTCCACGGTCGTGCTCCAGCCAGACATAGCCGGCCGCGGCACCGTGAATCGGATGCCCGATGTAGTTGACCCACCAGTTGTCGGTGTCCTCCCACTGACGCGGCACCTTCAGCGAATGGACGTAGTCGCTCCAGAAGGGGCCCTTCAGTTCGCGTCGGGTCTTGTCCTGGAAGGCAATGCGGATCCCGTGCTCCATCAGCACGATCTTCAGGGAATCGACGAGCGCGCCGGACACGTTGACGCCAGACGGCCGTTCCAGGGATGCGCCTTCCGCGTCTCGGTCGTAGACCGCGCGAAACGGGCGCTGCTGTCCACCGCCCCGGCCTTCAGGCGTGGTGATTGAGACGATGAGCTGATCGGTTTCGCGCTCGATGGCAAACGTGCGGCTGACACGTATGCCACCAGGCCCTGACAGCTCCTGACGCAATTCACCCTGCTGCCACGTCGTCTGCGTCTCGATGGTCCCGTTGTTCTGCTGGTGTCTCTCGGTCTTGCCGTTGGGGAGATACCGCGCCGTGCGCCCGTCGGCGCTTGTCAGGGCGATGACATCGCCCTCACCTCGCGCAATGCGCAAACGCGTCTCGGGCGTCACCAATTCCTGCAGAAGAGCGACGAGACGTTCGTTCTCGGCACGCGCCTCTCCCGCCGACTGAGGGTTCTGTCCGCGGCCTCCGCGGCCTCCGCCAAAACCTCCGCTGAATCCGCCTCCGCGGCGGCCCTGTCGTCCTGGCAGGTCCGGCGACGGCGCCGCGCCGCTCAGCTCACGGTTCAACGACCACGAGCCGAGAAACGCCGCGCGATCGTCAGGCGGCGCGACCTGCGCCGACACACCGGCAACAGCGAGCCACACCAGCACAACAGAAAGCACAGCGGACGTCTTCAGCGACACGGGACTATTGTGACAGGTGACAGTGGACGGTAGACAGTAGGCGGTAGGCGGTAGAATTTGGGGAGCTCATGTCCATACGCCCCGTAAAGCGAGTCTCGCAGTCCAAGCCCACTCTCGAGGGGGCAGGTGTGCACCTTCATCGAGGGTTCGGGTTCGGCAACACGACCGACTACGACCCGTTCCTCCTCTTCGATGACTTTCGCAACGACACACCCGACGAATATCTCGCCGGGTTCCCGTGGCACCCGCATCGGGGGATCGAAACGATCACCTACGTGCTGGCGGGCAACGTCGAGCATGGCGACAGCCTGGGCAACACCGGCAATCTGGGCGCGGGCGACGTGCAGTGGATGACCGCGGGAAGCGGCATCCTCCATCAGGAGATGCCCAAGGGCGACGAACACGGGCGCATGCACGGATTCCAGCTCTGGGCGAACCTGCCGGCGCGCCTCAAGATGACCGACCCGCGCTATCAGGACGTGGCCGCGAAGGACATCCCCGAGGTCACCGATGACGATGGTACGCGCGTGAGGATCGTGTGCGGCTCGTTCTGGGGGAAGAAGGGCCCGGTGGAAGGTGTGGCCGCGGATCCGCGGTACCTGGACGTGTCGGTGCCGCCCGGCCACAAGCGGCGGCTCGAGGTGGACGTGACGCGGCACGCGTTTGCGTATGTCTTTGCCGGGTCAGGCACCTTTCGCGACGCATCGACGCCGCAGTCGGTGCAGACCGAAGGCGTTGATGGCGACACGACAGCGAGCGACGTCGAAAATCGTTCGCTCGTGCTCTTCGATCGCGGCGACGAAATCGTGGTTCAGGCTGGCGACGAGGGGATGCGGTTCCTCCTCGTGTCAGGCAAGCCGCTCGAGGAGCCTGTCGCCTGGTATGGCCCGATCGTCATGAACTCGCGCGAGGAACTGCAGCAGGCGTACGATGAGCTGCAGCGCGGCACGTTCATCAAGCACCGCTAGCGTCAGGCGGGCTTGGCCTTCAGCACACCGGCCTGGACGAGCATGCCGGTGAAGTCGTAGACGCGACGCTCGGCAACGATGCGTCCGTCCTCGATGGTGCTGACGGTCATCGCGGGTACTCGAATCGGCTTGCCGCTTGGTGGCAGCTCCATGAACCCGCCGGTATAGGTCCCGGTGATCCAACCTGCGCTGGCGACCGTGTTCCCGTCGATCACCACAATGTCAGGCGTGAAGCTGAGGTCGGGGAAGGCTTCGAAGAGGGCCTGAAACACCTTGCTCACCGCCTGGCGTCCCTGCACGGTGCCAGCGGCCATCGGGCTCTCCACCATGCAGTCCGGCGAATAGAGCGCGTTGAGTGCGGCGACGTCGTGGCCGTTGATGGCGTCGGTCCGTCGCTGCAGGATGGCGGCAACTTCCTCTCGGGTCATGCCAAATCATCATACACCTCGGTGGCCCAGGCTGGCACCTCAGACCCCCTGCCGGCGTAGTACGACTGCGCGCCGTTGTGATACACGAACACCCGGCCGAAACGTCGATCGCAGAAGAGGGCGCCCCCGAGGGCTCGCACATCAGGCGGTGCCTGCACCCAGCTTGACGTCTTCAGATCGAACTCGCCGAGCTTCTGCAGCGTCCTGTACTCGTCCTCAGTCAGGAGTTCGATTCCTATCGCGGTCGCCATCTCAACGGCGCTGCCCTCTGGTTTGCTTTCCTTTCGCAAGTCACGCGCGTCACGGTCGTAGCAGCGGGACCTCCGCCCTGCCGGGCTCTCTGCGGAACAGTCGCAGAAGGTGAACACACCGGTGTCCTGCCCGATCACGTCAGGTTCACCGCCCGTCGCCTCCATGTGCAGAAGCGATTGCAGAGCTTCAGGCTTGCTCTCGAGTCTGGCTCGCACTTTGTCCCATGCGACGCCTTTGTGGCGGGGCATGTTCTTCTCAAAGCGAGCCTTGAGTGTCTGCAGCAGTTTGTCTCGTTCTTTCGTCTTCATGAGTTGAACAGGGCGAGCCTCTCGCTGGCTAGAACCCGATTCGCGTGCCGGCACCCGTACCTTCGCCGTCACCGGCGATTGGCGAGCCGGTCCGATCGTATGTGGACAACCTGATCTGCGACGCATAGGTCTGACCATCGTCAGACAGCGTAATCCTCTCCGTCAGGACTCCGTGTCCAGCTGGCCACCAATCGCGGCTGCTGGGTGCGCCATCGCCAGGGCCTGGCTCTTTCGTCGTATAGAACACGTACTTTGTCTCGAATGTGCGCCGGTCAACCTGCTTCCACACACCGTATGCCGGCGGAGAGGAATTCGCGGCCTCGTCGTAGTTGGACGACTCGGTCATCGTGCCGCCGGCGTTGTACGAATACAGAAACTCGAGGTCCTTCATTCCGGCCAAGGGACCATTCTGAAAGGTGATCTTCGAGCGCCACGCGCCCACCAGCATGCCCTGATCAGCAGCAGTGCTCACCTCCGGCGACTGAACACTTCCACATCCCATGTTCATCAGAACGGCGCAGACCAGCAGGAGCGTGAATCGAGCACGGTGTGTCATGGGTCTCATTCGGAGTCTCGAGTCTGCAGTCGATGCGCGGCGACGAAGCGGTCGCCTCCTCTTGACCAACCCGCGTCACAGCGAACGGTCGAATCCGTGGAGCAGCGCGGGGTTGTCCACGAGAATGCGTCGACGCGTGCGGTCGTCCGGCGCCCATTGCGCCATCATGTCGAAGAGGATTGCGTCGTCCGGCTTCGCGGCGGTTAGTCCTGGATGCGGCCAGTTGCTGCCCCACACCAGGCGTTCAGGTGCCGCCTTCACAAACTCCCGCCCCAGGCGGACCAGATCGGCATAGGTCGGCGGGCCGTCATCTGATATACCGGCTCCGTCACTCACCGACAGCTTCACCCAGCTCCGCCCCTTGTCGATGAGGCGCCGGACAACCTCGTAGGCGGGATGACGCGTACCAGCCCGCCCGGGAATGCGGGCGATGTGATCGAACACGATGGGCGTGGGCAGGCGGTTCCAAAGCGCCTCGGCAGCCACGATGCCCTCTGGAGCCAAGTTGATCTGCACATGCCAACCGAGAGAGGCGATCCGGTTCGACAGCGGTTCGACCATCTCGATCGTCGTCACGGGATTCGGCGTGGACGTTGACAGATTGAGGTTGAAGCGAATGCCACGAATCCCTCCGCGATCTAGCGCCTTCAACTCGGCGTCAGTGACCTCTGGCCGAACGACTGCCACGCCACGCGCCGTGCCTCCAAACCGGGCGATCGCATCGAGGGTCACGCGATTGTCCGTCACATACGACGAAGGCGTCACAATGACGCTCCGCGTGGTGTGAAGCCGCATTCGAAGGAGCTGGTACTCCTCGACTCTAGCCTGCGACACCATCAGGTTCGACGAGTCGGCCGGAGGAGAAAACCGAACAGCGTCGTAGATGTGGTGATGGCAATCGCACGCGTTCACCGGCGCCTGCAGCGTAGGCGATGCCGTTCCTGACGAATTGGGGACGATCTGGGCACCCGCGTCGCGCAGTGGAGCGAGCAGACTGGCGCTCGCTGCCGCGAGCCCGGCCCTCGTGAGGAATGTACGCCTACTCACGTCGCTGTCGCTTGTCACAACTCCTCCACTCGCCATTTCGACTGATTGCTCTTCCTGATTCGTCGGCCCAACGCTTCGCCTGAGCCGCGTGGCTCACGGTCGCGGTTCTACGCGCTCCGCCACGTCGGCTCCAGGCGGAGTTAGCCTGTCCATCAAAGGCCACGCAGCAGCTCTGCGAGGTGTCGTTTCCAGAATGCAGCGTTGTAGGTGGTGCTGTGGCCACGGTTTCGAGCGGTCACCGGCAACAGAACGTATCGGCCCTTCTTCAAGCGCGCCATCGCCTGCTCCATAACGCCGAGTTCGGGCGGATTGCGTTCATCGTCCGCCGTATTGATCGCCAGCACGCGCGCTGTAATCTGAGTCAGACCCGACGACGGGTCGTAATCGCGAACGGAGTCGAACTGATAGAGCACGTCATTCGTGTCGGTCGCGTCCACCTGCGCCAAACGACGTGCGAGCTCGGCGTCTGACTCCTTACGGGACGGTGACGCCGTGTACAACGCGAGGGCGCCGCCCGTCGTGGCGATGTTGAAGAACACCTGCGCGGTCCGCCACGCGGCAGGCTGTCGTGAGTAGTTACCGTCACGCCATTCCGGGTCCTGACGAATGGCGTCGATTACCATGCGACGCAGCATCCAATTTCGACCGGCCATCGCCGCCGGCTCAGACGCCAGCGGCACGAGGGCATCCATGAACCCCGGATAGCGCCCTCCCCACATCCAAGCGTGCATCCCGCCCATCGATGTGCCGATGATGACGGGGAGGTGACGGAGCCCCAAATGCTCGGTGACGAGACGATACTGCGCGAGCACCATGTCGTCGTAGTTGTAGCTGGGGAACTTGGCTCGGAGTCCGTCAGATGGCTTAGACGACTGTCCATGCCCAATTGCGTCCGGGATCACGATGAAATGGCGTCGCGCGTCGAGCGGTTGACCGACACCGAAGAGTTCGCCGGCGAACTCCTCGTTCAGCAGGCGGGCAGCTGAATTGCCAGTCCCATGCAGGATCAGAACGGGTGTCCCGGTCGGTGCCCCGACGGTGGTGTAGTGGAGGCGCAACTCGGGAAGGACTTCACCGGTATGGAAGCGGAAGTCGCGTACGACCCAGTCGCCCTGTTGTGGCACCGGATAGTCAGCCGCTTCGCTCAGGTGCGGCGACGCGAGTAAGAAGGCCATGCAAGCTGCTACCACGATGCTAACCGCTCTCATCCGGACGCTCCTTCTTGATGTTCCTCTTGCCCGACTCCCGGAACAGGCTAACCGCGCCGCTTCAGCCGCGGCGGCTCATGGTCACGCCAGCCGCCGACGGCTGCAAGCGGATGTTATGCCGCCGGCACAGTTCAAGGCCGGTAGACGGCAACGTCCTCTCCGATGACAAACCTCATAAGATCCTCGCCAACGGCAAGAGGACCAGCATAAGTCGTGCGTGTTCGCCTGATGACCTCGGCGAGATCGACTCCACGGAGCACAATGTGGGAATACACCGCGAGCTTCGGCCGAACCTGCTGAAACACGGTGCCCGCCTCTGCAGCGTCGACATGAAAGGTCTTGACGACCGCAGTCCGCGGGTTCTGCTTCAGGACCGCATCGCTGGCCTGGTAGATCTCGTGGATCAAGAGGTTTGTGCCGGTCGCAGCCTTGATGAGCTCGGGGGAGACTTGAGTATCCCCAGACAACACAACCGACCGACCGCGATAGTCGATTCGATACCCGTAGGCGGGAGCAATCGCCCGATGATCGACTCTAATAGCGGTGACACGAACGCCATCTCGCTCATAGACAACGCCAGGCTCGATATCGCGCGCGTTGATCTGGGCACCAGCGGCCGACAACTGCCCGGCATTTTCCTCCACTCGAACCTGAAGGTCGACCGCAAACGCTTGCTTTAACGAAGCCATCATTTGAATCGTGCCCGTAGGACCGAAGATGTCCCAGGGACGAGTCCGTGCCGATATAAGCCATCCAGTCAGCCACACGTCGGGAATCCCAACGATGTGATCGGAGTGCAGATGCGTCAGGAAGATCGCATCGATTTGGCCGGCTGTGACACCGGCTTGCGACAGGCGCTGGTGGGCGCCTCGACCCACGTCAAATACTAAGGTCTGGGTGCCGGCTTGGACCAAGGTGCTCGGTCCGAAGCGGTCCATGGCCGGTGTGGGTGACCCAGTGCCCAGGAGCGTCACCACGATGTCTTGCGCGCGAAGGCTTTCAGCCGATCCAAGTAACACGAACACGAGGATGATCCCCGTTAGTCTGGCTCTCATTCGAACGGGCATTGATCTTTCGGACCTCTCAATACGAATCCTAAGCGGCATAACGCCGTGCCGCTCACCTGCGGCACGCGCGCGTCAACGATAGCACCGCGCGCGAGGGTCACGCGCGAGCGGGCCCCGGTTCCGTCTGGCGCAGCGGCCCGTTGGCAGCGCTGTTCGTTGCTAGCTCTCCAAGAGGCGCCACGCGCAGGTCGTCCCGCTCGCACCACCAGGAGCCATCCCGAAACCACAACGGATGCGCATGTCGCGGGCAGCGCGGCCACGCCGTGTCGACGAATCCATCATGGATGTCCTGTTGCGTATCCTCGACGACACGCTGAAAGTAGGTCTGGGCGTCAGAGATGAACTGCCGAAGTCGGACCGCGTTGTTCAGGGCTAGATAGTCGTGACCAGCTCCGACCGTTGCGTGCAAGTCGTTCACAAGCAACTGGACGACTCGAGCCTGTTCAACATCGGCAATGGCCATCTGTTATGAAGTCTGCCTAACGGTCCGGCTCACGCGCGCCGGGAAGCGGCGCGAGAGCGACGCGTCGGCGTCGCGTGCAGCCGGATATTATGCCGTTCGTTTCGACACGACTTGCTTTTCGGCAATCTCAAGCAGCAGTCGCAACGCCCGGTTTACCGACGACGAATCCGGGAAAGCTTTGGCCACGTCGGCATCGAGCAAGACCACGTTCGTTCCGGCTTGGTACGCGGCGTGATGTTTGCCGCGGACGCCGCCCGTGAAGTCGTACTCTGGCCGAAGGTCGTCAGTTTCTTGATTCTTGATCTGACTCATATGTTCTACGTTCTTTGGGCTCCGCCACCCGAGCATGGATGATCCGGATTCTGCCCTCGCGTTCAGTGTACGCCACGACCAAGACGCGGTCTGTCGCCGATAACCCCAAGCTGAGAAATCGTGCTTCACCCTCCGAATGCGCGGGATCCGGAATCGTCACTTCGAGCGGATCGCCGAAGATCGTAGACGCCTCCACGAAGTCGACTCCGTGCTTCGTGAGATTCTCGGCCGCCTTCTCCGGATCCCATTCGAATTCCACAGCGAGAGTCTATCGTCGTCCGTTCAGATCGGCATAACGTCAGGCATCAGCCGCAGCGCGGCACATTCGGGCGCGCTGTCGGCTGCATGCCCAGTTGGGCTGTCCATTGCTAGGCACGAGCGCGGTGCGCCCGAAGGAACGAGCGTATCTGACGAACCGCCACTGGAATCCGCTCCGGTGGCTCCTTCCAGGGGAACATGCTCATTTCCGCATTTGGTGCCAGCATCGCGCTTTCGATTGCCACCGTCGGTGAGTGTGCCGGTGTGTCATCGGGCAGGATGAGAACTGGTGTCTGGCACGTGCGTACAAAATCTCGCGTAACGGTGTAGACGAAGTCGACGTTGCGATACATCTTCGCTAAGAACCTGTCGACCATCTCCATCGTGATGTCTGGACGTCGCTTGACCAAGTCCGGACCCCAGCCCGCCATATTGGTGTCATAGGAGAGAGTCGGCAGCTCGGGCCGAAATCCGCTGGGCTGTGCGAGCACGGCTGCCACGACTCGATTGGGAGCCCGCTTCAAGAGATTCCAGATGAATGGCCCACCGATACAGAACCCGAGCACCATGAACCGGTCGATTCCCAGGTGGTCCATCAACCCAATGTGATCGTCGGTGTGTGCGTCCCACGGTCGATCGACTTCCAATGGACCAGAAGACTGCCCCGGATTGGCGTTGCGCAAGTCCGCGGCGATACAGCGGTACTCCCCCTTGAACTCGTCGATCGCGTTGAACGGATTCGTGAGGCCCGCAATGGTCGAATTCAGCCCGCCGCCGGCAATGAGCAGCACGGGGAATCCATCCCCGAACTCCTCATAGCGGATGCGAACCACGCCCCGTTCGTAGAAGCGCATTGGACCACTGCCTTGCGGAGCCGACTGAGCAAATATGCGTGGCGCAGCGGCCATCGCGGTCGCCGTCGCTCCAGCCTTCAATATCTTGCGTCTGGTCAGGTCCATATTCGCCGCCCTCTCCGCTATAGGCCTCAGTAGTCGTCAGCCCTAACTACTATTCGGCTGATCGGCATAGCCCGATACGCGCCGGCGCCCGCAGTATATGGGCCGCCTTCTTCGGCGGCAAGACACTCGCGGGACCTGTGTCAAAGCTCGTTAGAAATGTCCCCTGGGTTAACTCGATAGAAATGTCCCCTCTGTGATCATCGATCCGCGACCCGCCACAACGGGACATCAGCGC
>JBEBGV010000015.1:0-81359 GCA_040081265.1 Vicinamibacterales bacterium
GGATTCCCATCTCATTGTCCTTCTGGGAGGTGACGCGGGCCTTCGGTGCGGCGAAATCATCGGTCTCGAATGGCCGGACATTGACTTCGAGAAGCGCCAGCTGTGTGTGCAGCGGTCCGAGTGGCGGGGGCACGTCACGGTGCCCAAGGGTGGACGGTTTCGGTATGTGCCGATGACCGCTCGGCTGACCGAAGCATTGCGAACGCATCGGCAACGGCGTGGCCGTGTCCTTTGCGACGAGGATGGGAGTGCTTACTCGCAGGATATGGTCGGGGACCGAGTTCGGCGAGCCGCGCGCCACGCCGAGGTGGCGGTCAGTAGCGTCCATCGGCTGCGACATACGTTCTGTTCGCATCTCGCAATGAGAGGCGCGCCAGGGCGAGCGATTCAGGAAGCGGCGGGGCACCAAGACTTGGCCACGACCCAGCGGTATATGCACTTGAGTCCAGCAGCAGTGGAGAGTGCGATTCGCTTACTGGAGCTACCCACACCGGCGGCATAGCGTGGAGAAATGTTGGAGGAGGCAGGGACGCCTCCTTCTAACATGTTGAATCTAAAGCTTGGGAATGGCGGGGTCGACGGGACTCGAACCCGCGGCCTCCGGCGTGACAGGCCGGCGTTCTAACCAACTGAACTACGACCCCAAGCTGACTGCATCTGCGGCGTGTGACGCCACAGCCTTCGTAGTGTAGTCCGAACTGGCTCGTCTCGCGAACGGTGCACCACTCGCGCTACGATGAAGCTCCGGGGGCGGTTAGCTCAGTTGGTAGAGCACCGGCTTTACACGCCGGGTGTCACAGGTTCGAGCCCTGTACCGCCCACCAGCCTTCGCGCACCGCTTGCCTCAACGGCGGGTCCTGCGGACCCGCCCTACGTACGACAGCCCCCGCACCGCCCGTTTCGGACCGCACAAACACCCGATTATAGAACGAACACGCGCAGAGCAAGAAGCCCAAAGCCGACCAGCAGGCCCGTGACCGCCCGGTACTCACGGTTGCGCATCGCTCGTTCCAGGCTGAAACGACGCGCCATCGGCTCCGCCGTGTCAGAGCGATACCGATCGTAGGTATCGCCGAAGGTGCGCCGGAGAAAGGCCTCTTCGGTGCGGATGGCCGCCAGGATCGTGCTCGTCATATAGAGCGCCGCGACCACGGCCACGACCAGGTCGCTGGCAGCAATGACGATCCCCGCCGCCATCACGCTGGACCCGACATACAGAGGGTGAGGCATGAACTGGTAGGGCCCGGAGCGAGTCACCTCCCGGCTTTTCTCCAGGTGCCCGGCCGCCCAGATCCGGATCGCTTCGCCGGCGAGCGCTACCGCAAACCCGACCTGCAGGGACATGACGGTCGGACTGGCAAAGGCCAGCGTCACGGCGGCCGCGACAAACCCGAGCGGGACCCGCCACCGCGCGAGCAGGGGCGCGAGCGGCGTCATCGCATTCCACCTGCCGACAGTCGGGCCGACACTGCCGCCATCACCTCGTCGACACCGATGTCCATCACACAGGGGACCGACCGGCGGCAGCGGCGTTCGTAGTGACAGTCACAGACCCCGTACCGTGACACGCTGACATCCTCGAGGCGCCACGGTCCATTGCGCGCGGGATCGGTCGGGCCGAAGAGCGCCACGACCGGTGTCCCGGTTGAAGCGGCGATGTGGAGTGGACCGGTGTCACCAGCAACCACCAATCGAGCGCCCCGCAGCAACCCGAACAGCTCCTCGATCGTCGTCGGCGGAGCCAGTGTCGCCGCACCGCCTGAAGCCGTCACCACCGACTCGGCGAGCGCCTCTTCGCCTGGCCCCCACACGACAAGGGTCGGCAGGTGGTGATCCCGCGAAGTCCGGAAAGCCAGCTCACCCATCCGCTCGGCGGGCCAGCGCTTGTTGGGCCATGCCGCCCCCGGATTCATCGCCACGTACCCGGAACCCTGGAAGCGGGCAATCGTGCTCGAGACATGCGGGGACTCAGGAACGCGGATGCCGAACTCCGGCTCCGTCGCCTGGATGCCGACGGCCGCCAGGAGCGCAAGATTCTTCCGAATGACATGGACATCGCCGGGCACATCGACCACGTCAGTGTAGAAGACCCGCGCAGCCGGCTCGCGCAGCGCAGAACGGCCGAAGCCAATCGTGCGACGCCCGGATGCGAGACGCGCCACCGAAGCCGACTTCACGAGCCCCTGCAGATCGAGGACGGCGTCATAGCGTTCGCGCCGAAGGTCCCGGATGGTCGCCAGCGTGGCTGCCCGTTCGCTGGCCGCCATCAGACCGCGCGGGTCGAACGGGATGACCTTCCGTACGCCCTCCACCATCTGCACCAGGGTGACGTAGCGCGGATCGACGAGCCAGTCGATGCGTGCGTCGGGATGCGCTCGCAGGAGCGCGGCGACGACTGGGATGGCGTGCACGATGTCGCCCAGCGCTCCCAGCCGGACGATGAGGAATGCCGTCACCTGGCCGAGCCAGCGATCCGTGCGAGGAGATCGCGCGTGGAATGATCCTTGGGATCGCCGACAATCGCGGTGCGGCCCCCGTACGCACGCACCACGTCACGCTCCGGCACCGAATCGATGGTGTAGTCGGTGCCCTTGCAGTGCACGTCTGGGCGCAGAGCCTCGAGCAACGGCCCAACCGTCGGTTCTGGGAACAGCACGACGAAATCAACGCAGCGCAGCGCCGCCACCAGTTCGGCCCTGTCCGTACCCGGAAGCACGGGGCGACCCTCGCCCTTCAACCGCCGCACCGAGTCGTCATCGTTGAGCGCAACAATCAGTGTGTCCGCTTCCTGCGCCGACGCCTCGAGGTAGCGGACATGGCCGACGTGCAGCATGTCGAAGCAGCCGTTGGCAAAGGCCACGGTTCGGCCCTGCTGGCGCAGGGACCGCACGCGCTCGACCAGCGCATCACGACCGAGCACCTCACCCATGAACGTCGCGGCCCAACGCCTCACGCAGTTCAGCCGCCGTAACCGAGGCCGTGCCGCGCTTCATCACGACGAGGCCGCCCGCGCAGTTGGCAAGCCGCGCCGCGCTTTCGAAGCTGGCACCGGCCCCGAGCGCCAACGCCATCGTGGCCATGACCGTGTCGCCGGCGCCGGTGACGTCCGCGATTTCATCTGACCCGAAGATGGGAATGTGCACGGTCGGAGTGTCCGCCACGAACAGCGCCATGCCACGACTGCCGCGGGTAATGAGCACCGCGTCCATCTTCGTCTCACGAAGCACCTGACGGCCGGCGCGCTCCAGAACGCGAAGATTGTCGTTGATGCGGACGCCCAGCGCCTGCTCCACCTCGGACTCGTTGGGCGTGCAGGCGGTCAGGCCCTTGTAGTTCAGAAGTTGGTATCGGCTGTCCACCAGGATCGGAACCGGATGGCCCGCGCGACGCAGCGTTGCGCGCAGTCGACTGACAAACGCCGGAGTCACAAGACCGGACCCATAGTCGGATACGAGCACTGCGTCGGCAGAAGCCGCCACCGCGTGGGCCGCCGCTTCAAAGGACGCCGTAGCCTTCCCACTCTGCACCGTCGTCACACCGCGGTCGATGCGAACGACCTGCTGCTTGGCCGAGTGGATCCCGCCGGCAAGAATTCGCGTCTTCACCGGCGTGGCTACACCCGGCGCCCGCACGACCTTCGACGCGTCCACTCGCTTGTGAAATGCCTGAACCAGCCTCCGCCCGGCATCGTCACGCCCAATCAGGCCGACCAGCGCCGCTTTGCCGCCAATGGCCGCGACGTTGTTCGCCGCGTTCCCGGCGCCGCCCGGAACGATGTGGCTCGAGTCGTATTCGAGGATCAGGACGGGTGCCTCGCGCGAGACGCGCGCCACGCGGCCGTAGACGAACTCGTCGGCAACGATGTCGCCGATAACCGCGATAGTTCGCCCCTGGAGCTGGTCGACTAGCGCGAGGACGATCGCAGGATCCACCCGACGGCCTCCATCAAATTGTTGAGGATAGCATCCGCCCGCACGTCATCCGGGGGCGAATCCGCCTCGTGGCCGCCATGGCCCGTCCTGACCAGGAGTGCACCCACGCCCGCCGCGCGGCCGGCACGCACGTCGATCCATCGATCGCCCACCATGTATGACCCGGTCAGGTCGAGATCCATCTCTTCACAGGCCTGTTCGATGAGGCCTGGGCCGGGCTTGCGACATCGGCACACCTTGCGATATTCCAGTCGCTCAGCACTCGGATGGTGCGGGCAATAGTAGTAGCCGTCGATTCGAGCGTTCCCTGATGCCAGCCGGCCGTCGAGGGTGGCGTGAACCTTACCGAGAAACGCTTCGTCGATGACCCCGCGCCCGATCGCCGCCTGGTTCGTCACCACAACCGTCGCGAAGCCGGCTCGATTGAGGAGCCGCACGGCGTCTGCGGTCCACGGAAACAGCGAGAGCAGATCGAGGCGGTCGACGTACCCCCGCTCTTCGACCAGCGTACCGTCGCGATCGAGAAAAACGGCGCGCCGCTTCACTGCGTGGCCCCATGCTGCATCTGTGACGATGGTACTTCGGCGAGTGCGCTCGCCACCATGTCCGGCGTGATGCGGGTCATGCATCGATGATCGAGCGGACATTCCCGCAACATGCACGGCCGGCACCACACCGGTGATGTGAGCACGCGCGACCATCCGCCGCTGGCGATGAGCGGGCGGGTTTCTGCCTCAATCGTGGGGCCGAAGAGCGCTACAACTGGCGTGCCGAGTGCGGCCGCCACGTGCATGGCCCCGGAGTCGTTCGACACGCATGCGCGAGACAGTGCGAGGACACCGGCGAGCTCCCCCAGGCTCGTGACACCAGCCAGGTCGAGCGTTCGCGCCGCGGCATCTGGAGGCATCGCGGTCCGTATTCGATGCGTTGTCTCAGCATCAGCCTTGCTCCCGACCAGCACGCACGTGGTGCCCTCGCGTGCAAGCCTGGTCGCAAGCTGCACGACGTGCCCTGGCAGCCACTGCTTGGCCTTGCCGTAGGCGGCACCTGGCGCCAGCGTCACCAACGGGGATCGGGTGTCCCATCCCCGTCCGCTCAAGAGCGCACGCGCAGATTCGCGCGACTCGTCGGACACTCGCAACTCAGGAGTCAGCGGCCCAGCTGCCACGCCGAGCTCGCGAGTCAGGTGCTGGTAGTACTCGCCCTGGTGCCGGCTTCCCTTTGGGCGTCGCACCGCACGCGTCAGCAGGCGGGTGCGTACATCTGAGCCATACCCCCACCGCTCTTCCACGCGCGCGCGTCGAGCCAGCCAGGCGCTCGCAAACGAATTGGGAAACAACACCGCAAGTGACGCTCCGGACTGTTGAAGCCGCTCGGCATCCGCACGGAACGCCGCGGTTCGCAGCATCTCGCCGCGCCACGACAGCGGAACGATCTCGTCGACCCCGGGCACCAACTGGAACAGATCAGTCACACCCGGCCTGGCAGCAACAATCAGACGTGCGGCACTGAAGTGACGCCGAAGATCAGCGATGGCAGGCAGCGCCATCACAGCGTCGCCCAGCCAGTTCGGCGCAACGATGATCACCGCATCAGGGGTGCTCACGCCTGACGGTCCCTCCAGCGCCGATGCATCCACAGCCACTGCTCGGGGTGTCGGCGGACATACATCTCGAGCACGTCCGTGCACCGCTGCGTGAATTCCAGAACCGCGTCGGGTGAGTTTGGGGCCGGCGGCGTCACGGGATGTTCATACACAAGCCGGTATCGACCGCCCGGCAGCGGCAGGGCAAACACCGGAATGACCGCAGCACCGGTCCGCAGCGCCAGTGCCGCCAGTGCGGAGGTGGTCGCGGCTGGTCGATGAAAGAAGTCCACGTGAACGACATCGGGTGTGTGCAGGTGCTGGTCGATCAGCACCGCGATGCCCTTGTTATTGGCCAGGTCCTGCAGCATGCGGCGTACCGCACCCTGTCGATAGATGACGGTATTGCCCGTGCTCGTGCGGGTGCGCTCGAGCATCGCGTGAAGTCGCGGGTTATCGAGCGGTCGCGCCAGGATCGACACAGGCTGGTGACGCAGCGCGTGGACGATCGCGTGCATCTCCCAGTAGCCGAAATGTCCGGTGAAGAACAGCACGCCGCGCCCCTGCTGTATCGCCGCCGCCGCGCGTTCATCACCCTCGAACTCGACAGCCGCCAGCATCTGCTCGTGCGAGTAGCTCCCGAACCTGAGCAGCTCCAGCAGCACGCCCCCGAAGTGCTCGAACACCTGCCTCGCCAGCAGTCGCCGCTCGTCCTCTGAACGTCCTGGGAACGCAGCAGCCAGATTCTCCAACGCGGTCCTTCTGTGAGGTCGGTCGACGAGAAAGGCCAGCCTGCCCAGCCACACCCCGGCCCCACGAACCGCCGACATCGGCAGCACGCTAAGGCCCAGCTCCACGGTGCGGACAAGCGCGTACTCGAGCCAGTGTTTCACGTCGGCCTGGGGACCCGTCGACGCGCGGCGTTCACACGCGCAGCCAGCCAGGTCCGGAAGGCAGCGTCCGGCTCGATGCGGACACCATACGGTTGATACGCCCACTGCACTGTCGAGTCGTGTGCGGCTCGCGCGGACAACCGCGGTTCGAGCCGCACCGCGTCCTTCTCGGTTGTGACGACGAGGGACGTCCCGTGCGCGCGCGCCGTCTCTTCAATCGTCCTGATGTCCCGTTCGCTGAACCAGTGGTGATCTCGATATGTGAGGCGAGCAAGCAGAGCAACGCCGGACGCTTCGAGGCTGGCAAAGAAGCGCTCGGGCCTGGCGATGGCCGCCACGGCAACCACGCCATCGCCCGCCGGCGACACCGCCTCCCCGAAGGGATGCACTCGTCTTAACGCCGATGTCACCGGAACAAGCTCGAACATCGTCTTCTCCACCGAGGTCGCAATGCGCGACCGGTCGGCCGCGGACCCGGTCGCCAGCACTGCATCGGCAGCCGCAGCGGCGGTGACCGGCTCGCGAAGTCGTCCCGCGGGGAGCACCTGTTCGTCAAGGTCGGCGACCGAGAGTAGCAACAGGTCGACATCTCGAGACAACCTGACGTGTTGAAACCCATCGTCGAGAAGATGAACAGTGGCGCCGAGGTGCGTCGCGGCCCACCGCCCGGCAATGTATCGATCAGCGCACACGACGACCGACACCCCCGGTAATGCCCGTGCGAGCATCTGAGGCTCGTCGCCGGATTCGGCCACCGGCACCAGAGGGCCGGAGCCGTCGCTCACCACCACCAGTGGCCGGCGAGGGCGAGCCTGCCGCCCATAGCCACGAGACAAGATGGCGGGACGCTCGCCCAGGTCCTGCAGGATTCGCGCGATCGCAATGACCGTCGGCGTCTTGCCGCTGCCTCCAACGACCAGATTGCCGACGCTGACGACCGGTTGTTCCAGATGACGCCGGCGCTGTGGTTGCCGGTACCAGGCGCGACGGACGTGGGAAACGCGACCGTAAATGACGCTGAGTGCGCTCAATGGACGCCGGGAAAGGGGACAACCGTGGCGAGACGGTCCTGTGGGAGCAACTGCGCGAATATGGCCAGCGTCTTCTCACGGGCGCCACGATTGGTCTCGACAAGCGCGCGGGCAGCGGCGCCAAGCCGTGCCCGACGCACCGGATCACCCATCAGGGAAAGGAGTGCCTCTTCGAACTCACCCGGCGAGTGGACCTGCAGGGCAGCGGCGTTGGCGAGGAATGTCTCGGTGATCTCGCCAAAATTCTCCATATGGGGACCCACCACGATGGGCTTGCCGTACAACGCGGGCTCGAGGATGTTGTGACCACCCGCTGGCACGAGGCTCCCGCCCACAAAGACGACCGTTGCGATCTGATACAACTGGGCCAGCTCGCCGATCGTGTCGAGCACCACCGCGTCGGCGCGCGGCTCGCTGTCGATGGCCAGCTCGCTGCGACGCACGGTCGCAAGCCCTTCCTGACGGCACAGGCGCTCGACCTCGGCGAATCGCTCCGGATGTCGTGCGGCCACCACCAGCAGCGCGTTGGGCCGGGTGGCGCGCAGGCGGTTGAATGCGCGCAGCACGATTTCTTCTTCACCGCGAAGGGTGCTGCCAGCGACCAGCACGAGGCGAGCCGGAGACACACGGAAGAACCTGAGCACGCGTTCCGGTCCTCGACCGGGCGTCGGCGAACCACCGATCGAATCGAACTTGAGGTTACCCGTCACCGACACCCGCGAAGCATCGGCACCGAGTTGAATCAAGCGACGCGCGGATTCTTCCCCCTGCACACAGAACCGGTCGATATCGTTGAGCACGTGCTTGAACAGCGGGCGAACTATCCGATAGCGAGGAAAAGACCGATACGAAATCCGGCCATTCACGACGATCGTCTTGATCCCGCGACGCCGACATTCGCGCAGCATGTTCGGCCAGATCTCGGTCTCCATCATCACAAACGCGCGGGGCTTGACCAGGTCCAGCGTCCGCCGAACGGTGAACGTCCAGTCGAACGGGAAGTAGAACACCGCGTCGACCTCGCCGAGATGGCGGCGTGCCAGCTCCTGCCCCGTCCGAGTGGTCGTCGAGAGGAAGAGGCGAAGTCGTGGATACCGCGCACGGAACTCGGCAAGGAGGGACCGAGCGGCCAGAACCTCGCCCACCGAGACCGCGTGGACCCAGATGGAGGGGTCGCCGTCGAGGTTGAGCGAAACGGGAAGGTAGCCGAACCGCTGGCCGAGACTCCCCAGATACTTCCTGTGTCGCAGCGCCTGGTACACGAAGTACGGGGAGGCCGCCACGAGCACCAGCAGGGTGACGATGCTGTAGAGGAGATACACGCTAAGTCACAGAATTGACTGACCTTAGGACCCCGGAAGTATATCGCGCGGGTGCACACGGTTCAAGGCACCTTTGGTACAATCGGGCGTTTCATTATTGGGAGAAGGGGACACGATGGCCGTACGAGTCGGGATCAACGGGTTCGGACGAATCGGGCGCAACATCATGCGCGCGGCGATGGGAAACAAAGATATCGACTTTGTCGCTGTCAACGATCTCACCAATGCCGCAACGCTCGCGCACCTCCTGAAGTACGACTCGGTGCTCGGCAACATCACCGCGGAGGTACAGGCCACCGCCGATGGTATTCGCGTGAACGCCGACGAGTTCAAGGTGCTCACGGTCAAGGATCCCGCTCAGCTGCCGTGGAAGGACCTGGGCGTTGACGTGGTGTTCGAGTGCACAGGCCTCTTCACGAACCGTGACGCGGCCGCCAAGCACCTCACGGCTGGAGCCAAGCGCGTCGTCATCACCGCACCGGCCAAGCAGCCCGACATCACCGTGGTGCTGGGCGTCAACGACGACAAGTACGACCCCGCCAAACACCAGATCATCTCGAATGCCTCGTGCACGACCAATTGTCTTGCACCCATGGCGAAGGTGGTCCACGAGCGGTTCGGCATCCGCAAGGGCTGGATGACGACCATCCACTCCTACACCAACGATCAGAACCTGCTCGACCTGCCTCACAAGGATCTGCGCCGGGCCCGCGCGGCTGCGCTGTCGATGATCCCGACGACGACGGGTGCTGCGTCGGCGGTGGGCGAAGTGCTGCCCGACCTCAAGGGCAAGCTCGACGGCTTTGCGATGCGCGTCCCCACGCCGAACGTGTCGGTCGTGGACCTGAATGTGCTCGTCGACAAGAAGACCAGCGGAGAGGAAGTCAACGCCGCCCTCAAGGAAGCCTCTGAGGGATCGCTCAAAGGCATCCTGGCCTATTCGGAGGCTGAGCTGGTGTCGATAGACTTCCGGGGCAATCCGTTCTCGTCGATCGTCGACGCACCCTATACCAAGGTGATGGATGGCGATTTCATCAAGCTCTTGTCGTGGTACGACAACGAGTGGGGCTATTCAAATCGCTGCGTGGATCTGCTGACCAGGGTCATCGTCCCCAAGGGCGTCTGACCTGCTGCCCCAACTGGCTGCCCGCGAGACCGCATGGCGACTAGAACTCTCCGTGACCTGAACATGAAGGGTCGGCGCGTGTTCGTCCGCGTCGACTACAACGTGCCGATCGCTGACGGGGTCGTCGGCGACGACACGCGGATTCGCGGGACACTGCCCACGCTCCGGTATGTGCTCGACGCAGGCGCTGCCTGCGTCATCCTGGCATCGCACTTCGGTCGCCCCAAGGGAAAGCCGAATCCCGCGATGAGTCTCAGGCCGGTGGCCGCGCGGCTGGCCTTGCTCCTTGGGCTCCCGGTTGCTTTTGCCGACGACTGCGTGGGCGAGGTGGCCGAGCGCGCCGTGGCACAGGCACCGCCGGGGAGCATCGTCCTGCTCGAGAACCTTCGCTTCCACGCCGAAGAGGAAAAGAACGATCCCGACTTCGCCCGACAGTTGGCCAAGCTCGCGGACGTCTACGTGAACGACGCGTTTGGTGCCGCGCACCGCGCCCATGCCTCCGTTGACGCGCTGCCGCGGCTGATGCCCGAATCGGGTGCCGGCCTGCTGATGGAGGATGAACTCCGCTATCTGGGCTCGGTGCTCGAGCACCCCGAGCGGCCCTTCGTCGCCGTGCTCGGCGGAGCGAAGGTGTCGGACAAGATCGAGGTCATCGAAAACCTGATTCCCCGAGTCGACCGCCTGATCATCGGCGGCGCCATGGCCTACACGTTCCTCAAGGCGGCGGGCAAACCCACGGGACGATCGCTTGTCGAGGATGACAAGCTGGCTGCGGCCCGCGACATCGTGACCCGGGCCGGCGCGGCGGGTGTCGAGCTTCTGCTGCCATCAGATCACGTCGTTGCGGACAAGCTCGAGGCCGGCGCGGCCACAAGCGTGCTGTCAGTAGACGATCCGGCAATCGGGGATCGGATGGGTCTCGATATCGGCCCTGCCACAGTCGCGGCCTACTCGCGTGCCGTGGCCGACGCCAAAACGGTGCTGTGGAACGGTCCGATGGGCGTGTTCGAGATCGATGAGTTCGCTCGGGGCACCATGGCCCTGGCGGCAGCGGTCGCCAACGTCAAGGGGACGACGATCGTCGGCGGGGGCGATTCGATGGCTGCGGTGCACAAGGCGGGAGTCGCCGATCGGATCACGCACATCTCAACCGGCGGCGGTGCGTCGCTCGAGTTCCTCGGTGGAAGCGTCCTCCCTGGCGTGGCTGCCCTGCCCAATGCGTAGCCTCGTACGTAGGGCGGGTCTTTAGACCCGCCGGCCAGCACACTATGCGCAAGCCCTTTATCGCCGGCAACTGGAAGATGCACAAGACGGTCGCCGAGGCCGTCGCCTACATTCAGGAACTCGGCGCGCTCGTCCGCGATGTCACCGATGTCGATGTGATTGCAGCGCCCACCTTCACCGCACTCCATGCGGCCTCCGAGGCCGCTCGCGGCAGCCGCGTACGCATTGCCGCTCAGGACCTGTACTGGGAGCGCGAGGGTGCGTTCACCGGCGAAGTGAGCGCGGCGATGCTTCGCGACGCCGGCGCCCAGTTCGTGATCATCGGGCACTCCGAGCGACGGACGCTCTTCGGCGAAACAGACACGACCGTCAATCGGAAAACTGCCGCCGCCTTCACCGCCGGGCTCACCCCCATCGTCTGCATTGGCGAGACGCTCGACCAACGTGAGCGCAGCGAGACGTTTGGCGTGCTCGACCGCCAGATCAAACAGGGGCTCGATGGGTTCGGGACCGATGCGGTCATCCAGCTTGTCATCGCCTATGAGCCCGTCTGGGCCATCGGCACCGGTCGGAACGCGACACCCGCGCAGGCCTCAGAAGCGCACGGCCATATCCGGGGCAGGTTACGGCAGTGGTTCGGGGGAGAAGCGGCTGACGCCTGTCGGGTGATCTACGGCGGAAGCGTGAAACCCGACAATGCGGCTGAAATCGTGGCCCAGCCCGACGTCGACGGGGCCCTGGTCGGAGGGGCCAGCCTCGATCCCAGGGGTTTTGCCGAGATCGTGACGCGAAGCGGGGGTCGCCGGGTATAATGACTTCTTTGTTGAGCGGACTGAAAAGGCCATGTATTACCTGGTAGCGGCAATCTACATCGTGGTCTGCCTGGTGCTGATGCTGGTGGTGCTCCTCCAGCAGGGCAAGGGCGGAGACATCGCAAACGCGTTTGGCGGCGGCGGCAGCCAGGCGGCCTTTGGTGCACGCAGCGGGGCCACCGTGCTCTCACGTGCCACCACGGTGTGCGCAGTTTTGTTCATGATCGGCGCGCTTGCGCTCGGCATTCTCGGCCAGCGTGGACCACGGTCTGTGATCGGTGGACGGACGCAGCCTGGAGCTCCAGCGACCTTGCCGGCTCCTGCGACGACACCCGCGGCAACGACCACACCGGCAGCCCCGGCGGCAACCCCAGCGGCGGCACCAGCGCCTGCTGCTCCGGTCGTTCCGACGCCTGCACCGGCTGGCAACTAGTTCGAGTTCGACCCTCTCGTACGCGGAAGTGGCGGAATTGGCAGACGCACCAGCTTGAGGGGCTGGCGCCCGCAAGGGCGTGAAGGTTCGAGTCCTTTCTTCCGCACCAACCTTCGCTCACGCTTGCTAATCGAAGCGTGAGCTTCGGTTGGCAAGCCATCCGAGCGAAGGTTGTCCGCCGAAGCGCGTCAGCGCGAAGGTGGACCTCCTACACAACCTCTAGACACAAGTAGTTACCTCGACATCTAACGGCTCGACCGAGGCGCCCGCGAGGGCGCCTTTGTTGTGTGTGTGCGAATGGCGCAAACACTGGCGTCAGCGTGCGTTCTTCGGGCCAGATTCGGCCGGCCTAATGGTCAGTTCGTCGGCACGAGGGGTGAGGCCACGGTCCAGCCCTGAACGTGGCTGGTGCCTGGCGCCCGCAAAGGGTGAAGGTTCGAGTCCCGGGCACCTTCCGGCGCCCCGCTACTTCGCCTGCGAGACGCGAATCAGCAGGCCGTTCGGGTCCCGAATCCACGACACCGTCGCGCCGGGCGCGACCGGCGTGGACGTCGAGCCGTCGCCGATCATGCCGCCCAGCGGCTCCACCTGCTTCATCACGCCGGCGAAGTCCTTGACGGTCACCGTGAGGATCGGGCCACCCGGGTCCTGCACGCGATGCTTCACGGGCGTCTTCTTGTCGCCGGTGAACTCCTGAAAGCGGATGACGCCGCTGTCGAACAGCTTGCCGGGTGACATGCGGAACGTCGAGAGCGCCGGGTTGCCCGACAGCTTAATGATGCGGTCCGGGGTCGCCCCCGGCTTGCCCGGTTTCTCCATGCTCAGCCCGAAGACCCCGTTGTAGAAGGCGACCGTCTTATCGACGTCCGCCACCGCCATGAAGGTGTAGTCGTGCTGCACCTTCGCGGCGCCAGCCTTGGCCTGACTCAAATAGAACGTGACCCCGTCGTCGTCACGCACCATCACCTGGCGACCCCGCTCGGTGGTGACCACGACGTCGCCGCCCGTCGAGATCACCGTGAGCCCGAGCTTGCGGGCCCCGACGAGCACCGCGTCGAGGTCAGACACGTTGAGCGCGAGCATGATTGCGCCCGGGTCCTGGATGTTCGGCTTCTGCGGGCGCTGGTCGATGCCCGACATTTCGACCAGTTCCATCGAGAACTCGGCGCCCGGCGTCTTGAGCACGTGCGTGTGCATCATCGCGCTCTTCCCGGGCACGTTCGTGGTGGGCTTGGGGCCGCCGTTGTCGCTCACGGTCTCCATGCCGAGCACGTCCCGGTACCACGCCAGCGAGCGACCCAGCCTGGTGATGTTGAAGTGCAGGATGCCGACCTGGGCGCCGAACGCGGGTGCCGCCGACTGGGCGTTCGCGGTGGCGCCGCCGAAGGCGATGAGTGCCAGCACGACCGCGTTGGCGGTCACGAACTTCTGAATCTGCATCTCTACTTCACTCTCCTCTTCGCGCCTGTGGCGAGCAGCGGGATGCTCTCCAAGGCGCGCCTGATTGTATACGGAGGGCGGCGAGCGGCCACGGGCGTCAGCGTGCGTTCTTCGCCGCGGGATTCCAATTCAGGATGAGCGTGATCGGCGTGGCGGCGTCCTCCACCGTCTGGTTGATCAGAAACCGGCCGTCGCGCGTGACCGCGTACTGCGGGCGGTTCTGCGTCACGATCCCGCCGCCCACGATGCGCGTCGGAAACAGCGCCAGCGGCGTGCCGGCCTGAAACGACGTGCCGGTGACGGTGACCGCAACGGTCATCATCGTCGCGTCGGGCGCCAGGAAGTAGAGCTCCTTGCCGTCGGCGCGCCAGCGCGGCGCCACGCCGCCTGCGGTTGATACCTGCGACTTGCCGTCCGCATCCGGAAAGGACTGCACCACGACCTCGAACCGGCCGGACTCGTCGGTCTGATACGCCACCCAGCGCCCGTCCGGCGAGAACTGCGCCAGCGTCTCTTCCGCGGGCGTGTTGGCGACGACGCGCGGCGTGCGGTCGAGGCTGGTCATGTCCATCGCCAACAGATCGCGCCCGGTCCGGCGGTTGACCTCGTAGTACAACAGCCACCGGCCGTCCCTCGACCAGTCCTGCGCCTGTTTGGTGTTGGGCGAGTCCACCAGCCGTTCCTCGGTACCCGATCCGCTCGATGGTTTCAGGTACAGATCGAACGCGCCGGTCCGGTTCGACGCGAAGGCGATGCGCATCCCGTCCGGTGACCAGATAGGAAGGGCGTCGGTGGCCGCGTCGAAGGTCAGGCGGGTGAGCCCGCCGCGGAGCAGGTCCTGCAACCAGATGTCGGAGTTGTTGCCCTGCGTGCGATCCGTCGCCACGCGCCGGCCGTCCGGCGACAGTTCGGGATAGTCCTGGGCATTCGCGTCTGGCTCGCCGGCCACGCCCACGGCGGTGCCCGTGCGGTCGAACCACGTGAGCTGTCGCCGCGACTCGAGGCCGCCGGCGCGATAGGCCACCGTGCCCGGGCCTGACACGGCAAAGCCCACCACTCCCCCAGCGGCGTCTGTGCTGACGCGGCCGACCAGCGTGAGGGGCTCGCCGGTCAACGCTTCAGCAGCGAGGTCCAGCCTCCGGGCCTCCAGCGTCCCCTGCCGCACGTAGACGACCCAGTCCGGCGGCAGGAAGGCGCCCGGCGAGTCGGCAGCCGTCAACCGCTTCGCCTCTCCATCGTCGAGTGACCCAACGTAGATCCCCGCCGCCTCGGGCGCACCTTGCGCGGAGAACAGAAAGTGTCTGCCGTCAGGCAGGAAGTGCGGGGAGCTATGGCCCACGACGCGCGGTGGATCCGTCCGCGTCACCGCCACTGGCTCGCCCCCGGCCGCCGCGACGCGCCACAGAGGGCCGGTCCGCTGCCGCGGAAACAGGATCGTGCCATCCGCGCCCCAACTGCCGCCGAGCCCGGCCCCGGTCAGGGTGGCCAGCGCCTGTGGCGCACCGCCGCCGACGTCGAGACGGAGGAGTCTTCCGGCGGCGAAGAACCCGATTGCGCGGCTGTCGGGGGACCAGAAGGGAAACGTCGCACCCTCCGTGCCCGCCAGCGGCCGCGCCTCGGTCTCGTCGAGCGGCCGCAGCCACAGCCGGGGCACCCCATCGCCGGACGCGACAAAGACGAGAGATCGGCCGTCCGGCGATAGCGCGAACATCGCAGGCCGATCGGTGGCGGGCGTCGTGATCTCGACGCGCATCTCCGGCGGAGCGGGTGGCGGGGTCTCGCGCAGATGGCGCGCGGCGGGCACCGCCATCGCAAGCATCCCAGCAACGGCGACGGCGAGCGCGGCCACCCAGGGCCGTCGTCCGCTCGACAATGCGGCCGGCGACTCGGTCGCATGTAATGCGACCGTCTCGAACGCGCCGTCGAGTGCGAGGCGCACGGCACCGATGTCGGGGACGCGTTCTCGCATCGGCTTCCGCAGGCACAGCCGCAGCGTCTGGCGGACATGCGTCGGCAGCGCAGTGGGCAGGGCCTCCCACGCCGGCTCTTTGTTGATGACGTTTGCCAGCGTCTCGGCGACGTCGTCACCCGGGAACGCCCGTTGCCCGGTCAGCATCTCGAAGAGCACCGCACCGAACGCCCAGATGTCCGCGCGCTTGTCCACGGCCTTGCCGCGCGCCTGCTCCGGCGACATGTAGGCGGCCGTGCCGAGGATCATTCCGACGCCGGTCATCATCGCCGGGGTCGTGATCGTCGGAGCCTGCGACACGCCCGGGGACATCGCGCTCGGGGGCTCCATCGCCTTCGCCAGGCCGAAGTCGAGCACCTTCACCGTGCCGTCGGGCCGCACCTTGATGTTCGCGGGCTTCAGATCGCGGTGGATGATCCCCTGCTCGTGCGCGGCTTCGAGCGCTTCCGCGATCTGCCTCGCGATGGGGAGAGCTTCGTCGAGCGGCAAGCCGGCGGGTCCTGTCGGACCCGCCCTACGTGCGATCAACTGCGACAGGTCGTCGCCCTCGACCAGCTCCATCACGAGCGCCGTGAACTCCGGCGTCTTCTCCAACCCGTAGATCGCTGCGATGTGCGGATGATTCAGCGCAGCCAGGACTTCCGCTTCGCGCTGGAACCGCGCAAGCCGTTCGGTGTCTCCCGCAACGGACGCAGGCAGCACCTTGATCGCGACCTGCCGCTTCAGGTTCGTGTCGGTGGCCCGATACACCTCGCCCATGCCACCCGCGCCAATCTGCGCGGTGATGTCATACGAGCCGAGACGCGTGCCGGGGGTGAGGGCCATCTATGTCGCGCCTGATTATATGGGGAGGGCCGCGCGTGACACCGCGCTGACCTCAGTTCGAGATCGGAAGCGGCCGAACACGTAAGCGCGCAGGCTCGAAGGTCACGACGCAACCGGTCGTCAAGGCCTCCGTCAGCTGGCCCAGGTTCGACAGCAGCAGCACCGCCAGCGCCTCGGGCTTACGGCTGCCCTCACCGCGAAAAAGGATCAGCGACGGCTTCGAGGTCTGGCGTCTTGCCAAGAGAGTTCCGAAGTCGGTATCCGCCGTGACGAGGACGAAGTCCTCGGAGGCCGCCCGCTCGAAGATGTCCTCGTCGGCCGCGTGATGTAAGCCGCTGTCTCTGACATGCACCGCCTCGTGACCCGCCTTGCGCAGGAGCTCGGCGAGCACCGGCGACAACGCGTTGTCGACGAGCAGCTTCATTGCCCAGCGGCGAGGGGCAGCGTGCGCTCTCGAACGGCCGCAGCCGCGAACAGAAGTGCTTCGCGCACATCATCGGCTTCAAGGTCGGGATAGAGGGCGAGAATGCGCTCGACCGTCTCCCCTTCTGCGACGAGGGAGACGACGGTCGCAACAGGGATCCGGAGGCCGCGCAAGCAGGGAACGCCCCCCATCTGGCGTGCATCCGTGGTGATGCGCTTGAACTCCATAGGTGCCCATTGTAGCCGCCATGGACCGAGGAAGGGTGAAGCCACGACCCAGCCCTGAACCGGGCGAGCGCCCGTTGGCGTGTGCGAATGTGTGCGAATAAAGTCGTCGCTGGCGTGCGCGGCAGCACGCTCGTGCCCGGCATCAGTCCGCTGCTGCATAGCCATTTCACCAGCTTGAAGGGCTGGCGCCCGCAAGGGCGTGAAGGTTCGAGTCCCTGCTTCCTTTCACGCGGCGCTACTTCTTCGCCTCGGGCTGCCAGTTCTGGATCAGCGTGATCGGCGCGGCGTCGCCGGGCAGCGCCGTGTTGATGAGGATGCGCCCGTCGGGGGCGACGTCGTATTGCCGTCCTATTCCCCCATCCAGGCCGCCGCCGACGATGCGCGTGGGAAAGAGCACGACCGGTGCGCCCGGTGAGAACGTGGCTCCCGTCGCGATCGGCGCGGCCATCATCGCGCCCACCGGGTTCAGGTAATACAGCTCCTTGCCGTCGCGTCGCCAGACAGGATGAATGCCGCCCTCCGTCGAGACCTGCCACTGGCCACCGGCTGTCGCCGGGGCGCTGGCCGACGTACCGGACTTGTCCGCCGAAGCCTGTGGCGAAGGCGAGACGAACGGCCGCACATACACTTCGTCCCGTCCTGATTCGTTCGACTGGTACGCCACCCACTGGCCGTCTGGTGAGAACGCGCCTTGAGTCTCGCGAAACGGGGTCTTCAAGAACACCGACGGTGTGCGATCCCCCACCATCGGCGCGACCCACAGGTCAATGCTCGTCTGCGGGTCGGTGCTGTTGAACAGCAGGAACCGACCGTCCGCCGACCAACTGCTCGCGGTCTTGACCTGGTCAGAAGCCACGAAGCGTTCCTCGACGCCAGCGCCGCTCGTAAGCCTCTGGTAGAGGTCCATCTGCCCCATCCGGTTCGAGCCAAACGCGACCCGAGTGCCGTCGGGCGACCAGATGGGACGGACGTCGTTTGCCGCATCGAACGTGAAGCGGCTCGTGCGGCCACCGTCCAGCCGCCAGACATCCGTGTTGCCCTGAACCGCGCGGTTCACGACCACCTGCCGGCCGTCGGGCGACACGTTGGGTTGGAAAAGACTGGTATCCGCGTCGCCGAGAGTGCCCCGCGCCGTGCCCGACCGATCGAACCACGTCAATTGCGACTGGCTCGCCCCGCCCATCCGGTAGGCCACCAGTCCCGTGGCAGCCACCGACAGCGCGCTCTCATTGAACGTCGGGGCCGTCACGGCCTCGGCCAGCCTCACAGGCTCGCCCATGAGCGCAGCCTTCGCGACATCCAACCGCTGGGCCACGAGCGTGCCCGCTCTCACCCACAGCAACCATCCGCCTTCGCTTGAAGCTTCGGCGGATCGAGCTCCGCCTTCGCTCGAGGCTTCGGCGCGCCCAGGCCCGGAAGGCAGATACACCCCGGAACGATCAGCGGGCGTCAGCCGCATCGGGCCGTCCCCATCGAGCGTGCCCAGATAGATCCCAGCCGTGTCCGCCGCGCCGGCCGAAAAAAACAGGAACCGGCGGCCGTCGGGCAGAAACTGCGGGTAGCGGTGGCTTGTCTGCCCCGGGCCGAACGTCGTCATGGTCATCGCCGCGCCCCCGGTGGCGGCCACGCGCATCAACGCTGCCGCCAGGCCAGGCGCAAACACGATGACGCCGTCGGCGTTCCAGGTCCCACCGAGACCACGGGTCACCAGCGCAAGGGATTGCGGGACGCCGCCGCCGAGATCGAGTCGCTTCAGCGCACCCCCGGCAAAGAACCCGATGGATTGGCTGTCAGGCGACCAGAACGGAGCGGCGGCGCCTTCGGTCCCCGCAAGCGGTTGCGCGGTCGTCGTCGCCAGGGATCGCACCCAGAGTCGAGACACACCATCACCCGATGCGACGAACACGATCTGGCGGCCGTCGGGCGAGAGCGCAAAATCGGCGGGCCGGTCGGTGGCGGGCGTGACGATGTCCACGCGCGTCTCGGGCGGCGCAGGTGACGGTGCTTCGCGCAGATACCGCACCGCGGGAACGGCGAGCGCGGCGGCGACAAGCACTGCAACGGAAGCGACCAGCCACGCCACACGCCCGCGTTCCCCTGACGACGTGGCCACAGACGGCGTCTGCGGCGCGGCCGTCTCGAACGCGCCGTCGAGCGCGAGCCGCACGTCACCGATGTCGCGCAGGCGCTGTCTCGGATCCTTCTGCAGGCACCGCTCCAGCACAGTCCGGATCGACGCGGGCGTCGCGGCTGGCAACCGGGACCACACCGGCTCCTTGTGAATCACTGCGCCGAGCGTCTCGGCAATATCTTCGCCGTCGAACGGTCGCGTGCCACTGAGCATCTCGAAGAGCACCGCGCCGAACGCCCAGATATCGGCGCGCTTATCGACGACCTTGCCGCGCGCCTGCTCGGGACTCATGTACGCGGCCGTGCCGAGAATCATGCCGACGCCCGTCATCATCGCCGGCGTCGTGATCGTCGGCGATTGAGAGAGCGCAACTCCCTGCCCACTGCCCACTGCCTGCTGCCCACTGTCGGGGCCGAGCGCTTTTGCGAGGCCGAAATCCAGCACCTTCACCGTGCCGTCAGCGCGGACTTTGATGTTCGCGGGCTTGAGGTCGCGGTGGATGATGCCCTGCTCGTGCGCCGCTTCGAGCGCCTCCGCGATCTGCTTGGCGATGGGCAACGCTTCGTCGAGCGGCAGACCGGCGGGTCCTGTCGGACCCGCCCTACGTGCGATCAACTGCGACAGGTCGTCGCCCTCGACCAGCTCCATCACGAGGGCCGTGAACTCCGGCGTCTTCTCCAGCCCGTAGATCGCTGCGATGTGCGGATGGTTCAGCGCAGCAAGGACTTCCGCTTCACGCTGGAACCGTGCGAGCCGCTCGGTGTCTCCCGCGACGGACGCAGGCAGCACCTTGATCGCGACCTGCCGCTTGAGGTTCGTGTCGGTGGCGCGGTACACCTCACCCATGCCACCCACCCCAATCTGTGCGGTGACTTCATAGGGGCCGAGACGTGTGCCGGGGCTGAGGGCCATCTCCGTGGGGCCTGATTATGTCAGGAAGGCGCGCAACACCGCAGGAATCTCAACGCGAGACCGGAAGGATGCTGTTCTGGACAGACTTGACGATTACACGATACTCGTGTAACGATGACTTGCTGCGATGATTCAGTCGTTCGCTGACAAGACGACGGCCGATATCTTCCAGGAGCGCAACACGAAGGACGCGCGCCACATCCCCAAGGATCTGTGGCGTGTCGTGCAGCGGAAGCTGAAGATGCTCGATGTCGCTGTTCGGGTCGACGATCTGAAGTCGCCTCCTGGCAACCGGCTGAAACCTCTCACGGGACAGATGAGCGGGCGCTACAGCATCCGTATGAACGAGCAATATCGCGTCACATTTCGATGGGAGGATGGCCATGCCTTCGAAGTCGCGGTCGAAGACTATCACTAGGGATCCGAACTGGCTCGGGCCGGCGATCCACCCAGGCGAAATCCTGTTGGAGGAATTCCTGAAGCCGCTCGACCTGGGGCAGGTCGAGGCGGCGCGTCGACTCGACATCTCGCTCAACCGGTTGAACGAGATCGTGTTGGGCAAGCGCGGCATTACGGCGGATACCGCGCTCCGGCTCGCGCGCATGCTCAAGACATCGCCACAGTTCTGGATGCGCCTTCAGGCTGACTGGGATCTGCAGCAGGCCGTGGCGCGGGCTGCGAAGGCGTCCTGACGACCCGGGACAGAGGCCCAAGACCGTGTGCGAATGTGTGCGAATAAAGTCGTCACTGGCGTCCGCTGCAGCCCACTCCTGCTCATGATCCGTCCGCAGGATCCGCGACAGTTCGTGTCTGCATAGTTATTTCACCAGGTTGAGGGCAACGCTGCCCCCGCGCCACCACCGTGTCCCTTGAAGTCTCGCCGTCACTGCGTCGGCACGAGGCGCTTCAGTTCCTCGAACCAGTTCTGGACGATGTTGATCTGGACCGTCGGTGCCACTGACACCTCAGTCATGACACCGATGACGTGCTGGCCGTCCGGCATCGAATCGGCCTCGCGGCGCGTGATCGAAGGACTAAGTTCTCTCCTCAATCCCCGCGGAAAGTCCACGGCCTGGCCAAACGTCACCCGCGGTGCCGTCGTCACCGGGATCACGGCACTTCGACCCGCACCCGTGTTGACGAGCAATTCGTTCCCTCGTGGCGACCAGTACGCATGGCCACACGCACACACCAGATACTTCTCGCCCGTCGTCGGGAACCGCGTCACGAAGACCTGGCCGGGCGCCTGGGTCTCCTTCGTCCGGTAAACAACCCATTGCCCGTCCGGAGAAAAGACGCCTTCGACCGGCTCGATCGACTGGATATCGCCGAACGGAACCACCTGGCGGTCCTGCATGTTCAGCGTCCGCAGCGTCGAGCCCTTGTCTTTGGTGACGCTGAAGAGCAGGTGTACCCCGTCTTTCGACCAGGATTGCGGGATGTGCTCGGCACCAGGCTCCGGTTTCGTGAGCCGCTCCGTCTGACCCGAGCCGTCGGCGCGCTGCCGGAAGATTGCCAGATCGCCTTCTCGGTCCGACTGAAACGCCACCCACAGCCCATCGCGCGACCAGATGGGATAGCGACTCTTCCCCGCAAAGGTGAGGCGCTGCGGCACCTTCCCGCCCGCGAGCTCGTACACCCAGACGGCTGTCCCATTGGCGTCCTCGCTGTCGAACGCTACGAAGTTGCCGTCAGGCGACACGCGAGGCGAGTCGTACCGCCCGGGGCGAAGCCCCAGTGGCTTGGCCGTGCCTGCCCGATCGAACAGTGCCAAATCAGCTGTCCCAGTGATCGACGACGGACCGGGCACAAAGGCCAGTGACCCGGTGGCGGAGTAACTGACCTGTGCCCCCGCAAAGGCGCCCCCATTCGCGTTATTTGTCGTCCGACGAACACCTTCGACGATCGATACCGCTCCACCCGTTACGGAGAGGCTCGCCAGGTCGAACGGAACCGCGAACAGGCCGCCAGCGACGGGGTAGACCAGATGACCTGTTGAAAGGTAGCGGCCGCCCGCGCCAGTCTCGACAAGCGTCTTGCGCTCACCGCTGTCGAGGCGTTGCACGACGATCTGTCCCTGGTCCCAGTTCAGGACCGACGACTTTCGGACAGAGAAGAGCACGGCGCGCCCCCCTGGCAGCAGCTGCGGAGCCGATACCACCTCGTCCGGGCCTGCCGTTACGAGAGTCTCGGGCTCGCCGCCCGCGGGCGACACACGCAGAATGCGCTGGCGCCCCGCAAACACGATGCTGTCCTCGTCCCAGCTCATGCCGGAGAAGACTGTATCGGCGGTCCTGGTGACGGTGACAGCCGCGCCGCCGCTGAGAGCAATGCGCTTTATCTCACCGTTGTTCACGTAGAAGGCCACCATCTGTCCGTCCGGCGAGAACACGGGGTTGGCCGCAGGCCCCGCCAGAGGCCCCTCGCTCCCCGGAATCTCGTGAACCTCGAAGTCCGACATCGAGCGCAGGTACAGGCGTTGGTCGGCCGCATACACGAGGTTCCTGCCGTTCGGTGACAGGGCCATGAGCTGCCAGCCCACCGTGAACCGCTGGTTCTCGGGTTGAATGGTGAAGCGAGCAGTGGGGCGGGGGGGATCCGGTTTCAGCTGCCACGCGGCGACCGCCGCAAACGCGGCAACAGCCAGCCCCGCAACCCATGGAAGGGTACGCCGCCATCCCGGACGCGCCGCCGCGGACGCCTCCGCCGCTGCGCCAGGCAGAATCGTCACCGTCTCGAAGGCACCCTCGAGTGCCAGGCGCACGTCCTGCATGTGCGCGATCCGCTGACGCAGATCCTTGTGGAGGCAGCGTCGAAGATACATTGCGATCACGGGCGAGAGACCCGCTGGAAGCAGACTCCACTGCACGTCCGAACGAAGCACTGCAGCCAACGTGTCAGCGACATCGTCGGCCTCGAAAGCGCGCCGGCCCGTGAGCATTTCGTAGAGGACCGCACCGAAGGCCCATACATCGGCACGTGCATCGACCACTCGGCCCTTCGCTTGCTCGGGGCTCATGTACGCGGCGGTCCCGAGGATCATACCGACGCCGGTCATCATCGCAGGCGTGGTGATCGTCGGTGATTGTGAGAGCGCAACTCCCTGCCGACTGCCGACTGCCTGCTGCCCACCGTCGGGGCCGAGCGCTTTGGCGAGCCCAAAGTCCAGCACCTTCACCGTGCCGTCGGGCCGCACCTTGATGTTGGCGGGCTTCAGATCACGGTGGATGATCCCCTGCTCGTGCGCCGCTTCGAGCGCTTCCGCGATCTGCTTCGCGATGGGCAACGCTTCGTCGAGCGGCAAGCCGGCGGGTCCTGTCGGACCCGCCCTACGCGCGATCAACTGCGACAGGTCGTCGCCCTCAACCAGTTCCATCACGAGCGCCGTGAACTCGGGCGTCTTCTCCAGCCCGTAGATCGCCGCGATGTGGGGATGGTTCAACGCAGCGAGCACTTCCGCTTCACGCTGGAAGCGCGCCAGACGGTCGGCGTCCTGGGCCACCGTGGCCGGCAGCACCTTAATGGCGACCTGCCGCTTGAGATTGGTGTCGGTGGCGCGATAGACCTCCCCCATCCCGCCTACGCCGATCTGCGCGGTGATCTCATACGAACCGAGACGAGTGCCTGGGGTGAGGGACAACGGTGGCTGATTATACGAGGCGACCGAACACAACGCGTCGATCGGATTACGCCGCCCTCACAGTCTGCGCCTTGAGGCCGACCTTGGTCGCGTTCACGAGGTCGCGCAGGAGGAGCCGCGCTTCACATAGCTCATGGAGCGATACGCGCGAATTTCCACCAGGTTTCCAGCTACTGAAAACCGCCAAATCCCCCACGGCCGCTGCGACCGGGAGTGCCGGGTCGCGTGCCGTCGAGCTGACCGTTGATCGAGACGAGGCGGTCGAGGAGAAAGCGGCGTAGCGGCGGACCAGTACGCCCGCGCCCAAAGCCGCCGAAGCCGCCACCGGACGTGTCAGTCAATGCGGACCCGGAGTCTGAAAAGTTGGCCTCGAAGCGCGACTCCGTCGTGGTGGGATCGGCGAGCACGGCCTCACGGATGACGACGGCCGTGTCGGCAATCGCGACCCCGAGTCGTGCGAGCGAGACGTTGTTCTCCACCATCTCGGTGACCATCGCCCGGTAGCGCGCGGCGAAGGCCGGCGTGGCCAGCACGCGCTCCGCAAGCGGAAACATCCCGCGTCCCGCAGGCTGGGTGAGACTGAGGTCGGCGGTGCCCGACATGAAGCCGCCAAACGCCATGTTCAGGTCCCACGGCAGCCACACCACCTTCTCCGACCGCGGGTCCACGGTGATCCAGTAGTTGTGGTTCATGCCGAGCGGACTGTCTACGTTGACCAGCACCACCTGAGCGGCGAGGAAGCGCAGGAAGCTGTCGACATCGAGGTACTCGTCGAGCCTGGCGGCAAATTCCTCGGGCGACGCCGTGTTCACGAAGCGGACGAAGGTGATGAAGCGTTGGACGTCCTTCGGTTTGGCGTCGATCTTCGAGGAATACCGGCTTTCGTAGGCCGCCCAGTCGTCGCCCAGATCGGGCATGCCGCTGAGCCGCTCAGGCTTGACCAGCACGCCGACGCGCTCGCCCCACCGATCGCGGAAGAACCGCTGATCGATTTGTTCGATAGCGGTGAAGAGCCCGGCGTACTCGTGGTCGTAGCGGCCCGGTACCGTGATGTACACGCGGACGAACGCCGTGCGCGGCGAGACGACCCCCGCACGCCTGAAGACGTCGTAGGCAAGCGCCTCACGCATCTGGCTCGCGTCCATCGCGTTGTTGTTCAGATTGAGGGTCTCGAGGCCGAAGAAGCTGCGCGACTTGTCGGGCTTGTCGAAGTCGATCTTGAGCGAGCGCTTCAACTCGCTCGGTGCGGAGCGGAAGCTCGAATTGCCCTTGTAGCGCACGGTCACGGTGCCCCACGGTCGGTCACCGAATGCGAGCGCGGCGGTGACCTTTGGGTACCCGGAATCATCGGCGCCAAACTGGAAGCCGCGGCCGGCGCGGCCCGAGGGCAGCATCGTGTCGAAGTTCTCGCGGGAGAACGTCAGGTGGATGGCGTGGAGCCGGTCGAGACCGAAGAACTCGTCGGCGCTCCTCGTGTCTGGATCGGCCACCGGCACCGGCGCCGCGACCTGACGAGCCGCCACCATCGACCAGCCGGCCACGACGAGGCCGAGAGCGACCACCATCAGGCAGACGCGGTGCAGCAACGAGCGGGACATCAGCGTCACACCAACACCTCCGCGCCAGACCGGCGCAGGGCGATGATATCGCACGACCCTGCGCAATCACTTCGATCTGTACGTTCCAGAACCACGGTTGTCCGCTTTTCGACCGTCTTGTGTTGTTACAGATATGGGAGAGCCCTTTCGGAACTCCAGAGGAGGTGCTGTGAAGTCACTCGTTGTTGCAGGTTTCGTGGTGATCTTGGCGCTGGCGAGCAGCGCGAACGGTTGGGCCCAGGGTATCGGGGGCGGTGCGAAGATTGGCGTCAACTTTTCTACGGTCAGCGGGGATATCGAGGCCGAAAAGAGCCTGCGGACCGGCCTGCTGGTTGGCGGCTTTCTCACAGTGCCCAAAGGGAACACGCTCGCCTTCCAGCCCGAAGTCCTCTTCTCGATGCAAGGCGTAAAGGGCGAGGAAGCCGACGGGACAAAACTCACATACGAAATCAACGAAATCCAGATTCCCCTGCTGCTTAGGGTTGGCCGAAGTGGCGGAGGGACCCATCTCCTTCTCGGACCATCGATCGGAATTGTGACCAGCGCCAAGGCCACGTCCGGCAGCCTTGAGCAGGACATCAAGGACGATCTGAAGTCCACCGACATCGGTTTCATCGTTGGCGCCGGCGTCACCGTCAACCGTTTCCTGATTGAAGCCCGCTACAACCTTGGCCTGACCAACCTGAACGATGACAGCAGCGGCGGCGACAACAAGAGCCGCGTATTCTCCGTGCTCGTCGGCGTCGGTCTCTAAGACTTACGACGTGCTCACCGCGCGCAGCTCTCAATCTGATCGAAGAGTCGCGCGGACAGGTTCAGCTCCCCAGCTTTCAGCCGGTGCACCTGGTTCGGTTCGACGGCAAACCGAACCCGGTAGCCGGCCTTCGCCAGTTCCTGCGACTGCCGCTGCATCTCGCCACGCCAGCCATCGTCGCGATCGCCGACGTGCATGTACAGGCACATCGGTTTGAGCACGGCGGCCTTCGCGCGATCCGGGCCATCCAGCAGGCCCGGATAACCCGTCACCGTGGCGAAATACGACGGATAGAGCGCCGCGACGTGGAAAGCGCTGATGCCGCCGTTGGAATGACCGGCCACGTGCAGCTTGCCGTTCCGTACGTGGTAGTCCTTCAGGATCTGATCGAGAAACGACGGGAACACGCGATCAGCGCCCTCGAAGAACAGCCGACCATCGGGCGAGGCCGGACTGATCACGATGTAGCCGCGCCGCTCGGCTTCCTGCCGCCAGTCGGTGTTCACCGTGCCTTCCGCTCCGCGCATCTGTTGCGAGCCACCGGTGAACACCAGCACGACGGGATAGGTCCGGGACGGGTCGTAGCCCGATGGCAGCACGACCTTGTAGGTCAGCGAAAGGCCGCCGAACGTCCCGGTCTTCTCGACCATCTCGGCCGTCGCCGTCGTCGCGCCAATGAACAGCACCATTACGGCTGTCAGCGCATGTAGCAGTACGCGTCGATTGTGCATCGTGCCCATTGTAGCCACCCTGACGCGGTAAGATCACCCCGCGCTCGCCGTCCGCCAGCAGGTCGCATCGCGAGCGCGTCCGCAGAAGGAGATTACGGAATGACGAATCATTGGAAGCGCGCGCTCATCGCGACGACGCTCTGCGCGGCGGTCTGGGCGATGGCTCCGGGCGCAGCGCCAACAACCTACGCATTCGGTGAGGCCGGCCCGCTCCGCCTGGCACAGTTTGGCAACTTCATTATCAACGCGCACGTGAAAGACGACGGCGGCATCACCGATCAGATGTACGTCGACTTCATGATTCCCGAAAACCGGGTCTATCCCTACCCGGTCGTACTCGTGCACGGCGGCGGTGGCCAGAGCACGGATTGGAGGTCCACGGTGGACGGCCGCGACGGGTGGGTGAACTACCTGCTCAACGCCGGCTTTGCGCTCTACATCGTCGACCGGCCCGGCACTGGACGCTCGATGAGCAACAGCACCTACGGCAACGGCATGCTCGGCGCCCCTGGCAACTCACGGACGATCGCTCGACTCGCGACGTCGACGAACTGGCCAGGAGCACCGATGATCCGGAACGCTGACGGTTCGCCGAACGTCGAGGCCTGGCAGGAGGCCAACCTCCGGAACCCCGGCATCACTGCCTGGGCAGCCACCTCACCGCGGACACCGTTTGCCAGCAACGACATCTCGATCGAGGCGCAGGCGGCGCTGCTCGATCGCATCGGCCCAGCGGTGGTCTTCACGCACGCCGGCGGCGGCGCCACGGCGATGGGCGCGGCACTGAAGGCAGCCGCCGGCAAGAAGCTCATCGGCGTTCTGGCCTACGAGGCCAACGGCGCCCATGTCTACGAAGAGGAGTCGCTCAAGCGCGGCCAGTGGAGCAACGGGGCTCCGACCGGACCCTCGCTGTCGGAACAGATCATCTCAACTGGCAAGTGCCAGTTGCAGGCCGCCCAGCAGAAGTCCCGACTCGTCACGCTGGCTGACGTGAAGATGGCCCTCGTGTACAGCGCGCGTCTTGGGACGCCCGACAGCCGGAACGTGATCGCGTGCGCCGCGGCGCAGGCGCGCGAGTCTGGCATCAACGCTATCGGTATTCACATGCCCGACCACCCCGGCGGCGAAGGCACAGGCCACTTCGCCATGACCGAGACGGTCAGCGGCGAGGTTGTGAAGAACATCGTGATCCCGGCGCTGGCCTGGCTCCAAGGCAAGGAACTGCCGCGCGGCTTCAAGACTTACTAGGTATCAGCGCGCCGCAGGAAGGCGGCGCGGCCTGCACTCGTAGCTGTTCGCCTGCATGGGGTCGCCCTGGCCCAGGTACGCGGCGCCCTGGGGGAACGCACACACCAGCAGCTGCCGGTCCACGCGCCCGCTGGTCCGGTGATCGACCGTGAACTGCGCGGGAGGCTGTCCCGTCTCGCGCCACCGCGTGAGGATGGCCATGGGATCGAACGAGTAGCCGTTGGCCGGCGGGGCGGTTCGATCGTAGGGTCGGTTCCCGTTGCCCGGTGTGTGACCCATGCCCGGAATCATGAACAGCCGAACGGCCCTGTCCGCGTCCCCGCCTGCCCGTTCGACAATCTGCTCGTAGTACTCGATGGGGTACAGCGGCGACATGTTGTCGTTCCACCCGTTGTAGAACAGGATCCTGCCGCCGCGGCGGAGGAACGGTCGAAGGTCCGTCTCGACGGCATTGATCGCCGCGACCTCGGGACGATCGGCAAGCGCGACGTCGGCGTCGTAGTTGATGCGCCTGCTCGCCCAATCGAGCATGGGATCGCGCAGCACGACGTACTTGAAGTAGTTGGCCGCAAAGTCGGCCGCCGGCAGATCCGGACTCGGGTTGAGGAGCGCGGGGTTCCATTCCCCTCCGGGCAGCAACTCGGGATAGAGCTGCTCCCCCGTTCGCGAGTGGCGAACCGGCGCATAGAGCTTCTGGACAGCGCGCACCTGTGCCGGCGTGAGGCAGTCCGCGCGCCGGCTGTCACTGCAGACCAGTGCCTGCGGGTCGAAGCGGCAATTGCGCGGGTCGTGCAGCAGCGAGTCCTGGACGCCGTCGTTCAGATCGCATGCGGCGTGGACGCCGGCGTTCAGGGTCCTCAGCGCGCGCTCGTCGAAGTAGCTGTCGGGCGACTCGTGCGTCGCCTGCCAGGCAGCCATCTGCGCGAAGGTGAACCGCGAGTGATAGTTGGTCACCCCACCCGCGGCGATGCCGTCATAGTCCTGCGGGTAGAGGGCGATGCTCTTCAGACCCTGCCGCGTGGCACCGCCGGTGAGGTTCCAGTACGAAAAACGCGGGAGGTTGCCGTAGTAGCGACCAATCAGGTCCTTCGCCTTCACGGTCGTCTCGTGCCAGGCGCGGTGGTTCCAGTCGATCAGTGACTCGGGGTTCACCAGGAAGTTGGCGCGGGCGGTTCCGTCCCCGCCTCCATCGGTGGTCGCCGTGGCATATCCGTCGCGCAGCGCCGCCGCCAACGTCGCAGGGTCCATGGTTCCACCGAAGAAGGCAAATCCATCGGCGCGGAAGTCTCGGTTCCAGGTGGTCTCCGGCAACCACACCTCGAAGCGGACGGCCGTGTCGCGGCTCGTCCGCACCTCACCCTTGACCTCGCAGAACGCCGGTAGATTGGCGTAGGCCTCCCTCGGCAGCGCTCTGAGCCTGGTCTCCCCTGGTGCAGCTTCAGCCGTCCAACTCGGCTCGTAGCCGCCCGCCGCGACGAGCCGCGACGATGACACGTTCCCGTTGTCCCACCGGACGGATGACAACTCCGCACATGCGACACGGCTCTGCGCTTCGACAGAATCCTTGTTGCGCATGACCAGGAGGCCTGCTGCCAGGCCAACGACACCCACCAAGGCAATCCTCATCACCTACCGGTCCTCTGAGGCACTCACGGTTGGTCGGGTCATGCGAGCGTCCGCCTATCGAGCCATTCGCGGATGAGCTCGAAGACCTCGAAGTTGTTGCGCTCGAGCACCATCAGATTGGTGTTGCCCTCCTCGAGGCCCCGGTCGCGCAGGCGCAGGAACTCGGCATCACAGCCCGACTGCTTCAGGAACTGCACCTGTGCAGGGCCCGAGTAGTTGTTCTCACCCTGCATCCACAGAATGGGGATGCCGGCCAGGTTCTTCAGCTTGCGCGCCGGCTCGGCCTGGATGCGATGCGGCCGGTTCGGCCCCGGTGAACCCGGCGGCGGCGTCCACTCGGTGAGCCGGAATTCCTGCGGATCCGAGAGCGGTGGATCGAAGGTCAACGGCACGGCCGTCACGCCCCAGGTGACGTCGGCCTCGAACGGGGCGTTGTTGCTCTCGACCGTCACGAGGGCCCTCACGAGATTCGGTCGACGATCCGCGGCGATCCATCCCAGGCATCCACCATAGGCATGCGTCAGGATGACGGCCGGCCCGATGCGATCGAGCAGCTCCACCGCACCTTTGGCCCACTGCTCGCTGTGCAGGGCCATGCTGCGCGGAAAGCCGGATTCGTTGGCCACAAACTGCAGGCCCAGCTCCTCGCCGAGCAGGCCCGTGTTGCGCGGCGTTCCGGGGGCCAGTCGTGAGTTGCGGAGGATGTTGGCGAGGTTGGTGCCACCGCCGTAGCCGGTGAAGTAGTCACCGTACGCGCCGGGATGCATGGGCACCCGTCCGTACGCGGGTCGATCCATCACGTAGGTCTGATAGCCGTTGCGCACGAAGTAGTGCACCCAGCCGGGACGTCGTCCGATGCCCATCATGTGCACGGCCTGGCCCAGCCCTCCGTGCACGAGGATGATCGGATACCGGTGACGCACCTCGACCGGCGTGAACACCTGCACACCGGTCTGCCCGTGCACCACCGTGCCGTAGGGCGTGTCTTTCTTCTCGATGCCCACGAAGAAGTAGCTGTGGTCGGCCAGGCGCAGCGCGGTCGAATCGCTGTTGGGTCGAACCGGCGGTTGGACGATGGCAGGGGCGCCCGCTGAGGTTCGGCGATCCAGCCAGGCGAGGACTGGTGCGAGCGCCTCGCGTGAGTTGCGCTCCAGCATCGGGTAGGGACCGTTGCCGCTCACACCCTGCGCGGCGAGCGATACCGTCTCCACCGTCAATCCGGCCTGCTGAAGGAAGGCGGCAGTCTGGGCATCACGGGCTGCTCCGGGCGACGCCCCGCCACTCACGATCGCCACCGGGGTCGATCGCAGCTTGTCGAAGCCGATCGGCGTTGCGGCGATTCGCCCAGTCCCAGTCGCCGGTCCACCGCCGCGCGCACCGGGCGTGACCGGCGCCGGTGGCTCGATGGTCACCACGCCCTTGACGAGCGTCGGACGCTCGTCGGCCGACACCCAGGCGAAGGTTGCCCCATCGCCGTGTGTGATGAAGATCGCGGGGCCAGTCTCGTCGAGCAGCTTTCCGCCACTGAACCGCCAGGCATTCTCCACACCGACCGCATTCTGTGGAGCCGGCCCCTGCGACGCCAGAAACTGCGCGAGGGCCGGATCATCGACACGTCCCGAGCCTGGCCACTGGGTGTGCCCGGCGGCATCGGGCATCGACAGGGTCCGCACCGCCTGCTCGAGTGTCGGCGCCTGAGGCGAGAACGGTCCATGTAAGTCAGGGATGTACGCGTTGCGACCCTGGCCCGGTCGGTCGACCACGTACACGCGGTAGCCCTGCTCGACGAGCAGCATGGCCCATCCGCGCCGGCCATCGGGGGTCACCATCCAGTCGAGTCCCTGGCTCGTTCCCCCGGGGACGAGGATGATCGGGTACGGATGCCGGAGTTGTCGCGGCGTCCAGACCTCGACGTGGATGTTCTTGCCGGTCAGCGTCTCGCCGCGCGGCAACATCGTGGCCTCCATGCCGATGTAGCCGTTGGTCCATTCGGCCAGGTCCAAGGGTGGCACGCGTGTGCTGGCAGGCGTCCCCGCGCCTTGTGCGGCGACACCTGTCTTCATTGCGGCTGCCCACGCGGGAATCGCCATTCCCGCGATCGCCATGTCGCGCAGGAACGCGCGACGGCCCATCTGTCCACTTGTCTTGTCCATCGACAACCCCTTCTCCGCCAGCCCGCCACGCGGAGCGGCGAGCGTATGATAGCCCTTCAGCCTGAACGTCGCGTGAAGGCCCGCGAGGTCGCTTTTGTTGGACGGTCCACGAATGAAACGCTTGCTTGCGGTCTGGCTGATGACGTTCGGGATGCTCGTCGCGGCGAACGAAGCCGTTGCGCAAGGAGACAACGTGCCTCGGGCCCCGCGAGTGGAGGTGTGGGGCGCCGTCACCGGCGTGATGACGGGGCCCGCAGGCTCGCTCGTCAGTTCCTACTCGCCGCCACTGCTGTTTGACGGCGACTTCACGAGTCGTGGCGGCCAGACGCTCAGGGTCGAGACGGGTGCCACGGTTGGATTGACCGGTGGGGTGAACGTCTTCCCGAGCAGACGCGTCGGCATTCAGATGCTGTTCGACCGTGCGTCATTCGCCGTGTCCGGAACGAACACGGCGTACACCGTGGCCCTGCAGTACGTCAGTCGTCCACCTCCGGACAATGTCCCGCGGATCGTGAACGTGGATCATTCGGTCAGACATCGCATGCTCTTGGTGCAGCAGACGAATCAGCTTGTACTGGTCGATGCGAAGGACGGCGGCGGCGGTCACTGCCGTTGCGCTTCCCATGCGGACGGGCTGTCCCGCCAGGCCCCCTTCGCCAAGAAAGTCTCCGGCGCGGAGCATCGCCACGACAGCCTGTTTTCCCGTCTTCGAGACGACCGAGACCTTCACGTCACCCGCCTGGATGTACAACACGCAGTCGCAGGGATCGCCCTGGATGAAGATGACCTCGTCCTTCTGGTACTCCACCAGCGTCCGTCCCAGTCCCGCTGAGCGGAGGAATCCTTCGACGTCGAACGTCCGGGAGCTCGGCGAACCGGAGGAAGACCGTCTTGGCAGACCGGGGGCTCCGATTTTCGCCTGGCGCAGGCGAGGCTTGGACGGGGCCCGCCCTACGCGCTTCAAGCCGCTGCCAGCAGCCGCCTGGGTAGCGAGGCTGGGACCCTTCTTCGGTGGCAAGCCACAATACTAGTGCGGGGGGGGGGGCGCACGCTATTCTACGACCACCGGAGCAAAGCAGTCGGCTTCCCGATCTGCGCGAATCGGCTGCCAGCGGCTGAAGTTCCCATCGAGAGCGGCCGCCATCATCACGGGCGAGAGCGCCGCAGGATCGAAGAGCGAACCATCACGGCCGACAGCACGCAGCTGCGCCGCAACCTGCTCGCGGAACGTCGCAAACACCGGGACATCGAACACGAGGAAGTAGACGCCCCGCACAACTCCGGGTGCGCTGATGCGGCGCCGGGCCATGCAGAGGGGTTCGACCCTGGCTGTCTCGAGTCCGGCGTCGCGGGCAGCAATGAGCAGTGCCTCCGGCGTGATCGCACCTGCCATCGCACGCTGGAACTCACTCCGCAGCACCACCGGCATGGCGGCTGGCGGGTAATTCAGGGATTCCCCCATCCGGGCGAAGAGCTCACGTGACAGGGGCGGCATCAACCGTTCGCCTGGCGTCAGCGAGAGCAGCGCGTCGTGCTGGTTGCCGTCCGACGCAAGGGTCAGGGTCCATCCCGTCAGGTCTTGTCGGGCGATCGTGAACGGCTCGGTCCGCGAACTCTGCGCCGAGCGCACGAAGAGCACCGCCAGGACGCCCACGGTCACCAGCGCAACGGTCACTTTGAGGAGTGTTTTCATCAGCAGCGTCGCATATCACTACCTCAACGCTGCCCGGGGCACAAGCGCGAGAAGCGACGTGCGCCGCTGGTGGTCACCGACCCCGCTTGAGTAACCGGGACCAGAACCCCCGGCGCTGTTGACGCTCGGGTTGATCGGGATCGGGTGCCTCGCTCACACTCGGCGGGGCACTGACCACCGTTGTTGCAGCCGAAGGTGACGCCGCGAGCAACTGCGCCGGACCTCCACTCGTCAGCGCCAGGGCCGAAGGCGCGGTGTGCCCATGCTCGCAGTACTCCGTGGGTTCCGTTCCATGTACGAAGTATTCGGTGTACACCGGCGAACGCCTGCTGAGACTGCCGTCTTCTTCAAACGTGATGACGTTCCGGCAGGCGTCTGTCGCCAGCTTGCCGGTCAAACGGCAAATCACCGCCCCACTCACCGTGGAGGGTGCCGCAAACGCCTCAGCCTTGTCGCCACGCGTCGCGGCGGTCATGAACCGACCCCAGAGCGGCACCGCCAGTTCTCCAGCGTAGCCATTCGCGATGATCGTGCGTGGCTGGTCGTAGCCCATCCACACACCAGTGGCAAGACTCGGGGTGTAACCGACGAACCAGGCGTCGTGGTAATCGTTGGTCGTGCCAGTCTTGCCCGCGGCTGGAAGCGTGAATCCAACGTTTCGCGCCTGCCATCCTGTACCAGCGTTGATGACGTCTGACAACATCGACGTCATCAGAAACGCCGTCGCCTCACTCACGCCGCGCTCAACGTGTGGAGCAGCACTGAAGAGCACCTGGCCATCAGCAGTTTCGACGCGACGCACGAGGTTGGGCCGAGCCAGCATTCCGCGGTTGGCGAAAGCAGCGTAAGCACTGGTCATGGAAAGCAACGTCACCTCGCCCGAACCCAGGGCCAGGGACCAGACACCGGGCACGTCCTCAATGCCCAGCCGCTCGGCCGAGTTGATAGCCGCCGGTATCCCGATCTCCTGCAACATTGACACGGCTGCCCGGTTACTCGACGACCGCAGCGCCGCCCTCATCGTCATCGACGTGCTGGTCGAGTGATCGTCAGGGACCCATGCACCCTGCAGCGTCATGATGGGTGTGCCGAGCGCCTGAATGATGCTGGCCGGCGTATACCCCTGTTCCAGAGCGGCGGCATACACAAACGGCTTGAACGCCGATCCTGGCTGGCGTCGTGCCTGAGTGACCCGGTTGAAGCGGCTCGCCTGATAGTCGCGGCCGCCGACCATGGCCCGGACTTCCCCTGACCGGGGATCAAGAGCCACGAGCGCGGCCTGCAGGGGATCCGAACCCGCGGACGAGGCACCTCGCCGGCGCGCCTGACGCCCTTCGACGTCAGCGATCGCCCGCGTGACCTCGACCTCCGCGGCCTTCTGCATCTCTAAATCGAGCGTCGTGTAGACCCGCAAGCCGCCTTCGGAGACCCGCTCCCAGCCGAACTGGCGGACCAGTTGCCTGCGAACCTCCTCCTTGAAGTACTGGCCGTAGGCATCCTCCCCACGAAGGGCATCCACGAGCGTGGGCTGGCTGCGAACCGACTTCTCGTAGGTGAACTCATCAAGGGCGTGGGTTTCGCGCATCGCCCGTAGCACCGCGTTGCGCCGTGACACGGCCCGCTCCAGGCTTACCGTTGGCGCGGTGGTCGACGGCGCCTTCACGAGTCCGGCAAGCAGCGCTGCCTCAGCGGGATCCAGATCGACAGCGTGCTTTCCGAAGTAACCGAGGGACGCCGCTTCGGCGCCATACAGCCCAGCACCGAAGTAGACCTTGTTCAGATACAGCTCGAGGATTTCGTCCTTGGTGAAGGCGCTCTCAATCCTGGCAGCAACGACGACTTCTTTGAGCTTGCGAATGAGGGTCTTCTCGCGGGTCAGCAGGCTTTGCCTGGCAAGCTGCTGCGTGATCGTGCTGGCGCCCTGAGTGCCCCAGCCGTCCCGGACATTCATCCACGCCGCACCGGCGATGCGGACAACGTCAATGCCCTGGTGGTCGTAGAAGCGCTGGTCCTCGATCGCGAGAACCGCCTGGACCAGGTGCGGCGACACACGCGAGAGGGGGACGTCGATGCGCTGTTCTTTGAAAATCGAGGAAAACTGACGACCGCGGACATCGTAGAGCGTGGTGGACTGCGCCATCGTGCCGATGCTGCGAACCGCGGCAGCATCGGGCAGCCCGGAAACCACTCGCGTAATCACCCAACCGCCCAGTCCGACCGCGGACGCCACCAGGAGGGCACATGCTCCGATGACGCTGGCAAACATCCGGGGATGGCTTCGGGAGGCAACGCGCAGCTGGTCGAGAGATGAACTCAGCACGGTCCGCAATCCCAGAGACCTTCCGCAACGGTTGTGCCACGGGGGGGCGTGTCTCGGTCTGCCGTGTCACAGGGGTGGGCGCCGCCGATCGTCCATTCAGGCAAGGACCCATGCAATTTTGCCCGCCGGGCGACCCGGGATACGATCGGGAATACGTTTGACCCGGGACCTACCTCATCTTTCGTAGAAGGACCTCGATGGACTCTGATTTTGGACTGCTCTGGATTCCTGCCGGCTTCATGTTCATCCTGCTCTCGGTGATGGCACTCTTCCTGACCGTGTAAGCGTTCACGGACTCATCGGTTCTAACACTCAGAAGGCGCCCTCCAGGGCGCCTTTTTCGTTTCTCAGCCCCCTCGGCCGGGGTGGGGAATTTTTGACGCTAGCCCCACCGGACCCGCTGCTATCGTTCCAGCGTCTGCCTTCAGGTCCCGGTCGTTGCCCCCCCTCGACTCCGGCGCCGCGCAGCCCCGACATGACTCGCGTAAAGGTCTCATCCGTACTGAGTTGCGCTCTGCTGGCGTGCTTCGTCACGCTCTTTGACGCCACCCTTCTGGCGCAGGGCACAGGACCCGACGCCCCGGTGCTCCTGACGCCCGCCAATGGGGCGGTCGGCGTGTCCACCATGCCGACCCTCGGGGCCTACGTTTCGGATCCAGACGGCGGCATCCTCACCGCCCAGGTCTCCCTGCGACGGGTCACCGCGGAAGAGTTCACGATCATCGCGCTGCCCGACACTCAGTACTACTCACAGAGTTACCCTGCAACGTTCACGGCGCAGACACAGTGGATCGTCAATAACCGCCAGGCACGCAACATTGTCTTCGTGACGCACGAAGGCGATATCGTCCAGAACGCGGGTTCGGCGGCAGAGTGGCAGCGCGCCGATACCAGCATGAAACTGCTCGAGGTTGCTGGTATTCCGTTTGGCGCCGCTCCCGGGAACCACGACCAGCCCACGACTCTCTACAACCAGTACTTCGGGGTCAGCCGCTACCAGGGACGGTCCTATTACGGCGGGAATTACCAGACCAACAACGACAACAACTATCAGCTGTTCTCCGGCGGCGGGATGGACTTCGTCATCCTCCACCTGGACTACTGCCCCCCCGCGGCCGTGGTGACGTGGGCATCGTCGATCCTGCAGTCATTTCCTGATCGGATCGGGATCGTGACCACACACGCGTTGCTGGACGGATCCGGGAATCGCAAGGCGGGCGGTTGTGTGACCCAGTATCTGTGGGACGGCCTTGCAGTGCCGAACCCCAACCTGCGGTTCATGCTCGCAGGTCACATCAGCAATGAGTCCAGGCGCACCGACAGCGTCAACGGACGGACCGTCCATCAGATGCTGGCCGACTATCAGGAACGAACCAACGGTGGCAACGGCTGGCTGCGAATTCTTCGCTTCGTCCCTGCAGACAACAAGGTTTACGTCCAGACCTACTCACCGACGTTGGGAACGTTCGAGACGGACGCGAACAGCCAGTTCTCACTCGACTTCACCATGTCGAGCTCGTTCCAGAACGTCGGCAGCGTCAACCTGCTCGAAGGATCGGACGCCGAGATCATACCCACGGTGCTGTCGCCGTTCACGACTTACGAATGGCGGATGACTGTCACCAACGGCCAGGGGCAGAGCCGTACGGGCCCGACGTGGACGTTCACGACCGGCGCAGGAAACGGCGCAACCAATCAGCCGCCCGTCGCGACCGCGCAGTCGGTGACTGTGCCTGAGGACGCCTCTACCTTCGTGACGCTTTCGGGCAGCGATCCCGACAACAACCCGCTGACATTCACCATCGTGACGGGACCCACCCACGGCACGCTCACCGGCACCGCGCCGAACCTGACCTACATACCCGCAGCCAACTACTTCGGTGGAGACACTTTTTCCTTCCGCGTGAGTGACGGGCAATTGAGCAGTGCGGTCGAGACAGTCTCAATCACCGTTCAGTCCGTCAATGATCAGCCCACGGCAAGCGGCGAGGCCCACACCGTCCAGTCAGGAAACACCCTCACGGTTGCTGCGCCCGGGGTCTTGAGCAACGACACCGACATCGACGGTCCGAGCTTGACGGCAGTCCTGGCCACGGGTCCGACCCAGGGAACGCTCACGTTGAACGCGAATGGTTCGTTCACCTACACGCCGGCACCTGGCTATGTCGGGACGGACACGTTCACGTACACGGCGGCAGACGGCCTGACCGTGTCGTCACCCGCCACGGTGACGTTCACGATCACACCCCCGGCCGGTTCAGGCAACGTCAGGGCAATCACCTTCGAGGGCGGCGCACTCATCCACGCCACCAGTGGCGCCGATGCAACCAGCGGTACGGTCTCCCTCGAGACCGCGGCACCGCTGAAAGGCAGCTATGCCGCCCGCGTCGCTACCAAGTCCTCCTATCTCGAAGAGAACTTCACGGCGGCCTCGGATCTGTACGTCAGCTTCTACCTGCGGCTGAGCGCACTCCCGTCAAGCGATGTCCAGCTGCTCCGAATCATGAATGGCAGCAGCCAGGTCGGGACCTTCGTACTGCGTAGCGGAGGACAGCTCCGGCTTCGCAACAACAGCAGCACGATTGGCTCGGACTCTGCCGCGCTGACGGTTGGTCAGCTCTACAGGGTCGGCATTCACCAGCGCGCAAAGACCGGCAGCTCAAACAATGGAGTCCTCGAAGGGTTCCTCGCCAGCGGAGACACCGCGTTCGGTGCAGCATTCGCCAGCTCGAACACCGGGAGCTGGTCAACCAGCGCCACGCAGCTCCGACTTGGCACCATCACCTCGGTTCTCGTCAATCTGGTCCTCGACGACATCAAGCTGGACAACACCCTCATGCCCGCGCCAGTGGCCGGTCCGCTCGCCCCAACGGGACTGACGGCCCTTGCGCCAACAGCGGCCGCGGTTGACCTGTCGTGGAGCGATGTGTCTTCCGACGAGACAGCGTTTCGCATCGAGCGGGCCGGCAGCTCGAATGTCTTTGCCGAGATCGCAACGGTTGCGTCTGGCGCCACCGTCTACACCGACACCACGGTGGTTCCAGGTGCCCTGTACAACTATCGCGTCAGGGGCGATAACGCTGGCAACCTGGGGCTGTACTCCCCCGTCGCCACCGTTGCCACGCCGGAGGTCCCACCCCAGGCTCCGATCGATCTGAACGCGGTCGGGTCATCGAGCGCCGTCCAGCTGTCGTGGACCGACACAGCGACGAACGAATCCTCATTCTCGGTCGAGCGGGCCGAGGGCAGCGGCGACTTCGTTGAGATCGCCGTGTTGGCGGCCAACGCGATCAGTCACTCGGACACCACCGTATCGCCGACAACGGCGTATACGTATCGCGTTCGTGCTCGCAATTCCGCAGACTACTCGTCGTTCTCCAACTCGGCCTCGGTCGTGATCCCGTTGCCACCGGTACCGCCACTTGCGCCGACAGACCTGAACGCGATCGCCACATCTCCTGCTCAGATTGAGCTTTCCTGGACCGACAACTCAGGGACCGAGTCCCTCTTCCGAATCGAGCGCGCCGGCACCAACGGGATCTTTGCCGAGGTCGCAACCGTCCCGCTCGACGTGGCCATCTACACGGACACAACGGTGGCACCGGCAACGACCTACACCTACCGGGTGCGGGCAACCAACGCCGAAGCGGCATCCGGCTACTCGAATACTTCCACTGTCACGACGCCACCTGCCCCTGGGCAGACCTTGAAGTTGATGACCTTCGAGAACGGTGCGGTCACCGACCCACTCACCGGGGCGGACGCGGTCAGCGGGACGGTCACCTTCGAGACAGCCGCTCCGCTGCGGGGTACCCGTTCGGCAAAGATCACTGGGTCGGCCTACCTGCAGGAGGACGTCACGGCCAGCGCCGACCTGACCGTGACCTTCTACCTGCGGCTGACCACCGCACCCTCTTCGGATGTCCGACTCGCGTTCTTGTCGAACTCCGGGACCTCGGTCGGTGCGCTATTCCTCCTGTCAACGGGGCAGTTGCGCCTCAAGGTGGGCAGCACGACCATAGGACTGGATTCGGCTCCGCTGGTTGTCGGCACCACCTACCGGGTCAGTCTTCACCAGCGGCAAGCCGTCGGTGCCACACCTCGCTTGATGGAAGCATTCGTGGCGACGGGGGACAATGCGTTCGGAGCGCCGTTTGCGTCGTCTGAGACAAACTCGTGGTCCGGAAATGCAGACCGCCTCAGGCTGGGGGGCACCAACGGATCGGTCTCGGTCGTCGTCGACGATGTGACCCTGGTAGCCGCACCGTAACGGCGCTGAAGCGCGTGTGGTACGCTGACTCTCCGCCACACACGTGCCACCGCAAGGAAATTCCTGGTCAGTCGGCGACTACCTCACCCACCGCTTCAATCCGGAACTGGGGATCGGGCGTATTGCGTCCGTTGATGGGCGAACGCTCATCGTCGAGTTCGGACGGGCGAACACCTCACTGCGCCTCGCCGCTGGTGCCGACGCCCTGGCCAAAGTGGACCTCCGCGCGGGCCGGCCGGTGCGGATCCTCGCGACACAGGAAGAAACCACCATTGAAGGCAGGCTGCATGGCGGGCAGTTTCGGCTGAAGAACGGAACGGTGGCTGCACCCGACGCGCTGTGGCCACTCGAGCTCGAGGGCGCGCTTCTCGAGCGGCTGGCTCTGGGCGACATCGATCCTCCGGAGGACTTCGTCACCCGCCTGAACATCCTTCACCTGCTCCGCCTGCGTGAAGCCGATGGCCTCGGCACCTTTCTCGGCGGCCGGATCCGTCTCTTCCCTCATCAGCTCTACGTCGCGGAACGTGCCACGGGACGTCACCCCGTGCGCTGGCTTCTCGCCGACGAAGTCGGCCTCGGCAAGACGATCGAAGCGTCGCTCATCCTCAATCATCTCGTCCACACCGGACGTGCGCAGCGGTGCCTGGTCGTCGCCCCGGATGCCTTGACCGTCCAGTGGCTTGGCGAACTGTGGAGAAAGTACCACCAGGTCTTCACACTGCTCGACTCTCAGCGGCTGGCTGATGTGGCGCGCGACTTTGGTGCCGACTTCAATCCGTTCGACCTTCATGCCAGGGCGGTCATCGCACTCGAAATGCTCGTCGAGCGTCCGCAACTCACCGAGCAGGCTCTGAGCGCCGGCATAGACCTGCTTGTCGTTGACGAAGCCCAGCACCTGCGCCGGCCTCCGGGTCATCCCGGCGAACCAGGGTGGCGGGCCGTGGCACCCATCGCCGCCCTTGGACGCAACGTCCTGCTGCTCAGCGCAACGCCGCTCGAGGACGATGTGCACGGTTTTTTTCGCCTGCTCCAACTCCTTCGTCCTGATGAATTTCCGGAGAACACGAGCTTCGAGGAAAGACTCGCCCGCAATGTGCCGCTGCCTCCCTGCACCAGTTCGACCCGACGCTCAGACATCGGCGGTCTGCCGCCCCGGGTGGGATACCCAATCGAAAGTCACGAACCTGACGGCTGGCAGAAGGCCGAGGCGGTCGAGCGGATTCTTCGTGCCGTGCCAACCGGCAATGCGGTCGCCCGGACCCAGAAGGTCGATCGCATCAAGCGCGCACAGGCGTCCGGGGCTGCTCTCCATGCCGTGCTTGGCCCTGACGAGAAGGCACTGCGGGAATCGGCACGTGCCATGGACGCTGCCGACCCCCGCGTGCAGTGGTTGGTGGCGCAGGCCCCACGATGGCGCAGCAACGGCGAGAAGACGCTGATCTTCGTAGCCCACCGCGAGACGCTCGAAATGGTCCGCACCGCGCTCAGTCATCGCGCGCAAATCGCCAGCGGCGTGTTCCACGAAGAACTGCCACCTGCGCGTCGCGACACGGAGGTCGCACGCTTCCGTGAACATGATGGCCCGAGCGTGCTCGTCTCCACGGAGTGTGGCGGTGAAGGTCGTAACTTCGAGTTCTGCCGACGAATTGTCCTCTTTGACCTGCCGTGGCGCCCGTCCACGGTCGAGCAGCGCATCGGCCGGCTCGATCGCATCGGCAGGCGCATTCCCGTCGACATTCTCTATTTCCGGCCTCCGCGCGGCATTGGCCGAGATGTGGTGAAGCTGTTCGAAGCGCTCGAGGTGTTCAGAGAACCACTGGCGGGACTCGAACCGCAACTGGCCCACGTCGAGGGCGCACTCGAAGAATTGAGCCTTGATCCGGCCGCAACGCTCGATGACCACCGACTCCAGTCTCTCCTTCGAGATGCCGCCGCAGCCCGGACTCGGGTCCAGGAGGCGGCCTACCAGCAGTTACACCGGGAGCCCTATCGAGCCGACATGGCGCCGGGCATCCTCGCCCGCGTCCCGGCCGAACTGGACGCCCTGAATGAACTGGTGGTTGTCGGGGCATGCGAGGTGCTCGGCATCTCGGTCGAACGGTCGCCGGCGCGGGACATCGTGGCGATCGAACTGGGAAGTGCTGCGCTCGTCGATGCCCTGCCAGGAGTCCCCGGGGGTTCCTACTTCCGCGGCACGTTCGACCGTGAGACCGCGGTCGAACGTGAGACGCTGGACTTCTTTGCCTCGGGGCATCCGCTCGTCGAAGGCATCTTTGCCCACTTCGAGGAGAGCCCCGTAGGGCGGGTGGCCCGACTGGAACTCGAAACCGGCGACGAAGACAGCGAAGGCCTGGTGGCGATCTACAAGGAAGGCGTCGGCTTCGATGTCGTCGCCTTCGACTCCACGGGGCGGTCCCGACCGGAATGGGCCGCAGCCCTGCAGCGTCACCCTGTCCCGGTGCACAGGACCACGGAGCACTCCGCCGACCTGGAGTATTGGACCGGTCTGGTGCGTCGCGTCGGGGTTCACCTCGACCCATCCCGCCGGCCACACGCTTTGGCCACCGTCATCGTCAGGCCTGAGGTGTAGGCACGCTCGCTGTTTGCCGTACGTAGAAAGGGCCGCCTGAGTCAGGCGGCCCTTTCCATTTGGAAACCGCGTCGAACTAGACCAGCGTGATCTTGCCGGTGCTGGTGCCCATCTTGTCCATTTCGACGCCGAACGCCTCGCCCATACCCAGGAGCAGGTTGGCCGTCGGCTCTTCCTTCTCCACCGCGATGTGCGTGTTGCCCTTGACGCGACCACCGGCCTTGCCGAGGACCAGCGCCGGCGGGTTCTTGCGATCGTGCACGTTGCCGTTGCTCATGCCGCTGCCGAAGTAGAACAAGCAGTTGTCGAGGATATTGCCCGATCCATCGGGTGTGTCCTTGAGCTTCTGCGCGAACTCGGCCAGCTTGGCAATCTGATAGGTGCCGATCTTGGCGTACTTGGCCAGCGTCTCCGGGTTGTTGGCGTGGTGCGAGATGCTGTGGTGGGCTTCCGGCACGCCGATGTGCGCGTAGCTCCGGCTGCTCGCCTCGTGACCAAGCAGGAAGGTGAACACGCGGCTGATGTCGCCCTGGAACGCGACGCGCATCAGGTCGTAGGTCACCGTCATGTGGTCGTCGAAGAGTTCGGGGATGCCGAGCGGCGCATCCGCGTTCTCGACGTTGCCGAGACGGGTTTCCATGCGGGTGAGCTGCGCCTCGACGTCACGGATGTTGGTGAGGTACTCGTCGAGGATGCGGTTGTCTGACGGACCAAGGCCCTTCTTCAGCTTGGCGGTCTCCTCGAGCACGGAGTCGAGCATGCTCTGCTTCTGCTTGAGGTTCGCGTTGCGCTGCTGGGTCGTGCCTACTTCGCCGAACATGCGCTCGAAGGTCACGCGGGGGTTCACGCCCACCGGCAGCGGTGAGGTGTCGTCGCGCCATGAGAGGGTGTTGAAGAACGCACACGGGAAGCCGTCGCATGCGCCGGCTGAGGTGCCCATGTCCTCGGTGCCGACTTCAATCGACTTGAGCGGTGTGTCACCGGCAATCTTGTCGGCGATGTGCTGGTCGATCGTCTTCTTCGACACGAGCTGCGTGAAGTCGCCGCCCTTACCCACGGGGCCCGTGCCGTTGAGGAACGCGGCGCTGGCGCCCAGGTGCACCGAGCCCTGCGGCGCGGTCATCTTGCTGACCGTGGTGACGTAGTCCTTCATGCCCGCGAGCGGCTGCATGACGCGCTTCAACTCGAAGTCTGACCCGGTCGTATCCGGGTGCCAGTACTCGGGGAAGATCCCGTTCGGGATATACATCGCCGCGAAGCGCAGCGGCCGATTCGCTGCGGTGCGTGCCTGGGCGGTCAACGCGGGCACCATCGCATCGAGGAAGGGAAGCGCCACCGTGGCCCCGAACGTTCCCACCAGGAACGTGCGCCGTGAGAGATGTTTTTTGGTAATGAACATGGCTACTCCAGTCAGTTAGCTGCGATGCGTTGCTCAGTTGACGGCGCGGGCTTCGTTCTCATCTGGAACGGCGCACTTTCGACGATGCCCTGAATGACACTCAAGAACCGGTAGTCGTTAGCCCCGGCTTTTCTGACGATGCTGCGGATGACCGGCTTATCGATGGGTTCGAGTCCCCGACCGAGCGCGTAGGTCAGCATACGCTCGGTGACATTGCCTACAAAGACCTCCGGACGGGCCACGAGCCAGTTCCGCAGGGCGACAGGTCCGTTGATCTCAGTGCCGTCCTGGAGGACGCCTGAGGTATCGACCGCAGCGGCACCATCTTGCGTCCGCCACTGGCCGGCTGCGTCGAAGTTCTCGAGCGCGAAGCCGAGCGGGTCAATCGATCGGTGGCACGACGCGCACACCGGGTTGCGGCGGTGTGACTCGACGCGCTCACGCGTGGTCGCCGGGCGTGTAGCCGACACCGGCGCGCTCTGGTCGAGCGGCGGTACTGATGGAGGCGGCACCGGCGCCGGCAGGCCCATCAGGGCGGTCAGGATGAACTTGCCACGAATGGTCGGCGAGGTGCGAGTGGCGACCGACGTGACCGCCAGCAGGCTGCCCTGGCCGAGCAGGCCACGACGATTCTGGTCAGCCAGTTCGACCCGCCGGAAGCGCTCCCCGTAGACGCCTTTGACACCGTAATGCTTGGCCAGGCGTTCGTTGAGGAACGTGTAGTTGGCGTCGAGGAGGCGGAGGACGCTCTGGTTGTCGCGGACGACGCTGGCAAAGAACATCTCCGTCTCACGGCGGAAGCCCTTGCGGATGTTGTCGTCGAAGTGCGGGAAGAGCAGCAGGTCGGGCACGACCTTGCTCTCAAGGTTGCGCAGCGTCAGCCACTGGCCGGTGAACGCGTCCATGAAGGAATCGGCGCGATCGTCGGCCACCATGCGCTTCACCTGTGCCGCCAGCACGCCCGGGCTGCGCAGCTGTCCGGCAATCGCCAGGTTCAGCAGCTGATCGTCCGGAATGCTGTTCCACAGGAAGAACGAGAGACGCGAAGCCAGCTCGAGGTCGGTGATGCGGTGCGCGGCACCGGCCACAACCGTCTCCGGGTCGCGTTCGACGCGATAGAGGAAGGAGGGGCTCGCGAGCACGCGCGCCACGGCGACGCGGATGCCGGCGTCGAAGTCGCCACCGCTCTTGCGCGTATCCGCGAAGAACGAGAGTGGCGCTGCCAGGTCGGTCGCCGTGACCGGGCGACGGTAGGCGCGCTTGGCCAGCGTGGAGATGATCCGCTCGGCGCAGGCAGCCTCGTCGGCTGCGCCGGTGGGCTTACAGACAAACAGCCGCTGACGGCTGGCGGTATTGCTGATGCCCTTCACGTTGTAGGGGCCGTCGATGTTGACGGTGCGCAGCTTCGGCCAGCCACCCACGAAGTGGACTTCCTGACTCTCGCGCCGCGCCGGCTCCCAGACGGCCTGTTCCTGACCCGCCTGATCCTTCCAGGTGAAGCCCACGTCGTGCGGACCCGCGGTCACGAACACGCGCGCGCTCATGCGACCATCGATCACCGGACGCGTGCGCGTGATGTCGTCGCCGTTGACCTTGTGATCCTGTTCACCACCGATCGGCGCCGTGTAGACCTCCTCGCCATCGATGGTGATGATGAACTCGCGTGGCTTCTCGGCACCTTCGACACCGACATAGCCCTCGATGACGGCCCAGAGGAGGCGACCCGTCAACTGATACTCCGCATCGGCCGGGAAGTTGTAGCGCACCAGCGCCCCGCCGCGCGTGCCGAGCGGCAGCCCCTCGAGATGCTCGTTCTGCGAGTGTTCGAGACTGATCGGGAACGTCGTCGTCCCCGCCGTGGCGTCCTTGTTGCCCACCGCCTCGTTGCTGATCTTGATGGCAGCCGCGAGATAGCGTTCAAGGAGCAGCGGTGATGTCTTCAGCGCCGCCGCGATGTTGTCGAAACCGAAGTCACCACCATCGCTCGGCAGCATGTCGGTGGCGTTGAAATCTACCGCCAGCAGGTCGCGAATCGCGTTCTGATACTCGACACGGTTCAGGCGATGCACCACGAACTGCCCGGGGTTATTCGCGCGGGCTGCTGCCTGATCAAGCTGGCTCGCCACGTAGCCACGCAAGGAGTTCAGCGCAGCAGGCTCGGGATGCGGCACGCCCTGCGGCGGCATCGCGCCGACGCCCAGCTTCAGCAGCACCCGTTCCCACGTGCGCGCATCACGCGCCACGTTGTTCATGTCCACGCCATCCAGCCGCATCGGATCCGCAGCCGGCGTGCTCGTGCGGGCGTTGTGGCAGGTGACACAGTACTTGTCCACCAGCGCCTGGTGCTCAGCCGGTGTGCCGAGACTGGCCGAAGCCGCACCCTGGCGCGCGGCGACAGGCGCGACGACGGGACGCGCCGCCTGCGCGGCCGGTGCCGAAGCCTGCGCACGTTGGGCCACGGGAGCCGCGGGCGCGGTCTGAGGCGCCCGCTGGGCCAGGACCACCACGCCCACCGACACCCACGCGAACGCGGCGATTAAAAGAAGCTTCTTCATGACTATTGCGCCCCCGCCGCCGGCGCCCTGTTCGCAGTCGGCACCTCGAACGCGGGCTTACCAAACTGCTCATCAGTCCATGCCGGCCAGCCGAGCAGCTCACGCATCAAGGCCACGGTGTTCTTCGCCGTCTTGACCTCCGGAATCGGCGTGCCGGCATTCATCGCCTGCAGCACCTCTGGCGGAGGACCCGTGCGCTTCTTCTCGGTCTCCCACGAATCCTCGGCAATATCTATCGGCGTCTGGCCGTTCCAGTTGTACAGCCCGAGGTTGGCGCCGTTCTTCGCCAGCACCTTGATCATGTCGAGGTCGTTGCGCTGAACCGCCTGATGCAGCGCCGTGTTGCCATCGTCTTCCAGCTGGAAGTTGGCGTCGGCACCCGACTTGACGAGCAATTCAACGGCTTCTGCCGGAGCACGGCTGCCAGCCTCGCGCCACACCGGCTTGTCGATTCGCCCGAAGCCGGGACCGCCACCAAACGATGCCCCGCGACCACCTACCGCCGCGGCCATCAGGGCCGAGCGTCCGAGGTTGCCACCACGTCCGCCAGCCGGCGGCGCCGAGGGCATCCACTTCAAGTCCGACTTCGGGAGCAGCACCTTCAGCGCTTCCACGTCCGCCGCCACCGACGCCCGGTAGAACGCCGACGCGTTGTGGTTATCGCCGCAGCACATCGAAATCGAGTGCAGCTGACCCTGGAACGCCTTGTTTGGATCCGCGCCCATGGCGAGCAGCCGCTTCATCAAGTCCATCGTCGTCGACTTGTTCGGGTGATCCCAGCGCAGGAGTCCGCCGTCACGTGCGCGCATGTCGGTCGTGCCGTCGTGCTGGTCCACCGCGAAGTAGAGCGACCCGTCGTTGGGATTGGCACCGAGGTCGAGCAGCAGGTTCGCCATGTCCAGACGATCGTTGGCGATGGCAATCATCGTCGCCGAGGCGTTGTCTCCGTTGAGGGCATTGAGGTCAGCACCGGCCTTGGCCAGCGTGCGGACGACTTCTTCCTGGCCGTTACGCGCCGCCCACATCAGCGCGGTGAACCCGCCTGAGGGGTGATCGGCATGCCGCCGGTCCGTGATTGCTGTCTTGCGCGCCTGCATGTTCGGCTTGGCGCCGGCCTCGAGCAGCGCGCTGACCACCTCGGCGTGCCCTTCGCCAGCGGCCCACATCAGCGCCGTCTGTTCCTGATTGGCATCGACGCCGTTGACGTCCGCTCCCTTGGCGAGCAAGAGGCGCACGGCATCGACGCGCCCTGCACGCGCAGCGGCCATGAGCGGCGTCTCGCCGTCTTCATGGGTCAACTTGGAGTCGGCGCCAGCCTTGAGCAGCGCTTCAAGAACGGGCATGTCGCCGGTGCGGCTCGCCTGAAGCAGCGGCGTCACGCCGTAGCGGTTGGCCTGGTCGACCTTGGCGCCCGCCGCGATCAGCGAACGCACCATCTCAATGTCAGAGTTATAGACGGCCCACAACAGCGCCGTTGATCCATCGGTGGCCGGCGTGTTGACGTTTGCGCCCCCCGCCACCAATCTTCGAACCGCTGCGCGATCACCGGCCTTTGCGGCCGCTGAAATCGGGCTCTGTGCAGACGGAACCGCGGGGCGTAGAAGAGCCATCACGGCCACTACACACAGCCATCCCAGTCCCTGTCGCATGCGTACGGTGCTCACCCAGTTCATGGCCAGTCCCTCGCTCAATCGGCTAAGACAACGATCACACGGGGCAATACCGTCCGCCCCGACTCCAATGGTCCCAGGGGCCCGAGCTCACACAATCGGCAGAATGTGTCGGTTTCCGACACACGCGTAGGCCTGTCGCACGAGTGCCGGAAATAGTAACGCCGCTGGCAAGCGCATTCCAGATCTATTTACAAAAATTTACCAGTATTCGCCTTATCTTCGTTTTTTGAAGCCCTACTGCTTCTCAAATACCTGCGTGCTGGTGTATGTCACCCCGGTTGGGTCCACCCCGCTGGTCACCACTGTCAGCGTCCGTCGATCAGCGGACAGCGTCCAGGTGCCGGTCTCCTTTGACCCGTCGCCCCCGGCCATTGTGCGCTCGAGCGTGCTGGCATCGACGCGCTTCCAGCTCACCTTCGAGGTGGTGCGTGGAATCGTGTATTCCGCGCCGTCGAACTTCGCGGTGTAGGTGGACGTGGTCAGCGGCGAGGCATTGCCCTGACGACGCCAGGTGCCCGTGTAATGCGTGACCTCTTCGCCGTTGACGGCAAACGTCATCTCCTTGCGATACGGCGTCAGACCGACCGGCTCATACTTCGAGACGAAGACATTCATCGACCACTTCCCGTCCAGCGGATCGGTGCTGACGCGCCGAGCCGCTGCGGATCCGCGCCCCGTCCCCACTCCGGGCCTGGGCGCCGGCCTGAAGGCGGTCGTCACCTGCTGCAGGTCATCAATGGGGACATTGCGCGTCAACCGCGCCCGCCACGGGGCGGTGTTGCCCTTGACCTCGGAGTAGACCGCGTTCAGAAACATCTCCGTGGTCCACGGCCCGGTCGTCGTGCCGTAGACACCGTCGAAGTCCAGCGACACTCCGGCCGCCCTGACCTGGTCAACGGTCTTGCCGTCGAGCACCAGTTGCGTCACACGGTCGGCAATGATCGTCAGGTGATCACGAAACTCGACGAGGTCAATCTCGTTCGAGATTCTGCCGTGGCCAGGAATGATGCGGGTGCCACCCATCGAGTTGTATTCGGGAATCGCGATGTCGATCAGACGATTGAGACCATCAAGGATGCCCTTCAACGAGCCCCCGCGCCTGGCATCAATGACCGGGTAGGTATTGGTCACAAAGATATCGCCGGCCGCCACAACGTCAGATCTGCGGAAGAAGACCATCAGATCGCCGTCGGTGTGAGCGTTCGGCTGATGAATCAGCTCGACGGGTTCGCCCAGCGCCGACAGTGAGAAAAGGGGTGCCGCGAAGGCATCGGTCGGCCAGAGGCCGCTCGGCAGCGGTTGTGATCCGTCCTTGGGATTGGCCATCCGCCCGTAGGCATTCTCGTTGGCGAAGACGCGCGCACCCTGCTGGAGGAAGGCGTTGACGTTGGTGCCTGACGACTTGGCGATTCGCTCGTTGCCACCCACGTGATCGAGATCCGCACTGGTGTTGATGATGGTGCGAACCGGCAGCGGCGAAATCGACTTGATCGCCGCGATGACCTTGTCGCTCATCGCCTCTTCGTTGGTATCGACGACCACGAGCTCGTCATTGCCGACCATGACCGTGATGTTGCTGCCGGCGCCGGCAAGCATGTAGACGTTGCCCTGGACCTTGATGACTTCGATCTGCCCGGTGCTCGCGTACGTGGGTCGTCTCGGTCGAGAAATGTCCGGCTGCGCGGCGCCTCCCTGACGTTGCGCGTCGAGGGAAATCCCGGTCAGGGCAGCCGCGCACGCGGCAACGAAAGCGAGGTGCCGCACGGTCATCGCGAGCCTCCCGCCGGTGCCTGCTTCATCAGCGCCTTGAGCTTCTCCGCGTATTCGGGGTAGAGGGTCTCCTTGCCGCCAAGCGTGGCTTCAAACGGCAGCCTGTTGTCGATGGCGTACTGCGGATGGGTTGCACCCAGGGGATAGTGCGGCACGTCACCCTGCCTCAGATCGGGCACTTCTTCCGCCACCTCGACCTGCGCAAGACCACCTTCTCGCGTATTCGAGTTGCGCTGGAAAGTCGAGGTGCGGACGAAAGGCTCCTCGAGATAGATCGGATCGTCGATCTGCGTCACGAGCACCATGCGGTCGCCGTGACGGATGAAGAACTCGTGCATCACCGCATACGGACTCACGGGCACGCCGTTCCGCTGAATGAACATCTGCTTGAAGTGCGTGGTGGTGACGTGAAGCATCGCGCCTTCCCACACACCGGTCGAGAAGCCGGTCCACAGGTGCTCGGCGAAGTCCGACGGGTGTGGCCTGCCGTCCAGATAGATCGTCCGGTTGGCGTTCTCGAACAGGCCCGTCAGCGTGTAGGCAATGAGTCGGCGCGTGGACTGGTCGATGATCTCCCCGATATGCGGGCTCGGATTGGGTCCGCGCATTGAGTAGGTTCCGGCGTGGGGCCTCGCCTGGTGCTCGGGCACCGCTTGAATCGTCGAGTTCCATGCCAGGGCCTTCTGCTTGCCCGCCGCGTTAATGGGAAATCCGGTGAAGTTCCCCAGTTCCGGACCCGGATCGATGCGCACCAGGCGCTCCTCATCGTTGACCATCGTCCACGAACCAACCAGGTCGACAACCGGGGGCAGCCCTCCGGGAGCCTGGGCAAGGAGCGGCGAGGCGCAGGCCGCCAACAACAACGCCGCGAGCATCAGCGACACGGGATGAATGCGTTTCATGAGGTTCTCCAGTTCAATTCTGGCGGCACGGCGCCGGCTTCCACTTCGACCCATCCGGCTCGCGCTTGAAGTGCATGCTCGTGGTGTACTCGCCCGTGAGGTACTTCGGATCGTTGACGTACTGCGATACCGTCAGCCAGACATCGCCGTTCGGAAACGCCACACGGTCCCAGTACTCGGTCAGGATCGTCGCGTCGCTGTAGGCGATGCCGTTTCTGCGCAGCCATCCCTCGAGCAGGTTCGTGGTCACGACCTTCAACGCGACAGGAGGTGGCCCGCCACCGCGGCCAGCCCGCGTGCCTGGTACGCCCAGCGTTTCCCATTCGGCGACGGAGTAGCCCTGAAGCGACCGTGCCCCGGGCGGGCCCTTCGGGGCAAACTGCAGCAGCCGCGTCTGCTCACCCGCGTCGCTCTCGACCTTCAGCACATCGTCGCCCTGCCACGAGATGCGAAGCCTGGTTGGCATTCGCATAAGCCCGGCTGCGCCGAAGGCCTTGCAGGATCCTTCCGAGGCCGGGTCCCAGAGTCCGGCAACCCGTCGGCCGTCGTCGCTCACGGGGATGCTCGTGAAGTCGCCCTTGTCCGGCGTGACCATACGCCACCGCCAGTCCTCGGTGATCACTGATACCCAGTTGCCCGTGAGATCGCTGGTCGCTCTGGTCCGCGGGATGTCAGCAACCGGCGCCTGCTGCGCGCGCGTCGTGCCGGACGTCGCGATCGCCAGCGCAACAAACAGCATGGCTGCGCCCCATCGCGCGGGAGCGCTGGAAAACGTTCGTGTATACATGGGCCTCACCAGAAGGGGTGTCAAATCGTGCGGAGTATACCGCGACCCCAGCCGTGAGTCCGACAGGTTCATCAGAGCCGCCGTGCGAGAATTCTCTCTATTCATGGCATGGCCTAGACCTGTCTTCTCGCTGACGCGCGCGACGATCAGCGGTCTCTTCTGTCTGGCGCTTACCTCGACCAGTGCCGCGCAGGAGGCCGCGACCTGCCCGGTCTCTGGACGCGTCAGCGCCGGAGCCGCGTGGTTGCCGGGCGTAGCCGTCGTCATCACCCAGGACGAGCGTGTCGTTCACCTCGTCTCGACAGATGAAGCGGGACGATGGCTGGGGGCGGTGCGCGTCGGCACTGCCTATCGCGTGTCCTTTCAACTGCGGGGGTTCGCTCCCGTGGAGCACGACGTCGAAAGCACCGCCAGCTGTGACCAGCCCCTCGACGTGCGCCTGGAGGTACTCCGCTCGATCGCTGCACCATCGGCGACGCCGCCGACCGAACTCGCTGGTACCGCCGTTCGAGGACGCGACGCATCGGTGAACCGGGCCGCGCTGAGGGAACGGGCGGCGGCCCTCGCCCGTGGAGAGTTTGCGCTTGGTGCGCTGTTGCCATCGACTGAAGTCGGAACGACCGAACGTTCGCCTGCGGTACTGCCCGGCAGGCGCGGAGGCACGTTCGCGTTGGGCTCAGGCCAGCCTGGCGTCGGCGCACAGGCCGCACCCAGCTTCCCGATCATTCCTGCGAAACGGCTCTACTCCGCGACGACCAGCTATACGGTCGCCGGCTCCGCACTCGACGCGGCTCCGTACCGGCTTCGTCCCGACGATCCGCCACGAAGGCCCGACTACCTGAGACAGAGCGCGGACTTCACCGTGGGCGGCCCGCTTGCGATCCCGGGTGTGCGGGGGGCGTCACGCACGACCGCCACGCTCAGTTACTCGGCGATCCGGGGCGGGAACCTCTTTGACCAGTACGCCACGGTGCCGACCGAGGCCATGCGGCGTGGCGACCTGTCGGCGGTGCCATCAACGGTCCGGGATCCCATGACGGGCCTGCCCTTCGAGAACGGAATCATTCCTTCGAACCGGATCAGCCCGTCGGCACAGTCGCTGCTGAAGTTCCTGCCGCTGCCCAACGGGAACGGTACGTCACGCAACTTCCACTACACATCGACCAACGCCTCCACACAGGACAACGTCAACCTCCGCCTCACCCGCCCGCTGGCGGGGACCGACAGCCCCTCGCCGCGCGGAAATCGCAACGAGGGTGTCTCGGCGCTATCCGCCACGTTGAATGCCCAGATCGAGTACCGACGTAACGTCAACGACCGACTGAGTGCCCTCCCGGCGATCGCCGGCGTCGGGACCTCCACCAACTTGCGCCTTCCTGTGTCGCTCAACGTCAGCAGGCGAGGCGTCCAGCACTCGGTGTCGATGGGATACACCCGCAACCGCAACGCGACCACCAATCGCTACGCCGGAGTGCTCGACGTCGCAGCCCAGACGGGGATTGCCGGAACCTCGCCCGATCCGTTCGCGTGGGGCATTCCCTCCCTGTCGTTTGCCACGCTGACGAGCGTCAACGACCTTACTCCTTCGGATCGCACCGACCAGCGGGTGACGCTTGGGTACTCATGGTCCCGGGGCATCAGCGCCCACCGCGTGAGGCTGGGGGGTGAGGTGGGCGGGTCACGCTCACAGGGCCGAACCGACCAGAACGCCCGCGGCGCCTTCGTGTTCACCGGGCTCTATTCGGACTCCGATTTCGCAGACTTCCTGCTGGGACTCCCACAGCAGGCCTCTGTGCAGTACGGGCCAGGCTCGGTGCGCTTGTCGGGACGTACGGTGAGTCTCTACGCGCAGGATGACTGGCGGCGCTGGTCCAGCGTTACGCTCAATGCGGGCGTGCGTTACGAGCTGGTGACACCGCTGCGCGATGACGCTGGACATCTGGCCAATCTCGACGTGGCTCCAGGATTTGTCGCGGTCAGTCCGGTCCTCTCTGGCGCATCCGGGCCATACTCCGGGCCGTTTCCCGACGGCCTGGTTCGAACTGACACCAACAACATCGCCCCCAGAATCGGCGCCGCATGGCGCGTGGCGCCGAGAACCACGCTCCGGCTCGGCTACGGGGTGAGCTTCAACACCGGCTCGTATGCGGGTCTGGCACGTCAGCTGTCGAGTCAGCCTCCGTTTGCGGTCACCAACTCCTCAACCGGCACGACCGCCCAGCCATTGGCGCTGACCACGTCGCTCATCAACGGCTCGGCCAGCACCAGAAATACGTTCGGCGTCGACCGTAACTACGAGGCGGGCGTCGTCCGCACGTGGACCATCGATCTCAGTCGAGACATGGGCGACGCGTGGAACCTGAGCGCCGGAGTGACACGGGCCTCCGGATCGCAGCTCGACATCGTCCGGGCACCAAACCGGGGACCGGTCGGACTCCTTCTGCCCGATGTCCAGCCGTTCCTGTGGCAGACATCAGAAGGGCGCTCGCGCCTTCGTTCGGCAACGATCCGGATCAGGCGATGGTACGTCCGCGGCCTGAGCACGAGCGTCAACTACACCCTGGCGCGTTCGATGGACAACGCGTCGACAATCGGCGGGGGCGCAACCGTGGTTGCCCAGGACGAACAGAACCTGGCCGCTGAGTGGGGCGTGTCGAGCTTCAGCCGTCGGCATCAGCTGTCCGGCGACCTGAACTTCGAGCTGCCGTTCGGAGATAACCACCGCTGGCTCAATCGCGGCGGGCCATGGGCGCAGGTGCTGGGTCGCTGGAGTGCCTATGTGACCTTCTCCGCACAGACGGGCACGCCCCTGACGGCCCGCGTCCTCAGCAGTGCCGTCGACGTCGCCCGAGGCATCAACGGCACGCTCCGCGCCGACCTGACCGGCGAACCCGTCGCGCTCGACGACCCCTCGGCGCAGCGTTTCTTCAACACCTCCGCATTTTCCGCACCGAAACCGGGAAGCTTCGGCAGCGCGGGTCGCAACGTCATCGTCGGGCCGGGCAGTCGGGACCTGAGCGTCCAGGTGACCCGCGACGTTCCCGCTGGCGGCACCAGAACCATGAGCGTGCAGCTTCGTGCGAGCAACGTCCTCAATCTTGTGAACTACGGCACCGTGGATACCGTGGTGAACTCGCCGACATTCGGACAGGTGTTGTCGGTGCGTTCCAGGCGCTCGATGCAACTCAACATCCGCGTGAAGTTCTGATGGACCAGATCCGAAGTCGACCGAGACTGAGCCACACAACTGTGGCGACACTGCTGGCGCTGACCTGCGCTCTCTCAACGCTTTCTGCTCAGGCGCCTGCGCAACCGCCAGTGTTTCGCGTCTCGAGGGATGTCGTGTCGCTCGACGTCATCGTGCGCGACCGCGCCGGCAACGTGGTGCGTGATCTGACCGAGGCCGACTTCGAGGTCAGGGAAGAGGGGCGCGCGCAGGAACTCTTGACCGTGACCTTTCAGGAAGTCACCGGCAGCGCCACGGCCGCTGGAGAGGTCCGGCTGCTTCAGCGACTCGGCCTTCCCTCACCCGCATCGCCCGCGCAGGCATCAGCAACTTCTGATCTGTCTGGACGACGGCTGGTCATGCTGCTGTTCGACCTCAGCGCGATGGAGCCGGAGGAAGTCGAGCGTGGGGTGCGAGCGGCACTGCGATACGTGGATACGCAGATGTCGGACACGGACCTCGTGGCGATAGCGAGCCTCACCTGGCAGTTGACCGTCCTCTCTGACTTCACGGCCGACCGTGACACCGTGCGCCGTGTTCTTCAAGGACTGGCTCCTGTCGATGTGCGCACCGGTGATCCGTCTGCGTCGACGCCGACCGAAGCGCAGCCCGATGCGGAGCCCGGGGGTGCGGCGGTGGTCGCAACCGACGCCCGGTTGCGCGCACTCCGCCTGCTCGCCGAAGCCCTGTCTCCAGTGGCGCAGAAGAAAGCGCTGCTGTATTTCACGGCTGGCCTTGGCAATGGCGCCCAGGACACTCCGGCTGAGCTGCGCGCAGCCACCACCGCCGCGTCCCGGGCAAACCTGGCAATCTATCCGGTCGATACTCGCGGACTCCAGGCGGTGATTCCCAACGGACCCGCACGCATCGCCAGTCGCGGCGGCGAGGGACTGTTTTCAGGGAGCGACCTCAACGAACAGTTCGGTGAGCTCACCGCTTCCCAGGACATGCTGGCGTCGATGGCATCGTCGACAGGAGGTCGACTGTTCAGTGGCGCCAACGATGTCAGCGAAGCGTTCACCCGAATGCAGCGTGACACCGCCGCCTACTACCTGCTTGGCTACTCGAGTTCGAACACGACGCGCGACGGCCGCTTCCGACGGGTCCAGGTACGCGTCCGGCGGGACGGCCTGCGTGTCGAGTCACGCGCGGGCTACTACGCCGAGCGGGACTTTGATTCCCTGAACCGGATCGAGCGCGAGGCGCAGCTCGAGGAGTATTTGACGGCACCTGCGGGGTCCAGCACCCTCACACTCGCCGCCTCGCCCGGTCCGTTTCTCGGCGCACCAGGAGGGTTGACAGTACCGTTCACGATCGCGAACGCTGGGATTCCAGCATTTGCAGATCGTGATGTCCAGGTTGACGTGCTGGCCGTGGTTCAGGATGAACAGGGCCGCAGCGTCGCCAGGCTGCGCGACACGGCCACGGTCCGCAAGACCGCACCGGAAGCTCCACCGGGCTTGATCTACACCAGTGCCGTCGTCCTCCCTCCGGGACGCTTCACGCTGACTGCGGTGATGCGGGAGAACCTCAGCGGCCAGATCGGCCAGGCGCAAGTACAGGTGCTGGTACCGCTGTCAGACGAGGGATTCGAGATTCAGGGGATGGTGTTGTCGTCCGGGACGCTGGCGGTGGACGCAATGGTCTTTGACTCGCTGGCCACTGCTGGCACTCCACGGTCCTACATTGTCGGTCTCCAGATCTTCCGCAACGGAATCACCGTCATGGACGTGGAGATGCGGGAAAAATCGCGGACGACGTACGTGCTCGGGACAATTGTCGAGCTGGAGCTGCCGAGCGGACTCGGCACGCTGACTTCAGGCTCCTACACATGCCAGATGACGGCCGTTGATCCGACGACAGGACGATTCTCGTTCACGAGGTCCAGCCTCGAGGTACCGTAGGGCGCCTTAGTCGACGGGGACCGTGCGGTGCGAGATGGCGTGCTTGCTGTTGGGTCGTGAGGAATCGCTGCTGAGTAACCGTCGGCGCTGCTCCACGATAGTCAGTTCCTCGGCGAGCCGCGCGTCTGCGTACTCATGAAAGCGACCGACGACATTCAGCGCAAACGTTCCGCATGCCGTCAGGAAATGACGCACTGGACTCCCGACCTCACCCGACGGCATTTCATGTTGCCTCCTTGCTACGTCCACGTGACCACCTCCACGGTCTACGTCAACGCATAAAGCGAGCCTCCCCGTCGCATTCGCGTTCTGGCACGAATGTTCGTGTCGTTGCACGTCATGGCCGGCTCGACCCGCTGGCTGAGCCAGATTGTTGTCATCTCATTAGTGGACATGTCCCGAACTACGGCTGAGCAGCGCTCAAGGTCCTCCGGACTACACTCGATTTCATGAATCCCGTGTTCAGACGAGCTGCGTTCCAGTGGATGGTCAGGCTGTCGGTGGTGTTTGTGGTTGCGGCCACACCGCTGGCACAGACCGCCCCGGCGCAGAAGGGGTTTATCTGGAAGGTCGAACGGGCGGGGCGGACCGGATGGCTGGTCGGCTCGCTGCACATGCTGACGCCCGATGCGTACCCCCTTCCGGCCTCGATGACCGAGGCGTTCGGCGCCGCGGACACGCTGATGGAGGAGGCGGACCCGGAAGAGCTTGCCTCACCCGAGTTTGCCGCCTCGGTCGTCGGCCGAGCGCTGTACCTCGACGGCCAGACGCTCGAGGACCATGTGTCGGCAGACACGTTCAAACTCATCTCTGAGCGAGCGGCCGCAGCCGGTCTCCCTCTGGAGGTCGTCCGTCGCATGAAGCCGTGGATGGTCGCGACGACGCTGCAGGCGTTCGAGCTTCAGCGCGGGGGATTCGACCCGTCGCTGGGGCTTGACGTCCACTTTCACCGCCTGGCGAGACTCTCGAGCAAGCAGTTCGTGGCGCTGGAAACCGGCCTCGAACAGGTGAGCTTTCTCGAGAACCTGGGATCGCCGTTCGAGGACGCACTCGTCCGCGAGAACATCCGCGGTGCCGAGGCCGAAGTCACCGAGGTCAGGCAAATCGCAGCGGCATGGCGAGCCGGAGACGCCGCAGCCCTCGAACAGCTCCTCTTGAATGGCCTCAAGGACTCGCCGGCGATCTACCAGACACTGATCGTGTCCCGCAACCGGGCGTGGCTCCCGAAAATGCAATCCTGCCTCGACACTGCGCGTTGCTTCATCGTGGTCGGCGCCGGACATCTTGTCGGTCCCGACGGGCTGATCAGCGCGTTGCGTGCGCGAGGCTACTCGGTTACCCAGCAGTAGCTCTCTGGCTACCGGTTGCCGGCAACTGGTAACGACATCACGCCAGATCGAAGACCAGCAGCTCGGCGTCTGAAGACGCCGCCAGATCGAGCGATGCTTCATCGCTGACAGCAGCGCCGTCCCCCTGTGCCAACTCCGTGCCGTTCAGCGTCACGCCGCCGCGGGCCACCTGCACCCAGGCATGGCGTCCCGGTCGCAGCGCCAGTTGCGTCGAATCCCCGGCGGCCAGGACACCGGCATACAGATCGACATCTTGATTGATGGCGATGGCGCCGTCCCGCGCATCGCGCGAGGCGACAAGCTTGAGACGCCCCTGCTTCTCCGGTGTCTCGAAGCGCTTCTGCTCGTAGCCCGGCTCAATGCCACGCTTCTCCGGCAGAAGCCAGATCTGGAAGAAGTGCACCGGCTCGTTCGGCGACGGGTTCATCTCGCTGTGCAGCACGCCGGTACCTGCCGACATCCGCTGGACATCTCCAGGCACGATCACCGAACTGGTGCCCATCGTGTCCTTGTGCGCCAGCGATCCTTCCATGACATAGGAGAGGATCTCCATGTCACGGTGCGGGTGGGTTGGAAATCCATAACCCGGCTTGACGCGATCCTCGTTGATCACCCGAAGCGCACGAAAGCCCATGAACCGCGGGTCGTAGTACTCACCGAATGAGAAGGTATGTCTGCTGTCAAGCCATCCGAAATCAGCGCGGCCGCGCTCGTCTGCAGGTCTGCGAACAATCATGTCCTGATCATATCAATCGTTAGTGCCACAATACGTCTCGCATGAACCACGCTGTCCGCCTCGGATCTGACGCCCTCCTCTCCTCCGGGGCGCTCCGCGGGTCACGGGTCGGGGTCGTCTGTAACCATGCCTCCATCGACCAGGGGTTCGTCCACATCATCGATCGCGTTGCATCGGCCGAACAGGTCACGCTGGCGGCAATTTTCGGGCCGCAGCACGGATTCCGTTCAGACGTGCAGGACAACATGGTGGAGACACCCCACCGCGAGGACCGCCAATACCGGGTTCCGCTCTATTCCCTGTACAGCGAGACGCGCGAGCCCACCGCCGAGATGCTCCGTGGACTGGATGTCCTCCTCATCGACCTGCAGGATGTGGGAGCGCGCATCTACACCTATATCTACACAATGGCCAACTGCCTTCGTGCAGCGGGGCGGCACGGCGTGCCGGTCATTGTCTGCGATCGTCCCAATCCGATCGGTGACAGCGTTGAAGGCGCGACGCTTACCCCCGGATTCGAATCTTTTGTCGGGCTGTTCCCGATCCCGATGCGACACGGCATGACGATGGGTGAACTGGCGCAGCTGTTCAACGCAGAGTTCTCGCTTGGAGCGTCGCTGACGGTCGCTCGCATGGAAGGCTGGCATCGCCACATGTACGCGGACGACACGGGTCTCCCCTGGGTGATGCCGTCGCCCAACATGCCGACGCTGGATACCGCCATCGTCTACCCGGGCACGGTCCTGTTTGAAGGCACGATGCTGTCCGAGGGCCGTGGCACGACGCGGCCATTCGAGCTGGTGGGAGCTCCCTGGATTGACGCGGAGACATTTGCTGCGGCGATGAACACACTCGAACTTCCCGGAGTGCACTTCAGACCGGCAGCATTCGAACCCACGTTCCAGAAGCACGCGAAATCACTGTGCGGGGGTTGCCAGGTCCACGTCACCAACCGCGATCGCTTTCGTCCCGTACTCACCGGGGCAGCGCTGATCTCGACCTTTCGAGGAATGAACCCGCAACAATTCTCGTGGAGGCAGCCGCCGTACGAATACGAGCACGAGAAATTGCCGATCGACATTCTCGCTGGATCGGACGTGCTCCGCGGGCAGATCGAGGGCGGGATGCCACCTGCCGACATCGCCGACAGCTGGCGCGACGATGAGCGGGCGTTCACGATCCGACGAGCGCAGCACCTGCTGTATTAGATGACTGCCTCACCCCCGGCGACACCGGTCACGGCAGGTGCAAGGCGCCCTTTCTTCGTGAACCTGCCGATTGACGTCGCCATCATGGGCGGGCTGTCGATTGCCCTGTACGTGGTGCTCTGGCTGGTCAACGCCAACGTCAGGACGAGCACCGTGATCTCGCTCGGCGCCACGCTCGTCTGGATCATCAACTATCCGCACTTCTCGGCAACGAGCCATCGCCTCTACCGCAGCCGGGACAACCGACGGCAGTATCCGCTGACCGCATATCTCGTGCCCGTTCTGCTTCTCATCGGCGCCTGGCTCTCTCTGCAGTCACCGACGGGTGTGGCGCCCTACTTCGTGAAGTTCTTCCAGATCTGGTCGCCGTATCACTTCAGCGGCCAGACGTTCGGCATCGGCATGCTGTACGCCCGACGGGCCGGCGTGTCTCTCAGCCCGATCGAACGCACCTGTCTCAGGTGGTTCATCTACAGCACCTACCTGTCACTCATCGCGACCATCGAAACGGGCGTGCGTCAGTACCAGTTCTTCGGCGTCACCTATCCCGCGCTGGGCATCCCGGTCGTGCTGAGCCAGATCGCGCTCTATGCGATGTACGCTCTCGGGCTCGCGGTCATCGCCCTGCTGATCGTCAGGCCACTTGTCAGGGGGCAGACCGTCGCCTCGATGACATTGCTGCTGGCCACCACCCAGTTCGTGTGGTTCGGGCTTGGCCAGCGACTGCCGTCGTTTGCGGAGTTCATCCCGGCGTTCCACTCCCTGCAGTACCTGCTGGTGGCGTGGTCAGTGCATCTGAAAGAACGCCTGGATGAGGGAGGGGAAGCCGGGTCGAGGCAGTTCGTCACCGCACAGTCGGCCGACTGGCTGATGACCAACATGCTGGGAGGCTTTGCCCTCTTCTGGGGCCTGCCGCACGCGGCCAGCTGGATCGGCGGTTACGATCTCAACCTCACCACCGCCGTCTTCTTCGCGGCCATCCAGATCCATCACTTCTTCGTGGACGGAGTCATCTGGAAACTGAAGAATCCGCGGGTGCTGTCGCCGCTCCTGGTCAGTCTGGACGATCTGCTCAAATCGCGGTCCACGGCTCAGGCCAGGCCTGTGATGCCTGGCTCCGGGGTGTAAGACGTTGCCCGCGGCCGATTCAACGACGCTGGCGGTGCTCGCGGTGGTGCTTGCCCTGGCATCGTGGGCGGCGCTGTCACGGAGGGCACGCCGACCGGTGCGGGGGCTCGCGCTGCTGACGGCGCTGGTGGGCAGCTTCTATCTGTATCTCGTGCTGTCTCCGGCAGCGCCGACCAATGCGGTCGTGTCCATCGGTCTGTTTGTCGGGTCGGCGATGCTGTTCCGGTTGCTCAGCACATTTGAACAGTAGGTGTCACGACCTCGTCTTCGCGATCCCAGGCGCCTTCATTTCCTGTGCGGTGGCCGGGGCCAGGTGGTGCTCGGTCAGGTGCATCTTGAGCAGTTCGAATGCCTCGTTCGGGGAGTCGGCGCGCCTGAGCAGCGACAGGTCCTTCTCGCCAATGGCGCCCCATTCCACCATGGGTTCCAGGTTGAGGATGGGATCCCAATATTCGCTGCCGTAGAGAATGATCTGGATCTGCTTGGCAAGCTTCTCGGTCTGCATCAGCGTCAGGATCTCGAACATCTCGTCGAGGGTGCCGAAGCCACCCGGAAAGATGACCAGCGCCTTCGCGAGATACGCAAACCAGAACTTGCGCATGAAGAAGTAGTGGAACTCGAAGTGCAGGCCCGAACTGATGTAGGGGTTGGGCCCCTGCTCGAACGGCAGCTTGATGTTGAGCCCGATGGTCTTACCCCCGGCGTCGTGGGCGCCACGGTTGGCGGCTTCCATGATTCCGGGGCCGCCACCGGAGGTGACGACGAAGCGGTGGTGCGGGCTATCGAGGCTCGTCGTCCACTCCGTCAGGAGATGCGCCAGCTGGCGCGCTTCCTCGTAGTAGCGCGACCATTGGACCGCACGCCGACCGCGACTCAGGTGCACTGCCGCGTCGTCATCGGGCCGTTCGCCAAAGCGCCGTTCCAGACGCTGGAGCGCCATCTCGGCATGTTCGCGACTATGAATGCGCGCCGACCCGAAGAACACCACCGTGTCCTGGATGTTCTCGTTCTTGAAGCGCCCGAGCGGCTCGAGATACTCGGCCATGATGCGAATCGGCCGTGCTTCATCGCTGTCGAGGAACGCGGGATCAAGGTAGGCCAGTGGCTGGGGAGCTGCTTTCATCGTGTCTCAGACGCGCTGGAGTTTCAGGAAGTTTGAGCTGTCGTGTTTGAGATGACGCGAAATGCTCGCCAGCACCACCACCGACCCCCCGGCGATCGCTCCGCGCTCGACCAGTTCATGCCCGACACGAGCGGCCGTATCGTTGACGTTGTCGCCAAGCACCGTGACGAGCGGGATCACCCCCCACACGAGGGCCAGGCGACGGGCGATGACCTCGTTCTCGGTCACGGCGTAGATCGGCGCCCGGGGACGCAGCGCCGACAGGATCGTCGCCGTATGCCCGCCCTGCGTGACCGCGACGATTGCGGACGCATCGCCACGCTGTGCCAGCGTCACGACCGCTTCGCAGATGGCTCGTCCGTGGCCGGCGACGATTCGACTCTCCTCGAGATCGACAGGATGCGCCGGTGGCATCTGTTCGGCGTCGCGGATGATGGCATCGAGCGCCTGCACCGCCTTGACCGGATAGGCCCCAGAGGCGGTTTCGCCCGCCAGCATGATCGCATCAACGCCATCGTCGACGGCGTTGGCCGCGTCGCTGACCTCCGCCCGCGTCGGCCGCGGCTCGACCCGCATCGATTCCAGCACCTGCGTCGCGAGAATCACCGGGATGCCGAGCGCGCGCGCCCGTCGTGTGATCTCCTTCTGAACGCGTGGCACCTGCTGGAAAGGCAGCTCCAGCCCCAGGTCACCCCGCGCCACCATCACCGCATCACAGGCGCGGAGAATCTCGCCGAGGTGCTGCACCGCCTGGGGGCGCTCCAGCTTGGCCACGATTGGGATCGATCCCGCTCCGGACTCCGCGGCCAGCGCCCGCGCCCGATGAATGTCCTCGGCAGACTGCACGAAACTCAACGCCACCATGTCGACGCCGGCGGCGATGCCGAAGCGCAGGTCATCCATGTCCTTGGCAGTCAGGCCGGATGCCAGCGTCGCCCCGGGTGCGTTGATGCCCTTGTGTTCGGCCAGGATGCCGCCATCTTCGACACGAGCCAGAATCTCCGACGCCGATGTCGACACCACCCGGAGCTGAAGGTGGCCATCGTCGAGAAAGAGCGCGTCACCAGCTTTCACCATGCCTGGCAGCTCTTCGAACGACGTTGAGATCAAGCCGGGCTCGCCGGGAAAATCGCCGACCCTGATGCGCAGCTCGTCGCCGGCGGTCAAGGTCAGTGACTTGCCATCCTTCAGCGTTCCGGTGCGAATCTTGGGGCCGCTCAGGTCCTGCAGAATGGCGACGGTGCGGCCAGACTGCCTGGCGGCAGCCCGGATCCGCGCAATGACCTCACCATGGGTCTGGTGCGTGCCGTGCGAAAAATTCAGTCGGAAGACATCGACGCCAGCGGTCAGCAGTTCTCCGATTGCCACCTCTGAGTTTGAGGCGGGACCGACCGTGGCAACGATCTTCGTGTGGCGCATGAGGTGGTCCAAGAGTACAAGGGAAGTCGCAGATGGCACAGGGGAAGTTGCGTTCCCGGTACAATCGGTCAGTGGCTCCCTATGACCATCGATCAATGGCTCGCCCGCGCTGTCGCTGACCTCGACCGCCGACAACTGTCAGAACTGCGTCCCGTTCTCGAGGCACTGGCCCGCGCGACCGTCGGCCTTCGCGCTGCGACGTGGAATGCGGATGCCAGCGCGAGAGACGAGCGCCGACCAGCAGGCGATGATCGCTGACGGTATGTCGATCGCGTCGGCCGGCCGCGACATCAGGGCGGGACGGACGTCGGCACGCCAGCTGACCGAGCAGTGTCTCGCGGTCATCGCCGCACGCAGTCATCAGCTGAACGCCTTTATCAGCGTCGCCGCTGACAGCGCCCGCGAGCAGGCTGCGATTGCCGATCGCGAGATGGCCTCCGGCCTCGACCGTGGACCCCTGCACGGGATTCCTGTCTCGCTGAAGGATCTGATCGATGTCGCCGGGGTTCCGACATCGGCCGCTTCCGGCGTCCGCGCGGGCCACGTGGCCAGCCACGACGCGGTCGTGGTCACGAGGCTCCGACAGGCCGGTGCGGTTCTGGTCGGCAAGACCAACCTTCACGAGTTTGCGCTCGGAACCACCAACGAGGACTCGGCCTACGGTCCGGGGCGTCACCCGCTTGATGACTCCAGGTCCTCGGGGGGATCGTCTGGCGGGTCTGCAATCTCAGTGGCTACCGGCATGGCGTTTGCGTCGGTCGGCACCGATACCGGCGGCTCCATCCGGATTCCAGCGGCGGCCTGTGGCGTCGTCGGGCTGAAACCGGCATACGGCGAGATCCCGGTTGACGGGATCGTGCCGCTCAGTTCGTCACTGGATCACGTGGGCCCATTGTGCCGGACGGCAGAGGACGCGGAACTTGTCTACGACGCTCTGCTCGCATCATCACCATCGAAGCCCGGTGTCAGACGACGGCAGGCTCACGAGATCAGACTTGGCGTGCCACGCGCGTATTTCCTCTCGATGATGGACTCCGAGGTTGCGGGCGAGTTCGAGGCCGCCTGCGCCCGCCTCGCAGACGCCGGCGCCGTCATCCGCGAGGTCACCATCGCACAGACCGAACTCATCGGTGCTGTCTACCTGCACGTCTCCCTTCCGGAGGCAGTCGCCTACCACGCCGCGACCCTCGAACAGATGCCGGAGCGATACACCCCCGCCGTCAGGGGCAGACTCGAGGCCGGTCGCTATCTCCTGGCGGAGGATTACGTGCGGGCCCAACGGGGGCGAGTGGAGCTTCGCGCATCGGTCGAAGCCGCGCTCGAGGGCTGCGACGCCCTGCTTCTGCCAACCCTGCCAATTCCAGCCCCAACCATCGGTGTTCCAACCATTACCATCGGCGGCAAGGAGGAACTCGTCCGGAACGTCATGCTGCGCCTGACACAGCTTTTCAACATCACGGGACATCCGGCGATCGCCATGCCGTGCGGGTCCACACGCGCCGGACTGCCCGTCAGCGCGCAACTCGTCGGACACTCCAACCAGACACCTTCGCTGCTGGCGGTCGCGCGCGCGCTCGAGCCGCATCTGTCGTTGCCGGCCAACTGATGCCCCCTCCTGCGTGATCACCCGTCTCTTCCACAACTGGGAGCATCGCCTTGCCTCGGTGAGCAAGGATCGCGTCGTCCGACCGTTTGAGTGGGGACTGGACTGGCTGCCGCCGTCAGCCCACCTTTCCCGGACGCCGGGCGAGGACGTGGCGTCGTGGGTCGAGGAAGTGATGGCGGACTCCGAGGCGTTCTTTGCCCTGCCCGCCACTCCGGTATTCAACTTCGACCAGTCCGCAGGACTGCTGACATTCCCGACGCCGCTGCCCACTCCTCATCCAGTGAACAACGTCGTTCACGCCCGCTGGTTCCCCGCGCCCGACGAGGCGCCAGTCGGTACGCCTGGAGCGCGGCGGGGCCGGGCGGTCGTCGTCCTGCCTCAATGGAACTCGGATGCCGGCGGCCACATCGGCCTCGCGCGCCTGCTGGCGCGGTTCGGAGTCTCGGCGCTTCGACTGAGCCTGCCGTATCACGACGCACGGATGCCTCCGGATCTGACGCGTGCCGACTACATCGTGAGCTCGAACATCACGCGTACGGTGCAGGTCTGCCGGCAGGCGGTGCTGGATGCGCGTGGCGCAGTCGCCTGGCTGGCGGCGCAGGGCTTTGAACGTATCGGTATCCTCGGCACGAGTCTGGGTTCGTGCCTGTCGCTCCTGACGGCAGCCCACGAGCCTCGCATCCGGGCTCAGGCCCTCAATCACGTGTCACCGTGGTTCGCTGATGTCGTGTGGCGGGGACTGTCGACACGACACGTGCGGGCGGGTCTCGAGGGCAACGTCGATCTCGACACGTTGCGTTCGTTGTGGAGACCGATCAGTCCGTTCTCGTATCTTGATCGTGTCTCGAACACAGACACCCTGCTCGTGTACGCGAAGTACGACCTGACGTTCCCGGTCGATCTGTCACGAACCTTGATCGACGAGTTCGAGCGGCGGCGCCTGCCGCACCGCGTGGCGGTGCTGCCCTGCGGGCACTACAGCACCGGCATGGCCCCGTTCAAGTTCCTCGACGCGTATCTGCTGATTCGCTATCTGCGCAACGCCCTGTGATCGATGGTCTGCACGGCGGGTCCTGCCGGACCCGCCCTACATGTCGTATGCAGGCCCCGTCGTACGTAGGCCGGGTCGGCACGACCCGGCGAGCACAGTGTCGTACGTAGGCCGGGTCGGCACGACCCGGCGAGCACATCTACAACTCAGACGGAAGGACTTGCCATTCGCCCAGGCCCAGAGCGCCAAGTGATTCGCCGATGCGGGCGTAATCGCCGACGACAAGCGTCGTCAGGCGTGAGGGGTCGATATATTGTTCCGCGACGCGCATGACATCGTCGGTCGTGATCGCCGCAATCTTCGGAACGAACTCCTCGAAGTACGTATCCGGCAAGCCATGGAGCGCAAGCGACGCCACCGAACGCGCAACCTGTTCGGCGGTTTCAAATCCCCTCGGATACCCGCGGGTCAGCGACGCTTTGGCGAGGAACAGTTCGTCTGGCGTGGGCGGCCGGGAGCCGCGGATGTCATGCAGTTCTCTGAGCCCATCGCTGATCGCTTCCGCGGTTGAGGCGGTATGCACGCTGGCTTCGAGCGAAAATGCGCCCAGACCACGGCGCCAGTCAAAGCCTGTGTACGCGCCGTAGGTGAAGCCCTTCTCCTCCCTGAGCTTCAGATTCACTCGACTGACGAACTGCCCCCCCAGCACCGCGTTCATGACCAGGAGTGCGGAATAGTCAGGGGTATCACGACGGGCCGCAAGATGACCCATCCGCAGTTCAGACTGCGCCGCACCGTCGCGGGGCACGATCGCCAGACGTGCCGTTGCTGCCAACGGTGGGGCGATATCGGCAGCAATCTGGACCAGGTCGGCCGACGGGGTGTCGACCCACGAGCCGAACGCGCGCTCGGCCAGGGCCACAAGCTCCTCGTGGCGCAGGGCGCCGGCCAGAACCAACGTGGCGCGAGAGGGCTGAAAGGCCGACTCGTGAAACCGGCGAACCTCGTCAAGGGTGAGCCCGGCGAGCGACGTGGTGTTACCGATCGCGAGATGGCCGTACGGATGCTCGCCGTAGAGCAGATGCTCGAACGCGCTTTCGGCGAGAGCCTGCGGCACGGTCCTGAGCTGGATCAGCCGGTCGAGCCGCTGCTGCTTGACGCGCGAGAAGTCCTCCTCACGCAGAGCCGGGCGGGTTGCGACGTCGGCGAGCAGCTGGGCACCACGATCGGCAAACCGTCCGAGCGTCACGAGCGAGAACCCCGTGGCATCAGCGCCAACCTCGACGCCATAGTCGCCACCAATACGCGAGAAGGCGTCGGACACTTCAATCGCTGACAGCGAGCCGGTGCCCTCATCGACCAGATCGGCGGTGAGCGCCGTCAGGCCCTCCTTGGCGCGGCGGTCTGCACCGAGGCCACCTCGAATCGACAGGACCATCGCCACAATCGGCGCGCTCGGGTGCTCGACGGTTCGCACCTGCAGGCCATTGGCCAGCACATGCCGGCCGACGGTGGGAAATCGGAACTGCGGGGTCGGTCCAAGTTCCGGCAACGCCGAGCGGTCGACAGCCATCACGACACGCCCACAGGCACAGAGCCGGGCAGGGCCAGGTCGACCCGCCCACGCGGGACGACGCTCAGCAGCACACGGTTCTGGAACGAGAGGGTCGAGGCGGCCGCCGTGACCGAGTCCGGGGTGGCTTCAACATACCGGGCAAGGTCGGCAGAAAAGTATCCGGGTTCTCCCAGGAACACGTTGTACGCATTCATCTGGTCAGACTTTCCCCCGAAACCTCCCACCGTCTGAACCTGATACACGAACTGCGCCTCGGCCTGCGCGACCGACCGCTCCATCTCGTCGGTGGTCGGACCAAGGCGCGAGACACGTTCAATCTCTTCGTCTATGACAGCCGCGATCTCTCCGAGCGGGTGTCCAGGGGCGGCGGTGGCAGCCACCAGAAAGTAGCCGCTCATCTCGCGCGAACTCTGATACGCCGACACGTCGAGTGCCATCCGGCGCTGGTAGACCAGCTGACGATAGAGGCGAGACGTCTTGCCACTCGCCAGCAGATCACTGACCAGACCCATCTGTGCATCGCCTGGCGCAAACATCGCCGGCGAATGCCAGGCCATGTAAACACGCGGCAGCTCGACTCTGTCCTCGAGCAGCAGCCGGGTCTCCCCGGTCACGGACGGGTCAGCGCGCACGCGAGCGACTGGTGGTCCAGCGGGGAGATCCCCGAAGTATCGTGCGGCGAGATCCACGGCGCGTTCGGTCTCCACATCACCCGCGATGACAAGGGACGCGTTCGCCGGATGGTAGTAGGCGCGGAAGAACGCGTGGACGTCCTCGAGCTGCATCGCCTGCAGGTCGTCAATGGTCCCGATGGTCGGCCAGCTGTATGGGTGTTCGTGAGGATACAGAGACGACGCCAGCGCCATTGATGCCAGGCCATACGGACGGTTCTCGTAGTTCTGGCGCCGCTCGTTGAGGACAACGTCGCGCTGCGTTTCGAAACGATCCGGGGTGACGGCCGGGAGCAGGTGACCCATCCGGTCCGACTCCATCCACAGCGCCAGATCGAGGGCGTTGGACGGCACGACCTCCCAATAGTTGGTCCGATCGGCGTTGGTCGATCCATTGAGAGATGCGCCAGCGCGCTGCAAGGGGGGAAAGTAGCCGCTGTTGTGGTGCTCCGACCCCTCGAACATCAGGTGCTCAAACAGATGCGCGAAGCCGGTTCGCCCCCGTCGCTCGTTCTTCGAGCCAACGTGATACCAGATGTTGACGGCGACGAGGGGCACATGGTGGTCCTCGTGGACGATCACGTCCAGGCCGTTTGGCAGGGTCCGCTTGACGAAGGTCAGGTCGAGGGCCACCTCTGATGGCCTCAACGAACGGGAATCAGCGGAATCTTTCCCTTGTTGGCTTCTGCCGATCGATGAGCTGCAATCGACACCTGCGCAGCCACACGCTCGGCCAGCGTCATGAACGCACGGCCGGCTACCGACGTCGGCTCGGTGATCATCAGCGGTACCCCTTTGTCGCCCCCTTCCCGGATCGGCTGATAGATCGGGAGCCGCCCCAGGAACGGCACCGACATCTCGGCGGCCAGGGCCTCGCCTCCCCCGTGCCCGAACAGGTTGGTCTCGTGCTGGCAGTTAGAACAGGTGTGAAAGCTCATGTTCTCGACGATACCGATCGGAGGGATGCTCAATTTCTGGTACATCCGCAGCGCGCGCCGGCTGTCCGAGAGCGAAACCTGCTGCGGCGTGGTCACAACCACAGCCCCCACGACCGGCACCGTCTGACTCAGGCTCAGGGCGACGTCTCCGGTACCGGGCGGCATGTCCACGATCAGGTAATCAAGATCCTTCCACGCAACGTCGCGGAAGAACTGCTGGATGGCGCCGTGGAGCATGGGGCCACGCCAGATGATCGCGGCGTCGTCCTGGGTCAGGAACGCCATCGAGACCACCTGCACGCCATAACGCTCGGCCGGGACAATGTTCTTGCCGTCGGTCTGGAGTTGGGTCGCATGCAGACCCAGCATCAGCGGTACGTTGGGTCCGTACACATCACCGTCAAGCAGGCCGACTTTGCTCCCGGTCCGAGCCAGCGCCATGGCCAGATTGACCGCCACTGTGGATTTGCCCACCCCGCCCTTGCCGGCACCGACGGCGATGACGTTCTTCACGCCGGGATGAGGCTGGTGTCCCACTTCTGGTGCAGACACTGATCGCACGCGCGCGCTCATCGTGACATCGACCTCGGAAGCACCGAGCCCGCGGACAATCGCCACGGACTGGTCCCGCATCTGGTCCTTGACTGGACACGCCGGCGTCGTCAATTCGATCGTGAACGACACCTTGCTGCCATCAACCGCCAAGTCCTTGACGAACCCGAGCGAGACGATGTCGCGACGAAGATCGGGATCGTTCACGGCGCGGAGGGCGTTCAGTACCGCGTCGCGGTCGAGGGTTGCACTCATTTTGTTGATCTTATCGCGCGGGAGCGGCGGCCTCGAACAGATGTCGGGCGTCGGCAGTCATCAGTATCCACAGGGCATAGGCGCCCATCGCGGTCCCGAACGGCAACACCAGCAGGTTCACTACCGAAAGGGTCAGGGTAAGAATCCGGCCGATTGGCCGATGATCCCGCAGAAGGGTCCCGGCCCACAGATGAGCCGCTCCCCAGGCCAGCGCAAAGGCTCCAAGCACCCCGAAAACCACTGCGAAGGCACCCACGGTGATACCGGTTCCAAAGGCCTCGCGCGGCCAGGCCGGATCCATCAGGATCGCCACGGCCCCCACAGCCAGCAGAAGCATCGACACGCCGATCATCATCGAGAGGGCGCCCCAGACGCGCACCAGAAGGATGAGAATCGGCAAGTGGCGCTCGGTGCCGGTGGCTGGCCCGATCACGCGACCAGTATCTGCAATTCGATGCGCGTGGGCGCATCGTGAGGGGGAGTGAGCGAGAAATGAAAGCGATCACCATCGCACACGCCTGGAGGCACTGACACTCGCACGTCCTGCCGCCGAAGATGCGTCCCGTGGCCCGCGCAGGTCACACAGACGCCACCTGGCGTCTCCCCACGCCCGCCGCAGTCCCCGCACGTGCACCTCAGGGGTACCGCCAGCGGCACCACAGTTCCGTTGCGGGCTTCACGCAGCGACAGTTGGAGCAGCGTCGGGTCGTCGGCCAGACGCTCACCGCGGAGAAAACCCCGACGGATCCGATCGACGGCGCGTGAAATTGAGGGAAAGTCGATCACGATTTCGTCGGCAAAACACAGGGACTCATGGCGATGGTCGTGCTCGGTGAGCCGCGCCACGCGATCGTCCTTACCGCGGTGAAATGCGTGTCCAGACATCGAACTGCTGGTACGATAGGAGTGTGCCCGAAGAGAAGTCAATGGCCACGAAGGAATGCCCGCTGTGCGGAACACTGATGCGGCTCGTGACGCGCACAGTGACGACGCAGATCCCAGGCACACCCGTCCCGCGCACGACGACGTTTGACGAGTGGATCTGTCCGGACTGCGATTACTTCGAGGAAGCCGAAGAGCCGGAGGATGAAACGTAGGACGCGCGCGAACGCGCAGGCTCAGCGCGCGCCGAGCGTCAGGAGGAGTTCCTTCCGCAGGGTTTCGTCGATCTGGTCGAAGTTCAGGGCAGTCTCGCACTCGTCGCAGAGGATTTCGAGCACCGCCGGTCGGCCCTCCTCCGCTACTTCAACGCGCGAGTTCTCGAGGTGCACGACGTGCATCTGGAGCGTCTTGACCAGAAAGTTCTGGTCGTTCCCACAACTGGGGCACGTGAGTGCCACGAGCGTCTCCTCTTTGGTCGTCACCGGTACTCCTGTCCTCTGATTGTAGGTGATGGAATCGGCGGGCTGCCAGTCATTTCTTCAGTTTTCCTGCACATCACCGACAACCCCGATTCCCACCAGGTGACCCGTGCGATGTCCAAGGACACGGCAGTGCGGGCCCTTGGCCTCCACCAGCTCCAGCTCAACGACATCGGGCGACGCCAGATACACGCCCGACACGCAGCCGCACGGCAACGATTGGTAGGCCACCGGCTTGGGCGCCGCGGCTCGCGATCCCGGAATCTGCCGAACACTGGGCATGTTGGTATCCATTAGACCCCGGAACCACGAGGGTGGTTTCCCTTAATTCTCCCCCCACCTATCGAACGAGGGTCCCATGACCAGCAGGGCTATCCTTCAGAAACCTGACCAGATCAAGGCTTTGAGGCGTAAATCAGCCGTGAATCAACGTGACACGCGGGAAAAAGCGCGCGGGCGGCACGGCAATAGAGCGCAACCTGGTCGTCGTGCTCGGGGCGAGGTCGGCCCGTCTTGAACTCCAGCACCAGCACGTTCCGCTCGTCCAGCCTGGCGAGACAATCAATAGTTCCCCGGATCAGGCCGCCGGCCTCTTTCAGAGAGAACGGCACCTCGTGGAGGCATTGGCCCTTCATGTAGGCTTCACGTACCGCCGGCTCACCGCAGACGCACGTGTACGCCTCGAGGACGGCGTCGACAAAACGCACCGCATCCTCCAGTTCGGCCCTCTCTTCCCGTCGAAGTACTCCGATCACGCTGGACGCGGCGTCAACCGGTTCCCATGAAGGTGTCAACCCGTAACGCTGCAGCAACCGGTGGACCGCTATCCCGATCAGCCGATCAGAGGGGGCAGGCACGTCACTGGCATGGCCCGTCGTCCCCACGGTACGGAGCGCCGCCGTACGCGTGGACACGCGGGTCTGGATCGGCTCGCGATCGATAACGGGGTCGTCACCATCGCCATTGGGTGTCTCGTTTGCGGCGGGCGGGCCCGATGCCTGCACGTCGATGGCACGACTGGTCCGGCTCAGCGTGTGCGCCCGACCGGCGGAGCCAACCCAGACGGACGAGCCGTCGGCCGGGCTCGCCAGCAGCGACACCAGAGACGCAGGCATGACCTCGGCCAGACTGCCTCGACCGACCTGCAACTGACCGTCCTTGAGCGCAGTGGCGAAGTAAAGCCTGTCGCGTGCGCGGGTCAGCGCGACATACAAAAGGCGCTTGGTCTCCTCGCGTTCCCGTGGTGCGGCATCATCGTCGGCTTCAGAGAGGAAATCGCCAATCGAGACCGACACGGAGTCCGCTGCCGAATCTGTGGAAATCCGGATCGGGTCGCGGTAGCCTGCGGTTCCCCGGGTGAGATTCACGAGAAACACGACCGGAAACTCGAGGCCCTTGGAAGCGTGGACCGTCATGAGACTCACCGCGTTTCGCGCATCGAGCGGCGCGTTGGCCTCATGTCCGATGGCCAGGTGGTCCATGTGTTCGGCGACCCGGGACAGGGTGGCGTACCCGCGGTTCTGCAGGCGTCTGACGAGTGCCCTCACCTTCTTCAGGTTCTCGCGCGCCTGCTCGAACCGTGGGCCACGAAGCTCAACCCCGTAACCCGACTCGCGTAGCACCAGATCGAGCAGTTCCGCCGGGGGAATGCGGTCCACCAGCTGCCGCCACCGCTCAAAGGACCGCCAGGCTCGATCAAAGGTGACGCGGTCGTTGCCTTCAAGCCGATGACCCTGTTCCGCCGAGAGGCCGTGCCGCAGGGCCATCGCCACGCGCGGCGCAATCAGGCGAAGTGCCTCATCGGACACCCGCACCAGGCGCGACCTCAACACCGCAGCAGCACGCAAGTCAGACGCGGGATCGGCAAGATACGCGATCAGCGCACGCACGTCCTTGATTTCGTCGGCGTCGAAGAAGCCCAGCCCCTTGTAGACGCGGGTCGAGATACCTCGCTGCTCCAGCGCGTGTTCATACTCCCGATGGCTCTCACGCGTGCGAAAGAGCACGGCGACGTCGGACGGCACAATGTCACGACGCACACCGGTCTCACGATCTCGAACCACCGCACGCGAGGCGATCAGCCTGGCAATTTCAGCCGCGGTCGCTTCAGCGCACGCCTCGGCGCCGTTGCCCGTCACCAGGCCCAGCGGCGAGTCGGCGACCGCCGCGTGGTCGAGGAGCGGAAACCGATCCTGCTCGTCGAAGCGAAACCCATCTCGTCGATCAACTTTCTCGATGTCGTGGCAGAGATCGTTGACAAAGGCCAGCAACGGCGGAACCGAGCGGAAACTGCGCGAGATCGACCGACGCACATCGCCCTCAGGCCGCAATCCGTCGAGATACTTCGCGGCTTCGCGCAGGAGCGACACGTCGGCGTCGCGAAACCCGTAAATGGACTGCTTCAAGTCGCCGACGATGAAGATCGAGGGGGCAAGCGGACCCTCATGAGCCGCACCGACACCCGCTCCCCATGCCTGCACCAGGAGAGCCATCAACTCCCACTGGGCGCGACTGGTGTCCTGAAACTCGTCAACCAGCACATGGTGATAGCGCGATTCCAGTCGAAAGCGACTCTGCGAGAACTCCTCCATCTGTTTGAGCAGGGCGATGGCCTTGAGCAGCACCTCCGGAAAATCCAGCACGGCGTGCGCGTCGAGTGTGCGGCGATACTCAGTCTCCGCCACGCGATACATGCGCCAGGTGCCACGGGCGACGAGCACGTTGAGGTCACGCCGGAACGACTGGGCAATCCGAACGACTTCCCCACCATGCTCGAAAACGATGGCGCGGTGCAGGCGCCACGCGGCGTCATTCACAAACAGCGTCTTCTTGAAAGGCAACTGACGCTGCCGAGGCAAGCCCTCGCGCGTCAGGAAGTACTCGCGCGTGCGGGCATAGGCTGATTGCACGGCGGCCGGGTCGACCAAACCGCCCTCGTCCAGGGTTGTTTCGAGACGACGCAGTTCCCGGGCCAGAACGTGAAACCCCGGATGGAGCGGGCCGGTGGCAATGAAGCCATCCAGGCCCCCGCGCACACCGCCGATCATCCCGACGAGCGCACGTGCCGCACGATCGACGACGTCGGTCACGGTCAGGTCGCGAGGCCCCCTGGCCATGAACCGACCGAGTACATCGGGCGCAACCAGCCGTCGGTTCAGCAGGGCGGCAAGCCCGCGCCGGGCTCGCCTGTCGCCCAGCTGGGCAAACACGAGGGCAACGTGTTCATCGGTGCGGGCGAGTTCGCGACAAATCCGGAGCGCCCGGTCCAGCGATTCGTCAATCAGACGCGGCGCCTCGGTCTCATCGGCCAGCGAGAATCCGGGTTCGAGATCAGCCTCGAGGGGAAACTCCCGGAGCAGCGACAGGCAGAAAGCGTCGATGGTGCTGACCCCGATATCCCCCACACGATCGCGAAGTGCCCGCCAGCGCACGGGCGTGATCTCGCCGACCGCGGCTGCCTCGCCGAGCGTCGTGACGATGCGCTCCCGCATCTCGGCCGCCGCCTTGCGGGTGAACGTGACGGCGAGCACGTGTGAGGGATCCACGCCGGCCTTCAGCAGATTCACATACCGATCGACCAGGACGCGTGTCTTCCCTGTGCCGGCCGATGCTTCGAGCGCAACGTTGAATCGGGGGTCGACGGCCCGTGCACGTCCTTCACGGTCCCTCGCGTCGAGACGGGACTCGACCTCGTCGTCGGGACCGAACGGCAGGTCGAGGCTAGCCATCGACATAGTCCTTGCGGCAGACAGACGGGTATGAACACGAGCGGCACAACATGATGTCGTCGGGCCGCGGGGGAAATGTTCCGCGAGACACGCCACCGATGACCTCCAGCAGGCGCCCACGGGCATCGTCCAGCGTGGGACGCGGATCCTCTCCGGACTCGACCACCGACACCAGCGACCGCTTCCCGGTAAACGCAAAGTACGCTGCGTCGGCGACCGTCCACGCCTGGCCGTCCCGACGGGCCGCGAGCTCGCTGGCACACAAGGCATAGATCGGCACCTGCAGCGCGCGACCGGGGCTGGGCGCATATCCGGTCTTGTAATCGATGACGCGAAGGCGATGGCCCTCCAGCAGGTCGACACGATCGGCGATACCCCGGAGCGGGACACCCGGCCCCTCAGGGTGTCCGAGCGTGAACTCGCCATCGAAGGACGACTCCAGCCAACGTTCTGTCACGGTGTCAGGCCTCGATGCTTCGAGTCCGAGAACCACGTCGACGATGCCAACGGAGATGGCCGATCCAAACAGGCGCGCCCGCTCGAGCGCAGCGTCAGACTCGCCAAGCGATGTCAGCATCCTCTCGGCCACATCGACAAAGAGCGCACGCGCCTCAACGAGGTTGTCGACCGTAAGTGTTCTGGCGGCGTGACCGTCCCAGGCTTCAAAGAAGCGCTGAAACACCTCGTGAATGAACCGCCCTCTCGCCCGCGGCGACAGGAACGGCTCGTCATCGGGGATGTCCTGAAGACGCAGCACGTCGTTGGCGAAGAACTTGAAGGGGCAATCCTGATACCGCTCGAGCGCGCTCAATGAGTACGCGGCAACGGCATGACCGACGGTCTGTCCATGAAACCGGGGATCGCTCGCGGGTGCGCGCTGCAGACGCGCCTCAACCGCACTCTGAGTACCCTCGTCCATCCCCGCGGCCACGACGTGACGGCGACAGAGCACTTCGAGTTCGAAGATGTGCGTGGGATCCGGGTCGGTCTCGACGACTTCGAGGGACACCGCGTCCAGTTCCTCGACCAGCGAAGAAGGCGCGACAAGTGTGTCTTCCTCGAATCCGAACGTCGAGACGGTGAGCATGGTCGACGGCAGCGCAAGCAAGTCGGCGAATGCCTCACGTGCGTGCTCGGTGCGCTCTGACTCGGCCGCCCAGCCGAGGTCGCGAAGCAGGGACGCGCTGTAGAAAATGTTGCCCTGCGTGCGCGGTGGCCACTCACCATCAACCAGTCCGGCGAGCTGCACGTGGTCGAACTCACCGAAGCGCGCACTCTCGGCGTCAACCAGGTGCAGGCCGCCGTCGCCGCTGCGCGGAGCAAATGTATGAGCCTCGATCCAGCGCCGCACAACCGAGAAGAGGTGATCGCAGTCGACCGGCTTGGTGTCGAGGCGACCGTAATGTTCCCGCAGCGTCGACAGAATGCCGGTGATCGCCGCGCGCGCTCGGATCTGGCGCGACCTGGTGAAGTCGTCGGCTGCAACGCCGGCATCGTGCCGCCGCAGAAACGCGAGCAGGGTGTCGAGCTGGTCAGACGCCGGTCGCTCGGAGAACAACGGCAGGAGCTCGTCCGCGGCAGCGACCAGCGCGCCGAGAGCCGGCAACGCCGAGACGCCTCGCGGCGCCGGTACGGACGCGACGCTGTCGAAGGCCCGCCGCAGGCTGTCTGCTCCGCCCAGGTGACCACGCTCGCTCAGAAGCCGGTTGGCCGCCGCGATGCTGTCCGGAGACACCTGGTCGTTCTCCCACTCCCACCGCAGATGTGGTGTGGACAGGAGGGCGATCACCGCCGCCCGCGAACAGTTGGTGCTCACGGATGAAAAGACGAGATCGAGGGTGGCTGCGTATGGCTCGGCCGCGAGCGGGACGGTCTCGAACGTCTGACAGGGAACGTTGGCCGACCTGAGCACTTCACGTGCGAGGTAGACGTAGGGCAGGGGCTGGCGCACCACGAGCGCGATCCGGTCAAGGGACAGATCGGGATCTGCTCGATGAAGGGCTCGAGCCCACCTGGCGAAGTCGGCAATCTCCTCCTCACGATCCCGGGCTTCCCAGACCTTCGCCATGACCGCTCTGCCTGTCCCGCCATCCGCCACACCGGCGGTTCTGCCGGGCACGCGGAGACGAGGCAACCGTGGCGCGTCCGAGGCGACCCGCATCTCCTCGATGCCGGGCAACAGATCGTGGACCCGTTCATGCCAAGATCCCGCCAGGACCCGGTCCGTCACGACCAGATCCAGCCGCTCGAGACCAGGCACGCGTGTGAGGAGATCCCAGTCCGCGGCGTGCAGGCCGTACTCGTCTCTCGACGCATCACCGACGGTGATCACGACGTGGCGCCACGGCTGCTTCGCCGCCGTGGCGATCGCGGCATCGCGAAGACGATGTTGGTCCACGAGCCCGTGCTCCTGGGCCAACTGCTCGAAGGTGCGAAAGGCCGACGCCAGGAAGCGGGTCTGGCGAACCAGACGTTCGGCGCCACGATCGTGGTCGGCGCCAGGCTCGAGGCGTCCAAGAGCCAGACGCTCGAATGTCGGAACATCCTTCCGGTGTTGTCTCAACGAGTCATAAAGTGCGAGCACTTCGGCGATCAGGCGAGGCCTGAGACGGAACGGCGGTGGGTATCCCTGCGCCGCCGCCGCAATGCCAGCGACCCCCATGAGAATCTCGCGAGCTTCAGGGGACGCCTCGACCAGAGATGGAACCGCCCGGGACGCGAAGAGCGACGGGATTTCCCTGGAGAGGGCGAACTCGGGCAGGACAATGGCCGCTGAGGTCTCGAGGTGGCGATGCTCGAGGGTCGTTCTCAGCAAGGCCGCAGCCGCACGGGTGGGCACGACCACCAGGCGGTCACGCGCGTCGAAGGGCGAGCCCTCGGACGCCAGAGCGGCCACCGCACTTCGAAACGCGGTCAGATCCGACACGCGAAGGAGCCGCGTCGCGCGCGGGGTGATCACTGCAGCTTCGGTGGTTCGACCAGCAGGCCAATGTCCTGCTGCGCACGGCTGAACATCAGCAAGGCGCCGGCGGCCGCCGACGAGGCCTCCCATGCCGTCGCGAGATTGCCCGAGGCGACAGCGTCAGAGCGGGCGCTGACCGCCTTCTCGGCAAATCGCCACGCGCTGACCAGCAACCCGTGCGCTTCACGAAGGTCGTCGGGCACGCCCTGGCCGATTCGCTGCAGACGATCGGCGCCGCCATCCAGACGTTTACGGAGCGATGCCAGTGTGCCGGGCGGCGGACCGTCCAGGCGACGGATGGCCTGAAGCGACGACTGGAGACTCGCGAGCGTACGGACCTGCGACCCTGTCGAGCGCTGATACTCGCTGTAGAGCCCTTTCCGGACGACCCACTGATCGCGGCGGAGCCGGAGTTGCCGGGCGGCGTCGAGGTGGGCCTCGAGAGAGCTGCGCAGCGCGTCCATCGTCTCCGGCCGCGCGCGTCCAAGTCGGTCGTCCTGCTTCTGAAGATCATTGAACAGACGCTGAACGCCGGCGATGTTCGCGGCCGCCGCCGCACGGGTCGCAGAGTTCATCGTCTTGCGCGACAGGTCGGCATAGCTGGCGTCGATGGCCCCTTCAAGCCTGATCTGCGCCTCGGCCTGACGCTGCCACTGCCGGGCCTCCGTCTCCGGAAGCGAGGCGCCAGATTCCCGCAGGAGGGCAAGGGCGGCGTGCAGCAATCCCACGCGGTCGGCAGACCGTTCGGTCATCGCCGTGACGCGAAACACCTGATCGACCTGCTCACGGACCGAGGGCGCGGCGAGGAGGGGCGCAAGCGCAGCCTCGTCAGCGGGTGTGACCACCAGAGCCAGATCAAAAGTGCCAACACCGAGAGATGCGCGCAAGTCCGAGATGGCCTCATCAAGCAGGGACACGATCTCGCGAACATCCGCCTGCCGGTACCCGAAGTGCGAGCGCGGCCACTCGGCCAGAACCTTTCGCGCACTTTCGGCCATTTCGAGGCCTTGCCTGCGGTCGGGTATCAGGGCGATCTCGTTGAGCACACGCGCCACCTCGCTGCTCAGTTGCTGGAACTCCTCCTCACCTCGGGTGTCGGCGTACCACTGGGCTCTGGCGGTGCTGGAATACTCATCGGTGCGTGCCCAATCGACGCGAAAAGCCGGCAGGCTGACGACATAGAGACGGGGCTGTTCCGCGGGGCCACCAACGGGCATCGAGAAGATGACGCGGTCGTCGAGGCGCGCGAACTCACCGAAGCTGACAAGGGTCGAACCATCCGTCAGGAAAAGGCGGAACAACGTCGGCCCGCCTGCCGCCTCGGCAAACGCTGACAGCAACCAGACGATGCTCGCAAGAAGACAAGTCTTGGACACGGTGTTCAGAAGGCTGAGACGACGATTGTACTCACCCGGTTTGAGGCGATACGCGGGCGCGAAACCTCAACTGTGGAAAAAGTGTTGATGGTTCGTGCAAAAGCTGTGGACAACCTGAGGGTACGAGAATTTTCTTTGCAGAAATCACACGCGAACTCGCCCGGGGCGCCCCCGCGACCCGCCCTTCGTGATCCCCTTCGCTTGATCACTGGCGTGCACTGCGTAGAATCGTCCCTTCGCATTCACGTCCCAACTCCCTCACCACACGCAACATGGTCCACCGTTTCGAAGAAACTATCGCCGGTCGTTCGTTTCGCATCGAAGTCACCCCGGTCAGCAACCGCTGGCGGGCACAATTGACACGCGTTCCAGGCATACCCACCGCAATGATGCCCTTCTATGGAAGCACCCCGGACGAGGCGGCACGGCAGCTCGCCGCCTGGCTGACGAAGGCCCATTCCGGACGAACAGGGCTTTCGTAGCCAGAGCAGGGTCACGATCAGGTGTACGACCTGAGCGTGACAGGGCAGGTCACGGAAGCTTGAGAACCTGCCCCGGCTTGATCTTGTCTGGATCAGTCAGCTGATCCTTGTTGAGTTCGAAGATTTTCATGTAGGCGCCAGCGTTGCCGAGGTGTTCCTTGGCAATGTGGCTGAGCGTGTCGCCCGCCTTGACCGTATACGTCCTGGGTGCGGCCGCTGGAGCAGCCGCGGGACCACCGGTGACCTGGATGTCAGCGACGATGTCCTTCTGCCAGGTCGGAATCGTCTTGATGGCGGTCCAGATTTCGTTTTTCTCGGCCTCAGTCGCCACGGTTCCCTTGAAATGCAGCTTTCCGTCGCGCTCCTCGGCATTGCCGTGAAACTTCCCCTTCGACGTCTGGATCGCGTACGCGTACATATCTCTCAGGCTCAAGGGTCCTCCTCTCGCCATGTGCATTTGCACGGGCGAAGACTCGACTCTACTCCTCGGACCCGTTGATCGCTAGCTGATGCGGCCTTGCGAACCCGGGCCCGGGCGGGTACCATGAATAGGTTCAACACCACCCCAAGGGGCCTGTAGCGCAGTTGGGAGCGCGCCTGAATGGCATTCAGGAGGTCACCGGTTCGATCCCGGTCAGGTCCACCATCATTTATCTTCAGCCCATGGGCGATGTGCTAGCTGTGAATGTCAAAGAGGTTGTTCATCTTAGGCAGCCTCTTGGAAACGCATCCAGGGCGAGCGCCGGCCGAGGCTCGTGTGTGGACGCCGGTGG
>JBEBGV010000123.1:0-7861 GCA_040081265.1 Vicinamibacterales bacterium
CGCACGAGCTTCGCGCGCCGATGCCCGGCCGGATCGTGCGCGTGCTGGTCGCGCGCGGCGAGCAGGTCGCCGCCCGACAGCCGCTCGTGGTGATGGAAGCCATGAAGATGGAAAACGAACTTCACGCGCCGCTGGCCGGTACGGTGACCGAGATCCTCGTTCAGCCCGGCGGTGCCGTCGAGGCTGACGCCCTGCTCGCTGTCGTCACGGCCTGAGCAGACCAGAGACGCGTGCAGAAGATCCTCAGCCACCCGATCACCCAGCGCACTCGCCGCATCCTGCGACGGATCGCCTCGATCGCGGCTGTCATTCTCGCCGTCGCCTTCGTGACCACGCTGACGGTCGATCTGGGTCCGAGGCTTCGCGGACTGGCGGAGCGGAGCGGGTCGAATTACATCGAGCGCCCGATGCACATCGGTCGCCTTGGCGTGCACCTGTGGCTCGGCGAGTTCGTGGTCGAAGACTTCGTCATCGAAGGCCTGACGCCGCAGTCGCGCCCGTTCCTCACCGCCAAACGCATCGAGGTGTCGATGCCGTGGTCATCGCTCTTCTCCAGGCGCGTCGTCCTCGACGAGATCGAGATGACCGACTGGACGATGTACACCGAGGTGCTGCCGGGCGGGAAGCACAACTTCCCGCGGTTCACGCGCAACACGCCACGCCGGCCCAGCGCCTGGACGACGACGCTGTCCTATGTCAGGGCGCACCGCGGTGAATTCGTCTTCGAGGACCACGAGACGCCGTGGAGCACCGTTGCGCGCAACCTCGATGTCGTGGTGGCTCGCCCGACCTCCGAGTATCGCGGGCAGGCGACGTTCTCCAACGGCACGGTGCAGATCCAGAAGTACGAGCCGATGCGGGCTGACATGACCACCAGCTTCCGTATCGTCGGCGGCCAGATCGTCCTCGACAAGATCGACCTGGTCAGTGACGGGGCGCGTACCGCGCTGACCGGCGTTATCGAGAGCGCCAACTGGCCCGAGCAGACCTATCAGATCAGGTCGCACATGGACTTCGCGCGCATGCGCGAGCTCTTCTTTGCCAGGGACGCGTTCACGCTGTCTGGCGAGGGTGATTTCGTCGGCACATTCCATCTGTTCAAGGAACAGGTCAACGGGCGCACCCGCACCGGGCGTGAGTTGAAGGGAACATTCAGCGGCCCTGACTTTGCGGTCAACGAGTATCGATTCCCGAACCTCGCCGGCTCAGTGCTCTGGGTCCCCGAGAAGCTCGAGGTGACGAAGGCGACCGCTGGGCTCTACGGCGGCAAGGCTGAGTTCTCGTACCTGATGACGCCACTCGGCGTGAAAGGCGTCAGGCCGAACGGGACCTTCGACGTCAAGTACACCGGTGTCGATCTCGCGACCCTCACCAACGCGCTCGAACTCAAGGGGTTGCGTCTGGCCGGAAGTGCGTCGGGACGCAACCTGCTCGTCTGGCCGATCGGGCAGTTCGCCGGTCGCCGTGGTGAGGGCGAGGTCTCCGTCGATGCCCCGCCCGGAGTGGCGGTCCAGGCGCGCGAGCTTGGTGTCGTACCAGCGGGGGTGCCCGACTCCGACGAGGCGCCGTTCAGCAACCACACGCCGCGCGAGCCCGTGCCCATCGCGGGCACCTTGGCGTACACCTACGCCCCTGACGACATCGCCATCTCGCGCAGCCGTGTGTCCACGCCGACCACCTATATCGAGTTCGACGGCCGAACCAACTACGGCGACGATTCGCGCATCCCGTTCCACGTGACCAGTACCGACTGGCAGGACAGCGATCGATTGCTGGCTGGCCTCATGACGGCGTTCGGTGCGCCCACGACCGCGATTCCGATCAGCGGTCATGGCACCTTCGACGGCACGATGTTCGAAACCTTCAGGCGTCCGCGCATCGAGGGTGACTTCGCCGGCGAGCAGATGCGGGCGTTTGACGTCAACTGGGGCCGCATTGCCGGCGCCGTGGTCATCGAGAACAGCTATGCCACCGTGCGCGACGTGACCGTCGGGACGCCGGGCTCGGAGATCGTGACGAGCGGCAAGTATTCCCTCGGATTCCCGCGACGCGACGGTGGCGATGAAATCGACGCCCTCGTCCGCGTCAATGGTCGCCCCGTCAAGGACCTGCGCCACGCGTTCGGTCTGGACGACTACGAGGTCGACGGACTGCTGTCAGGAGAGTTCCGCGTCCTTGGCAAGTACCAGCAACCCCTCGGCTTCGGGACGATGACGATCGATCAGGGCGTGGCCTATGGAGAGAGCTTCGAGAGTGCCACCGGCGGGGTACGGCTCGAGGGCACGGGCGTGCGGCTCGACAACATCGCGATCAGCAAAGGCGGTGTGCGCGGGACCGGGGCGGCCTACGTGGCGTGGGAGACCGGGACCTACTCGTTCCAGTTCAACGTGGCGAGGATTCCGATCGCGGCCATCGACATGGTCCGCAGCGACAAGCTGCCTCCCCTCTCCGGCTTCGTGGATTTCACGGCGGGGGGCAGCGGGACATTTGACGAGCCTCGCTACGATGTGCGCGGCACCGTGCGCGACTTCTATATCGGCGACGAAGGACTCGGCCAGGTGGTCGGCACGCTGGCCATCGCCGGCGAGACGATGACGGTGAGGCTCGAGGCCGCGTCGCCGCGTCTGGCGGTGTCGGGCTCCGGCCAGATTGCCCTTACCGATGAGATGCGCGCGGAGATGAACTTCAACGTCTCCGATACCTCACTGGATCCGTACATTCGCGTGTTCCAGCCGGACCTGCCACCGTACACGACCGCCGTCGTCAGCGGCAGCATCCACGTCGTCGGCAGCCTGACCAATGTCGATGACCTGCGCGTGGACACGAGCGTCGATGCGCTCGACCTCCGGTTCTTCGACTATCGCCTTCGCAATGAGAGTCCCATCAAGGCGTCGATGGAGCGGTTCACGTTGCGCGTGAACGACATGCGGCTGGTCGGCGAGGATACCGAACTGACCCTGAGCGGTGCACTCGACCTGCACAACCAGAGCATCGCCGCGCAGGTGGGTGGTGCGGCCAACCTGGCGGTGCTGCAGGGCTTTGTCCCGAACATCCGCAGCTCTGGTCGGGGCAGTATCCAGGCCACCGTCACTGGCCCGATGCGATCCCCGGGCGTGAGCGGTGCCATCACCCTCACCGACGGACGCCTGCGCGCATTCAGCCTGCCGCACGCGCTCGAGAACGTCACCGGGGTGGTGCGGTTCGACACGCGCGGTGTGACCCTTGACGAGCTGACCGGCCGGCTCGGTGGCGGACCGGTGCAGTTCGGCGGTCGCATCGACATCGACCGCTATCGCCCCGGTCGGATGGACGTCACGATGCGCGGCGAGGATATGCGGCTGCGCTTCCCCGAGGGCATGACCTCGCTGGTGGACGCCGACCTCAGCCTGCAGGGGACGCAGCAGGGTTCCACGCTCTCCGGGACGATCAACGTGCGCAACGCCGTCTACCGCCGCGCCTTCGATGGCGGTGGCGGCCTGCTCGACTTGAATGAGACCACAGCTGGCGCACTGGGTGGCACGACTGCAGCCGGTGGATTTGTCCCGACCGTGCCGCTCCGCTACGACGTGCACATCCTCGTGCCCTCGACGCTGCGCATCGAGAACCGCGTCGCGCGACTCGATGCGACAGCCGACCTGCAGCTTCGCGGCACCTACGACAAGCCGTTGCTGTTCGGTCGTGCCGAGATCGAACGTGGCGACGTCAACTTCGAGGGCCGGCGCTATCTGGTCACGCGCGGCAGCATCGACTTCAACAATCCGACCCGGATTGAGCCCTTCTTCGACGTGGAAACCGAGACGCGTGTCCGCGTCCCCGCCCAGACGTATCGGGTGACGGTTCGGGCCGTTGGCACCCTTGACCGGTTCACGCCGGAGTTCACGTCTGATCCGCCGTTGCCCGAGGTGGACGTCCTGGGCCTGCTGTTCAGCGACGCCACTCCTGGCCTTGACGTCGAGGCACGGCAGTACAGCAGCATCACCCCGCAGGAACAGCTGCTGCGCCAGCGCGCCACGCGCGCACTCACCGGTGCGCTGACTGCCGAGGTCGGTCGGGTCGTTGAGCAGACACTTGGCGTCGACACGTTCCAGCTGACGCCGTCGCTCATCGATCCCAACGCACAGTCATCGCGGCTCGACCCGGCAGCCCGCCTGACGATCGGCAAGCGCCTGTCGGACCGCATCTACCTGACCTATTCGCGCAGCCTCTCGTCGTCCACGCGCGATCAGATCATCCTGCTCGAGTACGATCAGACCGATCGGTTCTCGTGGATTCTTTCGCGCAATGAAGATCGGACCTACGCGCTCGACGTCCGGGTTCGACACGTCTTCTGATGTCGAGACGTACCACCGATGAGCGAGCGCTGATGGTGACGCGCGTCCTCAGGTTCTGCGTGTGGACAGCCGTGCTGCTGACGATCACGGTCGCCCGGGCACTCGCGCAGACGCCCCAGATGGTGTCAGAGGTCGTCGTCGAGCAGGAGGGCGCCCGCGTCGTCGATCCCCTGGTCGCAGGACTCATCGAGACCAAGGCAGGCGCGGCCGTTGATGTGCGGCAGGTGCGCGAGACGATCACGCACCTCATGAGCCTCGGTCGCTTCGAGGATGTGCGGGTGTTTCAGGAGCCCGCCGGCGGAGGAGTCAGGCTCCGTTACGAGCTCGTGCCGCTGCACCCGATTGATCGCCTCGAGCTTGCCGGTTCGCTGGGCCTGTCGGAAGGAGACGTGCGCCGCGCGGTTGTCGATCGTTTCGGTACCGCGCCCCAGGCCGGCCGCGTCGAGGAACTCCAGCGCTTTGTGCAGGCCTTTTACCGCAGCCGCGGCTACACCACAGCGGCAGTGACAACCAGCATCGAAGAATCACACAACCCGGATCGCGCATCGCTGGTGGTTGAGATCCAGTCCGGTCCTCGAGCGCGAGTCGGCGCCGTCGATGTCGAGGGCCTGATGCCATCCGAGCAGGCGTCCCTGCTGGCTGACGTGAGTGTTCGCGTCGGCGGCGCCTATGATGCCGACGCGATTCAGCGCGGGCTGGATCGGTATGAGGCCGACCTGCACGGGCGAGGCTACTACGAAGCACGTGCCACCCAGTCGGTGAGATTCGAGGCCGACGGCACGGCGCGGGTGGTGCTGGTGATCGATCGCGGCCCGGTCGTCTCGATTGCCTTCGAGGGCGACCCGTTGCCGGAGGGCGAGCGGGAGCGCCTGGTTCCCATTCGCACCGAAGGGTCCGTTGATGAAGACCTGCTCGAGGACTCCACCGTTGCCATCGAGGAATATCTGCGAGGACGCGGCTATCGCGATGCGCTCGCAGCCTACACCCGCAATCTGAATGGAGACCAGCTGCGACTGGTCTTCACCGTCACCCAGGGCCGGCGATACCTGCTCGAAGGCGTCAGCGTGCAGGGCACCCGGATCGTCCCGCTGGCCGACGTGCAGGCGGCGCTCGCACTCCAGCCCCGCTCGCCGTTTGTCCAGGAGTCCCTGGACACCGGGCTGGCCAGGGTGCGCGGGCTCTATCGATCGCGGGGCTTCGCTCGTGCCGATGTCCGGGCCACGACCACCGTCAGCACCACCGACACCGGCGACGATCGCGCGATCAGCGTCTCGGTCGACATCGCGGAGGGTTCGCGGACACTGGTGGGCCCGATCGTGTTCGAGGGCGCGACCGTGATCTCCGATACGCAGCTGCGGCAGATGGTGGCGACCGTTCCCGGCAGTCCGTTCACGGAGGTTCAGGTGGCCTCCGATCGTGATCGTCTGGACCTCGAGTATCGCAACCGTGGCTATGACAGCGTGGTGATCATCCCGCGCGTGATGCTGCGCGACGGTGATGCCCTGGCCGACGTCACCTTCGTCATCACCGAGGGTCCACAGGCGATCGTGGACCACGTGATCGTCATCGGCAACCGCCGTACCCGCACCTCTACGATCGAAGGCGAGCTGACCATTCGCGCCGGCCAGCCGCTCAGCGCGTCTGCCCTTGTCGAGAGTCAGCAGCGTCTTGCCGCACTTGGCCTCTTCCGCCGCATTCAGATCACGCCGGTGACTCATCCCGGCGAGTCGCGCCGCGACGTCGTCGTCCAGGTGGAGGAGGCTCCGCCGACGACGCTTGGCTACGGCGGTGGTGTGGAAGGTGGGCTGCGCCTGCGGCCGACCGGAGACGGTGGCCAGGCGGAGGAACGCTTCGAGGTGGCACCGCGTGGATTCTTCGAGATCGGGCGGCGGAACCTGTGGGGCAAGAACCGCGCGGTGAATCTCTTTGGCCGCCTCAGCCTGCGCTCGCGCGACGTCGTCCCCGTCGATGGTGAGCCCCTCCCGACCGCGGACCAGGGTGGCTACGGGTTCAATGAGTACCGGCTGTATGCCACGTACCGCGAGCCCCGCATCCTGGGAACGCCCGCCGATCTTCTGATCACGGGCATCATCAATCAGGCCGTGCGTTCCAGCTTCAACTTCATCACGCGGGAGACCCGCGCCGAGGCCGGCACGCGGCTCGGCAACCGCATGACCGTGGCCGGCCGCTACGCCTTCGAGCAGACGCGGCTCTTCGACGAGCACATCTCGGAGAACGAGAAGCCGCTCATCGATCGCCTCTTTCCGCAGGTGCGTCTGTCAGGGTTCGCCGCCTCACTCATCCGCGACACCAGAGACGATGGGCTGTATCCAAACCGTGGAGCGTTCACCCTCATCGACAGCGAGCTGGCGGCGCGCGGGCTGGGCTCTGAGGTGGGCTACTTCAAGACGTTCGTCCAGACGTCGGCGTTTTTGCCACTGCCGGCGAAGCGCCGGATGATCCTGGCGCTGTCGGCGCGCCTCGGCGCCGCGCGCGGATTCGAGCGGATGGTGGACGCTCAGGTGGTGCGCGATCTTCCGGCCAGCAAGCGGTTCTTCGCCGGTGGCGACACCACCGTCCGCGGCTTTTCCCTCGATCGGCTCGGCGACGAGAAGACGATCAGTCCTTCAGGATTTCCAACCGGCGGCAACGGCGAAATCATCCTGAACGGTGAGCTGCGTGTGGGCGCACTGCGACAGCGCGCGGAGGTTGTGGGCTTCCTCGACGCTGGCAACGTGTTTCAGCGTGCCAGCGACCTCGACATCACCAACCTGCGTGGTGCGGCTGGTTTCGGGTTCCGCTATCGTTCGCCGGTGGGACCGATTCGTGTCGACCTCGGCTTCAACCTGAGGCGACGCGAGCTTGTGGCCGGGGAGCTCGAACGTGCCTACGTGCTGCACATTTCGCTGGGGCAGGCGTTCTGATGAGGCTCGTGCCGGCGTGCCGCCGCCTCGCCGCCGGATGCCTGACCGTAGCCGTGCTGGTGTCGATGCGGGTCGATGCGCAGATTCTGCTGGACCGGGTCCTCGCCCGGGTGAACGGAGCATCTGTCACCCTGTCTGACGTGCGGGCGGCCCGTGCGATGGGACTTGTGATGGCCGGACCGGACGAAACCGACTTCGCCGCCGAACAATGGATTCAGCGGCTGCTGCTGCTCCTCGAGGTCGAACGTTTCCCGCCTCCCGAGCCGGCTGCCGCCGCGGTCGATCAGGAAGAAGCGCGCATGCGCGCGCAGATGGGACCCACGGTGGCCACGCTGGCGGCGCAGACCGGGCTCGATGAGCGGCAGATCCGGCAGAGCGCGCGCGATACGTTGCGCATCAGGGCCTATCTGGATCAGCGTTTCGGCGGCAGCGCGCAGGACACGATCGATCAGTGGATGACCGATCTCCGCCGACGCGCCGACGTCGTCCTAACCCCTATCCCCTGACCTAGCTGTGAATGTCAAAGAGGTTGTTCATCTTAGGCAGCCTCTTGGAAACGCATCCAGGGCGAGCGCCGGCCGAGGCTCGTGTGTGGACGCCGGTGGT
>JBEBGV010000205.1:0-2033 GCA_040081265.1 Vicinamibacterales bacterium
CGTCTCCAGCCAGGGCATCGACTGTCCTCCAGCCCCAGCGTAAAGGTGTTACCCATGTACCCAGTGAGATGTGTTACCTATGTACCCGGTTTGTACCCACGGCTGCCTAACAAAGCGATGGACGCCGACGCCGGACCATGGCCCAATACGGCGAGTCCGGCGCGGGTCATCGCTGGCGTTAGCCGGATTAATCGACACGGTACTTACACTTAGGGGTGGGTTGATGCGCGCGATAGTAGCTGTTGTTGCGGTGGCCTGTTGCGTCCTGCTAGCTGAGGCGCAGACCCCTGACGCAGGAACACTTCGCATTTACTTAGCCCGGCACGGCGAGAGTGAGGCCAATCTTGCCAGAACGTTGGCCGGCTGGCTTGATACCCCGCTCACGGCACGGGGACGGCAGCAGGCGAACGACATGGCAGTGGCACTGAGGGGCACCCCCTTCGATGCCGTCTACTCAAGCACGCTGGTTCGCAGCCGCGTGACGGCAGAGATCCTTGCGCCTGGCGCGCAGGTGCAAGCGCTTCCTGAGTTGCGAGAACGAAGCGTCGGACGATTCGAAGGCAAGCCTAACAATGACCCTGAGTACTTGCGGCGAGTTCCGAGCGATGAGGACGATCTCGATGGAGGAGAGCCGCGAACACGCGTGTTGGAAAGAGTCCGCGAAGCACTAAGCAGGATTCAGCGTGCGAATGCGTCAGGCACGGTGTTAGTCGTCGGGCATGCCAATACAAATCGGATGATTCTTCGCGCACTCTTAGGACTCAGCCCTGAGCAAGCGAATGCGGTCGCTCAAGACAACGACGAGCTGTATGTGCTTGAACTGGGCCGGAATCAGTCGACGCGTTTGTTCAAGCTCATTCGCGAGAAGAATCTCGGTGACCTGTAGCGACGGGCTGGCCGTCGGCCTATCGGCTTGTAAGTTCCTAGGACGCCGGTGACGCTCCCGGTCTCATCTTGGCCATCAGTCGTTCGTACGGGGTCTGGCCATCCAGCGCCCCATGCGGCCGGTGGTAATTGTAGTAGTCCTCCCACTCCCGCAGCTTCTCGTTGAACAGGTGAATGTCGTCGGTGATGCCGTCCTTGTCCAGGAGCTGATAGAACTCCTGGTCGTCGACCCGGTGCGAGCGCTCGACCTTGCCATTCAGGTGCGGCGTCCGCGGCCGGATGTAGGCGTGGCGAATGTCCAACCCCTGGAGATGATAGTGAAAGTGTGACTGGAACTCCGCGCCGTTGTCGGTCTGCACCACCTGGACACGAAACGGCAGCCGGCGCAGCACCTCGTCGACGAAGCGGATGGCCGTCGCCTGGTTGCACGCGTCATAGACCTTCAGCACGCGGACACGCGTGCAATCGTCGATGGCCGTGAACTGATAGAGCCGCTTCCGCGTGCCCGGAATACGCTCCAGGAACTTCACGTCCATTTGCAGGCGATGGCCGGGTTGCGGCTTCTCATACCGCTGCCACCGCTTGGCGTGCGATCGATGCTTCTGACTGCCGGGCAGCCGGTTCATCCCGTGGCGCACCAGGATGCGATGCACGGACGACACGGCCAGGGCGATCTGATGAAAGCGTTTCAGGTAGTCCGCAATCCTGCCGGGGCCGAAGTGGTAGGTCTGCCGCAGGTAGAGGATCTTGCTCACGACCTCCTGGGGCGTCGCCTTGGGCGACCGCTGCGGCCGGCTCGGTCGGTCAGCGAGGCCCGTCACCCCCAGCGCGTCATAGCGTCGCTTCCACCGGTAGAAAGCCTGCCGGGAGATCCCGAAATGCCGGCAGGTGCGCGCCACGTTGCGCGACCGCTCGCATGCCTCCTGTACGACCTTGAATCGCCACGCCATCCGGCGGGCCTGCTCTGCTTTCGTCATCGTGCCTCCACTCCCGGTTTGTCGACCAGAGAGGAGAGCAGGATCTGTTACCGAGGTCCAGGGATTTCACAATCTGTGCAACCGGGAAGATAGGTAACAGCGTTAACCGGGAACATGGGTAACACGCAGTTGTCCTTGTCTCAGCGCTGTTCGTTCCTCGATCCGGCCGAG
>JBEBGV010000062.1:0-27488 GCA_040081265.1 Vicinamibacterales bacterium
ATGACCCTCCCGCTCGGTCCGACCAGTTCGGCCAGAATCGCCGTGTAGTATCCGGTGCCCGCTCCAACGTGCAGCACTGACTCGCCGGGTTGCGGGTCAGCCGCCGCAAGGCACGCGGCGTGAAGGCTGGGCTGGCCGTTGTTGATTCGACGGTCTGGCGCCAGGGCAATCAGAACGTCCTGATAGAGGAGACGAGGGTCGCTCGACCCGCGGACCTCGTCTCCCGACCCACTGAAGATTGACCACGGCGGCGGTCCGGCGAATGCTTCGCGGCTGACCGCGGCAAAGGCGGCGCGGAGCCTGTCGGAGGTCTCGATTCCGGCGACAACCTGCGTGGCAAACGCCTGACGCGCGCGGTCGATGTCGTCCACGGCGGCATCCTCCCACAATCTCCGTCCGAATCTCCGCAATCCTGTGCTGAACGCGCCGACATGTGCAGTCTCTCCCATCAGGCGGCGTGGCGCGCCTAACCTTGCCGGGCCAGGTCGCCGATTCTCCTATGAGCGCCGTTCATGCCCTTGTCGACCCCGGAACCGCAATCCGCAGCCGCTTCGCGCGACACCGTATTTCTGGCACGGCAGCCGATCCTCGATCGACATGGCCGGGTGCGGGCCTATGAGCTGCTTTACCGGGGTGGCGGCAGCGACTTCGGCCTCGCCTCCGATGCGCCAGACGCGGCGACGGCCAGGGTGGTGCACGCGGCGATCATGTCGGTCGGGCTGGAGACGCTGACGCCGGGATGCCCCGCCTTTCTCAACGTCACGCGCAACCTGCTGATGGGAGACCTCGGCGCGCTGCTCCCGTCTGGTTCGGTCGTGCTCGAGGTGCTTGAAACCGTCGACGTTGACGACGGCGTCGTGGAGCGCTGCCGTGAACTGCACGGGATGGGCTACGCGCTGGCCCTCGACGATTTCGTGCCGGGCTCGCCGGCCGAACGCCTCTTTCCATTCGCGCAGTACGTGAAGGTCGATGTGCTCAGCCTGGACGCTGCGGCGCGGCGAGAGGTCATCCGCGCAGCGCCCGGTCATCTGCGGATGCTGGCAGAGAAGGTCGAGACGGCTGAGGTGCATGCCGCCACGCTCGCCGAGGGCTTCGAGCTGTTTCAGGGCTACTACTTCTGTCGCCCAAGCACCTTTCACGCCCGGGACATGTCGCTGCAGCAGTCCACATCGCTGCGCCTCCTGGCCGCGCTCAATCGTCCCAACGTGACGGTCACCGAACTCGACGACTTGATCAAGCGTGACGTCTCGCTCTGTCAGCGGCTGCTTCGCTACGCGAACTCGGCGGCTCTTGGGGTATCGCAGCGCGTCCACTCGATTCGGCAGGCACTGATGCTGATCGGGCAGGATCAGGTTCGCCGCTGGATCTCGGTCTGGGCCCTGACCGGCCTCAGCGGGTCTGGCGTCTCCGAGGTCATGACGATGGCCGCGGTGAGGGCGCGGTGTTGCGAGAAGCTGGGCGCAAAAGTGCTCGGCGTGGAGTCGAGCGGCGCCTTGTTCCTGCTCGGACTGTGTTCGATGCTCGATGTGCTGCTCGAGCGCCCGATGGAAGATGTCCTGAGGGCGGTGTCGCTTCCCGAGCGGACGACCGATGCGCTCCGTGGCTACGCCAATGCGGAACGCACGCTGCTGGATGCGGTTATCGCCTATGAGCGCGGCGACTGGGAGCAGGCGGCGTCGACGTGCTGCCAGCTCGGCATCCGCGTGAGCGACATTCCCCCCGTCTATGCCGAGGCCCTCGCCTGGGCTACGGACCTTCGCCAGTAACGTCAGAAGGCGGGTCAGGTTCGCGGCGTTGTCATGTAGTGCTGTCGCTGGCGAGGCGTGAGCCGTTCGAGCGCATAGCGCAGCGCGGTGCGCGGCATTCGCGCCGCGTGCCGGTCGAGGAAGCGGCGCAGCATCTTCTCATCACGCTTCCCGACCTCGCGGAGCATCCAGCCAACCGCCTTGTGCATCAGGTCGTGCGGGTCGGTCAGCAGCATGTCGGCGAGTGCCAGCGTGTCGTCGAACTGATCGTTCCGGATGAACGCGGCCGTCGAGACCATGGCAATCCGGCGTTCCCAGAGGTTGCGCGACCGCGCCAGCCGCCGAAGGACACCGCGCTGGCGCATCAGCAGGTGGGCACCAACGACCCCAGGGGCGCTGACATCCACGAGGTCCCAATTGTTGATGCGATCCGTGCGCGCAAGGTACAGGCGATAGATGGCACGTCTGGCGGGTTCGCTGGCTTGCGCGTACTGGTTCACCATGAGCACCAGGGCCAGCGTGCGTGCTTCATGCCAGGGCGATTCGAGCAGTCGTTCGATGTCCTTGAGTGACGCCGCCCCGTGCGTCCGCGCCAGTTGGCGCACCTGGGGCATGGTCAGCCCGAGAAACCTGTCACCCTCGCCGTAACCGCCGGGGCCGGTCTTGAAGAAGCGCTGCAGGTCGATCGCGCGCTTCGGGTTCGCCAGGGCGTGCAGGTCGCGCTCAATGCCGGGACGTGGAGAACGAGCCATGCCCGCAGCGTAGCACTGCAGCCGCCTACATCTGCGCCGCCTGCTTCATCTCGTTCGCCCAGCGCAGCGCATCGGCATACGCCTCCGGCAGGGCCGCCAGCGCGATGCCCGCCTTCTCCGCCCCTGCCGCCGCATCGTCCCAGTTGGCGCGTTCGTACGCGATCACCGCGTCGAGCACCTGCCGAGCTCGGTTGTCGACGCCCAGGAGCGCGTCCCTGACCGTGTCGGAAATCGGCAGCTCGCTCAGGGCTTCCTCCATCGGCTTTCGCAGGATGACGTCCAGGAGCGAGCAGAGACCGAGCAGGAAGTACTCGGAGGACTGTTCCCGCGTCAGTACCGACTGCGCCAGCAGCTCGCAGGCGCGGGCGCGCAGGATCGCCACCGTGACGAGTTCGGCGCTGGCGCCTTCGTTCAGGCCGGCGAGGGCCCACACCGACGCCCACTTGCGCACCTGATCCAGCCCGAGCAGCACCACCGCCTGACGAATCGACTGGATCTGACGCCGAATGCCATACGCCGCCGAATTGATGCAGCGCAGTACCCGGTAACTCAGCGAGGCGTCGTGCTTGATGAGGTCTTCCACCTGCGCGACGGTGACGTTCTCGTTGTTGAGCGCCATCAGGAGCTGCGCGTAGGCGAGGCGATGTCCTGACAGTGCCCCGGCCTTGAACATCTTCGGACGACAGAAGTAGTAGCCCTGGAACAGGTGGTAGCCGAGCTTCTTCAGGTCCTCATAGACATCGGCGTTCTCCACCTTCTCCGCCACCATCGTGACGTAGGACGGCATGGCTCGTCGGATGGAGACCCACTGGTCGCGCGTCGTGTTCAGCACGTCGACCTTGACGAAATTGACGAACGGCAACAGGCGATCGGCGTCCAGTCCAGGCAGATAGTCGTCGAGCGCGATGGAGTACCCCTTGGCGCGCAGCGTCTTGCACGTCTGGATGACCGCGTCGTCCACGGTGACGGTCTCGAGCACTTCGAGGACGACCGATCGCGGCGGCAGCAACGTGGCGTGACCGCTCAGCAGCAGCGTCCGACTGACGTTCATGAACGCCTTCTTGCCGCTGGTCAGCGTGTCCAGTCCCAGGTTCAGGACGGCATCGCTGAGCACGCGCGATGCCGCAAGGTCGGCGGTGACCTCGCACGACAGGGCGTCGGCGCCGGCCCTGTAGAGAAGTTCGTAGCCAAACACCTGTCCCGCGGTGTTCAGGATGGGCTGCCGCGCGACGAACACTCCTTCACGGGAGTCAAGCGCGAGTGCCTGAGCAGGTGCAGCCATGGCGTGACTAGGCGACCGCGCTGTCCTGGTGGCCGTGTGGGGCGCGCGACGATCCGCGGCGAGCCGCGAGTCCGGCGATGCACCGCTCGAGTGCTGCGCTCAATGACGCCCGTGCGTAAGGCTTGGTGACCACATCGTCCATGCCGGCGGCGAAGCACCGTTCGCGTTCGGCCGGCATCCCGTCACCGGTCAGCGCGACAATCCACGGCCTCGTTCCGGGAGGGGAGCCGGCCACCAGCTGCCGAGCCACTTCGAGGCCGTCAACCTCCGGCATGTGGATGTCGAGCAGCAGCAGGTCGTAGCGGACGCGGTGGAGCGCATCGAGCGCCGCGCGCCCGTCCGGGGCGACGTCGGTCTCATAACCGAGCTTGCGCAGCATCAGCTCCGCGAAGCGGCGGTTCATCACGTTGTCCTCCGCGAGGAGGATGCGTAGCGGAGTGTGGATCTGCGGCGGGTCCTTCGGACCCGCCCTACGGACCGTCACACCCCGTTCCGTCGCGTCGCGCAGCGTCGAACCCGGTGCGGTCCCGGCAGCGCCCAGGGCCTTCTCGAGGTACTCGCGAAGGCGACGCGGTCGAACCGGCTGTCGGAGGACGATCTCGCTGGCTTCCGCGTCAAGCGGAACGGTGGAAGTGATCCAGATGATGGGCGCCAGTGCCGATCCGCTCCCATTCGGGCTCGTCAGCGCCCGGGCCTGCTCGCGGCTCGCGGCGGCGCGTTCGCGAATGATGATGGCATCGAAGTGATCGGATCGGTCAAGGGCTGCCTGTGCATCGGCCAGCGAGGGGACGGAGGCTGCAGAGACTCCCCATCGTCCCAGCAGCGTGGTCACGATCTGTCGCTCCTGATCGTTGTCGTCGACGACCAGGACGCGGCGCGGTGCCAGTGCCGGTGCCGGTGCTGGCGGCGCGGCGTCGCCGACAACGGACAGACGCAGCGTGAAGTGGAACGTCGATCCCACCGCCGGTGTGCTCTCCACCCACATGCGACCGCCCATCTGCTCGACGATGCGTCGGCTGATCGCCAGCCCGAGACCGGTTCCGCCAAACCGTCTGAAGATCGAGGAATCGGCCTGCGTAAAGGGCTGGAAGAGCTGATCCACCGCCTCTGGCTCGATGCCGATGCCGGTGTCCTGCACAGCGAAGTGGAGCATGGTCGCTGCCGGGTCCGGCGAGGCCGTGCGGCTGACCCGCAGCGTGACCGCGCCGCGAGGCGTGAATTTCACGGCGTTCGACAGCAGGTTGAGCAAGACCTGGCGGAGGCGCGCCGCATCACCTTCGAAGGCGACCGGCGTCTCGTCGGCCACCTCGGCTATCAGGTCGAGGTGCTGCGACGCCGCGCGCGGTGCGATCACGTCGAACGCCTCGTCGACGACATCCTGGAGCTCGAATGGGGCCGGCTCGAGCCTGAGCTGACCCGCCTCGATCTTGGAGAGGTCCAGCACATCGTTGAGCAGCACGAGCAGGACGTCACCGCACGCCCGGATGGTCTCGGCCAGCTCGCGCTGCGCCGGCTCGAGCCTTGAGTCGAGCAGCAGACCGGTCATCCCGATGATGCCGTTGAGCGGCGTCCTGATTTCGTGGCTCATCATGGCCAGGAAGTCAGACTTGGCGCGATTGGCCCTCGTCGCTTCCTCGGCCAGGTGGCGGGCCCGCGCGGCAGTGTGGTCGAGCCGTGCGTTGGCGCCGACCAGGTCGGCGGTCATCTGCGCCGCCAGGCGCTGGGCCTCGTGGCGGGTTCTGACGAATGCGAAGCACAGGCCAGCGCTCAGCAGTGAAATCAGCAGACCGGCCGCGAGGACGACAGCAGGCAGGCTGTTCGCACCAAACGGGTCGGCATCGACGCGGAGTCTGACTGTCACCGTCCACGGCCGGCCGTAGAGCGGCAGCTGCACGCGGCGTTCGGGCCCTGTCCCAGCCCGCAGGTCGCCCGACGCGAAGAGCTCGGTTGGCGAGCTGGAGGGCCCGTCAAGTAGCTTGAAATCGACCTGTTCCCTGGCCGACCCCAGCAGGTCGGTGGTGAGCGAATCGACCCGAATCGACGCATAGGTCCACCCCACCAGCGCCGCCTCGCGTCCCTCTGCCGTATCCGTCCTCTCGCCTTGGCGGTACACCGGAAGCAGGAGCAGAAAGCCCGGGACGCTGCTCCTTCCCTCGACGATCCGGATACGTCCTGACAGCACGGGCTTGCCGGTACGCATCGCCTCTTCGGCTGCGATCCGGCGGGTGTTCCCGGATCCGATGTCCAGGCCAAGCACTCCTACGTTCTCGGCCTCGGGCTCGATGCGGGTGACGGCGTAGACCCACTCGCGGTCCCCGGACCGTTCAACGGCGAACGAGCGCTGGCCCTCCTGGCGCAGTCGTTGCTCGAGGGCGGGAATGTCCTCGCGGCGCACGCGCTCGATATACCCCAGACCGACGAGACCCTTGTCGACTGAGGGCAGGACCGCGGCGGTATAGGTGGACCATGCGGAGCCCGTCACCTGCTCGGCGGCCAGAACATGGGCCCTCGCGCCGTGCACTGCCTCATTGGCCGAGTCCACGCGTGCACGGAGTTGCCCGACGACGCGGTCGCTCAGACGAGCCAGGCGCGCCTCGTCGTTGCGCAAGGCTCCCTGCTTTGCCGCGCTGTAGGCCAGCCAGGTCAGAACGAGCGACACGGCCAGCGCTGCCGCCGGCCACACCCACACTTTGGCCGAGGGTGCGGCCCACGTGGCGCGGACCGAGGTCATGAGCGGCTGGTGGTTCATGCGAGACACGGCGTAAACGAGAAATCGTCATCGCCCCGAGGCGGCTTGAAGCGCGGAGTCGGGTGCCGACAATAAAGAAGTGACCTGCCTCGTCGATAGGCAGGACGTAAGCCTGCCCGCAGCGTGCGTGCAGTTTCGGTCACCAACGAGCACACGAGCGAATCGCTCCGCCCCACCATGCGCGCCCTTCTTTGCGACGATGACGCCTCCGTCAGGCTGATAGCGAAACGCGTGCTCGAGGACCAGTTCGGCTGCACCGTTGTCGAGTGCCAGGACGGTGTCGAGGCGCTCAACGCGCTCTCCGACGGCTCGTGCGCCTTCGCGATCCTCGACGTCGACATGCCCGGGATGGGCGGCCTGGAAACACTCGAGGAAATCCGGGCTTCAGACGTGACCTGTGACCTGCCGGTGATCATCCTTTCCGCCGAACGCGACGAAGAGACGGTCATCAAGCTGATGCAGCTCGGCGTCTCCGACTACATCGTGAAGCCGCTGCGCCATGCCAACTTCGTGGTCAAGATCGAGGCACTGCTGCGGACACTGCCCGCCGAGCCACGACAGGTGACAGTCGAGCCCGTTCAGATCAATCCGAAACGGCCCGCCCTGATCGTGGACGGAGACCCCGATTTCAGGGCGCTGTTCGCGGCACAGGTGCAGATCTATGGCGACGCGGTGCAGGCCGACTCGGGCGCTGCAGCACTGATGGCGTTCCGGAAGACCCCCGCCGACGTGGTCTTCATCGGCTCGGGCCTGGGCGTGATGAGCGCGGATCGAGTGGCGGCAAAGATCCGTGAGGCCAGGCCCTGGGGCGTGCGCCTGGTCAGGGTCATCGACGAAGCCGGGCAGCCCGCCGGGGAACAGTTCGACGGCGTCATCGTCCGCTCGACGAGCCCCGACATCGTCAAGGAAGAGCTGAAGCCGTTCCTCGCCGTCGGTTCGTAACGCCCGCGCGGCTATACTGGCTGCGGTGCCCCCGCGCGACTGGTTCAAGCACGCGTTCGCCATCGACTCGGTTGACGACATCACTCCCAACGATGTCCAGCGGACGGTGGTCGATCGGCTGGCGCACGAGGTGGTGCGCCGTCACTTGACCACTCCAGGGCTGATCCTCCTGGAGATGTGCGCTCCACTGAACTTCGTGTCGGCACAGGCTCTGCATTTCTTTGAGCCGTTGATCAGTCCCATCGTCGACACCGGGTCCTACCGCGAATTCGCGCGGTTCGTCGAACAGCGTGGTTCGGTGAGCTATATCCGCGATCGCATCGAGGCGGTCGAGCGCGACTACGCAGCCCGCGAGACGGCAGTCCGTGAGAAGCCGCTGTGACCGCCCTTGACCCCGCCCGCATCCGGGTGATTCTCGCCACCGACTGCGGCAGTACCACTACCAAGGCGATCCTCATCCAGGTCGTGGATGGCGTCTACCGGCAGACCCACCGTGGCGAAGCGCCGACCACTGTCGAGGCGCCGTTTGCCGATGTGACGGTCGGCGTCGTCAACGCCATCACCGAGGTACAGGAGCTGTCGGGTCGCCGATTCATCGACGACCAGGGCCGCATCATTCGACCGGCGACCAACGACGAGGGTTGCGACATCTACATCTCGACGTCCAGCGCCGGCGGTGGACTGCAGATGATGGTGGCCGGCGTCGTGCGGGAGATGACGGCCGAGAGCGCCAAACGCGCGGCGCTTGGGGCAGGAGCGATCGTCATGGACGTCATTGCGTCCAACGACAAGCGGAAGCCCCACGAGCAGATTCAGCGCATCCGCGAGCTGCGGCCGGACATCATCCTGATTTCTGGAGGCGTGGACGGCGGCACGACGACGCACGTGGTGCAGATTGCCGAACTGATTGCCCCGGCGAAGCCGCGGCCCCGCTTTGGCATCACCTACACGCTGCCGATCATCTACGCGGGCAACAAGGACGCGGCGCCACTGGTGAAGAAGGCGCTCGGCGACGGCTACGCCCTGTCGATTGTCGACAACCTGCGTCCTGTGCTCGAACGCGAGAATCTCGGCCCTGCCCGCGACGCCATTCACGACCTGTTCCTCGAGCACGTGATGGCCCACGCTCCGGGTTACGACAAGCTGATCGAGTGGACCGACGCGCCGATCATGCCAACCCCCGGCGCCGTCGGCGACATCCTCCAGGCGATCGCCAGGCGCGACGGCATCAATGTCGTTGGCGTTGACATCGGCGGCGCCACGACCGACGTGTTCAGTGTGTTCGATGGCACCTTCAACCGCACGGTGAGCGCCAACCTCGGCATGAGCTATTCCATTGCCAATGTGTTTGCCGAGACCGGCATGACCAATGTGCTCCGCTGGGTGCACATGGACATGGAGGCGCGCGAGCTCAGGAACCGGGTCAAGAACAAGATGATCCGCCCGACGACGATCCCGCAGACGCTGGAGGCGCTCGTGTTCGAGCAGGCCGTCGCGCGGGAGGCGCTTCGTCTGGCCTATGTCCAGCACAAGGCGTTTGCCACGACGCTCAAAGGCGTCCAGCAGCAGCGAACAGTGGGGGACACCTTCCGGCAGGAGACCGCGGGTCAGACCATTGTCGACAACATGAAGCTCGACCTGCTGGTCGCGTCGGGTGGTGTCCTGTCGCACGCACCGCGCATGGCGCAGACGGCGATGATGCTGATCGACGCGTTCGAGCCCGAAGGATTCACGACGCTCGGCAAGGACTCGATCTTCATGATGCCGCACCTGGGCGTGCTGGCGCAGGTACACCCGAAGGCCTCTCTGGAGGTCTTCGAGCGCGACTGCCTTGTCTATCTCGGTACGTGCGTCGCTGCCAGGGGGCAAGGGAAGGCGGGCAAGCCCTGTTTCCGGTACACCATGCGCACCAAGGCAGGTGAGCAGTCGGGTGCCGTGAACGTCGGCGACCTGCAGCTGCTGCCGCTGGCCGATGGCGAGATGGCGACGCTGAGCGTCCAGCCTGAGAAGGGCTTCGACTGCGGCGCAGGCTCCGGGAAGCCGGTTGAGCGAGAGGTGCGCGGCGGCAGCGTCGGCGTGATTCTGGATGCACGCGGACGGCCGTTGGTATTGCCCGAGGACCGAGCGGCCGCGAGCGCGATGATGGCGCGCTGGGTGGACGCACTGGGCCTCTACGGTACGGCCGGGGCGGTCGCGTCATGAGCACGACGGCGACGGCCTACGCTCCGGGCCTGACGGTCACGCCTCACACACGCTACCGCGTCCGTCGCGTGCTTCCGATTCCTGGCGAGGTGCGGGTGTCTGTGGGTGACCACGCTGGCGCGCGTGACGTCGTTGCGCAGACGTTCATCCCGGGCGACATCCTGCCGCTCAACCTGGCCAAGCTCCTGTCGCTGCAGCCGGGCGACGTCCCTGGCTGCATGCTGAAGAAGGAAGGCGAGACGCTCGTGGCTGGCGACGTGCTGGCGAGGACCAAAGGCATCTTCGGCCGGTTCAAGCAGGACTACGTCTCGACGGTTGGCGGCACGATCGAGTCCATCTCAGGAGTGACGGGTCAGGTCATTATCCGAGGCGCCCCGGTGCCTGTCGAGGTCAAGGCGTACCTCGCGGGCCGTGTGGAAGAAGTGCTCCCGCACGAGGGGTGCGTCATCGAATCGTCGGTGGCGCTGATTCAGGGCATCTTCGGGGTTGGCGGGGAAGCGTTCGGCCGCTTGATGCTGGCCTGCCAGGCGCACGACCAGGAACTGAGCGCCAGCCAGATCACGGCCGACATGACCGGCGCGGTGATCGTCGGCGGAGCGCGGATGACGCTGGAAGCCATCGAGCGCGCGCGCGCGGTCGGTGCGGTCGCCATTGTCTCCGGCGGCCTCGACGATGCCGACCTCGAGGCGTTCCTGGGCTACAACCTGGGCGTCGCAATCACGGGTTCAGAGAAGCTGGGTATCACCGTCGTGATCACGGAGGGCTTCGGTGAAATTGCGATGGCGCGGCGGACGTTTTCGTTGCTCGCCTCGCATCAGGGTGCAGACGTGGCGGTGAACGGGACGACGCAGATTCGAGCTGGCGTCATTCGACCCGAGATTGTCATCCCGCTTGGAGCCGACGCTGGCGCGGCACCGTCGTCGCGTCAGCGCGGGTCGGTGCTGCGAGTGGGTGCACCGGTGCGCATCATCCGCGATCCGTACTTCGGCGTGCTCGCCACCGTGCGGGCGCTGCCCCCCGAGCCGCAGGTACTCGGTTCAGGGTCACGCGCCCGTGTTGTGGAGGTCACGTTCGAGTCTGGTGAAGGTGTTATCATCCCGCGGGCAAACGTTGAGGTCATCGAAGAATAGCCTCCGGCGTCGCGTTCGCGCGGCAGGCATCGGCGCGACGTCCATCCTGGTGTCCGCCCTGCCGGCGGCAGCGCAGACCGCCGACGCTTCCACCGCCTGGTTCGACTGGAGCCGGATCTACTTCCTTTTCGTGCTCGTCGTGCTGTGTGGCGCCGTGCTGGCCTTCATCGTGCTCGCGCGCCGCGGCATGCCGATGAAGGTGCGGCAGATCGCCGGCCTGGCCAGTGTCGAGGACGCCGTCGGCCGCGCCACCGAGATGGGTCGGCCGTGCCTGTTCGTGCCTGGCATCCTCGACATGAACGACATCCAGACCATCGCGGCCGTCACCATTCTCGAACGTGTCGGCAAGACGGTTGCCGAGTACGATGCGAGGATCGAGGTGCCGACGTCGAAAGCGCTGGTCATGCTCGCGGCGCGCGAGGCGCTCCAGTCCGCCTACGCGTCGGCTGGCCGGCCGGAGAACTTTTCGGCCGACGATGTCTACTACGTGACCGAAGAGCAGTTCGCCTACGTTGGCCACCTGCAGGGCGTAATGGCTCGGGAACGTCCGGCTGCCTGCTTCTACTTCGGCGGATTCTTCGCCGAATCGCTCATCCTCGCCGAGACGGGCAACGGCATCGGCGCGATTCAGATTGCCGGCACGGCGCAGCCGCAACAGTTGCCGTTTTTCGTCGCCGCCTGTGACTACACGCTCATCGGCGAGGAATTTTTCGCCGCCTCCGCCTACTTGTCTGGGGAACCCGATCAGCTTGGCACGCTCAAGGGTCAGGATGTCGGCAAGCTGATTGTCGCCGCCGGGATCGTCATCGGTGCGGTGGCGGCAACGCTTGCCGAACTCACCGGGTCGGACGCGCTGCGCGGCTTCGTGACGTTCCTGACCGAACGCGTCATGTCGTGAAGTGACGTTGTGAAACGCACGGTCCCTCTCCTCATCGCGTCGGCAACCGGGTTCATCCTGATCGTGGCTTACTTCGTTCCGCCGATACAGGCGTGGTCGGAGCAGGTGTCGGTCTGGTTCAACATCCTGGCGGCGGTGGCGTTCATCCTGGGCGGCGCGAACCTGCTGGGGAACCACCTGAAGCACATCTCCGATCGCGCGCGCGGCTGGGGGTATTCGGTCGTGCTGATCGTCTCGTTCCTGGCGACGCTCGTCGCCGGTCTCGGCAAAATCGGGGTCAATCCCTCGGCGGACTTCCCTGACTTTGCCTGGTCCGGCACCTACCGTCAGATCGGGAGCCCCTTCTGGTTCTTCTATGAGTACGCGTTCACGCCGCTGACCGCGACCATCTTCGCCATCCTCGCCTTCTTCATCGCCTCGGCCGCATTCCGCGCGTTCCGGGCCAAGAACATTGAAGCGGGGCTGCTGCTGGGCACCGCGTTCATCGTGCTCCTTGGGCGGACCTTCGCCGGCGTGGCACTCACCAGCTGGATCGATCCAGCGGTGTGGTCAGGCTTCCAGTACTTCACCGGCCTGCGGATTGAGAACCTGACCGTCTACATCATGGCGGTGTTCAATACGGTGGGGAACCGGGCGATCATGATCGGCATCGCGCTCGGCATCGTCTCGACCTCGCTCAAAATTCTGCTCGGGCTTGACCGATCGTATCTGGGGAAGGACTGATGGGCGCCTTTCTCGTCCAGGAATGGTGGATCGTGCTGATGTTCCTGGCATCGCTCGCGCCGCTCCTGCATCGCCTCGCGACCGGCGGACTTGTCGCCTCGCTTCGCACGCTCGACCGGCGCTGGATTTTCCTCCTGATGTTCTGGGCCGTGGCGTTTCCGATCTACTACGTCGGCGTCACCGGGAAGACGCTGCCGGAGGTGCCGGGACTGCTGGCTCAATCGACCTTTGATGAGATCGAACGGCTTGCGCCCGGTGACCCGGTGCTGCTGGCCTTCGACTACGAACCATCGAGCGCCGGCGAGCTGACGCCGATGGCGACGGCGTTCGTGCGGCATGCGGCGGAGAAGCGCCTGCGGATGTACTTCGTGGCGCTCTGGCCCCTTGGCGCGCAGATGATCGACGATGTGATCGAGCGCGTGCTGACGCCGGACTTTCCCCAGCTGCAGTACGGGCGTGACTTCGTGAATCTGGGCTACAAGTCCGGCCAGGAGGCGGTGATCAAGGTGATCGTCACCAACCTCCGCGAGCTCTACACGACCGACGTGCGGGGCACCGCCGTGCAGAACATCCCGATGATGGAGGGCATTGCCAGCGTTCAGCAGATGAAGCTGATCATCGACGTGTCAGCCGGAACGCCGGGCACCAAGGAGTGGGTGCAGTATGCGGTGACTCCCTACCCGTCGTTGCGCATCGTGGCCGGCGTGACCGGTGTGAGCGCGCCGCTCTACTACCCGTACATCCCGCGACAGCTGCACGGCCTGCTGGGTGCCATCAAGGGCGCGGCCGAGTATGAGCAGCTCGTGCTCACGCGCTATGGTGGAGAGAATCCCAATCCCAAGTACACCGAGGGGCTGCGCCGCATGGGACCGCAGCTGGTTGCGCACCTGTTGATCATCGGGCTGATTGTGGTCGCCAACATCCTGTACTTCACCGATCCCTCGAGGGCGCGGCGGTGATCGCGGGCATGAAGCGCGAGACGCTCATCTGGACCATCGTCATGGTTCTGGGTGCGGCCGGGCTGCTCGGCCGTGCGTTCTTCTCCGAGCAGGGCATGGGCCGCGAGTACGTGCGCGCGGTCCCGGTCGCCAATGGGCAGTGGACGCAGTACGACGGTGCGACCTACACGGACTACCTCCGTGCCGAACAGGCGCAGCCCGGTCAGACCGTGGTGCAACTGAGTCTGCCGCGTACCGTGGGCCTGTGGCTGGCAGCCTTCTTCACGCTCGCCGTGTTCAGCTTCCTCTGGGGCGACAATCCGTTCTACCGAATCGCGGAGCATGTGTTTGTCGGCGTCTCCGCCGCGTACTGGATGGTGGTGGCGTTCTGGGACGTGATCGTGCCGAACTTGATCGGCAAGATCTGGCCGGGCGTGGTGCAGGCATGGGCGCTCCCCGGTCTCGCCGGGCCGGAGGCCGAACGGAACCTGGTCTACGTCGTTCCGCTCGTGCTGGGACTCATGCTCCTGTGGCGTCTCATGCCGGCGGGGGGATGGATTGCCCGCTGGCCCCTGGCCGTGGTCGTTGGCACCACGGCCGGACTGCGGCTCATCGGTTTTCTCCAGGGCGACTTCCTGGCGCAGATCCGCAACACCATCCTGCCGCTCGTCGTGTTCACGGGTGGCGCCTTCGACTTCTGGGGCTCAGTCAGCAACACCATCATCGTGGTGGGGGTGTTGTGCTGTCTGACCTACTTCTTCTTCTCGTTCGAACACAAAGGGATCGTGGGCGGGGTCGCGCACGTCGGCATCTGGATGCTGATGATTACCTTCGGTGCGGCATTCGGCTACACCGTGATGGGACGAATTGCCCTTCTCGGCGCCCGTCTTGAGTTCCTGCTCGACAACTGGCTCTGGCTGATTGACCCGACGGGCAGGCGCGTCGTCGCCACGATGTTGTTCGGGTTGATCGGGTGAACGCCGCCGGGTCGTTCCGACCCGGCCTACGTACCGGCAACCAACAACCAGCTACAGCTGCACGTAGTCCTCTTCGACCGCCTGCTCGGGACGCGCGCCGAGACGGGCGAGCAGATCCTTGATGATCGCCGCCTTGTCCTGGGCATCCTGGCTCGACCAGGTGCGCGACTTCACCTCGATGAAGTAGCCGTCTTTGGCGGGATCGATCAGCTGGTCCAGGTGCACGTAGAACTGTGCGCCCCGGAACGCGACGAGCCACCGGCGTCGGTCTTTCTCAATCTGCTTCTCGCTCGCTGGCCGGAAGTACTCGCGATAGAACCGGGGGGAGTGGGTTGCCGGCGCGAAGAAACGGGTCCTGAAGAGTGTCACCGATCCGAACGCCGCTTCCCGCGAGGGTCCCATGTGCGTCAAACGGGCGCGGGCGCTGGTGACCGCGCCTGAGGCGTCCAGGAACTCGTCTTCGCGGTAGCGCAGGCGTCCCTGAGCCGGGTCGTCGAAGAAGAAGTAGGTGTCGTACTGGTGATAGTGAACGGCGCGAATCACCGTGATGTCGTCCGACGCCAGGCCCGCCAGCACCGTGTCTGCGGCGGTCACCCGCGACTTCACCTGCACCTCGAAGCTTTCTTCCTCGGCCGCGCCGCCGATAGCGATCAGTTTCTGCAGGACGCTCTGCTCGCGCTCGATGAGGAACGTGTCGATCTTTGCGGCGACGTCTCGTGCCTCGGCTCGAATGTCTTCCTCGTTCAGCGTCAGCAGGCGCCGCTCGCGCATCAGCCACTGCCCGTCGCACATCACATCGGTGACGTCGGTGGACTTCGACGCATAGACCAGTTGCGCGTAGATGCCGTTGGGATCACGCCTGAAGGTCGGCGTGTTGTGCGTCTGATCGAGGTGCACCACGATCAGGTCGGCGCGCTTGCCCGGCTCGATTGAGCCAGTCAGATGGCCGACATGGATGGCCTGAGCCCCGATGCGCGTGGCCATGGCCAGGGCCTGTCGGGCGGGAAGCATCGTTGGGTCGCCGGTGCTGCCCTTGGCCAGCAGCGCCGCCATGCGGACCTCCTCGAACATGTCGAGGTCGTTGTTGGAGGCGGTGCCGTCGGTGCCGATCCCCACGTTCAGGCCAAGGTCGAGCATCCGGGTGACCGGCGCGATGCCGGACGCCAGCTTGAGATTACTCGACGGGTTGTGCGCCACGCCGGCTTTCGCCTCCTTGAGGGTGCGCATCTCGCCCTCGTCGATGTGGACGCAGTGCGCGGCGATCACCTTCGCATCGAAGAGGCGCTGCTTCTTGATCCATGGGACGACAGGCATGCCGTAGTCGCGGCGCCAGGTCTCGACTTCCGACGTCGTCTCCGAGATGTGGATGTGCAGGGGGACGTCGAACTCGGCCGCCAGTTCAGCGCAGCTCCGGAGTATCTCTGTGGTGCAGGTGTACGGCGCGTGCGGCGCCACCGCCGGCACGATGAGCGGATGGTTCTTCCATTCGGCGATGAACTCGCGTGCGTACGCGAGTGCGTCCTCGTAGCTCCTGGCGTCTGGCGACGCGAACTTGAGCACCGTCTGCCCGCACACCGCGCGCATGCCGGCGCTGGCGGTGGCCTCCGCCACCGCGCGCTCGAAGTAGTACATGTCGGCAAAGCAGGTCGTCCCGGAACGGATCATTTCGGCGCACGACAGGCGTGTGCCGAGCGAGACAAACGCCGGGCTGACGAACGAGCGCTCGACCGGCATCATGTAACCCATCAACCAGACATCCAGCCGAAGGTCGTCGGCGAGTCCGCGCAGCAGCGACATCGGAACGTGGGTGTGCGCATTCACCAGCCCCGGCATGACGACCTTGCCCTGGCAATCGAGGGTCTCGACTGCATCCACCTGCGCTGCGATGTCGCCGACGGCGACGATGGCACCCGCGCGGATGGCCACGGCCCCGGCCGCATACGCGGTAAAGTGTTCGTCCATGGTCAGCACATGGGCGTTGGTGAGGAGCAGGTCGCAGGGTTGACGCATGATCTGAGTATGCGTCAGCTCGAGGCGGGCGGGAATGCCGACAGTCCGGGACGGCAGTGGCTCCTGCTGGTCTGGGTCGTCGTCATCGTGCTGATGGTCGCCCCGTGGTGGTCCTTCGACAGCCAGGCGCACTGGGAGCGCGTGAAGTGGGCACCGTTTCTCACGCCGCCCGTCAACCCTGACGACCTCGTTGCCAACGTGCTGCTGTACATTCCCTTTGGATACCTGGGGTTTCGGCTCGACCCGATGCGGCGGCCGTGGCTGGTGGTTGGCCTCGCCGTCCTGCTGTCGCTCGTGACCGAGATTTCACAGGTCTACAGCGTCGGGCGATTTCCTTCGACAACGGACCTGACCTGCAATGTCTACGGGGCGTGGCTCGGCACGTGGCACCGGAAACCCCGCGGCTGATGGGTTTGCTCACCGACCCGGGCTACACTGTCGTCATGCGACCAGGTGCCATCCTGACGGGGGCCGCGCTGCTCCTTGCCGCGACCTCGGTGGTTGTCGCGCAGCGGACCGACGCCTTTCAGGTGTCGCGGGACCACGCGGCGATCCGCTACACGACGACGCCACCTCGTGACCCGGTGGCGCTGCTCAATCGCCGGCTGGAAGCCGGAGAGAAGCTGGCCTTCGATCCCGTCAGCGGTTACCTGCGTGCCGTCCTGGACGCGCTCAAGATCTCGACGACGTCACAGATGCTGGTGTTCTCTCCGACCAGCGCTCAGGCCGATCACATCAGCTTCCTCAACCCGCGGGCCCTGTACTTCAACGATGCTGTCGCGGTCGGATGGGTACGTGGGACCGAGGTCCTCGAGCTCGCCGCCCAGGATCCGACGCAGGGGTCGATGTTCTACACGCTGAAGCAGTCGGCGACCGAGCCACCGCGCTTTACCCGGAACACCGACACCTGCCTGGCGTGCCACCTGACGTGGGACACGCTCGCGGTGCCCGGTCTGACGTCGACCAGCATGTATCCGCTGCCCGACGACAAGAACGCCTACGCCAACGGCTTCACCGTGGATCAGCGCAACTTGTTGAGCCAGCGATGGGGTGGCTGGTTCGTGACCGGTCAGCACGGGGGGGGCGGACACATGGGCAACCTGCCCGTGCTGGCGGCCGACAAGGGGAAGTCGAAGATCACGGCTCCAACGCGCCCGCTGGCGTCGCTGACGGGGATCATCGATCTCAACGGGTTTCCCACCCCGTATAGCGACGTGGTGTCCCTGCTGGTGTTCAACCACCAGACGCACATGGCCAACCTGATCACCCGGCTCGGCTGGGAGGCCCGTCTCACTGCGGCCGAACCGGCCAACGCACCGCGGATCCGCGAGGCTGCCGTCGACCTTGTCGACTACATGCTCTTTGTCGGTGAAGCTCCGTTCGCCGGTCGCGTGCAGGGGGCGGCGGGATTCACCGACGCGTTTACGGCGCTCGGCCCGAAAGACAGCAAGGGTCGGTCGTTGCGTGAGTTCGACCTGGTCAAGCGCGTGTTCAAGTATCCGTGCAGCTACATGATCTACAGCGACGCCTTCGAGGCGCTGCCGGCGACGGCCAAAGCCGCGGCCTACGATCGTCTCGCCGTCGTCCTCTCGGGTCGGGACCGGGCGGCGAAGTACCGCGCGCTGACCGCCGCGGATCGGCAGGCCGTGCTCGAGATCCTGCGCGAGACCAAGAAGGATTTCCCCGCTTCGTGAGCGGCCGGCTCCTGCGACACCTCTGGTGGACCACCGCCGTCCTCGTGGCGTGCCTGCTCGTCACCGTGGCGGCGCAGGGTCCCGCGCCAGCCCCGTGGCTGAACTCGTATCGCGAAGCCACGTCCCGGTTGATCGCCGCGGCGACCGCCGACGACTTTGCCTGGCAACGCCTGGCCGAACTCACCGATACCTTCGGAAGTCGTTTGAGCGGCTCCGACAGTCTCACGCGGGCGATCGCCTGGTCCGCCGAGCGGATGAAGAAAGATGGGCTCGACAACGTTCGCACCGAGGCCGTCATGGTTCCGCACTGGGTCCGGGGCGCGGAGAGCGCCGAGATCCTGTTGCCGGCGCGTGACCGCATTGGCGTGCTGGGTCTGGGCGGATCTGTCCCGACACCCGCCGGTGGCATCGAGGCCGACGTGGTTGTGATCGGCTCCTTCGAGGAGCTGCGCTCGCGCGCCGGCGAGGTGAGGGGACGAATGGTGCTCTTCAACGCGCCTTTTGTGAACTATCCCGATACCGTGTCGTACAGGAACGGTGGCGCGCGCGCCGCTGGTGCTCTCGGGGCAACAGCGGTGCTGGTGCGTTCAATCGGGCCGATGGGCATGCAGACCCTGCACACCGGCAGCGTTGAATACAGTCCGGACGTGCCACCCATTCCCGCCGCGGCTGTCTCTGTCGAGGATGCGAACCGGATCGCGCGCCTGACGGCCCGGGGTCAGCGGGTGCGCGTGCGGCTGTCGCTCGAGAGTCGAACGTTTCCTGACGCCGAGTCGGCCAACGTGGTGGGCGAGATCGTCGGGCGCGAACGTCCGGAAGAAATCGTGCTCCTTGGTGGTCACCTCGACTCCTGGGACGTCGGCGCCGGCGCATCCGATGATGCGGTGGGCTCGATCGTGACGTGGGAAGCGCTGCGCCTGATGCGGAAGCTGGGGCTTCGCCCCCGGCGCACCGTTCGGGTGGTGCTCTTCACGAACGAGGAGAATGGCGTCCGCGGTGGTGCCGCCTACGCCACCGCCCACGCCCACGAAGCCGCCCGTCATGTCTTCGCCCTCGAGGCCGACTCCGGCGTCTTCTTTCCCGCCTCGCTCGGCTTCAGCGGCTCACCGACCTCTCGCACGCTGATGCGCGACATCCTCGGCCTGCTGACGACGACCGGGATCAACGACGTGGTGGCGGGCGGGGGCGGCGCTGACATCGGACCCATCGCGCAGATCGGAGGCACGCCGACGATGGCGTATATCGGAGACCCGGGCAAGTTCTTCCCGCTCCATCACACCGCGGCTGACACGGTGGACCGTATTCCGCCGAGCGATGTCTCGCGGGCAGCCGCCGTCATCGCGACGATCGCCTACGTCGTCGCGGAGATGCCGATGGCGCTGCCGAGATGACTTGAAGTGGGAAGTGCGAAGTTCGAAGTTCGAAGTAGAAGGTAGGAAGTGAGAAGTTCGGAAGTAAGTTTGAAGTTAGCGAGGAGTGCCCGGGTCGAGCTTCAGTACTTACTTCCGTACTTCGTCCTTCGAAAGTTCCACTTCTCACTTCTCACTTCACACCTCTCACTTCCAAGTGAGAAGTTACCGCAGCTCTGTGAGGATGACGTTGAGGACGCGGCGCTGCTCTGGTGCGCGCTGCCACTGGACCAGGATGGGACTCTGGTAGGTGCCTTCGACGATGCCAGTCGTGCCGTCGCCACGTTCCGACACAAGCAGGCTGACTGAGCGTCGCATGCGGAAGAAGCGCGCCGCCGGCACCGCGAGGGTCCGGGCCAGAACTTTCTCCACGATCGAGCCGCGCAGGCCCAGCGTGTCGAGGCCCTGGTTGAGCACGCGCACGAAATCGTATTTCGCGTAGTCGAGCGTGCGGGCCGGGACGGCGCGAGGATTGGCCAGCGCATGACGGGACTTCTCGGCGAAGTAGCGCAGCGGGTTGCGCAGCACTTCGGCCAGGTCGTACTTCATCAACAGCGTTTCGAACTCATTGACCGTGAGGGCCGAGTGTCGCTCGGTCGGGTCGAGATCGATCCGCAGCCGTCCCTTCTCGACGCCGGCGCGGCGCACAAACTCTGAGAGTTCGTCATAGATCCCCAGCCGGGGGTCCTTCAGGTTGATCGAGTCGATGGGATGGGTCGAGACCGGCACCTCGATGCGGGTCGTCCCGACTCGGTGTTCGCTCTTGAAGCCAATCAGCCGGGCGAGTCGCCGCCTCGGGCGGCCATCCACCACGCCGTCGAGGTCAACGAAGCAGACAGGTTCGTTGGGCCGGTTCGGATGACGCACGCAGGAACGAAGGCCCCCGGCGATAAAGGCCAGGTGAGAGTCGGCGTTCTTCGGTTCGACCGCGCGCTGGGCGGGGTCGAGGTCGTCGCGCCGTTCCAGGCGGTCGTGTTCGTATCCGGCGCCTTCGGGAAAGAGGCGTCGGAAGGCGTCCATATAGGTCGGGATGTGCTCAGGGCTCAGCCGCGCCGCCAGGCTCCGATCCAGGAACCCGGCCGTCGTGTGGGACGACCAGTAGAGGCAATGGGGAAAAGCGCGAAGCGCCTCGTGTTCCTCGGCGAATCGAGAGCGCAGTTCGACGACGTCGAACCTGGCGCGTGGGGCAAGCTCGAGGCTCAGGTCGAGCGGTTTCCCGGGCATCAGCGCTCAGTAGGTTAACACAGGCGGGATGGCTCGCGGGTGGCCACGGAGGCAACTCGACCGGACGCTCTAACGCTACGATGAAGGGTCGATGGGCGAAGGGGCGGCTTCAGAGCAACGGGCAGGCAGACGTCGGTGGGTGCGCACCCTGGCCCTGACCCTCCTCGCGCTGCTCGTCCTGGTTGCGAGCGTGGTCATCGGTGTGCACCTGTCGCCGGTGAGAAGCCTCGTGCTGCGCTCGGTCCTGCCGCTGGCAGAAGGCCGCGCGAACCTGAGAGTCCAGGTCGGTCGCCTCGACTACAACCTGTTTCGTCTCACCGCCACCGTCAGCGACGTCAAGGTCGCTGCCGCGCGGACACCCGAGGTTCCATTCTTCGAGGCCGACCGCGTGAGTGTCACAGCGCCGCCAGGTGTGCTGAGGGGACTCTTTGCCCTGACGCGCATCGAGATCAGCGGCGGTCGCGTGCGCATCGTCAGGACCGCGGAGGGCTCGAACCTGCCGACCTCCTCGTCGACGTCGACCACTGAGCCCGGTGCACTGCAGCTTGGGCATGTGTCCGGAGACCTCGACGTCGACGTTCGGGACGACGTCGCACAGTTCAGTGCCGTGGTGCCGCGCTTGTCGCTCGACCTCTCGCCGAGTGGTGGACACCTCGTGGCAGCAAACGGGCAGCTTCGCTTTCGAGGGCAACCGATCGCGGTGTCGGGCATGGCGGGAAGTGCCTCGTTCGACGGGCGAACCCTCGCGCTCTCGGGCATGTACCTCTCGAGCGACGTGGCCTCGCTGCGCGTTGACGGGCCGTTGACCGTCATCACGCGGGCACCCCGGATGGAACTGCGGATCGACGGCGGAGGTGACGTCGCGCGGCTGACTGCCTTTGTGACGCCGACCAGGGTGTTCGAGGGCAGGGTCACGTTCGAGGGAACGCTCGCAGGACCCTTCACGACGCCGGTCACCGACATGCAGGTGCGATCCGGTCGGCTCAGTCGCGACATGCTATCGCTCGCTGACGTGTCGCTCACGACACGGGTGACGACCACCGCGGCCGATGTCTCGCAGGCGACCTTCGGTCTGGCCGGCGGGCAGGTGCAGGCTAACGCCCACGTCTCGTTCGATGGCTCGGGCAGCCGCGTCGATGGAACGTGGGACCGTGTGGATGTGCCGCGCCTGATTTCGTCGTTCGTGGCCCGACCGCCATCGGTGCTTCCGGCCGGAGCGACCTCAGGCACGGTCGTCAGCGAAGGGCAGGGGTTCGACCTGGCCGCATGGAACACCGACGCAGCCATACGTGTGGCAGCAACGGGTAACGCACCTCAGCGGCTGGCGCTGCCCGGCCAATCAGAACTTCGCATCAGATCGCGGTCGTGGCAGCTCGATGGCGCCCACCGCGCCGCTGACGTGGCGCCGGTCGAGTTCCGTCTGTCGGGACGCATCCAGCGCGACGGTCGAGTTCCGCTGGCCGGGCTGGCTGACGTCGCGATGACAGACGTCGCCGCATTGGCCTCGGCCCTCACCCGGGTCGGACTGGTCGATCTGCCGCCTTCACTACTCACCGCCGGGTCGCTGACGGCGACAGCAATGGTTGGCGGTGAGCTCGAATCGCCAACGCTTGAAGGGACGACCTCACTCGAAGGAGTCAAGGGCCTTCAGTTCACGCTGGGTGCTACGCGAGTTGCGTTCACGGCCCGTCCCTTCGATGCCGAGGTCGACTTGATCGCGGATGCCGATGCGGCGGATGTCGGCGGTCAGCCCCTTCGGGACGTGCATGCGTTGCTGACCATTCGCGGCTCGGCCGTCGACGTCTCGAGTCTCGTCGCCACGGAGGCGGGCGGGAGCGGCACACTGACGGCCTCGGGACGCTATCAGCTCGACACGCAGGCGTACGAGCTCCAGTCGCAGGTCGCCAACTGGCTGCTGGCCAGCACCACCACGGCGCCGGTCAAGGGCACACTCAACCTGACCTTCGCCGGCGCGGGCACCGTGGCCCGACCCTCCGGCGAGGTGCGCGCGACGGTTGCCGACGCCTTCTACTCGGATCTGCCGCTCGGGGGCGTGACTGCCGAGGCGACCCTTGACGGCGACCAGGCTCGATTCACCTTTGGCGTGCCGCAGTTGAGTGTGCAGGGTCGCGGCCTGACAGGCGTGCGCGCACCGTACGCGACTGTGCTCGACGTCGATGTGCAGGCGCTCGACCTGGCTCGTCTCCAGCCTCTTGTCAAAGGACGCGCGTTCGCGCTTCGTGGCAACGCGGCGGGGACGGCACACGCCGAGGGCAATCTCACATCCTGGCAGGACGCCGACGCCTCGCTCGACCTGACCGCTGCTGAAGCGTACCTGGGAGAGCTGGCGGTGGCTCTCGACGGACCGGCGCAGGTGTTCTATCGCTCGCGTAACGTCGGGACCGTACGGCTGGGTGTCCGCGCTGGAGGCGTGCAGGCCGATGTTCGCGGCAGCCTGCCCATCGAACGCGTTGCCGGATCGGACGCAGCGATGACGCTGTCGGTGATCGGCGACGTGGGCGATCTGTTGAACGCCATGGGGTTGACCGGCCTGGTGGACCTGCCACCGGTCACCGGCACCGGTCCGGTGGCGGTGATGGCGCGTGTCGAGGGCGCGATCACAGAGCCCGAACTGACCGCCGACATCGACGTTGGTCCGGCGTTGCTGAACATGTCCGACCTCCCACCGCTCGAGCGCGTGCGCATCCTGGGCCACGTCGAGCAGGGGAGAGCCGACATCCAGGACCTCTCGATCTTCGTGGAGGGTGCCCAGGTATCGGCTACCGCATCGGCACCGCTCTCCTGGGCCTCCTCAGCATTCCCGGTACCGCCGGGAACGTCCCAGGTGGCGACACTCAACGCGCAGATCAAGAACATCACCGCCAGCCTCCTGGGCAGACTGGCAACCGGCGCGGCCGTGCCAGACCTTGAAGGCTCCCTGGACGCCACGCTGCAGTTCTCGGCGGCGTCACCTGCCCTGGCGGATGTGACTGGTGAAGCCCGCATCGAACGGCTCGATGTCCGCTCCGGTAACCTCGCCGTGACCCAGGCGATGCCGACGCGCATCGTGGCCGATCGCGGCGTGGCCCGGATTGAGTCGTGGGAATGGTCTGGGGAGGGAACCAGCCTGTCGGTGTCTGGCCAGGTGCGGCTCTCGGACCTCGAGACGTCAATCATGGCCAACGGCCAGCTTGACCTCCGGCTCCTGTCGCCGTTTGTCCGTGGCTCGGGACTCAGCACCGCGGGCACCGTGATCCCGCGACTGTCGGTCACAGGTCCGCTGCGACGCCCGAACCTCGATGGCGACGTGGTCCTCACTGACGCCGACCTTCGCCTGGCATCGCCGCGCGTCTTTGTCAGCGACCTCAACGGTCGCGCGGTCTTCGAGCGCGACAACCTGCGGATCGAGTCGATGACCGGGGTCATCAACGGCGGTGACCTCATCGTGCAGGGAAACCTTCCGCTTCGAGGCGGCCCTCTGTCAGCGACGCTTGCCGCCACGATCAGAGGCATGGCCCTGCAGTATCCGGACGGGCTGCGCACCGAGATCGACAGTCAGTTGACCTTCCATGTCGGCGAGGAAGGCGAGGTGCTCGAAGGGATTCCGGTGGTGCAGGGTGCCGTGCAAATCGTCAACGGGTCCTATCGTGAGCCGATCACGGTGGTTGGCGGTGTCCTGGCGGCGCTGCAGGCAAGGGCGAACACCGTGCCGTCGCCCGTGGTTCCGAACGCAGGTTCCGGGTTGGCGCTCAACCTGATCGTCACCTCCACCGACGACATCATCGTCGACAACAACGCTGCGACGGCGCAGCTCGACGTGGACCTGCGGGTGACCGGGACCGTGACCCAGCCGGTGCTCTCGGGGCGCGCCGAGGTTCGTGAGGGCGGGCGCGTCCTCCTCGGACGCAATACCTACGAGGTCACCTCGGGTGCGTTGTACTTCGCCAACCCGAACCGCATCGATCCGGAACTGAACCTGGATCTGACGACGCGTGCAGGAGGGGTGTCGATCGACGTCATGCTGACCGGTACGGCGTCGGCGCCGAAGGTGGCGCTCTCCGACGCCAACGGTGAACTGGCGCAGAGCGACCTCACCTCGCTGCTGCTGACCGGGCGCACGCTGGATCAGCTGGGCTCGGCCGACGCGGAAGTGGTGGGCACGGTGCTGGTCGGCAACCTGTCGGGCGAGGTCGGTCAGGTGCTTGGGCTGGCCGGACGGGTGGTGGGCATCGACACGATCCGGCTCGGGGGCATCGAAGACACTGGTCTTCGGCGTGATCCGACGGCCATTGCCACCGACACCGACCCGACGACGCGGTTGACCTTCACCAAGAGCATCGGTGCCAACGTGGACGTCACGTTCTCCCAGAGCCTGCGCGAGGGTGACCAGCAGACCTGGGTGGTGGAGTACGCGCCGTCACGACGACTGCTTGCCCGTCTGATTTCAAACGATCAGGACCTCCGGAGCTACGAGTTCAGGCACGACGTGCTGTTCGGGTCCAACTCACTCGAGCGCGCGACACCGAGGGTCAGGCGGGAGCCGGGGCGCGTCAGTGAGGTGAACATCACGGGTGAGCTGCCCGGCCAGGACGTGCGCACGATGTTGAATCTCGAACCAGGGAAGCGATTCGACTTCGAAGCGCTGCAGGACGATCGCGATCGCCTCGAGGACTTCTACCGGACGCAGGGATACCTGACTGCACGCGTCGGTGCCCGCCAGACGACCACCGGCGACATGGTGGCGGTGTCGTTCTCGATCCAGCCTGGGCCCAGGACCCGCATCGAGGTGCGGGGGATGGCGGTGACCAAGGGCATGACCGACGCCGTGGCCAGAGTCTGGGCCGACTCGCTCGCGGGGCCCCTGCTGATTGACGACGCGCGGTCGCTCGTCAGCAATCAGTTGGCACAGCAGGGATACTTTCGAGCCACCGTCGAGGTCGAGCTCGCCGAGATCGACGGCGTCCAGGTGCTGACCATCGCCGCCGAGCCCGGGCCTCGAACCACTGAGATCGAGATCGCGCTCACGGGTGTGCCAGACGATGTGCGTGACCAGTTGCAGGATCGGCTGTCGGCGCAGAAGCTGGTGCAGGGAGCCCCGCACAACCCGCAGGTGGTGTCGGCGTCTCTCGAGCAGGGTCTGAGAGAGCTGGGGTATCTCGACCCGCGTATTGCCATCGATCAGCCCGTGTACGAGGCCGCGAAGGCGACGGTGAACGTGCGGGTGCAATCCGGCGAACAGGTGCTGCTCGGTGAAGTCACGGTGACGGGCGCGACACTTGAGGACGAACGTGTGAGGGCGGCGCTCGACCTCACCGAAGGGCTCTCGTACCTGCAGGCGGCTGTCGACAACGCGGAGACACGCCTGACGTCGTTCTATCGTCAGGAGGGCTATCCGTCGGTACGGGTGACGCTGCAGACGGTGCCGCGGCCGGCGGCGGGCACAATCGACGTGGCGGTCACCGTGGTCGAGGGACCTCGCCAGATGATCGAGGAGGTTGCCATCGACGGCCTGCGGAAGGTTGCAGAGGCCACCGTGATCCGGGCGATGGCACTGAAGGTTGGCGCCCCCGTCCGGGCCGAAGACATCCTGCAGGCGCGCACCCGTCTGTTCGCGACCGGACTGTTCAGGCGTGTCGACGTGGCCCCTGCGGCCGAGCCGGCACGACCCGTGTCCGACACGCAGATCCCGACCCGTATTGTCGCGACGGTTGAAGAATGGCCCGTCGTGCGCTTCAGGTATGGCTTCCAGGTGGCTGAAGAGAGGCCGGAAGACGGAACGCGCGGGCGCGATTACACCCCCGGGCTGTCGGCGGACCTGACGAGACGGACGTTGTTCGGCACCGCCATCAGTGTCGGTGTGGCCACTGTGCTGCAGCGCCGGGAACGCAGTGGCCGCGTGTTCGCCACGTCTCCGACGTTTCTCACCCTCCCGCTCCGGACCTCGTTCGTGGTTGAACGTGTACGCCAGCAGTTTCTCGGGGAGAACTTCACCGAAACCACGGGCGTGTCGTGGGAACAGCGTGCCAGGGTGTGGCGGCGGCTCGAGTTGTCGTACGGGTATCGTTTTGAGCGCGTGCTCTACGTGATTGCGGGGACCTCTACCAGCCCGGGGTTGTCGACATCATCGAGCATCGCACGGCTCACCGGGACCGCGTCGTGGGACTCGCGCAACGATCCGGCAGCACCGGTCAGAGGGTCGCTGTTCACCGCCACAGTCGAAGACGCGCCGGACTCACTCGGCTCGGGCATTCGCTTCGTACGGTCGTTCAGCCAGGCCAGACACTTCGAGTCGGTCAGGGGGATGGTGCTCGCCTCTGCCTTCCAGTACGGCATCGTGAGCCCGCGTGGTGGGCAGACAGTGATTCCGAGCGAGTTGTTCTTCACTGGGGGCGCCACCAGCATCCGTGGTCTGCCTGAAGACAGCGCCGGGCCCACCGACGTGTTCGGCCCGGCCGGCGGACGGGTGTTGCTCCTGTTCAACCAGGAAGCACGGATTCCAGTGTATCGATGGTTCCAGGGCGTCGCGTTTATCGATGCAGGAAACGTGTTCAGGACGCCAAAGGAGACATCCTTCCGCGACCTGGCCACGTCGATCGGGCTGGGACTGCGTGTCGTGACGCCGGTCGCGATGCTGCGACTCGACTACGGCCACGTGGTCAGGGGACTGGAGCCTGGGGACACACGCGCCCGATGGACGTTCGGCATCGGGCACGTGTTCTAGCTGTGAATGTCAAAGAGGTTGTTCATCTTAGGCAGCCTCTTGGAAACGCATCCAGGGCGAGCGCCGGCCGAGGCTCGTGTGTGGACGCCGGT
>JBEBGV010000124.1:0-7785 GCA_040081265.1 Vicinamibacterales bacterium
CGTTGATGACCTGGCCACCGCGCACGAGGTCCACGCGCTGGTTCGTCACGGCACCGCCCGCGGCGTTGACCGCGCGACCGGTGATGCTGCCCACGAGCGACGACGCCTGCGCCGAGAACGAGAGCGCGACACCGAGTGCGATTGCGAGAACAGTCCGCATCAGCGAATCTCCAATGAAAGCCGTCTGCCGAAGGGTCTACCTTGGCGTGGGCCGACGATACCGTACCCCCCCCCACGTGGGCAAGGCCGGCCCCGGCACGGCTCCCTTCGCCCACGCCTCCGGTCAGTCGATCGGGAGCCCGAGTTCCCGGGCGGCGGCGGCCTGGGCCTGGTCGAGCGTCAGGAAGCGGGTCAGCGGGCGCTCCGCGTGAAACCAGAGGGCAGTCCGGAGATGTGCGAGGTCGAGCGACCGGGGAGTGGCAATGGCAGGCATCACGGGCGAGTCGCACAGGTCCAGCGTCAGGTCGCGGAACGTGAAGAAGGCCTGCTCGTTGGCCAGCCGCTCCAGGCAGGCGTGGGACTCCGGGGTGGTCAAGGCTCCCGTACGCGCGAGGCGAACGATGGTGCGCCGCGCCTCGATCACCAGGAGCACGCTGGAGAGGAGCGCCGCACCAACCGTCGCGCGTTCCACGCGCACCGCGTCTGGTTCGCCCAGGAGCAGCGCCAGATAGGCGGACGTGTCGAGATAGATCCGCGGGCCTTCACCGCTCATGGGTTCCGTGGCGGTCCTCGAGGAGCACCTCAAGAGAGCGAGACTGGCTTCCGCGCGTGAGAGCCGGCTTCAGTGCGGCGCGGCCATAGCGCGCACCCACCCGCACCGGACTGGCGCGGTGTGCGGTCAACTGCGCAACCGGTTTGTTGTGCCGCGTGATGACAACCGTGCCGCCACCTTCGGCCTCGGCCACGGCCGCGGAGATCCGGGCCTTCAGGTCCTGAATAGAGACTCGATTCATGGCCTTTATTCTATTGGAACAGGACTGACTGTCAGGCCGATGTTTTCGGGGTGCGGTCGCGGGTGACCAGCATGGCGATCAGGGCTTCGGGGCGGAGTTCGGCGTGTTTCGGCTGGCTACGGCCGGGAATCGGGCTGCCCGTCGCGGTTGCGGTCGCGGGCTTCGTGGATGAGGATGCCCTCCTCGTAGGTCAGCCAGTGGTCGGGCTTGCCGTCGTGGTCGTCGTCTTCTTCGGCGCGCACGAGCTGACCCGCCTCGTAGTGTTCCCAGCGGTCCACCACGCCGTCCTGGGAGCGGGAGGTCTCGATGCGGACCACGGCGCCGGATGGGTCGCGATACTGCCAGGCGTCGATCACGCCGCCGGTGCCGCTGACGGAGAAGCCCTGCTTCACGAGCGCCATCTTCTCGTCGAAGTAGTCGCGCACGTCGATCTGGCCGTCGCCGTCGGAATCCAGGCCGAAGCCGGAGAGTTTGCCCTGCTCCGCGTAGACGTCCAGCGTCTGCTGGCGCCCGCCGAGGGTGCCGGTGGCGCGGATGGTGTGGAACGGCACGCCGGTCGAACTCGCCATGTAGCGGGTCACGGAGCCGTCGGCCTGACGGACCTCCCGGTAGATCACGTCCTTTCCGGTTTCGGGGTCGCGCGTGCGGTAGAGGCCGACGTTCAGGAAGCCGTCGCCGTAGGGGCCGACGATGCGATATGCGACGACCCCGGAGGTGGCGGCGGCGATGAGGCCGACCACGAAGATGGCGAGATCGACGATCGAGATCGGCCGGCTACGCCGGATGGAGGATCTCGATGCGGAGGGCGGATACACGGGGAAGGACTTTGCCCAGAAATGCGAAGGGCAGCCCGGAGGCTGCCCTTGGTTTCGATCTTCGATCAGACGCTTGCTGGCACTTAGCTGACCGAGGTCGGAATACGGGCAGCGATGGGCTGAATGAGCCCCCCAGGCGCGGTCGGCAATACGCCAGAGATGAAGCCGGGCTGATTGCCGGAAGAGGGCTGGATACTGATGACTGCCGGTGAGAGGCCTGGCGTGTTCGCCGGAACGCTCGCCACCTGCGTCAGCACGTTAAAGAGCGCCTGATTCGTGGTTGAGTTGGTGCGACCGTCTGTGTTGGCATTCGGAGCGGTCGGGGCCGGCTTGAATGCATTGGCGTCGGTTGGGCTCGTGGTAGCCGCAACGACTGCGGCGGCAAACTGTACCTGCTGGTCAGCCGGCAGAGAGTTGAAGATCGCGACGATCTCCTCCGCGTTCAGGTCGGTCGCGTCGGTCTCGCTGATCACGGATGTCACCGCGGCAGCCGCGCCCGAGGCGCCGGCGGCCGCAAGAGACGAAACCAGGCTCGAGAGTGCGCCGAACTGCGGGGCCACGGCGGCCGTCGGCACCACGATCGTCGTGGCACTGACCGATGCGCCCTCGGCAACCGAGACGCGCACGCCGGCAAGCTTGCCGTTCACGCTCGTCCGCACCACGTAGTCACCCGCGGCCACGTTGCCAAAGCTCCACCCGCCCTGCGCGTTGGTCGTGGCCACGTTGATGACCTGGCCACCGCGCACGAGGTCCACGCGCTGGTTCGACACGGCACCGCCCGCGGCGTTGACCGCGCGACCCGTGATGCTGCCCACGAGGGACGACGCCTGCGCCGAGAACGAGAGCGCGACACCGAGCATGATTGCGAGAACAGTACGCATCAGCAAATCTCCAAGCTGGAAAACTTCGTGCGCCGCGTGTTGCGTTGACGCTGGCCCACTATCCCACGGGCTCCCGGGGTACCGCAAGAGAAACCTTGCCGGCCAGGGGGCTGTAACTAGTGGTGTATCGGCAGGTTAGGGTCGCGCCTGCAGTTCACGAAGCCGCTCGCGGGCGGGTTTGAAGTCGGGAGCCAGCTGGATGGCCCGGGTCAGGTACTCCGCCACGGGAATCACGCCGGAGCCGTCGGCCCGTCGCGGGAGGTCGGCGGCAAGGACGGCCCGGTAGTAGTAGGAGACATGGCTGGCGGCGCCGGCGGAAATCATCCGTTCGAAGGTGCTTGCGGCCTTCTCGGGCTGATTTCCGAGGAAATACGCGAGGCCCAAAGCCTCAAGTGCCGTCGTGTTGCCGGGTTCCCTGCCCAGCACACCAAGGAGTGGGGGCATGGCTGCGGCGGCATGGCCACCATCGACCATGGCCATAGATCTCAGCGTGATCGACTCAGATTCAGGTAACTGGCGGGCCGCGCCACCACCGCAGGCCGGAGGCGCCGCTGGGGACGGGATCTCAAGAGAAGACAACCGGCCCGAGCGGATGTAGGCGCGGAGCTCGTCGTCTGTCGGCATCAGGGCGGCTACCAGGTCGCCCGGACTCCGGAGGCCGCGGGCCTGGCCGACGACCAGATAGTGCGCCAGTGCCCAGGACTCCGCATAGAAGCTCTCGACGCGCTTTCTATTCTGAGGGGCCGGCAGCGCCGGCGCGGACGTGAGCTCTCGCACGGGAATCCATCGCGCGTCGGAGCGGAGCACCCCGAGGTGCAGCTTCACCGGGCGGCCCAGCACGATTCTGCCTTCCCCGATCACGGCGTGCGTCCAGAGCTCGGAGAGGCCTTCGTCCAGCCACGGCGGCGGCTCCGTGCCCGCGACGTGCGTGACGAAGTGGGCGTACTCGTGGAGGATGCGCCGCAGGCGCTCGCGCGGCGGCACGTCCACGCGGATGGCGACATGGTGCCCAAAGGCTCCGGCCCAGTAAGCGCCCACGGGGCGCGCACCGCGACGCTCCCAGAACTGCGGCAGGAGCTCCCGCAGGTCGCGCTCACCGGCGGCGGCGATGACGACGGGCGTGGTGAACGGTGTGAGCGCCGGCCGCATGGGTCGGAGGGCGTGCGCCACGCGCTCGAGATCGCAGGCGACGTTCCGGAGACGGTCAGGACTGGAGTGGCCGACTAGGCGGAAGTCCGTCCCGCGGATCTCCAGCCATGTCTCGGCTGCGAAGGTCGCAATCGGCGCTGCCGCCCAAAGCAACGCGGCGCCGAGCGCGCTCACTCGCCACGCAGTGAGGAATCGCGGAGACGTAAAGTTTCGGCTGAAGGTCACTCGCGGACAGCACGCGCCTCGCGCCGCCGCGCCAGGTAGTCCGGTCGATGGATCGCGATGGCGGCCAGAACAACGAAGAGCACGGCGGCACCTGGCATCTGCAGGGTGAAGTCAAACGCCTCCATCACCGCGATTGAGCAGAGTCCAGTTACGGCCCCGGCGCGCAGCCAGTATGTCCGCTCGTCGTCGGCGCCTTCTTTGAAGCGGCACCACACTTCCCGGATGAAGAGAGCGATAGTGATGAGGATAGGGATACCAAGGAGAAGCCCACCTTCTGCGGCGAGCTGAAGGTAGTCGTTGTGCGCTTCGATGACAAGTTCGTTCTTCGGACCAGACTGGTAGTGCAGCATCGCGATGCCGAAGGTGTTCAGTCCGGTGCCGGTCCAAGGGTGATCCTGAATGATCCGCGACGTGTCCTGCCAGATCTGGCGGCGACCACCCCAGTCGAGCGAAGAGCCTTCAAACTGAGCGAGAGTGCCTTCAACGCCGCCTCGGGCGACGGCCATAAGAAGGATCAGGAGAATGAGCGAGACATGGACTAGCCGACGAGAACTCGACGACTGCCGCCGAATAACCCACGCTGATGAAAGAGTCGCTGTCATCGCCAGACCGATCAATCCTCCCCTTGATCGGGTGATCACCATTGACAAAGCCATTACGGCAACAGCGAAAGCAGTGAGGAGCATCTCGGTCCCTGGAGGGGATGCGAACCAAAGCACGCGGCTGCGTACACCAGCAGCAACCTGACGCATCCCAGTTGCCAGCCCACCCGCGAGCCGGCCCATTGCCAGCGACATCGCCATGACCATCCATCCGGCGAAGTGGTTTTCATTAAGGAACGGCGCGAACGATGTGCCGCCCTTCGGTGGGATCCAGAATCCGTATAGAGCCTCGCCGCGCACAGCGGCCTGAATGATGCCGACAAACGCTACCGCCAGGCCGAGCGCGGCAACTCCACGAACAGTCGCCCGCAGACCAACCGCGCTGAATGCACGCACTGTTCCGAGCAGGAGAATGCTCAAAGAGACCAAGAACGCCAAACCGAGGCTAGTCCGGTCCGATGCAATTGAAACAGCCTGGCTGATTCGGAGGTGTGGAGCTGGTTCTATTGCCACTCTCGCTCGCAACCCTTCGTAGTTGACAGAGCTGCTCGATCCCTCAAGCACACCATCCGTTGCTCGTACCGGAATCAACTGAACGACGGCGGCGAGCACGATAGTGAACAAGGCGACGAGAACGTACCTGGACGGGAAGGCGGCACCAGTCGATGTGCGGAGACCAAGCAAACCTGTCGCTGCCGCGAAGACGACCACGGGCGCATAGGCCCAGGAGTACTCCGCCCCGAAAGCCAGAGCGCCCCAGGTCAGGAGCGCGAGCAACGCCGCAACGAGAAGACGATTCGGGTGGTGCTCGTTGTCCCGCCGCTGATTTCTGGCTTGACTAGGAACAGCCGCGACTTCTAGGCTCACGCGTTCTGGTGTCGTTTGAATTCTCCAAGCGTCCGCTACTCAGACACCCCGTGCGAGACAGGAGTCCGTAGATCTCCCGCGTTGCAACCTGCCGCCAGGAGCATGGCGGTCAAGACAAGGCCAACGACGACGGCCAGTAGGGCAATACCCGCGATTTTCCGAGGGCGCATTCGCCGCTTTTCCGAGGCGTGTGGGCGCAGGTGCACTCGTTGATGCACACGCAAGACGGCTGTTTCTAGGTGACGATCTCCCGCCGAAGTGGTCGTCCACGCGTCAAGTTGGTCCAGCGCGAGATGCGCACTCGGTTCACTACCCTCGAGAGGCGGTAACGGAACGGATAGCGAGGAGAAGTCTTCGTCCGACGCTGTCCGGACTAGCGCCTTCCTGGTCGGTTTGAGTGGGATCAATCGTCCCCGCCATCCGCACCGCTCGCAAATATGGGGGCGGCGGCCCGTAAAGATCGCGACGACCTGAGACAGTACGGAGGCACGACGACGACGCATTCGGATTGATCCACACCGGGGGCAAGTCTGCATCGATCGTCAACGAAGTTGCGTAACGTAAGCGAGATGGACTCCGGACACTGACAGAAACCCTCGCTGATTGTACGCCGGTCGCAAGAGGAAGATCGCTGCGGCGTCTGATCGGTCGCGTTCGTCGGTCGCACACGGCAGCACCTGTCTAGACCGCAGTTGGCCTTCGCACGGGGCCACACTTAGCGTCGCTGAAGAAAAGGCAGACCGTGTCTTATCCGACGAAACCGTGAGTAGCATCCTGAAAATAGGCCCGGAGTCGATCGAGCCCTTCTGCCAGTCGAGGCTGGCTTGCCGCGCCGTAGGACAACCGAAGGTGTCCTTGACCGATTTTGCCAAAGGAGGATCCTGGGATCGTGACGACATGGACACGTTCCAGTATGTCGTTCGCCAAGGCCTCGGCATCGTTGCACGACTCTACGGAGACAAAAGCAAAGAACCCGCCGGATGTCGGTGCCCAGTGGAAGCGCGGTATCTGTTTGATTCGGTCGATAAGAAGCTGCCGACGAGCTTTCAACTCCGGATGAAAGGAATGTGCATACCGCCACTCCGCCTTGATCGCAGCCTCGACGCCGATCTGAGAGATCACTGGAGCGCAGATAATCATCGCGTCTTGGACCTTGATCGCCTGTTTGCAGACTTCTGAATTGGCCAGGAGATATCCAACGCGCCATCCCGTCATTCCAAAAGACTTCGAGAATGTACTAACGATGACGGTGTTCTCCCGCCACGACGAGAACGCCGTTCCGCTGGTATGAACGTCGTCGTATACGAAGTCCGCGTATGTTTCGTCGATGAAAAGAGTGATGCTTCGGCGAGCAAGTTCTTGCTGAATAACAGCAAGCTGCTCTCGCGCGACTACGTCACCGGTCGGATTGCTCGGTGAGCAAACGACAACGGCGGCGGTTCTCGACGAGAGATACGGCTCTATCGATGCCCAAGTGACCTGAAAGCTCCCGCGCTCAAGGCCGGGGGCCTCTACAGGAGTAGCGCCGATCGCTCGGACGGTCATTTCATGGTTCGCGAAGAACGGCGCTGGCAGGATGACCTCGGCTCCGACCTCAACGAGGGTCATCATTCCGAGCATGAATGCTTGATTTCCACCGGCGCTAACTATCAGCTCATCGATCCGAATGTCGGTGCCACCGTCGGCGTTCAAGCGCTGGCTCAAGGCCACTCGAAGACCTTCGAGTCCAGCATTTGCTGAGTAGACGTGCGTCTCTGGCCGTTCGTAGGCCACCTTGGCCGCGATAACCGCACTAGTCGGCGGACCGAAATCTGGAAGCGCCTGGCCAAGAGAGATGACGTCCTTTCCCTCCGCCCGAAGTTGCGCCGCCTTGGCATTCAGAGCATCGAACGGCGCGGGAAGGATTGCTCTGATTCGTTGTGGTGTCCTGAGCAAAGTAGACCTGTCGAAGTAATTGTCGTTAACGAATGAGCAGAAATGGCACCCCTCCTCAGACGGCGTCAGGAACCGTCCGATTGCTCTGCATGCGATTCCTGCGCCGCAAGCGCGCTAGTCCAACGCATTGGCGGAAGAATCGGCGCGCGCGTCAAGCAAAGGTCAACACCAGTCCGGCGGCTGCGCCGGTCTCGTCACCCTCGCAAGGTACTGGTGACGATGAGAGCGTTTGACTAGGCTGGCGAGGCCTCGATCCCGCTGACGGTGAAGTCAGCGAGCAGTCCGTTTAACTCCCTCAGCGCATCGTCGCTATTACCTTCGTTGGCGAGCTCTTCGAGGCGTCCAACGGCTTTGATAA
>JBEBGV010000125.1:0-7727 GCA_040081265.1 Vicinamibacterales bacterium
GTTGTATTCGCGTCCGCCGGCAGACGTGCAGCAGTCCGTTGGCGTGCGTGAGGCGGAACGGCGTATCGCCGCGCTCCAGCTTCGTCTGCTTCGAGCGACGGCGCGAGATGAACGGGCGCGGCTGCTCGACCGGATCTTCGCGGCCGAAGAGCGGCTCGCGCCGCTCTCGACAGAGCTGTTCACACGCGCGCAGCGCTCGGCGCGCAGTCCCTTGGGCCTGGGGAGAATCCAAGCGGCACTTCGTCCCGACGAACTGCTCTACGAAATCGCGCTCTCAGAGCCGGCCTCGTTCGGGCTTCTGATCACGACGGGCGCGGCTAGAGTGAAACGGCTGCCTGGACGAGCGGCCATCCTGTCCCAAGCCGACGCGCTTGCATCGGCCGCCCGAGACGGCCACAACATCACCGAGTCGGCAGAACGCATGGCGGACACGCTTCTGTCAGCTATTCCTGAGTTGGCGGTCCGCCGACGGCTAATCCTCAGCATTGAAGGCAGCCTCGAACGGATGCCGTTCGAGCTACTCCCCGCCACACGTGGTCGCCGACTGCTCGATACGCATGTCGTCTCCTACACGCCGTCCGGCTCCGTCTTGGTTCTGCTGAGGGCACGCGCAGGCACACCCCTCGGCGAGCGATCCGTGCTGGCCATCGGCGCATCCCCCGACCGCTCGGAGGCGAGTGAACGTTCCGCGAAGTCGCTCGCAACCGCAGGCAACGTGTTCGACGTGGACGCATCCCGCCTGCCACAGCTCCCACTCGCCACCGACGAGGCCAGGCAAGTCGGTGCACTCTTCGCCGCGGCGGATTCGGTAGTCCTGGTAAACGCCGAGGCGACCGAGGCGGCCGTCAAGGCGCAGCCACTGACATCATTCAGAATCGTGCACTTCTCCGCGCACGGCATCGTCAGCACGAAGGACCCAGCCAGATCAGCCGTCCTGCTGAAACCATCCGGGCAAGACGACGGACTCTTGCAGGCTCGCGAGGTCTTGAACCTTCGATTCAGCGCCGCGCTCGTCACCCTGTCGGCATGCGACACGAGCGCGGGTGCGCAACTGGGACAGGACGGCGTTGCCAGCCTGGTACGGCCGTTCCTCGCCGCGGGTGCCAAGGCGGTGGTGGCTAATCTGTGGTCCGTGGATGACACATTCAGCGCGGCCCTGATGAAGCAGTTTTACGGCCATCTGACGAAGGGGAAAGACATCGGCGAGGCGCTGCGCCTGGCGAAGTTGGCCATGCTCGACCAGTTCGGGCCGGCCGCAACGCCGCAGCTGTGGAGCGGCGTGCTCGCGTACGGAGACGCTGCCCAACGAGTGGTCGACCGCGGCGCTGGCGCCGGTGCGGACGGAGGCCACCGATGACATCCCTCACCGAGACGCAGCGGCGCGCCGTGTTCAACAAGGTGGTGTCGCTCATCGACACGAAGTTCATAGGGGCGGATGTCGACACAAGGCAACTCCGGGAGGTCCACGAGCCCACAGCTGTCCGCGCCGCAACGTCCGAGGCGTTCGAGGCGACGATCGACGCGGTCCTGAAGTCGCTTGGTACCAGTCATACCGGGTTCTTCCACGAGAGTCGACCGCGATCGACTGGCCGGGTCGCCATGGCGGACACGCTCACGAGAGTCGACACGAGCGCCGGGCCGCGATGGGTGTTCCAGGACGTCCATCCCGGCGGCGTCGCTGCGGCGGGCGGCATCGCCACGGGGGATGTGCTTCTCCGCGTGAATGGCGAGGAGCTGGAACCACCCGCCGCCACGCCGTTCCGCCTGGGCGTAACCTACGAGCTGACCGTGCGCAAGCCAGACGGCAGTGTTCAGCAGCCCAGCCTGGCGATACCCGGGTCGCGGGAGAAGGCCAGGCCAATTGTGGTGCCCGAGCAGGTCGTCACGGCTCGGCGACTCGCCGACGGCATCGGCTACCTGCGCGTCAGCATGTTCCCCGGTGTGCTTGGGATGGACGTGGCCCGCGATATCAGTCGCGCCGTCAACGAGCTGGCGACCGAGAGGCTCGTGATTGACCTCCGGGGCAACACGGGCGGCGGGATTGGGTGCCTTCGTCTGATGAGCCACCTCTGCCCCGACCGCAGGGGCGTGGGGTATAGCGTCGACCGCAAACTGGCCACCCGGGGATTCGACAAGGAACAGCTGCCCCAGTTCGACCGAATTCCCGGGTCCAAATGGCAGGTGCTGCCTCTGCTCCTGAAGTTCGGCACCGCCGGTCGCTCGGTGGCGGTATTCACCGAGGCCCTTGGCCCTCAGCCCCATCACCGCCAGGTTGCCTTGCTCGTCAACGAGCACTCAGCGAGCGCGGCGGAGATGGTCGCGGCGTTCGCGTCGGAGTACAAGCTGGCGACGCTGGTCGGAACGACGACCGCGGGGCGCCTGGTGGCGACGAGCGCCTTCAAGGTGGGATTCGGCTACCGCCTCGTGATGCCCGTGGCGCGATACTTCACGTGGCAGGGGACGAATCTCGAGGGGCGCGGCATATCGCCGGACATCGAAGCGCCGTTCTGCGCCGCTTCGAGTTGGGACGGCCGAGACCAGCCGCTTGAGACCGCAGTGGGCGTCCTCGGCACCGAGGGCCTCACGCGCATTGCAGAGTCCGTAGGATGAGCGCTCGACGGAGGGGCGGAACCCTTTGCGGCGACCGACGGCTGCTATGGGCTGGCAGATGGATCTACACTTCGCGACGAGTCGGGAGTTGCGCGCCGGAACAACAATCGGCCACAGTAGCGTTCGGGACGTCGTCCGACTGGGGGGTACGTGGGTCGCATCGTGTCGTATATGTTCATGACGGCCGACGGTTTCATCGCGGGCCCGAATGGCGAGTTCGACACCTACGAGCCGTCGACCGAGGAACACGAGATGGCGAACGCGTTCTTCCGCGGCGCCGACGCGATCGTGTTCGGCCGGGTGTGCTATCAGGGGTTTGTCGAGTACTGGGACGCGCTCGACGTGACGTCACCGGCAACGCCGCCGCCGGAGGCCGACTTCGCGAAGGCCTTTCGGAACACGCCACTCGTGGTGGTGTCTAGGACGTTAACGGACGTCGTGCCCAGAGCCACGTTGATTGGCGACAGTCTCGTCCCCAGCATCGGTGCCCTGAAGCAGCGATGGGCCGGCTATGCGGTGCTCGTCTGCGGCCCAGAGCTGCTCGCCACACTGATGGATGCGGGTCTCGTGGACGAGCTGCGGCTGTTGATCAAACCGTCGCTGCAGGGGCGAGGCCTCGCGCTATTCCGCGACCTTCGCCAGCATGAGCGATTGACGCTGCTCGGCACGCGAGCGTTCGACTCCGGCACTGTCCTGCATCACTACCGCACGGAGCCTCGGTAACCTCCGATGGCTCGCAGGCGACATCGTGCTGGACGGGCGCAAAGATAGCCTGGCACCACGCCCACTCGCCTCGCTCGTCGGCTTCTGCCTGCGCACGGCGCCAGGCGTCGGGACAGGGCTGCGCTGTCGCCCGCTCGCGTCCCCCAGCCGGCCACGGGTCACGCTCGACCACCGCCCTCGACCAACGCCTCGAGGAGTGTCTGAGACAGCCAGGCTTGATACTGATCCGGCGTCCATCCCCCTTCAAGGACCATCATTCGATAGACGTCTCGGCTCGTGAACATCCAGAGGATTCGCTGCGCCTCGGTGAACGAGAGGCCGGTGCGCGCCTTCCCGGCGCTGAACAGCAACTGCAGGCGGTCCTCCTGCATCTCGTATCGCAGGCGCTCGAACTCTTGTTCGATTCGGCGGAGCGCCGGTGAGAACCCAGAGGCATGGCGGAGCAACCCGAGATCGCTGCTCTCACTCTCGTAGATGGCGCGCGAGACGTGCGAGGTCAGCTCGACCAGTCGAACCGGGTCGGTGACCCCCTCGAGCAGCGACTGCGCTGATTGAAACGGCGTGCCGAACAACGACTGCTGCATTAAGGCCCGCAGAACGCCATCCTTCGACTTGTAGATCGCGTAGACGCTCGACGCGGACGTGCCGGCCTTCTTCGCGACGTCGTCGATGGTGACGCCGTCGATGCCCTTCCGGCCGAACAAGGCCTTGGCCGACGAGAGAATGCGTCGACGGGTCTCGCTCGCGGACTCCGTTCTGACCGCCGAGGCGTAGGCGCGTTTCCGGGGTCTTGACATATTGAATACAGTTTACTATATCTAATCAGTCACGCACTCCGGGCTGGTTGACCCGTGGGCGAGTCGCGTTGTGACACAGAGGAGGCGAAAACCATGGCCATGACACCTGGCAGTCACTCGGCGGGATGGGTGACCCCCGCTGCACGCATCTCGCTTGGGGCGACCGCCGTCTCCGGCCTGTCGCTGATCGGGCTGCACGTGCTGAGTCCCGAACTCGCCCCATCATGGCGCATGGTCAGTGAGTACGCCAACGGCCAGGCTCCGTGGCTGCTGACGATGGTCTTTGCGGCGTGGGCCATCAGCTCCTTCGCGATGGTGATCGCGCTGCAGCCACTCTGGACCAGCACCCAGGGGAAGGTGGGGCTGATCTTCCTGGCGTTGGGAGGCGTCGGTCAAACGATGGGCGCGCTCTTCGACATCAACCACGCGCTCCATGGCCCGGCCGCCATGATCGGCATTCCGTCGTTGTGCCTTGCGGCGGCGCTCGTGACCCGAGCACTCGCGCGGCATCCGGGTATCGAGGCGCCACCGCGGTGGTCGGCGCATCTGCCCTGGATCAGTTTTGGCCTCATGCTGGGGGCGCTCGCATCGTTCTTTTCCGCCCTGCAGTCCGCCGGCGTCGATATGTCGGCGCAGACGGGCGCATTGACCGAGCTGCCGGCCGGCGTGTCCGGTTACGTCGGGTGGGCGAATCGCCTGCTGTTCGTCTCGACGTACGTGTGGGTCGCTCTCGCTGCGCGAGCGGTGCTCCGAGCGGGCACCCGATCAGGAGCGGACGCGTAAGAACGGAACGGTACACGATTGGTCACACACACGGCCGACGGGGAGCAGACGCCAATGAGCTTTCAAGCCTATATCGACAACATCAAGGCGAAGACCGGGAAGTCGCCTGAGGACTTCCACGTCGCGGCCAAGAAGCAGGGCCTGCTGGGAGAGCCCTTCAAGACCATGGTGCTCGTGGCGTGGCTCAAGTCCGAGTGTGGGCTTGGGCACGGCCACGCCATGGCGATCGTGCAGGCCTTCAAGAACCGGGGCTGGATTCCACAGGGGCCCGCCCAGAAGCCGTCGCCCGCGGCGAAGCGACGGTGACGCGGCCATGAGCGTTGGCCGCCGGAGGGGCACAGGCGCGGTGTGCCGGGACGTCCGGCGAAATAGGAAGACTGCTGGTGATGGGGAGGTGCACGCATGACACAGAAGCGGACGAAGGCTACGAAGGCGCCGTCAGCGGGCGCCCGAGCACGACGCGCCCCGCTGGCCCCACCCGCCGGCGGGTCAGCGACGCCGAAGGCGCGACCGGCGGACGGGCCGACCGCCGTGCGGGCCTGGAGTCGCAATCGAGCCCTCTGGGCCGAGGCGCTCCGGCGCCAGACAGGAACCGACGTGCAGACGTGGGCGAGGCGCGTCCGAAGGGCGGCCGTCTCAACAGCGGACCAGCTTCGGCGGTGGTTGAAGAGCCGAGGGGTCACCGGCTACGGGCAACAGCTGCTCGTCATGGAGCGCTTCGGCTACCCGGACTTCGTCGTCACGCCGGCCGCGGATCTGATCGACGCGCAGTATAAGGGCACGCCTCATCTGCGTGCGGTGTATGACGCCGTCGTCGCGGCGGCCTGCGGAATCGGCCCCACGGTGGTCCAGGCCCGAAAGACGTACGTCTCCCTGGTGGCGGGGAGGCGCACCTTCGCACGTCTCAGAACCTCCACGCGGGCTCGAGTCGACTTGGGTCTCCGGTTGGAGGCGCCCGCACCGCACCCCCGCCTGCAGCCGTCAACGATTCATCCCACGATGGCGTGGCAAGTCGCCCTGTCGAGCGTGGCTGATGTCGATAGCCACGTGCGCGCGTGGCTGCGACGCGCCTATGAGGAGAACAGCTGAATGCCCGCGCCTGGACACGACGGCGTCGAGCCCCGTCTGCCCGCGTGGCCACGGCATCCCTCGATCGATGCGACGCGCGGCGTGGCCATGGTGATCATGGCGCTCGACCATGTGCGCGACTTTGTCCACGCCGACGCTATGGCGCCGCAGGCCGCCGCGTTGATGGCGGCGTCGCCCCTCGTGTTTCTGACCCGCTGGGTCACGCACGTCTGCGCACCGACCTTCGTCCTGCTCGCCGGGATGGCCGCGAGTCGACGCGTGCGACGTGACGGCGCCACTGCGAGCGTGGCTGCGTACCTCGCCCTCCGAGGGATGCTGCTCATCGTCGTGGAGCTGACGATGGTTCGCTTCGCCTTCAATTTTCGGTTCTCGGGGACCGACCCCGTGATGCTCCTGGTGCTGTGGGCAATAGGGCTGTCCATGATCGCCTTGGCCCCGATGATCTGGTTGCCCTCCGCCTTCGTCGGGGCCGCCGGGTTGTGCATCGTCCTGTTCCATAACACGGTCGACACGGTGCGCGCCGCCTGCCTGGGCGCCTGGGCGCCGGTCTGGATGGTCCTGCACGAGCCGGGCATCCTGACGGTCGCAGGTCAGCTCGTATTGGTCGCGTATCCGGCGCTGCCGTGGTTCGGACTCGTCGCGGTGGGGTACGCCCTGGGCGACTTGTTCGACCTCGAACCGCGCACACGACGCCGGCTGTTGGCCAGAACCGGCCTGGCGCTCGTGCTGGCGTTCTTCGTGTTGCGCTGGTGGAACGGCTACGGCGACCCTGTGTCGTGGTCGACGCGAGGCACGGCGGTCGCGACGGCGCTGGCTTTTCTTGGCGCGACGAAGTATCCACCGTCGCTGATGTTCCTCTTGATGACCGTGGGGCCCGCGCTGCTGGCGCTGGCGTGGTTCGAACGCGCCGCACTCAGCCCCCGGCACCCGCTCGCGGTGCTGGGTCGGACCGCCTTGTTCTACTATGTGGGGCACTTCGTTCTGGCGCACACCATCGCCTCCTGCCTGGCGTGGTGGCGCTACGACAGTGTTGCGATCGCGTTCCTCTCCGGGCCATTCCCGTCGATGGGAGGGAGCCGGGGGGCGTTTCCTCCTGACTTCGGATGGCCGCTCTGGACGGTGTATGCCACGTGGCTCGGAGTCGTGGTCCTGATGTACCCCGCCTGCGCGTGGTTCGAGAAAGTGAAGCGCGACGGACGCTGGAACCGGTTGACCGTCCTTTTGCTCGGGCGGCCGTGAACGTGGCCGGCCTGAACACGGCGAGGGCGCTGGCGCCCGCGGCCTCGAGCATGTGGGACCGATGGTGTCCCGGCGCCGCTGCAGTCACACGATGAAGGAGCACGCACCATGACTACCTATACGATCACCGCTGTGTCGCCCACGGTTCTCCCGATACTCTCTGTCTCGTCACCGTCCCGGGGGCGTCTGTGGACCGGGCGCGTCCTCAGTGGCGGGGCCGCACTGTTCTTCATCATCGACGGCGTGATGAAACTGCTGAAGCCAGCAGTAGTCGTTGAGTCGACCGTTCAGCTCGGGTATCCCGAGGCGGCCATCGTCGGCATCGGCCTCGTGTTGCTCGCATGCACCGTGCTGTATGTGGTCCCCCGCACAGCGATCCTAGGCGCGGTGCTCCTGACCGGTTACCTGGGCGGGGCCGTCGCCACGCAGGTGCGCGTGAGCGCGTCGTCGTTCAACGTGCTGTTCCCGGTGGTCTTCGGCGCCCTG
>JBEBGV010000016.1:0-81290 GCA_040081265.1 Vicinamibacterales bacterium
CAGACGAAGCGTATTCTCGGGATGAAACCAAATCTTAAAAGTGCGGCTCGCACAACCTTCAGTATCCCTATGGAACTGTTTTCACAAATCTCATGATCAAGCGGCTCTTCTACAAACCGACGCGATATGAGCCGGTCATCCCCGCTGACTCTCTGACCCTGTCGCCTGATGGAATAGCGGGCTCCATTCATGCAGAGCCAATGAGGCATGTCCTCATCGTTCCGCAAAGCACTCTCGACGAGTTTGGTCTGACGCCAGGAGACCTTCGAGAGAACGTGGTTATTGATGACAGCTCATTCGGTGGCTTGCACGAACTTCCCTCAGGAACAGTTCTTGGACTGGGAGACGTTGATATTCGCTTAACGATCCACTGTGAGCCATGTCCAAGAATGAATCCGGTTGTCTCAGACTATCGCGTCTTGAAGGACAAACGCGGCTATCTCGGGACAATCACCAAAGGAGGCACTATCAAGCTGGGGGACCTAGTTGTTCCCAAAGGCGTTCGCTACGAAGCGATCCCATTTGATCTGAAAGAGCGGATTCTTTGGTATCTAGACAAGCAGGACTCGCCGGTTCCAGTGACAACCCTCGTAAAGGAAGTCGGGTTGTCTGTTTCCTACTGCCGCGTCATTCCGAATGTCCTAAGGGACCTTCCTAAGGCGAAGGCCAAAGTGCTCTTCGCTAAGGATCAGGCACCGACTTAGCTCTTCTCAATCTTGGAAGCTATGTCAGGATCGCCAACGGTCTACAGAGTTCGAGTCTCCGGAAGGGTCAGCGCAAACGTGCCAATCTGGCACGAACTGACTTAGAAAAAGCAGCTCGGTTGGGCTGTTGTTTCAGTTATCCACAGTCAAGACGGCAAAATGAGCCACTGTGGAGCGTGTGACCTTCATCGGGACACGAGTCGAACTTTTGAGAAGCTCGCTCTCAAACTCTGGAAGTGGACTACGGACAATTGGGAAGAGATTAAGGCAGACGATGAACGCGTCGCGAGAGAGCTTGAAAGATTAAGGTCTCGACGTCGTGCGGCTTAGAGATTGCGGAAGGTCCACTGACTTCTTCATATTATCGAAGTCGGTATTCCTTGTACAGGACGTAGGTTGTTCTGATGTGGATTGAACTGAGATGAAGAGCGCGCTCCGGGAGTCCTACCTCCCGGAGCGCTTGGTTGACCGCACCCACAAGAGATGAGACCTCTCGAGAGTACGATTTCTCCGTAGGGGTACTGCGGTTTTGTTTGTAGCTTTAGAGGCTGACATAGTCAGGCGGCTCAATCTACGAAAACTTCTTCTGGTAATTGATCAGGTCAAAGGTGTAAAAAGAACCGTCGGTAGGGTCCTACCCCTACCGACGGCGCTCTGGAATATTCCAGAGCTCGCACTCAGGAGATGAGACCTCATGAGCACGCGCCCCGACCTACAATGTGTCGCTTGTGGCACATTGCTTCCCACCAATGACGACTGTAAGTGTAAGTTAAACAAAGACTTACGTCAACGACTCGACTCGGAAGTGGTGGATGCATTTCGCACACTCACGGAGAGCCGAATCGGTCTTTCACGCACGCGCTGGGACGTCATCGAACGTGCTTTTGAAGCGATTCAGCGCATCAAAATCGTTAAGACCCCAACGCCAACACCGTCATCTCGCCGCCGCGGATCGTCGCCGAGCAAGATCAAGAACGAAGACGTTGCATAACGTGTAGTTAAGTCCATACAGCGGAACGTTGTGCTCCAACGTTCCGCCGTTCGATGAGCGCCAGCCCCTCCGGTTTCCCCCCTACGTTCATCTTCATCGGGTTAGGCCGAGCCGCTTCTTCGGCGTGGGTCGGTGGCCTCCGAAGGCCACTTGCTGAATCCCACTGGGTGCGTAGAATGAGGGCCACGACACCGACTTCATCCAGGTCGACCGTCGTTCCCCAATGACAAAGCTCCGCAGCATCATCTATCTATTGGTCTACCTGGGCGTACTCGTGACGCTCAGGATTGCTGCGTCTCGAGTATTTCCGGCCCTTCCGGATTCAGCGAACGAGTTGTGGTTTGCAAGCGGACTGCTGCTGGTGGTCCTGGGCGTTCTCGTAACGGAGAAACACTTCACACGTCCCCTCGACGTCGTGGTGAATGCCATCACCGTCATCGTCGTCCTTCAGACAATCGACGTATCGCAACGATTCCTGCTGTTTTCTGTATCCTACGGCTACGCACTCCTGATGGGTTTTCTGGCGCTCGTTGGATTCGCGCTGTCATCAGAAGATGCAGACCCAACCTCCGGCAGACAGCAACTGGCGCACGCTCTCTATCGCATAACCGGATATCTTGGCGGAGCACGCGTCATGTTCTCCGCGATGTTCGCTTTCGCGATGTTCGAGTACGTACTGGTCAACGTCGAAACGGCACAGGCCGTGAGCAATCAGGAGTGGCTCGTCCTACTAATGATTGCGTTTTGGGTTTCTGCCCTCCTCATCGAGCCTTTCGACCGGGCTGTTGTCGCACCACTTCTCGCACGGATGACAATGCCTAAAGCTTCACGCTTGGGGAGAGTTGCTCGTCGATATGAGCCGCGGGTCATCATGGTCGCCAAGACGCGAGACGCGACTACGCCCTCGTTTGGCTCTCTAGCTGTTGTGCATCCGGATGGTGGCGATCCACAGAGCGGCCGAGTGGCGATGTACCTCGATGATGTTGATACCGATGAAGGCCGGTTCCTTCAGTTTTACATCCTCGGAGGCACCGAGAGCGGAACCATGCCTGGAACCCAGGTTACTGCCGTCACAGAGGAACGAGCCTCGCAGCTTCTTTCAGCTGAACCAGGCGCATTGACCACTTATGGCAAGCGACAGCAAATCGCGGGTACCGTAGCTGCCAATTCCAATATTGATGTTGTCAACATTCGAATGCTGGACGGCGTGGATCAACGAATGACTCTCGCAGAAGGAGACCTGCTCTCAATCGACGTCTATGGACAGTCAGTTAAGTACCAAGTCATCGGCGTCAGGACTGACACAGAAACGGTCAGCGGACAGAACAAGGCTGGGATGAAGTACATCAGTGCTCAGCAGATTGGAGCATGGGATAGTGGTCGACAGAAATTCATAGGAGCCACTTGGGTTCCTGATGTGAATGCGGTCGTGTTTCAGGAATCGAATGACGGAGGTCAGCCGATTCCTCATCTTGGACCGCATTGCTTTAAAGTCGGAGTTGTTCCGAAGTCTCCTTACCCCGTTTACATAGACTTCAACGAAACCATCACTCACCATCTCGCCATCATCGGCAAGACAGGTACCGGCAAGTCTCAGATGGCCGCTCGGATTGTCGAGGGCTTGGTCGCCGACGGCTACAAGGTCGTGATACTTGAAGTCGACCGTAAGCACCCGCAGTCGCTGTCGAAGCGAATCAGTCCTGACCTCGTGGCGGCGAGCACAACCTCGTGGTCGTCTAAGTTGGAAGACCGAACGCGAAACGGGAAGACGGTCAAGGAACTCGCATGGAGTTGCAAGTGCGACTTCACAGTGGCGAATGGTCGGCGTGTCTTCGTCATCGACCTCGACGAGCAAGCCAAAGACATGGACGGCGGCCCGCTGTCGCACGCGGAAAGCGCCTGTGCCGTGATCAAGGAAGTCTTGGTACACAAAGCGAAGGCGGAGAACGAGGGCGACAAACTGTGCATTGTCCTTGAGGAAGCGTACGACTTCATTCCCGAGAACACATTCGGCAGTCAGGACTTCGGGCAACCGAACGTCAGCCGAATCGCACAACTCGTCCTCAAGTGTCGAAAGCATCAAATCGGCTTCTTAGTAATCACTCAGCGCACCGCATTGGTGTCGAAGACGATCCTGTATCAGTGCAACACCATCATCGCCCTTCAGACCTTTGATGAGACATCGCGAAATTTCATGTCCGCATACATCAACAACAAGTACCTAGAGAGCATGAGCATCTTGCCTCGTTTTCGAGCGATCGTCGTCGGCAAGGGTTCGTCGTGCGACAAGCCCATCATCGTGAATTTTGAGCAGCAGTAGCGGCCCCAGCGGGCAATGACATACGCCAGTGCACGTCTGGTTACATCGGTAGACCGTCGCGAACGACCCCACATAACCACGTCATACTTGAGAGAACAGCCTCAGCCATTTTGAGTGACAAATGACGTGAGCAAAGATCGGCGGCCGACCCTGTGGACCGGCCTGGTCTGTTGCATCAGGGACGCGCGCGTCAGATCGAACAAGGGCATGACCGTGCGTGAGTAGTACGAGGTGTCTACCTGAATTGCACCGCTCTTGAAGAGTATCTCCGCGATTTCCGCCCCTACCGCAGTGAGCGGCCACACCAGCCCACCTCCAGTAAGATCGACTGAATTCCTGTCGATCGCTGCACGGACGGTCGTCTCAAGGACGAGTTGCCGGGTCTTTGCTTCGAATTCCACTTCCGCCGTAACTCTGACTTGACCATCTGCCGTCAAGGCCGCCGTCGCTAGAGAAAGCCTCGACCCAGATGGTCCGTCGACCCACGCAGTGGCCTGACCGACTGCACGGAGCCCCGAGTTCAGTTCCAAGCGACCGCCACCCTGCCCTGGAATCAGATCCAACATGAAAGACCGAACCGAGACCGCGACGTCATACGACCAACGGAGAAAACCGCCTCCTGAATCGGAAAGCATGACTGCCGGTGCCAGACGCAAGGCTTGCCATGAAACCAGATTTTGGGCGCCGAGATACATCGCGAATCCCGGCGTCTGCGCATCGTACGGAGATTCAGGGTTTGGGGAGCCTGGCCTTAGTTGCCATTGGGAGACAGGGGCAGTCGACCCGTCGTTGATATTGCCGCAATCGTGAAAGACGGCGCGCACTTCGTTCGTCCAAACAACGAGATAGTCGTCGAACACCGAGGTGGTAAAAGGAAACTGCAGACTAAAGGGTAAGAACCAATTCTGAACCTGTGGAAAAGGAATGTTTGTCAACACACTTGGGAGTAAATTTCTGGCATTTAGCCATTTGAATCCGTAGTAGATCTCGTCAAGAAATCGCTGTCGGTCGCCAGACCCGTCGGGCAGCGCGTATCCCGCCGCCACAAGTGCTGCATCTGTAGGCGACCACGTCTCCGAGGCCAAAACCACGCTTCCCACGGAGCGAGTGGTCCACTTGAATTCCTTCACCGCGGTGTCGAAGATCGGCTCAATCCTCGCGTTCTGGATTTGGTATTCAGCGGTGACAATCGCTGCGTGCGACTGTCCTGCGGGGTGAAGCCAGACCCTAACGTTCACCGAACACTCGAAAGTGCCGCTAAGCCTGAATGTCGATGCATCAAAGAGAAAGCTGAATCTAACGCGTGACGCCTGATCCATCGCAATGTTGGTGTTGCTCGGCGCCGGAACCGCGAGTGCGCCAAAGAGCGCTGCAATCGTCGTTCGCATGGCGGAACTGTGAATGGCGAACCCGCCACCTTCAGGGGTTTCTGTTTCAAAGTAGTCGTGCAGCGAAGACAGAGACATTTCGGCTCCTGTGTTGGCACGGTGGACGGTCAAGAAATGAGGCAGGACGATACCACAAGGGAGAATGGCCAGAACTGGCTAGCGTGGACTTAGACCGTCGCGTCAAGTCGGCACGAGGGCCCCTGTTCCATCCCCAGCAGGATATTGCCCTGAGTCCCGTTGAACGTAGGTGGGCATTAGGCTCCGCCCGCCAGCCGCGCGTGGTTGCGCGATGGATCCTGCGAAGCCGATCCATCGAGTTTGTGACGAGCTAGAGTCACGTTCGCACCGCCGTCCTTGAGGACCGGAGAGCATCGGCTCTGTGACATCGCCAGCCGACCTAGTACGGCACCATCGTTTTGTACGAACTGGCGGAGACAAACGTTCATTGGTTGACAGGTCGTCGAACGACCGCTTTAGCCGTCTCATGGGGCGCCTGGTGACTACTCGCCGGAGGAGGAGCGACATGGCTAAGACCAAATTGAGGAAGAAGAAGCCCTCACAGTTGTCGGTAGCGGCGCTAGCGCCGACCATGACGTTTGCTGAGGCCGCGATGAAGGCCGTGACGTTCACTTGCTCAAATCCGAGCAGCATTCTTGGGATTACTGCAGCGCATGTTAGCGTGCCCATTATCGGTAGCCGAACCGTCAACCTTCCGTTCGGGACGTTCTCTTTGTTCTGGCGAATCCAAGGTAGCGGTCCGTTCACAGTCACGGTCAACGGTGCACAAATAAGTGCGCCGATTGCAGGCACAGGGACGGACGCCGGCGTCCGGGTGATTCAGGTATGAGTACCCTCACAAGCACCGCTGGAGTCGTGGCCATCATCGTCATGATGCCCACAATAGGTCGCGCCCAGAGCGGGCCACAGCAAGGGTCGCCGGCACGCATGTCACTAGCCGCACCGGCGAATCTGACTCTGGGCGTGGCAGCTGGGACTGGCGACGGAGGCAGTTCGGGAACCGAAGGCTCCGGCGTATCTGGCAGCTTCGTTCTGGACGCTTCAACCAAGGACAAGGTCGGCACAGCGGCGATTAGCTGGGGAGCGGGTCAACGTCAGGTACAGATTGCGTTCAGTAGCCCCGTAGGTTCAAGCGACGAGGCGACGCCGATTTCGTTGACCGGTCTGCCCTCGGGCGCAAAGACCACCTTCAGCTTCAACCGCCTAAACTGGCGGGGACCGTCGTTTAGGGAGCGGGACGAAATCAACGATCTCTGCGAACGCCTCGGTCTGGCCTCAGGTCGCATGAGCATCGAAGCAGCCCAGAAGTTGAAGCCGTGCGATGGAACAGTGATAGCGGCAATGAGTCGGCCCGATGACCTGGGGTTCTTCCATGAACTCAGTCACACCTACGATATTCCCTGGGTTGTCGGCGGCGAAGTTAGTGCTAGCCGCGTCACTCAGAAGTTCATCGACGCGACGACACTGGTCCCAGACTCGCAGAGCAAGACAACATGGAATGCGTCAGGCAGAGTGGGCGCATTCAAAGCAGGCTTGGGGTTCTTCCTCGCATCGTATTCCTATGGCGAATCCCTGGAGGCAGCTGGGACAGCCAAGCAAATCTGTCGTCCTCTCGATGGCACCACAGTCACTGGCGCCGTTACCTGCTCGACGAGTGTCATTGGTCGGCCGACGCCAAAAACGACGTCCGTAGTTTCATTCGAGCTGAGACGGTTCGTCTCCAGTAAGTTCGCTTGGTCGCCCAGTCTGCAGTACGATTTTAAGAAGAATGCCGGCGGAGACAACGTCTACGCTGTGGAGGTACCCATCTACTTCCTTACGACCGTCGGAACCGCCACTCCCACAGGTGGCGCCAGATTCGCGTACCGATCGGATAAGAAGGAGGTCACGGGCGTCATCTTCATCGGGAGCGCGTTTAAGCTGTTCTAAATGAGCGATCCATGCAGTGGCGAAGTTGAGCCTTTCTGGACGCAGGGCACTTTAAGGCGACACGCGACGGATTGTGATGCTTTCCCAATAAACAACGACATCCAAAACTAGAGGAACCCAGCGGCTTCGGTCGCTCCTTCACCAAGGCCAAGGAGCAAGGCCCATGCAGAGTCAAGTTCACCGAAAAATTGATCACCCACGTCAATCCGCCAGAGCAACGCCACTTCCTGCGTTCTTAGTTTGCAGGCATTTCCCGTATCTGCACCGCCACGTCCTCGACTGTCTTATCCAAGAGTTCAGAGATGTATTGTGTGTCTTTCGTGAATCGGCCCGCCTGAATTCGGCCGTTGCGAATCTCAAAGGCCTGATAAGGGTCAAACACCAGGCCGTCTAGATCTTCGTCGCGGCTTAGCAGGACCAGATAGTCCCGACCAACCACGAGTGGTGGAAAGGGGCGCTTGTCGATAACCCGACGTCCTTGCCACTCACCCTCGCCGCCGCCCTGAACTACCTTGGTAGTCGCATTGACGACTCCGATAGATGAGTCTGCCTTTAGCACTGACACAATCCGTGCCTGATATGACGTGACAACGTCAGGGGAAGACTCGACCGTTACTCCCGGATTTCTACGCCGAAAACCCGCGCTGCCGTCGATGACTTCTGAATGTCCCGGAGTCAGGACGCGGATGACAACCACTGCGTCGGCGATATCGACCGCTTCACGAAACGTTCGTTGAGGTGGAGGCATCGCGTCCGAATTGTCTTTAACGATGGCCCCCTGGCCCTGCGCACTCAGCATCATTCCAGAGCCGATACATGTGGTGACAAGTGCGAATGCGATTACATTCTTGACTGACATGGTTAATCCAAACCCCTTCTCTGAAACCGGACGCCCTAGGGAAACCAATGGCCGGTCAATGCAGACGTCTCATTGGACGTGATGCCGGGAAACGGGCCTGCGGCTTGGTTCGTGTTGTTTGGGTCCAGAAACATCAGCGAGTCAAACCAGGTGCACGCCGGCGTCACTGAATTGAATGGGGGAACCGTTGGATTGACGTGCCACATCCTGAGCACGTGACCGAATTCGTGCATCAAGATATGTTGGACCAAATTACCCAATCCCTGCCCTAACCGACTGGTCTGAATCTTTACCTTCCCATATCCCTCTGGTGGCAGACCCGGAGTCGCTTCCCATAACCCCCCAGAGACCGTGGTGCTAGGCTCCACTGTAATGTTCGCTGAACCGGTCGTAATGACATTGAACACAACGCCAATGCCCAGCTCGCTCAGCTTGGTGTTCCACTTGTCGATGCCTTCAATGATGGTGGCCCGGTCGTCGGCGTTGATCCCGGAATCGATAGCTATCGTCCTTGTGTCTGTCCAAGGTGGGTCCAAGAATCCAGGCTGACAGCTAGCATTGACCACATAGGCGCCTGTCAGTGCCACTGTCAGCGTCGCATCGGCAATAGGTATGTCCCCATCGGTTGTGAATCTAAGGATGTAGTCCTTCGGCGTTGTGCCGGTGTTTGTTACTGTGCCGTTAAGCGTCAATGCCGAAGTACTCTTAGCACCGACCCACGCAAATCCAACCTGTCCGAGTGAACCTCCAACGTCGTCCATGAGATGGGCGTTCAGCGTAGCCCCCAGGGCCCCAGATTCGTAGGCGTTCTGTACGGTCCCTATTAGAGAGAACGTACCGCCGGGACCCAGCGTAAAGCGATGATACTGCCGCCGGCCGTTCATCCCCGGCTGGTCTGCCGTGAAAGCGTTCGTCATGCTGAAGCGGATCAACGCATCGTCTTCTATTCCGCCGATCGTTGCTGAGTTAAAGAGAAGTGACCCTACGTTGTATGTCTGGAACGGCTTCAGTGGGTCCTTGCGCGGTGATACTGAGAGGCTCCATCGATACAGGAAACCGGAGTCAACGTCCCATGACGTAATACGCACAGCGGTCACAATCTGACTTGGGTCCCGCGTCCCGTTGATGGTGGAACCGTAAAGGCCTGTATCCCACAGTGGAATCGTCTGATACGAATTGCCATCCACCTTCAAATATCTTGTGAACACCGACTCGTAGGCCCCGTTCCGAGTCCGCAGAGTCTCCAACTTGTACCACTGCTCAGTGGGACCACTGGTACTCGCTTTGATGTAGATCGACGCGACAAATGTGTCGCACGGATACATCGTGAGACCGTTCGCGAGAGAGAATTCCACGGTGTGCCCGGGATTCGGGTAGGCCCCGATTTCGGCAACCTGAGGCACTGGCGGAATCGACACAGGCATCGACGGCCTGCTCGCGGCTGCGGGACAAGCGGGCACTTCCGCCCTTGCGGTCTGCGGGTGCATGACGGTTATCGATAAGCCCACGCCAATTCCAAGTAGCAGAGGCAGTGATACCCGGCGCCAAGCCTGCCTCGTCACAGTCACTACGGAAACGCTAGTCATCTAAGACACCTGGATCCCTGAAAGGGAGAACACTGTGCGCAATCTCTGTGCAATACAACAACAAAGCGTGCAGACTTTCACACAGGTCCAAGGACTTGACAATGGCCTATTCAGGTCATCAAAGGGGGACGCGAACCTACTCGAAGAAGTGATTCTTCAGCTAGAGAGTGATCGCAGAAAAACATCGCCCACCATTGGTCCGACCAGCACTTGTAATCAGCCTACCGCATCGACACAGTTCGCCAAGGCCCCCTGTCTACAGGCGCCGTATGGCCTGGACGGGGCAGTCTCAGGACATCGACGCTAGTACACTCCTGACAGGCGCATTTTCAGACGTTCTAAACACGGCGGTGCCAGCGAAGGGGTGGATGCGATGGGAATCACGATCACGGGCCTCGACGACATTCGGCGACACCTGCGACAGTCGCAGCAACATGCCGAGTCTCTCTCCGGAACTCACGACGTCCCCATCGCAAAACTGCTGACTTCGGAGTTCATGCTGCTCAACACAGACTTTGAGTCAGTCGACGCGATGTTCGCGGCAAGTGGCTACAAGATCGAGTCGAGCCAGGATCTCAAGTCCGTCCCAGATGAAGCCTGGGATTCCTTCGTGAGGTCTCGAACCAGGTTTGGTTCCTGGGAAGAGCTGCTGTCTGAGGCGGCGAAGGAGTATCTCGGCCGACGGCTCATGGGTGAGGCATAGACCGTTCTCATGACGTCGGACATACGTCGAGCCCTACGGGAGTTTCAGGACTACACCGACGACATCCAGAAGTCAGGATTCCTGACGTTCGGTGATGCTCTTACGCGACTACTCAATGTCCTAGAGCTGACGACACCCCTGGGCTTCCTCGTCGGGCGAGCCTTGCCACCGACAGACTTCGACGAATGGCATCGCGTTGCCATGGCCGAACCTGGGGGGATGGGAGGCCAGCGCGAATTGCGCTGGCCCTCGGAGAGTGCCGATCGCCTGGCTTTGCAGCTTGAGCTAGTGCGTCGGGTTTCGGATGGTCGACTTGAACTCTTTGAGTTCTCTCACACGTTCCTGACGACCGAGACTCGATACGACGACATGGTGCGCGCGTTCTCGTCGCATGTCGTTCGTCCTTTCGCGCGGGATCTGATCAGACTGCTCCATACTCAACCAGAATTGGAGGAATCTGCTGAGGTCCCTGCGCCTTCAATCACTCACGCCTCGTTCGTGAGTCCGAGCAGGATCACGGATTTGCAAGCGATCAGGTCGAGCACACACGATGTCCGAAAGCTGGTTCGTCTCTGTGAGGAGCTGAACCTTAGTTACATGCACCAGTGCTACTTCGCGGTTGCCATGCTGACTCGCGCTGTCCTGGACCACGTCCCTCCATTCTTTGGAGTTGGGACGTTCAATGAAGTCGTGCACAACTATTCTTGGGGACGTTCACGCCAAGACGCGATGATGCATCTCCAGAACTCGGCGCGGAAGATTGCTGACCTTCACCTGCACTCCAAGGCTTCCGCCGACGAGATCCTCCCGAACCAGGCGCAGGTGAACTTCGGTCCGACCTTGGACGTGCTTTTAGCGGAAGTCATCAAGCTGTTGAAGTGACCTTCATAAGGCGAGTCGAACTCTTGAGAAGCTCGCTCGCAAACTTTGGAAATGGACCAGAATAACCGGGACCAGACTGAAGCGGAGGACGAGCGCATCGCGAGAGAACTCGATAAGCTCAATTCCCGACAACGTGCTGCGTAGGTTGTGGCGTCCACCCCGTTCGTGCGGATCTATCCAGAATCCTGCGGTTAGATTCCGTTGGGTCGGAGTTCCGAGCCAATCGAAAAATTCCTAGACGCCTAACCCTCTTACTAATCAAGACGGGCGGACATCTCTAGGCGCCTTCCTATTGCGGAAATGTAGGAGGTGACGACACGGGAGTCAGCAGGAAGGCGTGAATATCACCTCCAATGGTTCCATAACCAACAGCCCACAGATCGAATCCAGGAAGATCAAACGCTACGCGTCACGCTCGACAGAATAGTAGGTGTTATATTCTGAAAGATGACCGCGCGAGAAGGGAACGAGGAACTCTAGGGCTTTTCGTTTCTTTTGGTGAGCTCCCTCTCCCTGGGGAACGTCCGGCCCCCAGCCAAACCCATCATGGTTGCCGAGGATAGAGTAGATGGGGACTTCTTCGCCGTCCCTTTTCTTCGGCCGGTACCTCTCCAGGACCTCGCTGAACGCCGCCCATTGATACTGTGCCAGTCCAGGATCATTCCCATCGTGAATTACATCCCCGCCGAGAACGAGGCAATCTGGGTTGAGCGACTCAAGTGACTCAAGTGCGGCCTGGAAACCTTCCTTGGATCTTTCGAGGTTCCTTGCCCCTATGTGAATGGCCGTAAGGTGCGCCACGCGCAGTGGCGACTTGCCGTCCAAGTTAGGACCCTGAGGAAGGCCAGGCTTCTGCGGGAAGATTGGTGAACTCTGCCGCACTTCACATCTTGGCTCAGGCATCTTCTAACCCTCACGCATGGTGTCGATTGACCTTCCCCACCTTTAGAGTTGATCGATCTGAGTCCGGCAGCGAATGTTACTGGGATGGCTGGGAACGAATCAACGCCTGACGGTCCGCTACGAACGCCGTCCCTGCGTCCACGAGGCGTTCTTATCGCTGGCCTGTTCACTCGTATGCTGGTACTACCTCAAGCCCACGATCTAATTTCGCAACGTGCTCTAAGCAAAGCATCCCGGACCGTCTCCGTCCATTCGGTTATCCACACCACCCAGCGAACTGACAGGGGTTCTCGTCGAACAGCGCTTTGAGGATCGTCACGCATGCGCCGGTGATAGTGGGCATGGTCAGGGGATGTCGTTCGTTATGATGTGAACCGAACGTTGTCAATGAAGAAGTCCCAAGTGCAGCAGCCGCCTGGAGCGGTCCCGGCCGATATGACAATGCTCTGAATGTTCTTGTCATTCAGTGCTATCGTGCCGGCACCCGACAAGAAGTTCGCGGCGAGCGTGATCGTCTTCACCTCCCCGAGGTCATCTTGGACCTTATACGTAACCGTTACCGTGTTGCCGTTCACGATGAATACGCTAAACGACGACGCAGGTTTGGCAAACGACAACGTGATCGCTGGGAGACATCCAGAACAAAAGCTCGCGGTGCCGTAAACGTTACTTCGGTCGACCGGAAGGTTAGTCGCGCCCGACAGGACTTGGCCTCCCGATACCGTAAGACCCGCGACAGTTATCGGAGGCTTGATGCCGGAAAATACGCCTGGACCACTAAACGTCTCGAAGTCGACAAGTCCGCGACTGAACGTCAGATCGGCAACATCGCCGCCTTGCCCACTGTAAGAGGACGCCACATTCGGGACCCAACCGCCGCAACCTGAGGCGCAGTACTTCGAGCCGATTTTTTCAATTGTTGTAAATCCCTTGTTCAGATAGCTCTTCCTAATGAACTTCGTGACCGTCTGAATACCTTCAGCGAACGAAGAAAATGGCGAACTCGGACAATCGCCGTTGTAGAACCAACTCCACGCATTGAAGCCTTCGGGGCGACAAGCTGCCCACACAGTCCCAAAGCTGGATTCAGCGCCGGAGATTGCGACGATGAGTCGTGGATCGACGTTGTGCGTAACACCACTATCAAAAAATACAGGACCATTTCCTGCGATCGGCGAATGCTTCTGGACCAGATAGTTGTCAATCGACGTACCCAGATTTGGATCAAACGGGCCGGCACTGATCACCATCGAGAAGGCAAGAACAATCACCGAAATCAAAGCGGATTGGCGCACGTTCGACACTCCTCCGACTAGAGATCTGAAACGACTAAAAGCTGACGCTATTCAAAAGCTGCTGGAAACTTGCTCGAAACTGGGCTTCGTCCGGATTGCCGACAACGAACGAAAGATAAAACTTGTACAAGCGGGTACCCGCCGGGCAATAGACCGCGATGTTCTTATAGCTCAGTGTTGCGGAGAACATATCGGTGTACGTCACTTCCGTGCACGACACACCGGACACCACCATCGATCGCGTCGAAACGGACAACGAGTCGAGAACCTCTTGGGCGATGTAGTCGTTCAGTGGTGGGGGGGGCAAGGGAATGGCTGTCACGTCGATCTCCGCGCCGTGAACTGGGATTACGCCTCCCTGCTGGTAATTCCCGAGAAAGTTATTGAGCGAGAGCGGTCCGCCGACAAGAGCTGACCTCGGATTGACGGAGAACGTTGCCGGAGGAGCTAGAACGAGCACCGCGACCGACGGGGAAACCGTGCGCCTCAACTCACCTCTAAAAGCCGCCGACACTTGGAAAACTGCTCGGCCCGGGACCGTCTCAGTGACGCTGACCGCCAGCGTGTATTTCTTGTCGTCGGCGACACTGTCGCCATGCGTGCCATCGTCGTACATGCGTCCAAGGTTGGCGAGGACTCTCCCGGATACATCAACCCGAAGCAGATTCACGCTGGTTGGGAGCAAGGAGACGTCTGCAATCGCTGCCGCGACACTCACACTAGCCACCGGGCCAGTACCAACAACCATTGGTGACACCGTGACCGGACCAACAGCGGGAGCAGCCTGAAGCCACACGACCGCTGAGACCGCAATTGCAATCGCCAGACAGCCTGTGAAAATGGATTTCTTCAATGTCATGGTGTTTGCTTAAGTAAAGCACCCGAGATCGTTACTGTCCAGCCGACTTATGCACATCGGCCTCTGCAGAGAGTCGATTCCTTCGCTTTCGCCACATGGCGCCAAGCCCGCCAAGCAACACGAGACTCAAAGTTCCAGGCTCTGGAACAACAGTGACAGTCGGAGTGTCGTAAGTCAGATTGTCTAGCGTGAACGATCCGCCGAAAGCATCCGCCGTCAGAGTGATGTAGGAGATGTCGAGAGCAGACAACGCGAGCCACTCACTCGGCAAACTTCCAAGATCTCCTGACAGGGCAAGATTCGACGCAAAGGCAGATGACACCGTTCCCAGGGGGCTGTCCAAAGCGTCGAACGCTGACAGCGTAACGGGAGCGAGGTAGTTGAAGTAGCCGCTGACGCTGACCACTGGACTTGCGAAATCCACTCGCATCGGCCCACCGTCATCAAACACAACGTTGTTGCCCGACTGCGGTGGAAACTCAAACTCATTTAGAGATATCCCAGCCGTGAGGACGGTCGCGTTGGAGAACGTCAGCCCGGTGAATTGGCTGATGACGAGATCGCCGTCGGCAAGCGTATCGAAGTCGATGGTGATCGGGCCTGCGAGGGCGAGCTGAGGAACTGCGCCGAGGAATGAGACGAGAGCGATACGCGAGAGAATGCGCGACAGCATCTGGACCTCCAACACTATGTGAAGCTGGGCTTTGAACTGGAGCCTAGGGGTGCGGAGAACGTATGTCAAGCAGTGTTTCGCCCGTTCTTCACTGCCTGCCTCTTAAGGTCTGACGGAGGCAGTCTTTAGGTTGCGACGTAGCGAACTACGGTCGACGGGGAACGTACTGGTGAGTGTCCGGATTACGAATACGTAATCGTTGACCTAGAAGGGCTATGGGGTAACGCCAAGCGCCATTCGGTTTGGACGCCGGTGATTCCGCAGAATGAAAAACCGCCGGGTGAATTCACTCGGCGGATGGACGCACTTGGCGTCCGATTTGTGGTTCTACATCGCTATGCCTGCGATGCCGACTCTTCCCGGCCGGCTGCTTCGATGACCTCTCCATCCAGAACTGGGAATACCCTCTGGAAGCTGGCATTCACCCTCTCCAGCAAGTCGAACGCCGTCCTGGCGCTCCGCATGCTGTGCGTCGCGTGATGGGTCAGTCGGTTGTATGCATCGAACACAGTCGTTGGAGTGGCCCAGAGCATCTCTCCGCGCAACCCATCGAATCGCCCCTGGAGCGACTGCTTGAGGATGGATTCAATGTCGTCGCGGGTTGCTCTTTGTTCCGACCACTGTCGATAGAGCTGAACGATCTGGTCGAATCGAGTCAGGTAGTCAGCAAGCTGACCAGCCATCATCTCGATGGGAATCTCGCCAGCGTGAATCGACACGAAGCCTCCGGCGAAGGCTCCACCGCCTCCAACTGCCAGGTTTGTACACACGAATCGGAAGGCTCCGATGTGAACAGCAATCCCTGAAGAACCATCGTACGTGTTGCGGATCTGCAGACAGGGACAGATGGTGTCTTCTCCCAACACCGGACTGGCCAGCGATGGGAACTTGAAGATGGCTCGCATCCTTGCTCCCTGACGGTCCACGTAAATACCACGTGGCACCGGGCCGACATCGAGCGGTTCAATGGCCTGCTCGATGACGTCTAGAATCCTCCTGTGCGGTACCATCACATAACGATTGGACACGACCGCAATGGCTTGCCCGGTGTCCTCGCGAACGATCGCACGACGGCTCGGAATCGCCTGGTGGCCGTCCGGTCCGTCGCAGTAGACAGGCTGTAGGCTAACTTCAAAATCAGCGGGGTTCCCTCTAGCCCTGTCGGCGTTGAGACTGCTGCTTAGATCTACCGATTGTCTTCGACTCATGGCTGCTCCTTCACGAAGGACTGGTTGTGTTTCCTGGATCGAGGAAAGGCCTATGGAAGCTGTCGAAGCTGTGGACGTACAAGGCACGCCCACAAGCTCCTTGGAAAACGCAGTAAGAACCGCGTTTTCCACAGCTGCCACAGGCACTGCTGGGTTTCGGTTGTCGGGGATGAACGAAGCGGATTGTCCGGGCTCTCGCCCGTAACGGTTCGGAGGGGTCTACTGCTCGAGTGCTACCTGTTCCTCGAACTCGGCGTATGCCTTGAGGATCAGGTCTCTCACTGCTTCCTGGGATGCTGCGTCAGCAACTGGTCGGAGTAGAGCGAAGCTTCTTCGCTCTCCGTTGACCGCGTACTGACGGGCCGGGAAGGTTACGTTTCGGCTGTCACCGACACGTCGCTCCCAGACACCGAAGCCGATTAGCTTCAACCCTGAGAGTGGTCCTTCCGTGAAGTGCAGCTCTGCATCAGCCAGTCTTCCTGGCGGATTCGAGCGTTCGTTCGCGATGATTCTGATTTGCATCTGGCCCTTTCCTTTCTTCGTCTCACGTCACGGGACAATCTTCCCGAGTTCCTTAAAGCTGAAGTACCTACCCTCATGGCCAACGATGATGTGGTCCATGACGTCGATGCCCATTAACTTACCGGCCTTGACCAGACGCTCCGTCAATATCAGGTCGTCCGGACTTGGTGACGGATCACCACTTGGATGGTTGTGACCCAAGACAATTCCACTGGCGTTCGCGAGTAGAGCTACCTGGAAGATTTCCCGAGGGCCGGCCAGAGTCTGGCTGAGCAATCCACGGCTGATCTGGTGGTAGGCGATGAGATGTCGCTTGGTGGACAGACAGAGGATGCCGAAGACTTCGACAGCCTCGTTTCCCAGGATTGACGTGAAGACCTCTGCGGCCTCACGCGGTGTGGCGACCGAACGGCTCGGAGCACGTGTTTCCACACCTGACCGACGCCGATACGACACGACGAGTTCGCGAACGTACATCCTTCCTCCCTTCGTGTATCTGACGTGACGCGAACCATGCGCCACGACCAGAATATTCAAAGAACGAATCTGGTTTCAGACTACGAGTTGAAAGGAAGAAAGAATAGACGGCGGATTGCGCCGGGCTGGCACATCGCGAAATTCGTTGGTGGTTAGCCTCTCAGGACACTCGCCGCTGAACGATCCGATCCTGGTTATCCACAACGATCAGTTCGATGAAGTCCGAGCGAACACCGGTCGCGACCATGCGCTCGGCGATGGCATCGATAGCTGCGAACGCTTCTTCGGCAGTGGCGTGCTCGCTCTGAACAGTCGCTTCCACTGACCTATTCAGGCCATATGGCTGAACGACTCTGTATGGGAGAGTATGCAACCTCATCCGTTCTCACTTGCCAGGACTGCGGTCATCACGTCCTCGGCAAGGGTGATTCTAGAACGACTGCGTTCGTTGCATAAGGCACGGAGAATCTAATGGCTCAAGCCCAGGACGACGTTCTCTCCCATTGGTCAACCTTGATCGAGAACTTTCAAACCTCACCCCTTGCTTTCTCCCAAGCGGTCGAAGAGGCACTCGCCAGACGCCAGGTTCCACAAACACAGAACACGCGCGTTGACTATCGTGAGGCCGGTGTTCTCTCGGCCAATCGGGAGTACTTGCACGTCACTCGAGAGAAGCTTGTCTTCGACATCTGCGGAGCGCCGTTCGGAACGGGATTCTTCGTCTCCTGGTGGCTGGCAGAAGAGCGACCCCACCTGAACCCTCTGCTGAAGATTCTGGTCATCTTTGGGATGCTTGGCGTCACTGGCGCGATCCTAAGTCAGCTTGGGTCTGTGCTCGGCCTCATCGTGCTCGCCCTTCTGGTCTTTGGTGGGCTCGCCGTCGTCAACACCATGGCGACCAATGGCGACTTCAACGACAACATCGTCCGAGCACTTCCCATCTTAGGTCCGCTGTATGTCTGGCTCTTCACACCCTCTACCTACTACCGCATCGACACAATGCAGATGTTTCAGAAGGCGGTGCACAACTCTGTGCTCGAAGTGATCGACACCATGACGGCGGATAAAGGGATACGCGCGTTGTCGGAGTCTGACCGTAAGCCGATCATGCGAGAGTTCTACGCTAAGGGCAGGTGATGTCTCCCGATGAGACATCACTCGAATCGGATGCCCTGACACGAGCAGTCCGACTGACCTCTGCCTTCTATGCTTGGGAACGACGGGGTCGTGGTTGGGATGTCTGGCCGTACGCGGTGGAACTTGAGCCTCCGTTTCGACCATTCTTCTTCCAGTCGGCCCAGACTGCTCAAGTCGTCGATGACGCTCGCAAGCCGACCTTGCTCGGCGCATGGTTCGATCGCCTGATGGGTCGTGACCACCGCTCAGCTCTTGTTGAAGCCGACGACTTCGATGAACCGGAACCAGAACCTGCGAGCGACTCTCCAATCTCTGAAATCCAGATTGCACTCCCGCCTGATGTGAAGGTCTCTCCAGAACTGGCAGAGCACTTTCTCCTGAGCCTTTCGACGTGCGCGGAGCCACTCTCCTTCGAAGTCATCGGAACCTCTGAGTCAATCACCGTTCAGATTGCCTGCGCCGACGCTGACGCCAGTCATGTGCAGGAACAGATCCGAGCCTACTTCCCCGAGGCAGTGATTTCGGAGGCGGCTGGTTACTTTGCAGAACGGTGGACTGCGGGAGTTGGCGAACCGGTAGTCGTGGACTTTGCTCTGTCCCAAGAATTCATGCGACCCCTCAAGACGTTCTCGAAGTTTGACGCCGACCCTTTGATTGGTCTCATGGGGTCTATCGGCGATCTGGCTGAAAGCGAAGTGGCTGTGTTGCAGGTTCTCTTCCAGGCGGCGCGTGCGCCGTGGAGTCCCAACATCGTCCGCTCTGTCACCGACTGGGAGGGCGAAGCATTCTTCGTGGATAGCCCCGAACTTGTTTCTTTCTCGAAAGAGAAGATAGATCGTCCGCTCTTTGCTGCTGTCATCAGAGTGGCAGCGAGGAGTCCTGTGTCCGGACGAGCCTGGCAGTTTGCCAAGCGTCTAGGAGGTGCACTCTCGCAGATTGGAAATCCGTCGAGCAATGAACTCATCGCTCTTTCGAACGATGAGTATTCGGACGATGTTCACGTGGAGGATGTGCTGCGACGACAGACGCGCCGAAGTGGCGCCCTTCTCAACAGCGAGGAACTGGTCTCTCTCGTCCACCCGCCATCGACATCCGTTCGAGCACTCCGCCTGACGCGTGAGCACAGACGGACGAAGGCCATGCCGAAAGCACTCTTGGGACACGAACTGTTCCTCGGAGAGAACACCCATGGCGGAGTCGCTCAGCGCGTCACCATCGGTCAGGAACAGCGTCTTCGGCACACGCACCTCGTAGGTGCATCGGGCACAGGAAAATCGACACTGCTCTTGAACATGCTCGTGCAAGATATGGAGCATGGACGCGGACTGGCGCTCATCGACCCACATGGAGACCTCATCGACCAGGTGCTAGCGCAAGTTCCTGAGTCCCGTGTGAGCGACGTCATCCTCGTTGACCCAGCCGACACAGACTTCCCGGTCGGCTTCAACATCCTCTCGGCGCACTCCGAGCTCGAGAAGACACTCCTCGCCTCTGATCTCGTCGCAGTGTTTCGCAGGCTCTCGACCAGTTGGGGTGACCAGATGACATCTGTCCTCTCCAACGCCGTCTTGGCATTCCTAGAAAGCACGAAGGGTGGGACGCTTGCCGACCTACGGCGCTTCCTCGTGGAAGCTGAGTTCCGGAAGGAGTTCCTGCAGACCGTGCGGGATCCCGAGGTGGTCTACTACTGGCAGAAGGAGTTCCCACTTCTGTCGGGCAAGCCACAAGCTCCTCTCCTGACAAGGCTCGATGCCTTCTTGCGTCCACGTCTTGTGCGCAACATGGTGACGCAACCGACGAGTCTCGACTTCACCTCAATCATGAACGAGGGGAAGATTCTCCTGGTCAAGCTTGCCCAGGGAGCAATCGGGGAAGAGAACGCCGCGCTGCTTGGCAGTCTGTTTGTCGCCAAGATTCATCAGCTGGCATTGGGTCGTCAGTCGATCACTGAGCATGAACGCAGACCGTTCTTCGTCTACCTCGACGAGTTCCAACACTTCGTCACGCCTTCGATGGCGACACTCCTTACTGGTGCGAGGAAATACAAACTCGGACTTGTCCTCGCCCATCAAGAACTACGCCAGCTCTGGAACCAAGACCGTGATGTGGCAGGGGCTGTTCTCGCAAACGCTGCAACCAGGATTTGTTTCCGAGTCGGAGATGACGATGCGAAGAAGCTGGAGGACGGCTTCACGAGTTTCGCCGCTCGAGACATTCAGAACCTTGGGGTCGGTCAGGCCATCTGCCGTGTCGATAGAACCGATTGGGATTTCAGCTTAACGACGGTGCCGACGCCCGCGGCTTGCGCGGACGAGAGTGCACGGCGCGAACGCATCATATCGGCTTCGCGGGAGCGATACGGGACGACGCCAATCATCGTCGAAGCGACGACTGCGCCTCCAGTCGAACGAATCATCAACGTTGCGCCACGTCAAGTACGACGGACTGAACGAGCTGAGTCGAATGAGCCTCCCATTCCCGCAAACGATCGCCTTCCAGTCGAAAGGCCACCGACCTTGCCAGGTCGCGGAGGTGCGCAACATAAGTACGTGCAGGAATTGATTCGAAGATGGGCGGAGGCCAACGGCTGGAAAGTTGATATTGAAAAGGCCATCCATGATGGCCTTGGAAGTGTAGATGTCGCTCTTGAAATAGGTGACCATCGAGTTGCCTGCGAAGTTTCAGTGACCTCCACGTCCGCGTACGAAGTCGGAAACGTTCGCAAGTGTCTGTCTGCCGGGTTCACGCAGGTGACAGTGGTTACGCTTGATCGCAAGACCGAAACAAGGCTACGAGGTGTTTTTGCGAAGGAGCTAGAGCCTGCTGAGTTCGGCCGAGTTGAGATCCTCCTAGTGGAGGATTTGTTTGAGTATCTCGGTAGCCTGTCGCGACCAGCTCTCTCCGAGACAAGAACCAAGGGATACAAAGTGACCGTCAGGGGGAGGAGTCCTGCAAAGACGGCGGGAGCAATGACTCAGGCAGTAATCGCCAAGACGCTTGTCGCAGCTCTTCGACGTTTGCGCGGGTAGATGTCCCGGTACCGATCGACACTTGCTCACGCGGTCTCGGAAGGCAACTCCTTGCGGCAATTGGTTGTCGACAGACAAAAAGGCGTGTCGTCACAACACGCCTTCACACCAGGCCGCACGGTCTACCCAATGCTGCCAAAGAGGTACGTCGCACCTAACGGTGCTTGATCAGCTGCCATGCTAGCAGAACAATCACGACCATTGCGGTACAGGCAAATATCGCTATCGTTACGTATCGAGGTTCATCAGACATACATCTCCCCAGAGCAGGCGATTGTTCGAGTTGGCTTACGTCTCGGTGGAAATTAGAACGGCGGGACCTGGCGAGCAGAGTCGAGCTTCGAGTCAGTTCTGCTAAAAATTTAGCACACTGGCTGAAACATGCAAGGTCCGCAGCTGGTGCGGCAATGGAATGTTGATTGAAGGAGTGATCAGTGACGGTTTCTGAGAAGGCGGAAGGACCACGACTCGTTCCGGTTTTCCGAACGCCTGCGGGTTATCTCCTGCGAGCCCTAGCCTATCTTGTTGTATCCAGTCTGGCGCTACTTGGTGGCTATTTGATTGGCTCGGCACGAGCTATCCCGCCAGCGGGTAACTGGATCCTTCTAGGGATTCCCTTGGGAGCTTCCGGCTTGTTTGCGCTCGGCTACTCGATTTGCTTCCACCGGGATGACGGCGATGGCCACGCCGATATTCGCCAGAGGCAACTCGAGGATGTGATTGTTGCGCTAGTCTGTCTAATCTATGTTGAAACCTCGCTGCTATTGGTCGTGTGGCACCAGTCACTGTCCTACACCATCTCAAATGCGCTAGGGATCGCATTCGGACTTCATGCCCTGATTTGCCTCGTCTATTCGATCACGCTTCTCTGGCGCTACCGGTCAGAGGACCAGCCACATCTTCGACATCTCCTCGCGTGGCCAGCTGTGCTGATCATCGCCAACAATCTTCAAATCGGTATCGTCCTCGGCTCAGGGAGCGACGCATCGAGGCTCACGATGGGTCTCTTGGTCTTGATCGGATGGTTTCTGATTTCAGAGTTGAGACGTTTGTCGCGGCGGCCTCTGGTCTGGTGGAGTCTCGGCGCACTTCTAGTCGCTGCGATGATTGTGTTTGCGTCACGCTTTAGGCGATTCGAAGACCTCGCTCCCGTCGGGCTAACCCTGGGTCCGGTTCTCTTCACGATAGCCTTGGCCGCATATCTGTCAGTCTCTGAGGCCTTCCAACTCACGGCTCGCCTCGCACAGCAAGAATTTCGAACCTCGAATGCAGTCATCCCCTTCTTGAGGGTAGCGACTTGGTCTCGGACTAGAAATTTCTATCTAGCGACGCTTGCCGTGTTGGTATTTGCAACGTGGTTAGTTCCGCTCTTCTATTCAGCGACGGACGGAGGAGTTGTCTTCCTCCTGTGTTTTGCCGCTCACGCGCTGTGCTATCTGTGGTGGTGGAAAAGGCGGATAGCAACCCCTAGCAGCCTTATTGGGCGACGATGGTGGTTGATTAAGACGACCTTTGCAGGAACGGTACTAGGAGCGATTTACTTCGATTGGCAATTTCACGTGGTCGACGGCTTCGTCATGAACACCAGCTTTCGAACATTTCTCGCCGGTCTGTCCACAACCCTTGCCCTCGTTGTCGGTGCGCGGCTTAGATCTACCGAGCAGTTTGAGGCGTGGACACGAGCCCAAACATTCGAGACAACGCGCGAGTTAATCGCCAGACGTCTAAACGCCGCCCGATTGCTAGTGCTGGCGTGTTGGCTCGGCGGTGCAATGGTGATGTATGGCCTAGGCTTCGCCTTTCCAGAAGGAAGTTCAAACCGATTGCGCATGGATGCGGGGTTAGCCGTCTATACCCTCATCATTCTCGTTATCTTCGTTGTCGACTTCGTGAGCGGCACGGATGATCCCGCCTCGTCACCCCCCTTCGAAGCGAACACAACACTTCTCAGTCTGATCGCCGCGGGCTTATCCATCGTCCGCGCGGTCTCTGCGGTGTTGGTCGGCAGTATGGTGGGGTTGGGCCTTTTTCTTGGCGGGATGCCCTGGTCGCAGGCAACTCTATGCGCTGCACCCTTTGTCCTGGCTGTAATGGGGGGCGGAGCGATAAATGACTTCTTCGACAGAGAACGGGATGCGGTCAACAAGCCTTGGAGGGCAATACCAGCTGGAGTGATTTCGCCAGACGGTGCCTTACGGCTCGCGATCACCCTTCTCTCTGGATCTGTAGCGACCGCAATATTTGCGAATTACTCACGACTCCAACTCGGAGTGTTTGCGGCCACGCTCGGTGGCGTCGTGGTCTATAACATCGTCGTGAGGTACGCCCCCGTTGCAAAGACGTTTTTCACGGGCATCCTATGCGCTCTTCCAATGGTTCTCGTGCTTGACTATGTGAGGGCACCCCTCATGTCGTTGTGCCTTGCCATGGTCGCTTTTATTGCGGGGCGCGAACTCCTTATGGATGTTCTCGACATCCATGGCGATAGGCTCGCTCGTACAACAACACTTCCATGCAAACTCGGCACTAGGTTCTCGACGTTTCTTGGTTTCGCTCTTCAGGGTATCGGCTTGCTTGTTCTGACGTTTGCGGAGTTGGGCCGCCTTGATTTGGCCGCTAGTTTGGTACATGCGCTCGCAGCTGCGACGACCGCGACTTGGGCGATCCTATGGTTCGTCTCAGATCCTGGACGAAGACGCAACGTCATTTATGGGATGTGGATCACGCTCGCATGTGAGCTTTTTGTCGTCTTGCGAGGCCTATCAGTCTGACCCGCCGCCGGACATAGGTCTTAGAGCACGTTGCGAAATTAGTTAACGACCCACTTGTACTTTGATCGCGCACTTGGTACGTTCGCCTGACCGACTGCGAGGCGGTCAGGCATGCCGAAGGCGGTGATCGATGACGCGTTGTGGAGCCGCATCGAGCCGCTCCTGTCGAAACGACGAGCCCGTAACCGGCGATACGCCGGACGGACGCCGATTCCCGATCGCGCGGTGCTGACGGGCATCCTGTTCGTGCTCCGCAGCGGGCTTCCCTGGAACATGCTGCCCCGCGAGATGGGCTGCGGCTCAGGGACGACCTGCTGGCGGCGCTTGGTGCGCTGGCAACGCGCGGGCGTCTGGAAGCGCCTGCACACCGCCCTGCTCACGGAACTGCGTCGCAGGGGACAGCTCGATCTGGCACGGACCGTGGTCGACAGCTCGTCCCTCCGCGCGCTGCGCGGGGGAATAGAACTGGACCGAACCCTACCGATCGCCGCAAAGCCGGGGTCGAAGCATCATGTTCTCACCGACGCGCACGGGATTCCGCTCGTCGCGATCCTGACCGCCGCCAACCGCCACGACGTCACCCAACTCCTCCCGTTGGTCGACGCGATGCCGCCCGTGCGCGGCGTCATCGGCCGCCCCCTCACCGGGCCCCGCCTCGTCCAAGGGGACCGAGGCTACGACTCGCAACCCCATCGCGACCAACTCCAGCACCGCGGGATTGCGTCGCAACTGGCCAAGCGCGGCACCCCAGACGGGAGCGGCTTGGGCCGCACGCGCTGGGTCGTCGAACGCACCCTCGCCTGGTTGCACCGGTTTCGCCGCCTGGCCGTCCGCTACGAGCGCCGGCCCTGCGTCCACGAAGCCTTCCTGTCCCTGGCGTGCTCGCTGGTGTGCTGGTACTACCTCAAGCCCGTGATCTAATTTCGCAACGTGCTCTAAGTCTTAAGACTAGCGGCGAATCAGCTCGATCACTTCCGAACGCGCTTCGGCGTCAGGCCAGCCGGAAACCAAGCCTGGCTTCAGGGGCTTTGACGGATTGATGAACGCTCGGACCTCAAAGTGTTTGCCTGAATCCAGCTGAGGCGAGCGTCCGAAGTAGACGGTAGCTGTCCAGAAACCAGTATTGCGGACCGTGGCCGGCGGCTGGGCCCAGAACTCCTGAGGAGCTTCAAGTGGACGGATGACGAGCCAGACCCTGGCTTCTGGGTCTGACACCTGTCCAGTCAACCTCTGAAGGTGAACCACCGTCGCACCATCCGCTGGAGTGAGCAGTGAGACCGGCGTGCTTTGGCCCCAGATGGGGTGCGCGGTGGACAGCAGGGCGACAATGACAATCCATGACTTCATGATTCGCCTCCAGACTAAAGTCCACGGGTGACCGTGACCGTCGGCGAGACGGCTGCGCCGTTCGGCAACTGGTCGATCAGTCCTTCTTGCAGATGCCGCTCGGAAGAAACGACCTGTAGGGCAAACGCTTCGCCTTGCCCGATTTCGCCTTCACCGAATCGCGCCGCTCCGACGAACCTGCCGCCGGGGCCGGGTCGAAAACCCCCTCCAACCACGTAGCGATTACCGGTCGAGACGGACGTGACGACCACGTAGTGGGTCATGAACAGGAAAGGCGTGGTGCCACTCACCGTTACGCTTCGCCCAACGGTCTCGCCTGCGTGAGGTAACTCGATCGACGGCGCCGCCAGGTGGCTCTTTGTCTCTGAACTCCCGGTAGCCCGCTCGAAGTAGATGAAGGCACCGAGAGTCAGTAGCAGGACTACCGCATACGGAACCCGGCGCAACCATTTGCTGGTTGGAACGCGAACAAATGATCCCGACGGTCCCTTACGGGTGCGGAGGAGATGTTTCAGCCAGATTCCCAACAGCCCTCCGCTCGCCGCTATCAACGCAGCCACCACTTGAGATGTCATGTGCCGGCCCTCCTTCATCTGCGGTTAGCGCAACGTGGCTAGCTTGACGCTAGTCGCCGAACTGGCGGAGATTGCCCAACGCTCCACCGCTTGATTGAGCTGAAAGCATCCAAACACCGACGCAGACGGAAGCATCGCGAGTACAGCCGCCCGTCGAGTCTGGAAGGTTTCGAGCTCATGGGACGGATTGTCGGCTTTGGCTGGGCAGAGGACCACCAAAACACCATTCCCGTCGTCAAGGCGGGAGGCCCGCCTACCGGTCTCGTCGCGCCCATCGGTCAGCAACAAGATTGGGCGGCTCTCGTTGGTGGCGCGAAGAAGGACGGCAGCCAGATTTGTCACACGCGCGGTCGGGGGCTTCACTTGAGAGAAGAGCTCTGTGAGGCTGCGACGTAACTCCCCACGTTGCGCACTAGCTCGCTGTTGATTCACGTGATCGATTCGCGATCGCCCCTCGCGAGAGGCCAGGGCTACTTTGTGTGATGGGGCTGACAGGACACCTTCGGAAAACAAGACCACGTCGAAGCTTTTGACTAAGGGCGTGGCCATCGCGAGCAGCTCAATCAGGGATTGCTCTCTGACCTGCTTCTGATAGAGGCTGCCGGTTTCGTCGAACATCACACTCTGGGCAGACGCAAGACTTGCCACCAAGAGCAGCAGAGGCGCAAGGGCAGTGGTTACGGCGAACCTTTTCATGTTGCTAGACTCCTAGTCGACGGTTACAGAAGGCTGAAGCTGGAAGGGTTGGACGACCTCTGAAGTTTCTTCTCCGAGTGCAATCAGTTGCGAGCGGAGGTCATCCTCGATTGCCGTGTAATCACGCGACCATCGGAACCCACGCTCTGCAGCTGCGGCAGTGGCGGCGACCAATGCAAGGCCGATCTCGGTGCCCATCAGAGCGACTCCTTCCCATCGGTCGGCGAGTCCAGCGAGTGGTGTCGCGGGGAGTCGCATGAGCAGCCAGAGACACAGCGGAATCGCGGTCAGCGTGGCGCAATAGACGACCAGTCGGTTTCCTGCCTTGAGGCGGTCAGGAAGTGGTAGCGCCGCGCACATCGTTCCTTCCGCGACGCGGCTGAGACATCCAAACAGGACCCACGCCGTCAGGATTACGGCAAGCGAAGGATCGGACAGGTACTGTTCGGTAACAAGGGTAGTAAAGATCGCTCCGCCGATAAGACCCGCGATCTTCGTGACGCGCATAGGTTCTACGAGGTCATCGTTCGGCTTGTGGATATGCGGATGGTGACCGGCGCGATCGTAGCCCTCGACGAGGCGCGCGACTCGAAGCGCATCTTGGGCATTCTTCTCTCGTCGTGCCTTTAGGTCTCGAACTTTGCGCTGGTGCTCGGTCTTTTCGAAGTCGGCGAATTCCTGTGGCCAGCTACTCATTACCTGCACTCCATGAATTTCCTGGTGTCCGGCGATTCGAGGATTGTACCGACACACCTGGCTTTGGTGTTTACAGGTATATTGAAATAGTTATACACATCAATATATTGCGTTGATCCAACGCAAAGGGTATATTAGTGGTAGATCTTCAAGACTTTTGTTCTTCACACCGACACCTTTCTCACCAGCGCACTCGCATCCGGCCTCTGGGCGGGGTTGAGCGTCTGTCCACGGTGAGCCACGAAATTTCTACTTGAACTGTCCGCGTTCCTATCCAGAACGGCGGGGAGTCTCTAATCCGAATGAGAGGAAAGGCCGATGTACCAATCAGGTATTCGTCTTGCTACATACGTCGTTGACTGCTCAGATGAGGGGGTGCTAGAGTGACTGGTTTTTCGACCTCGTCGAGGACCAAGGTGGTCCGAGCAAAGGAAACGAGGACTAGCCGGCGGAGACTGAATGTGCTAACGGCCCAGAAGGTGATCCTTCAAGTAGAGCGGCGTCTGCTCGATCGAGCTGATCAGGTCGCCACGGAGCTCCAATTCAATCGAAGTCGGTTTTTCAGAGCGGCAGTGCAAGAAAAGATCGAGAGATTCGAGAAGGATCGCCTCGATGCCGAGCTTCGCGAAGGCTATCAGGCCATGAGCGAGCTTCGCCTTCGTGAGCATCGCGACTTGGAGGGCCTTACCTCCGACATGCTCGCAACTGAACGAACAGACTCCTCTAACGTCGGTTGATTACATACGTTAGGGGTACCGTCGTCGTAGTACGGCTTGACCCACGGGAGGGTGCCGAGAAGAAAGGGACCCGCCCGTGTCTCGTCGTGCAGAACGATCGAGGAAACGAGTCGTCTCCCCTCACGATCGTTGTGCCATTTACGGATCGCAGGAACATCCGCCGGATGTATCCGTTCCTGGTCGCTGTATCGGCGAGGGAAGGCGGGCTCGAGCTAGACAGCGTTGTCGACTGCGGTCAAATCATGACAATCGACCGTGGGCGCATCGTTCAAGTGCGTGGAGTGGTCACTGAGCGAACGATGAAGGAAGTTGACGATGCCCTGCGCGTTTCGCTTAGCCTCTAGTCTGTGTAGTCCCGAATCGCGCCATCAAGCGCGATTTTTTTGGAGGAAGAGAGTTTGAGGCTACTGAGTGTTCACGTCGTTCATCTGGAACCCAAGGGCCTTACCTCAAGTGAAACGATGGAAGCCGGGGAACATAGAGTCAACGGCGATGGATTGGGCGCTCATGCAGGACACAAAAAATTGAGATGGGCTCTCGCCTCTTCCCTTTTTCTGCTCACGTTCCAGCTCTGTGCCTGACCACTAAGTGAATAGTAGCTAGGCGGATACCGGAAGGCTCGGCCTGGCCGGTTTCCCACAGCCACAGCGTTCTCGACGAGATGCCAATTCGCTTAGCCATGGCGGGTTGAGACAACCCGAGCGTCTCCCGGTAGCGAGCCAGCTCCTCACACAACGTGCTCGGCTTCGGCCGAGGGTCATAGCCCAAAAAAGCTAGAACCAGGGGGAAGCAGGAAACCGTCGGTTCACACTTTCGAGACTCCCATCTCTGGACTGAAGCCTTCTTCACACCGATCTGGCGAGCAGCCTCCCTCTGCGTGAGCCCCAAGTCCAACCGCCGCTTCTTGATGTGATCACCTAAGTGCTTCATCTGCTTGGGGTAAGCCGTTGATTGCCATGATGTCTTGAGGGTAATCCGGCAAAAGGGCAAACCCACGCCCTGGAAAACTGGCGGACGCAGAGCTGCATTTCACCGAAGGCGCGCTCGATGGCCTGAAACTGATCGGCTTCGGAGTCTGGGAGCGGCGGAACGGCAACGGAAGGAACGTGACGTTCCCGGCGCGGCAATATCAGGTCAACGGCGAACGCCGGAGTTTTGCGCTGCTCCGCCCGGTCACCGACGCGACGTCTCAGGAGAAGGTTCGCGACCTCATCCTGCAGGCCTATGCCGACCACGAGCTGCAGATGGCGATCACGTCGTGAAGGGCTCAGTTGAGGATCGGAAGGAGTCTGGCGTTCTCCTTGTGCCGCTTTGGCGGCAAGGTCGACTCCTCGCGCATGCCCTTCTCGAACTCGGTTCGAAAGAAGCTGTCCTTCATCCCGCCGTCGATGATGTCCCACGGCAGGACGGGATCTGTCGAGCGGTCACGGAAGACATAGAAGTCGGCGTCGACGCCGGTTTCGGCGACAGCGGCGCGCCATTGTCCCCCGTTCCGCTCGGCAGCCTCGATGGCCGGAGCGACGCGTCTGTCGCCAAGCGAGAGCAGCGCCTGATAAAACGAGTGCCGCTCGGACTTGATGTTGAAAAAGACGTTGTCGATGTCCGCAAGAAGCGAGCGCAACTTCTTGATCTTGCGGTCAATCGATCGGTCGTCCTCCATCGGCAGCCATTGATACGCCGTGCCCGGCTTGGGGACGAGCGGGTTCACGCTGCCAACGATGCGCCCGATCTGGCCACGGGTGCGGGCGTGGAAGAGCATCCTCTCACGCAATCCAAGAGCGAGTTCCCGAATCGCCTCAAGGTCTTCGTCGGTCTCGGTCGGCAGCCCGATCATGAAGTACAGCTTCAGATTCTCGAATCCGGACGCGAAGATCAGCTCTGCGGCAGCGAGAATTTCGTCGTTGGTGATCGTCTTGTTGATCACCCGGCGGAGGCGATCGGACCCTGTCTCCGGCGCGATCGTCACGGTGCGCTCACCGCTTTCGCGCAGCAACCTCAGGATGGTCGGGGTCAGATCATCAAGCCGCAGCGATGCCGGACTGATGGCGTAGCCCATGGTCACCAGTCCCTGGAGGATGTCTTCGATCCGCGGGTGGTCACAGAGCGCGATCGAGACGAGTCCAGCTCGCGAGGAGTGGGGCCTCGCCCGCTCCGCAAGTTCCATGATCCGTTCGAACGGAAACGCGCGAACAGGCAGGTAGTTGTAGCCGGCCCAGCAGAACCGACAGAGATTGGCGCAACCCCGGACAACTTCCACAAGGAACCGCGAGCCGAACTCGGTCTCCGGTGTGAAGATCGTGGTGGCGGGCGGGTCGACGGCGTCGGTCGTTTTGAGGGCCGCTTTACGAACAACGGGCGGCGCCCCAGTGCCAGGCTTTGGCACGAACGCTTTGATCCGTCCGATCTCGTCATAGTGGACGTCGTAGAAGGACGGGATGTAGAACCCGCGCTCCGCCGTCAGGAGGCGGAGCAACTCGTCTCGATCGGACGCGGCCTTGAAGGCGGTCAGGAGGGACGGAACCAGTGCCTCTCCTTCCCCCGCCGCGATCACGTCGGCAAATGGCGCGAGGGGCTCGGGGTTCACGAACGTCACGGCGCCGCCAATCATCACGAGCGGATCGTGATGGGTGCGGACATCGGCCCGTGGCGCAAGCCCGGCGAGCCTGAGCAGCGACACGACGTTGGTGTAATCCCATTCAAACGACACCGAGAACGCCAGGATGTCGAACTCACGGACCGGTGTCTGCGACTCGATGGTCAGGAGTGGGGCGCCGGTGCGCACCTGCTCGGCAAGCTCCGTCTTGGGGGGCAGGAACACCCGCTCGCAGACGATGCCATCCTCCTGATTGAACAGCTTGTACATCGTCTGGAAGCCGAGGTTCGACATGCCGACGAAGTACGTGTTGGGGAAGGCCAGCGCAATGCGCAGCCGGCCGCCGTGGGGCTTCCGCACGTACCCCACTTCCTTGGCAAGAAGCTGAAGGGCGCGCTCTCGCTGCGGCCATTGAGTCATTGAAATGCGCGGTGACGGTGCCGCCAGACGCCTGGCACTCGGCGTCGGAGCCGGACGAGATTACATACGCGAGCTCCAGCTGGTTCGCCGTCGCTCGCGTGTGCCGTGGGTGTTCTTAGTGTACCACCGCGCCGCTGGGACCTCAGTTCTGACGCCGCAGAAACGCCGGAATATCGAGAGGAGAGGCCTCCGCGCCATCGTCGGGTGAGGTCGAGCTGTTCGGACCAAGCCCAGCCGTCGCGGCCAGGTCCAACGCCGGACGCCGCCCCAGGCCCACGTCCACTCGGACCGACGCCAGGGTCGCCGCCGGCACAGCCGTCGGGACCGTCTCCAGTGGCCGCGGCAGGTTCTCATAGCTGGTCATGTCGACCGGAGTCCTGTACCCGCCGGACGTGGCAGGCTGCCTCAGCAGCTCATTACGCGCAGGCGTATGAACTCTTCCGTCTGCCCGGTCGAACCCGGTCGCAATCACCGTGATCTTCACCTTGCCGACGAGCGTGGGATCGACAACGGCGCCGAAGATGATGTTGGCGTCCTCATGCGCAGCTTCCTGGATAACGCAGGAGGCGTCGTTGATTTCCATCAGCGACATGTCGGGCCCGCCGGTCACATTGATGATCACGCCGCGGGCGCCGTTGACCGAACTGTCCTCGAGCAGCGGACTGGCAATCGCCTTCTGCGCCGCCTCCATGGCTCGACCCGCGCCCTCGCCCATACCGGTGCCCATCATCGCCACGCCCATGCCGGACATGATGGTCTTGACGTCGGCGAAGTCGAGGTTGATGAGACCGGGCACGAGAATCAAGTCCGAAATGCCCTGAATCGCCTGGCGCAACACGTCGTCGGCCATGGTAAACGCGTCGGTGAACGACGTGCTCTGGTCGATGATCGAGAGCAGCCGCTCGTTGGGAATCGTGATGACTGTGTCGACACACTCGCGGAGCGCGTCGATTCCGGCTTCAGCCTGTCTGGCGCGCTTGCGTCCCTCGAACTTGAATGGCTTGGTGACCACGGCAATGGTCAGGGCGCCGAGCTCGGTGCCCAGGCTGGCAATGACCGGGGCTGCCCCGGTTCCGGTGCCCCCGCCCAGGCCGGTCGTCACGAAGATCATGTCGGCGCCCGACAACGCCTGGATGATCGAGTCGGTGTCCTCGAGCGCCGCCTGCCGGCCGATGTTGGGGTCTGCGCCCGCACCCAGGCCCTTGGTGAGCTTGGTGCCGATCTGCAGTTTCAAGGCGGCCTTGTTGTGATCAAGCGCCTGCACATCGGTATTGGCGACGATGAACTCGACGCCGCTCAGGCCGCAGGTGACCATCCGGTTGACGGCGTTGCCTCCGCCACCACCGACGCCCACCACTTTGATCTTCGCGCCGCGCCGTGCCTCCGGCTCGATTACCATGCGAAGTCCTTCCGCCTCTCGGGGGCGTGGTCCCATCGATACCTCCTTCTCCGTTACAACGTCCACTGCTTGACTCGTGCGTCCTGAGCCCAGGCTCACGACGCGCCGAGGAATCCCTTGAACAAACCCTGAAGCTGTCGCCAGAGCACGCCGCCCTTCGGCTGTCCCGCCGGGCGGTTGCGGTGCCCGTAGAGCACGGTGCCCACAGCTGTCGCAAACGTCGGCGTGCCAATGTGGTCGGACAAACCGCCGACGCCGGAAGGCACCCCGCGCCTGATGGGCAGGTCGAAGATCTGTTCGGCGATCTCCGGCATGCCTTCGAGGATCGAGCCGCCACCGGTGAGCACAATCCCCGAGTTGAGCGACTTCTCGTAGCCGGCCTTGCTGATCTCATCCCACACCAGGTGGAACATCTCCTCAGCTCGCGGCTGGAGAATCTCGGACAGGATGCGGCGAGCCATCAGGCGTGGACGACGACCGCCCACGCTGGCGACCTCGATGGTCTCTTCTTCATCAACCATCGACGACAACGCGCAGCCGTGTTTCCGTTTCACTTTCTCGGCATCCGGCATCGGCGTTCGAAGCCCGACGGCAATGTCGCTGGTGAAGTGATCACCCCCGACCGGTACGACTCCGGTGTGCCACAGGCTGCCACGCTCGAAGATGGCGATGGCGGCGGTGCCGCCGCCAATGTCCACGAGCGCCACTCCCAGATCCTTCTCGTCCTGTGTCAACACCGATTCGGACGCCGCCAGCTGCTCAATCACCATTCCGGATACGTTGACGCCAGCCCGGTTCACACACGCGATGATGTTCTGCTGGGCCGAGATTGCGCCGGTCACCACGTGAACGTTGACCTCCAGCCGCGCGCCGGTCATGCCGACCGGTGCGCCGATGCCGTCCTGGTCGTCGACCACGAAGTCCTGGGGCAGCACGTGCAGCGTCTCACGCCCGCTCGGGAGGGTCACCTGACCGGCGGTCTCAATAGCCCGCTTGACGTCCTCCCGTGAAATTTCGCGGTTCCTGCCCGCCACCGTCACTACACCCCGACTGTTGAAGCCCCTGATGTGCTGGTTGGACACCGCGAGATGCACTGAGTCGATCTCGATGCCGGCCATCAGCTCGGCCTCCTCGATCGCCTTCTTGATCGATTCGACGGCCGCCTCGAGGTTCACGACCACGCCGCGCTTGATGCCGCGGGACTCGGCCATGCCGATCCCCACGATGTCGACCGAGTCATCGTCAAGGGTGTCGCCGACTACCGCACATACGTTGGACGTGCCGATGTCCAGGCCGACGAGATAGCGCTCCCTGTTGCTCACTATTCCCCACCCACTCCCTTTGATCGTGCGGACCGACCGGCGCTTCCCGGGCGGACGAACACGCGTGAGCCATATCGCAGGTCAACCGTCACGACATCCGGGACGTCGGTTCGCAGCGTCGGCGCCAGGTCCAGATACGCCTGCAGACGCTCGGCAAACCGTGTATCGCCGAGGAACAGTTGCGCCGTGTCCCCTTTGATCACCACAACTGCGTTGCGCTCATCGGATACGTCAACCTGGGACAAGCGGTTGGCGAGATCGGGGGTGCGCTGGAGTTCAGAAAGCAGGCGGACGGCGAGCGCGGCGCGCGACTGCTCGATTGCCCCGACCTCGAGGTCGTCTGCGTAGGCAAGTCCGTCGATGATTGGCAGGTCCAGATCCTTGTAGTTGGGACCAAAGGCGTCGATGATCACGCCTCGTCGGTCGATGACGTTCAATGTATCTCCGATTCGTCCGATTGCCATCGGCTGACGCTCGGTAATCGTGACCGCGACTGTTCCGGGCAACACCCGACGGATGGAAGCGTCAGCGACCCAGGAGAGCTGTCTCACGCGGTCGCGCCATGGATCGAGCTCCACGCTGAACATTCCACGACCGACAAGGTCGGCCAGTTCCTCCTGCACCACGCCTTCGGGCATCCGCACTGCGCCCTCGACAGTGATCGTCGTGATCGTCAGCGCCGTGGAGCTCACAATCGCGGTGATGCCCACGTACGCCGCCGTCGTCACCGCCACGACCGCGCCGGCGATGATGCCGGCCTTGGTCCAGGTGCCACGATCCAGGACCCGTTTGCGGCGGGGACTGACATGGGCGCGACGGAAACGCTTGTCCGCAGGTGCAGCAACCCGCATCAGCGCCCCGCCCCCTCGCGATGCCGCAGAGCCTCGAGCAGCCGCGCCGGCAGCGTCCCGATCGATCCAGCACCAAGCGTCAGCACGACGTCGCCGGGCCTTGCCGTTCGCATCAGGTCGCTGAGCACATCGTCGAGCGTGTGGGCGATACGGGTCGGGCGACGGGATCCGCGTGTGACCGCTTCGGCCAGCGCCTCCACCGACACGCCTGGAATCGGCTCCTCGCCAGCCGCATAGATGTCGGTCAGCACGATCTCGTCTGCCTCCCTGAGTGAAGGACCGAAGTCGTCCAGCAACTGAGCCGTCCGGGAGTAGCGATGCGGCTGGAACACCACCACGAGCCGACGATTGGAGATCGTTCTGGCAGCTGCCAGGACAGCGGCAATCTCGGTCGGATGGTGGCCGTAGTCGTCGATCACCGCAATTCCTGACGCCTCACCATGCTTCTCGAATCGTCGCTCGGCACCCTGGAAGCCGGAAAGCGCCTCGGCCGCGATGGCAAAATCCACCCCGAGTTCGTCGGCGACGGCGATGGCCGCGAGCGCGTTCAGCACATTGTGGCGTCCGGGCACCGACAGGGTCAGTTCGCCCATCCGCAGCAGCGCCCCCTTGTGGTGGCGGTGAACGGTTGCGCGCGCGCCAAACGCGCCGAGGGTCAGGCCGGTGCCCACAAACGTTGCGTCTGGCGTTTCAAGTCCGTAGCTCACGACCCTCCGTTTCAATTGCGGCAGCAGCGGTGACAACAGGGGATCGTCCGCGCAGGCCACAACGGCCCCGTAGAAAGGAACCCGGTTGGCAAAGGCAACAAACGCCTGCTGGAGATCCTCGAACCCCCCGTAGCTCTCCATGTGTTCACGGTCGATGTTGGTGATTACCGCCACTGACGGAGACAGGACGAGAAACGAACGGTCGCTCTCATCCGCCTCGGCAACCATGTAGGTCCCCCGCCCGAGTCTGGCATTGCTGCCGAACGCGCTCAGCCGGCCGCCGATGACGGCAGTGGGATCCAGTCCCGCGTGTTCCAGCACGACGGCGATCATCGACGTCGTTGTCGTCTTGCCGTGCGCGCCGGCGACCGCGACCGAGAACCGCAACCGCATCAGCTCGCCGAGCATCTCCGCCCTGGGGATGACAGGAATGCCCCGATGGCGGGCCTCGACGACTTCGGCATTGCCCGGCTTGACCGCGGACGAGACGACGACCACGTCGGCTTCGCCCACGTTGGACGCGGCATGTCCTTCGAAGACGGTCACGCCGCATCGATCCCGAAGGCGATCGGTCACTGCCGACGCCCGGGCATCGGAGCCGCTCACCTCGTAGTCGAGGTTGGCCAGCAGTTCGGCAATTCCGCTCATTCCAATGCCGCCGACTCCCACGAAATGAATCCGCCTCGTCTTACCCAGCAAGAGCAAGAACCCTGTCCACGATCACCCTGGCCGCGTCCGGACGCGCAAGTCCTCGCGCCGCCGTGCCCAGTCGAAGGCGACGTTCCGCATCAGAGGCCAGCGCGAGCACCTCGTGTGCCAGACGCTCGCCAGTCAGCTCGCGCTGCTCGATCATCACGGCAGCCGCCCGCGCCACCATGGCCTCGGCATTCCGTCGCTGATGGTCATCGGTGGCGGTCGGCAGCGGAACCAGAATGGCCGCTCGACCCGCCGCACTGACCTCGGCGATGGTGGTCGCCCCTGCACGGCAGACGATGACGTCCGCCGCGTCCATTTCCTTCTGCATGTCGTACAGGAACGGCTCGACGCGCGCCGGCAGATTGGCGCTGCGATACCGCTCACGGACGAACTCGACATCCCGCTCGCCAGTCTGGTGGGTGACACCCAGGCGTCCGTCCTGTGCCAGAGTCGGCGCCGCCTCCACCATTGCCACATTGACCGCGTGGGCCCCCTGCGATCCACCGAACACCAGAACGTTCACCGCCCTGTCGTCGTGGCCAGGTGACACCGCCGGACTCTCGAAGAACTCGGCACGCACTGGATTCCCTGAGACGAATGCCCGCCCGCCGAACACCGTCGCGCTCTCTGGATACGTCACCGCGGCAGCGCTGACGACACGAGCCAGAAGCCGGTTCGTGAGTCCAGGCGTCGCGTTCTGTTCCATCAGCAGCGTCGGAATGCCCCTGAGAGCCGCCAGCAACACCACCGGACCCGAGCTGTAGCCGCCGACGCCAACGACCACGGCTGGCCGCAGGCGTGAGAGCGCGCGCCAGCTGTCCCAGGCGCTGAGCGGCAGCAGCACGACGGCGCGGAGGACGGCGGCGAGCGACTTTCCCTTCAGCCCAGCGCTTCGAATCAGGGCCAGTGGAAACCCCTCTCTGGGAATGACACGGGCCTCAATCCCCGCGGCTGTTCCCACAAAGGTCACCACGGCGTCGGGCAGACGCGCCTGGAGCGCCCGCGCGACGGCCAGGCCGGGATACAAATGTCCCCCGGTCCCACCGCCGGCGATGACCACAGACAGGCTCACTGGCTGACCTGCGCTCCTGAAACTTCGTGCTGTGAGATGTTCAACAGGACACCCATGCCCAGCAGGTTCACCAGCAGCGACGAACCTCCGGCGCTCACAAACGGCAGCGGGATTCCCTTGGTCGGCAGGATGCCGATGACCACGCTCATGTTGACAAACGCCTGCACGGCAATCATCACTGTCAGACCGAGGGCAACTAACGATCCAAAGGGATCCTCGGCACGTGTCGCGACCCTCAGCCCGCGCCAGGCAATCACGGCGAAGCAGATCAGGACACCACTGGCGCCGATCAGACCCAGCTCTTCGCTGATCACGGCATAGATGAAGTCGGTGTGCGGCTCAGGCAGATAGAAGAGCTTCTGCACGCCGGCCATCAGGCCCTTGCCGGCGACGCCTCCGGTTCCAACCGCGATGAGCGACTGGATGATCTGAAAGCCGGCGCCCTGTGGATCCTTCCAGGGGTCCAGGAAGATCATGAATCGCTCGACGCGATACGGCGCCGCCATCATGACGAAGTACAGGGCCGGCACCATCACCAGAAGCGACCCGACGATGTACTTGTAGTGAAGCCCCGCGGCAAAGACCATTACCGCAACGATGGCCAGGAGCATCATCGACGTGCCGAAGTCCGGCTGCAGCAGGATGAGCCCGACCAGGACGGCCGACACCAGCGCGATCGGCAGCAGTGAATAGGACACCTCGTCAATGCGGTGCCGACGCCGCTCGAGCATCATCGCCGTGAACAGCACACAGGCCAGCTTCGCCAGCTCGGACGGCTGGATGCCAAGCCCGCCAATCCCGAACCAGCGGCGCGTCCCGTTGACGGGCGAACTGAAGAGGACCGCCCCGAGCATCAACCCGACGACACCGAGCAGACCCCAGATGAACTGTTCGTTGCGATAACTGCGATAGTCGACGCGCATGGCCAGGTACAGCAGCGCGACGCCAAGCGCCGCCCACATGGCCTGTCTGGTGACGAACAGGTATGGCTGGTTGAATCGTTCAAGGGCGACAACGGCTGATGCGCTGTAGACCATGACGATGCTCGAGCAGAGGAGCAGCAGCGTCGCCGTAAAGAGAATGCGGTCTGATTTGAGTTTCCGTGCCATACGTTCTTTCCCTGACTGTCCGTGATCGACTAAGATCCCGCTCCCCGGGGTGAACGGTCAGCCGTCGTCAGCCGGCTTGTGGATTGGGACATCCACCTCGCAGACCGGGGTAGTCTGCGTTCCCAGCGGTAGGCTCCCAATCGCGCCAGGCCGGCTGACAACAGCTCACTGTTCACCTCGGCTCTACACGCGCCTTGAGGCGCGCCACTTCCTCCTTGAAGATCCGTCCACGCTCGGCGTAGTCGCGGAACCAGTCGAAGCTCGCACACGCCGGTGCCAGCAGCACGACGCCCCCGGGGCTGGCCAGTTCATACGCGCGTTCCACGGCCTCCCGCATCGATTGCGCCTTCTCCACTTTCACCACCGACGCCACGGCGTCGACCACTGCCTGCGTCGCGTCACCAATCGCCACGACGGCGCGCCCATGAACGCGGAGCGCGTCTCCCAGTTCACCGAGATCGCCTCCCTTGAAGTGCCCGCCGATGATCGCCACGACGCCGCCATCAAAGCTCTCGATTGAGCGGCGGGCCGCCTCGACGTTGGTGGCCTTCGAGTCGTTGACGAATCGGACGTCACCAACCGACCCAACCGGCTCCATGACGTGCTCGAGACCATGGAACCCGGCGAGCGCTTCCTTCATCTCAACGGGCCGAGCGCCGACCAGGTGCGCCACCGCAGTTGCGGCCAGCACGTTGTTGAGCATGTGACGTCCGGTGAGCTCGACGGCGTCGAGCGGAACGAGACGTTCAACATCTGTCCCCGTGCGACGAACAATCCAGTCGCCCTGGAGCAGAAACCCGTCGGCGATGGAGCCGGCGACCGAAAAGAACACCCGGGTCGCCGCGGTCCTTTTCGCATGCCGCATCACCGCTGCGTCGTCGGCGTTCAGCACCGCGAAGTCGGTAGCGGTCTGGTTGACAACCACGCGGGCTTTCGCTTCTGCATAGGCATCGAAGCTGGGATGCCGATCCAGGTGGTCATCGGCGAGGTTCAGCCACACCGCCATCCACGGCTTGAACGTGGTGGTCGTTTCGAGCTGGAAGCTGCTCGCTTCAACGACGTGGAACGTCTCGGGCGTGGAGCCATCGACCTGGGTGCTGAGCGGCACCCCGATGTTGCCACCGACGGCCGTCGCAAAGTGCGCCGCGGTCAGCATCCTTCCGATCAGTGTCGTCGTCGTGGACTTCCCCTTGGTGCCGGTGATCGCGATCACGCGACCTTTCAGCCACCTCGACGCGAGCTCGAGCTCGCCGATGATCTCGACGTGGCGCTCACGGGCCGCATCGAACACCTCCTGCTCGAGCGGAACACCGGGACTGGCCACCACCAGGTCGGCCGCGGCGAGGGACTCCGCACGATGTCCGCCAAGTTCGAGTGCGATGCCCTGCGCGCGAAGCCGATCGGCATCATCGAAGGTCTGGCGCATCTCCGTCAGGGTGACAAGGGCCCCGCGCCGCACCAGGAGTTCTGCCGCAGCAATCCCACTGCGGGCGGCGCCCACCACCACGACCTTCTTACCACGCACGGAAAAGTCAGATCTCGTCATGGCTATCTGAGCTTCAACGTGGTGAGGCTGAACAGCGCAAAGATCACGGCCAGGATCAGGAAGCGGGTGATGACCTTCGGCTCGCTCCAGCCGATGAGCTCGAAGTGATGATGAAGAGGCGCCATCCTGAAGACGCGGCGACCAGTCATCTTGAAGTACGAGACCTGGATGATCACCGACATCGCCTCCATGACGAAGACGCCGCCGACGATCGGCAAAAGCAGCTCCTGCTTGATGAGGATCGCCACCGTGCCGAGCGCTCCGCCAAGCCCCAGCGAGCCGACGTCCCCCATGAAGATCTCCGCGGGGTAGGAGTTGTACCAGAGGAAGCCCAGGCTGGCGCCGACAAGCGCTCCGCAGAACACCGTCAACTCACCCGCCGGAGCAAATCTCACCAGCAGCAGGTACTGGGCCAGCACAGCGTGCCCTGTGACATACGCGAGAGCCGTGAACGCCGCGGCCGCGACGCCGAATGTGCTGATCGCCAGCCCATCGAGACCGTCGGTCAGGTTCACCGCGTTTGTCGCACCGACCAGGACGAGGGTCGCAAACGCCACGTAGAACCATCCCAGGTCTGGAATCAGGTTCTTGAAGAACGGGAAGATCACCCGAGTGTTGTAGAGATTCTCGCGAGCCAGCATCATCAGCGCGACGCCCACGCCGATGCCCACAAGAATCTGCAGGCCCATCTTGTAGCGTGGAATCAGGCCATGATGTGACCGCCTGACGATCTTCAGGTAGTCGTCGGTAAAACCCACAGCGCCGAAGGCGGCGGTCGAGAGCACCGCGATCCAGACGTAGGCGTTGGTCAAGTCTGCCCAGAGCAGCGTCGGAACCAGTGCTGCTGCGAGGATGAGCAGCCCGCCCATCGTGGGCGTCCCGGCCTTGGCTCGATGTGATTGTGGACCTTCCTGGCGAATCACCTGCCCGATCTGGAATTCGCGCAACTTTCGAATCATCCAGGGGCCCAGCAGAAGGCTCAGCACCAGTGCAGTCAGACTGGCCGCCGCCGTGCGGAACGTGATGTAGCGGGTCACGTTCAGCACGCCAATCGTCGTGTGCAGCGGGTACAGGAGGTGATAGAGCATCAGGCTCCTCCCGCCGTCAGACGATCAACAACGACATCGGTCCGGATGCCGCGCGAGCCCTTGACCAGCACGAGGTCACCCGGACGCACGAGTCCGGCTACGTAGTCGGCGGCCGCGGCGCTTCGCTCGCACCAGGTCACGGCATCAGGCGCCATCCCGGCGTTCAGCGCGCTGTCGGCCAGCGCCTTCGCTGCCGCGCCGCCAACCGTCACAAGCCAGGCGAGCCCAGCGGTGGCCGCAGCTTCTCCACATTCGCGATGCAGCCGGTCGGCGTGATCCCCGAGCTCCAGCATCTCGCCGAGCACTGCACCCTTGCGGCCGGTCCCTCGCTCATTGCGCATGACCTCGAGGGCACGGAGCAGCGCGGTCGGGCTCGAGTTGTACGAATCGTCAATGACTGTCAGACCGTGCGCGCGTAGAACCGCGCCTCGCCGCTCGGCCGGCTTCGCAAGAGACGCGTGTCCGACGATGACATCGAGGGGAATGTCGAAGTGAATGGCGACGGCTGCCGCAGCGAGCACGTTGGCCAGATTGCCCCGCCCGAGGAGTCCAATCTCGAGTGGGCGCTCTCCGACTGGAGTCACCAGCCGGGCGCGCATCCCGGATACGCCACGGTCTTCGACGTCTACTGCGCGAACCTGAGCGCCGGGGGAATAGCCAAACGTCACCGTGCGCCCTGGAAACCCGCAGACCCGGGCCATCACGCGGGGATCATCGGCGTTGCACACAAGCAGATCAGCCGCGTCGGCACCCTCGAGGATCTCCGCCTTGGCGTCGGCAATCGCATCGGGCGAGGCAAAGAAGCCGAGATGCGCGTCGCCGACATTCGTCCAGACCCGGACGTCCGGGTCGGCGATGCCGACAAGCGTGCTGATCTCGCCGCTGTGATTCATGCCCAGTTCCATGACCGCCACGTCCGGACGACGCCTCAGCTCCATGAGCGAGAACGGAAGCCCGATGTGATTGTTGAAGTTGCCCCTGTTCTTCACGACCGTGAGTCGTGTCGCCAGCATCCCGGCGACTGTTTCCTTGGTCGTGGTCTTGCCCGCACTGCCCGTAATCGCGACCACCCGCGTATCAACCGCGCGCCGCACCGCCCGCGCCATATCCTGCAGGGCAACGACGGTGTCACCCACGACGACCACCCCGAATCCGCCCGCCTCGGTCGCCACTCCCAGCGAGTTCTGGCGATCGAACCACTCCCGCTCGACCACCGCACCGCTCGCACCCGCCCGGATCGCCGCCGCGACGTGGTCGTGACCGTCGTGCCTGGGGCCACGCAGGGCCACGAAGAAATCGCCGGTGCCGATCGTCCGCGTGTCGGTGACGACCTCACCCGCGATCGAGCCGGGATCCCCGATCACCAGGCGACCCGCAGTGGCTTCGGCGATCCACTGCAAGGTCAACGTCAGGGCACTCACCCGACCCGCGCCTTCACTCGTCGTGCTTCGAGCGCCCCCCTCGCCACCGCGACATCGTCGAACGGCAACTGCCGACCCGCGATCTCCTGCGACTTCTCATGGCCCTTGCCGGCAATCAGCACGATGTCGCCCGACGCCGCCTGGCGAATCGCGAAGCTGATGGCGTCGGCCCGGTCCACGATCGTCTCGAGCTGAACGCCGCGCTTGGTCTCGGGGTCGGCGCCGAGGCGCACTTCGTCGATGATTCGCTCGGGATCCTCGTTGCGCGGGTTGTCGGACGTGATGACAACGAGATCGCTCAGACGCGCTGCAACCATTCCCATCAGGGGACGTTTGGTCCGGTCTCGTTCCCCACCGGCGCCAAAGACAGTCACCAGCCGGCGCGGCGCGAGCGAGCGCGCCGTCTCGAGCAGGTTTCGAAGCGCATCGTCGGTGTGCGCATAGTCGACGATGACCGCGATGCCATCCCTCGGTTCGGACACGACCTCGAATCGACCAGGCACCCCGGCAAGTCCGGCGAGCCCGCGTTCAATCGCCGCAATCGGCACATCGAGCGCGAGCGCGGTGCCAATCGCCGCCAGGATGTTGTAGACGTTGACGCGGCCGACGAGCCGCGAGCGCACATGCACCACACCCGCCGGCGTGCGAGCGTCGAAGGTCAGACCGTCAACCGTGAATGAGAGCGGCCCTGGCGAGACATCGGCCGGGCGGTTGATGCCGTAGGTGATCGTCCTTGCCGTGGTGCCCGCCAGCGCGGCTCCGCGGGGGTCGTCGATGTTGACCACACCGGGCGCCTCGGCCGGCAGCATCTCGAATAGTCGACGCTTCGCGCCGAAGTAGCTCTCCATGTCGCCATGGAAATCGAGGTGGTCACGGGTCAGGTTGGTGAACACTGCGACCTCGAACCGAATGCCGTCTACACGATGCAAGGCCAGTGCATGCGAGGTCACCTCCATGACACACGCTGCAGAACCGGCGTCGACCATGTCGCGCATCATCGCCTGGACGTCCGTGGCCTCTTGCGTGGTTCGCGTGGCGGGAACATCTCGACCACCCACGTTGTGACCGATCGTGCCCATCAGGCCGCAGCTGACTCCAGACGCCTCGAGAATCGCCCGCACGAGATAACTGGTCGTCGTTTTTCCGTTGGTGCCCGTAATACCAACAACCCGAAGGTGCTGACTGGGATGTCCGAAGAAGGCGTCGGCGAGCAACGCGAGAGCCCGGCGCGCATCGGGCACCTGCATCCAGACCACACCCGCCACGGTCGCCGGTCGTTCGCTGACGACGGCCACGGCTCCCGCCGCAAGGGCGTCGTCGACAAACTGCAGGCCGTCGAATGCGCGTCCCTGAAGCGCCACGAACACGCCGTTCGCTACCACCTTCCGGGAGTCACTGGTCACGCCGGCACACAGCTGATCGAGCCCGCGACCCTCCGACGGGGACACGACGACGCCCTGGGGCGAGAGCCTGGGTGCCACCGACGACAGGAGGTCGCGAACCTTCATTGCGTTTCGCCCGTGTTGACGCTGGTCGTCCGGCTCGGTTCGCGGTCAAGCCAGAGGATGGTCGTGGCGGCGTCATCGACCAGGGTTCCGGGGGCCGGGTCCTGGTTGACCACCCACCCCGAGCCGCGCAGGCGCACGTCGAGGCCAAGGGCGGCAAGCGTCAGCAGCGCTTCCCGCGCGCTCTTGCCGCGCAGGTCCGGTATGAGCGCGGGCGCCCCGGCCTTGACCGAAGACATGACGACCGGCGCAGCGATGATCGGATCCAGCCGCGGCCGGCGATTCCCGGCCAGGATTGGCGGCGGCGGATTGATCGAACGAGGCACCGCCGTCTGCCGCAGCGCCGCTTCGGCGATTCGCTTGAAGACCGGCGCGGCCGCGACGCCGCCGGTGTGGCCCTTGGTGTGCGGCGCGTCGATCACGACGATCAAGGTGAACTCGGGCTTGCGGGACGGAACAAAGCCCACAAACGACGCGTTCCAGAGGGTGGCCGAATAGCGTCCGTTGACCAGCTGCGCCGCCGTCCCGGTCTTGCCGGCGATGGTAAAGCCGTCGATCCGGGCCGCCTTTGCCGTGCCGTCCTCGACGACCTTCTCCATGATCGTTGTCAGCTGGGCAATGACTTCCTTGTTCTCGATCGTGCGGCCCAGCACCTTCCGTGGCACTGCCGTGCGGACGTTGTCGCGAATGACCGCACGCACCACGCGCGGCTGGACCAGGTCACCACCGTTGGCCACCGAACTCACGGCTGCCGCCATCTGCAAGGGCGTCACGCTGATCTGGTATCCCATCGAGACCGACGCGAGCGCACTCTCGGTCAGCTTCGACGAGTCCCAGACGATGCCTGAGCTCTCAGCGGGGAAGTCCGGCGAGCTGTGCTGACCGAAACCGAATCGCCTGACGTAGTCGCTGAGCCGCTGTGGACCAAGCCGCAGGCCAACTCGTATGGCGCCCACGTTGCTCGACTTGACGATGACGTCAGTGAATGAGAGGACGCCGTAGTCGTGGGTGTCACGGACGACGCGGGAGCCGAAACGGATGCGTCCGCCCGACGCATCGATCAGCTGGTCTGGCGTCACCACTCGCTGTTCCAGCGCGGCCGAGGCCGTCACAATCTTGAACGTGGAGCCGGGTTCGTAGATGTCCTGGATCGCCCTGTTCCGGCGCTCCTCTTCCCGTGAACTCCTGGGATCGTTGGGATTGAACGCCGGATAGTTGGCCATGGCGAGAATCTCGCCACTCCACGGATCCATCATGACAACCGCACCACCTTCAGCACCGTTCTCGCGCACGCCGGCTTCGAGCTCGCGCTCAACGATGTACTGCAGCTGCTGGTCGATCGTCAGTTCGAGCGTGGCGCCCGGTGTCGGCGGTTTCTCCACCGACGAGAAGGGGCGGCGCTTGGCGTCGGTGCGGATCAGGACTTTGCCCGGCTCCCCCTTGATGAGCTTGTCGTAGGTCGACTCCAGGCCGGCCAGACCGATGTTGTCGATTCCGACATAGCCCAGCACATGTGACGCGAGCTGTCGCTTGGGATAATAGCGTCGGCTCTCCTTCATGAAGCCGATGCCCTCGAGCTGCAGATCCGCCACAGCCTGCGCTTCATCGGGAGAGACCTGGCGACGCACGTAGACAAACGCCCGGCGGCTGGAGAGGCGCTCGACAAGGGTTCGGCGTTCCGAAGCCGAGCAGTCCTTGAAGGTCGCGCAGAGGGAACCGGCCACCTTGACCGGGCTGCCAATCTCTCCCGGCACCGCGTAGATCGTGTCGGCCTCGACGCTGAACGCCAGCAGGTTCCCGTTGCGATCGTGAATCTCGCCCCGCTTGGCGAAGGCCGTGACCGTCCGATTCTGCTGACGCTCGGCGCGTGAGCTCAGGTCGGCGTGCTGGACAACCTGCAGATGCACCAGCCTCGCTTCGATCGCGATCGACCAGAGGGCCAGGCCCACGGCGGCGATGCCGATCCGGCGGTTGAGCAGGGGTCGCCAGTTCTGGGAGGGAGTAGTGGCCACGACTTGGGTGCTCCGGATGGATCAGCGACTGGCGACGACCGACGTTGGCGCTGCTGCTGGTGCTGGCATGCGTTCGACCACCGTGGCATCGTCGGGACCGGCCGCGCGCATATGCAGCCGCTGTCGCGCGATGGTCTCGATGCGAGCCGGCGCACGCAGCGTCTCGATCTCCAGTCGCAGGTGGTTGTTTCGATCTTCCTCAGCAGCGAGCGCCTTCTGGAGGTCCTCGAGCTGGTAGCCGTGCCGGAGCAGCTCGAAGTGCTGCCACGCCGTGAAGAGCAGGACCACCACCAGAAAGACGCCGATGGCGAACGTGCGCCACATCTCTCGATGACGCGCGACGTCAACCTCCCGGATGATCGGGTTGTTGCGGACGTCTTTCTTGATGGCGTACTCGAAGGTATCGCCTGTCATGTCGTTGCCCCCGTGCGAGCCGCGGCGCGCAGCTTGGCGCTGCGTGACCGCGGGTTTCGAGCCACTTCTTCGTCGGACGGCACTTCCGGACGCTTCGTGCGCACCGTGAGGCCGTTTGCCGAATCCGCCTGCAGTGCCCGCAGCGTGTGCTTGATGATCCGATCCTCGAGGGAATGGAACGTCAGCACGACCAGGCGCCCGCCAGGATTCAGGCGCCGCGCCGCGTTCACCACAAACGCGTCGAGATCCTCCAGCTCGCGATTGATCCAGATGCGAAGCGCCTGGAATGTGCGCGTCGCCGGATCGATCCGCGAGTACCCCTTGTGTGGCACGGCACGCCGCACCACTGCCGCCAGCTGTCCTGTCGTTTCGATGGGACTGCTGGCCCGAACAATCGCGCGCGCAATCCGCCGCGAATGGCGCTCTTCACCGAACGCAAAGATGATGTCTGCGAGCGCGGTCTCGTCGAGACCGCGCAGCGCCTCGGCAACCGTCTGCCCGCTCGACTGGTCCATGCGCATGTCGAGCGGTTCGTCGCGCTTGAAGCTGAGACCGCGACCAGGCTCGTCGAGCTGCATGGACGACACGCCCAGGTCGGCCAGGATCCCGTCGACGCCTTCAAGATGACGCTCATCGAGCACCTCGTTGAGGTGCCGATAGTCGCTGTGGACGAGCGACACACGGTCTCCGTACCGCTCGAGCCTGACCCGCGCCAGGTCCAGCGCCGACACGTCGCGGTCCAACCCGACGAGCTGCGTCGCACCGGCGTCGAGCATCGCGGTGGCGTGCCCACCCAGCCCGACCGTGCAGTCGACGAAGACGCCGCCGCGCGATGGCTCCAGATGCGCCAGCACTTCGGCGACCATGACGGGCTCGTGGAGAGGCATAGATAACGCCGGTAACGAGAATTCGGTCAGATGCCATGCTCGGCAAGCCGCAGAAGGTCATCGTCGGTCAGCGGGTTGTCGTGCAGGCGCAGCGCGAACTTCTCGTCGTTCCAGACTTCGAGGTAGTCGATGTGCCCGAACACTCGGACATCGCCTACAATCGAGGCGCTCTCGCGCAGGAGCGCGGGGACCACAACACGTCCTTGTCCATCGATTTCAGACATCTGGCCGTAGTAGTTCACCCGGTCGAGAAACTTGAGGCGAGCCGGATGATTGGCCGGCATCCGGGTCAACCGTTGCTCGACATCGAGCCAGACCGGCATCGGGTAGATCCGTACGGAATCGCCGGCCAGACTCGTCACAAAGACGTCCGGGCCATGCAGGTCCTGGATGAGGGGGCGGAAGCCGGTCGGGATCTTCAGCCGCCCCTTCTCATCTATGCGGGCAGGCGCACTGCCCCTGAGCCGTTTCTGCTCCACTTTAGACCACAAAAATCCACCCGGATATTAAGCGGTGGCCTAGGTGTTGTCAACGACAACCTAAATACGATCAGATAGTTACGCCAAAGTTTCGCTACACTTTCGGCCTCGTTCGGCGACTCGAACATCCACCATGTTTTCTGGCTCTCGACCAAATGATGCACCGGTCCGACGCATCCTCGTGGCTGACGCCCAGGTGCCCTTCGTCACTGGCGGGGCGGCACTCATGGTCCGCAGGCTCACGGAGCAGTTGAGCCGCCGCTACGAGGTGGATCTCGTCACCCTCCCGTTCCGACCAGAAGTGAAATCCACGGTGCTCGCCCAGGCGGCCGCGTGGCGGCTGGTGGACCTCACCTCAGCCAACGGGCTGCCAACGGACCTGCTGATCACCACGCGCTTTCCAAGCTACTTTGCCCGGCATTCCCGCAAGGTCGCGTGGGTCACACACCAGCACCGTGCCGCATACGACCTGTGCGGGACACCATTCAGTGACTTCGATCACTGTGAAACAGACGTCGCGGTGAGGCGCCAGCTGATCGATCTCGACCGCCGCATGCTCGCCGAATGTCGTCACGTCTTCACCATCGCGCGCAACACCGCGGCCCGCCTGAAGCGCTTCAACGACATCGATGCCACCGCGCTGTACCATCCCCCGCCGCTTGCAGATCGCCTGCGCCAGGGACGATACGGGGACTACGTGCTGATGGTGAGCCGTCTGGAACCGGTCAAACGCCCGGAGCTCGCCGTGAAAGCCATGGCCCACGCCCCGTCGTCGGTGCGCCTGATCGTTGTCGGTGACGGCTCCATGCGCGGAGCACTCGAACAACTCGCCGCCGACGCAGGGGTAGCCGCACGTATCACCTTCGCCGGTGCCCTCGATGACGCGCGCGTGGTCGATCTGTATGCGGATGCGCTCGCCGTGATCTACACGCCGTTCGATGAAGACTACGGCTACGTCACGCTCGAAGCCTTTCTCGCCGGCAAACCCGTTGTCACCGCCAGTGACTCAGGCGGTACGCTGGAGTTCGTGAGCGACGGCGACAACGGGCTGGTGGTCGATGCTGCGCCTGCGGCAATTGCCACCGCGATCGCACGGTTGGATGCGGACCGCGCGCTGGCACAGCGCCTCGGCACCGCAGGACTCGCGCGCGCGCGCACCGTGACATGGGACGGAGTGGTGGAGCAACTCGTTGGCTGACCCTTCAGCGGTGTCCATCGTCATGCCGGCGATGAATGAGGGTGCGTCCATCGGTGACGTCGTCTCGCGCCTGCGCAGCGAGGCGACGTGGGCCGAGATCCTGGTCGTCGACGACGGGTCGAGCGATGACACCGCGGCTCAGGCGTCGAGCGCGGGCGCCACCGTCATCCGCCATCCCTACAACAAGGGCAACGGCGCCGCGGTGAAGTCGGGAATCCGCAGGGCCACCAGTGAGTTCATCCTCATTCTCGACGCGGATGGCCAGCATCGTCCCGAAGACGCCGCCCGCATCGTCGCCACGCTGGGCGAGTACGATCTCGTGGTGGGATCTCGTTCCACCGCAGGGCAAGCGACCGCAGGCAGGCGGGTCGGGAACGCACTGCTCAACGGACTCGCGGCCCACCTCACCGGCCGGCCGATTCCCGACCTGACGTCTGGCTTTCGCGGAGCCCGCCGAACGTGTCTTCGCGAGTTCATCCATCTTCTGCCCAACGGATTCTCGACGCCGACGACAACCACCCTTGCCTTCATCAAAGCGGGCTACAACGTGACGTTTGTTCCGATTGACGCCCGTGCCAGAACGGGCGACTCGAAGATCAGGTTCGCACGTGACGGTGCCAAGTTCCTGCTGATTCTCCTGAAGATCGTCACGCTGTTCAGCCCGCTCCGGATCTTTGCGCCGATGAGCCTGATGGCCCTCCTTTGCGGCGGCGGCTACGGTGCGATCAACCTGATCGTCACCGGCAAGATTCCCAACGGCGCCGTGCTCCTGATCCTCTTCGCCGTCATGGTGCTGCTGGTCGGTCTCGTCTCTGAGCAGATCGCGTCGCTGCGCTTTGAAGGACCCCGATCTCCCCAGGATTGACCCCTTGAGTGACAGTCGCTTCCGTCCCGTCGTCATCATCCCGACGTACAACGAGCGGGACAACATCTCCACGGTCGTGTCTGCCCTGCTGCGTCACGACGGACTTGAGATCCTGATCGTCGACGATGGGTCCCCGGATGGAACCGGGGCGCTCGCCGACGAGCTGGCGCGAACATCGGCGCGAGTCCAGGTGGTGCACCGAACCGGAGTGCGCGGCCTCGGCCGTTCCTATGTCGACGGCATGTTGTTCGCCCTCGGCCAGGGCGCCACCCACATCTGCCAGATGGACGCCGACCTCTCGCACGATCCGGCGGCGATCCCGGCGCTTCTGGCTGCGGCGGCGAACGCCGACGTCGTGATCGGGTCACGGTATGTGCCGGGAGGACGGGTCAGGAACTGGCCATGGCGCAGGCGTGCACTGAGCGGCTTCGCCAACGCCTACGTCCGGACGCTGACCGGGCTGACACCGCGCGACTGCACCAGTGGATTCCGCTGCTGGCGACGTGAAGTCCTCGAACAACTCGACCTCGAACGTTTCCGGTCAGACGGCTACGCGTTCCAGGTGGAATTGACGTGGGCCTCCCAGCGCGCGGGCTGGCGCATCGTGGAGGTACCGATCACATTCGTCGAGCGGCGAGTCGGTTCGTCCAAGCTGTCGGGTGCGGTGATCGCCGAAAGCATGCTGCTGCCCTGGCGGCTGGCGTTGACGGGTCGGCTGACCGGAACTGGCGCAGACTGACGACCTTCGCGCGAGCTTTCCCACGGCTGTCCGATCCAGCGAAAGCGAGGCCGCTCAATCAGTTGCCGTCAACCGCCGTGCGTGGTAGCGTGGTCGTCCGTTCCATGTCGGGACAACGTCGCGGCCAGCCCGCCAGCCTCAGCATCTTCTTCCCGGCGTACAACGACGGCGGGACGATTGCGAGCCTCGTCATCCAGGCGGTGCAGGTGGCGAGCCGCCTCACACCGGATTTCGAAGTCATCATCGTGAACGACGGAAGTTCGGACTCGACGCGCCAGGTCGCCGACGAGCTGGCCCGAACATATCCTCAGGTTCGTGCGGTTCATCACCCGGCCAACCGAGGCTACGGCGGTGCGCTGCGAACCGGCTTCGCATCAGCCACCAGGGACCTGATTGCGTACACCGATGGTGACGCACAGTACGACCCCTCAGAGTTCGAGGCGCTGTGGAACCGGCTCACGCCGGAAGCCGACATGGTGACCGGCTACAAGATCAGTCGGTCCGATCCCCTCCACCGCATCATCATCGGACGGATCTACCATCACACGGTCAAGCTGCTGTTCAGGCTGCGCGTCCGCGACGTCGACTGCGATTTCCGACTGATGCGACGCGAGGTCTTCGATCGCGTGCGGCTGGAACGTGACACCGGCGTGATCTGTCTCGAGTTGATGCGTAAGGTGCAGGACGCCGGCTTCACCGTCGTCGAAGTTCCGGTGCACCACTACCACCGCCTTCATGGTCGGTCGCAGTTCTTCAACTTCCCCCGTCTCTTCTGGACGGCGGTGGACGTGATGAAACTGTGGCTGCAGCTGGTCGTCCTGGGACGCGGCAGGCAGAGCACTCCAGTTCTTTTCAAGAACCCGACCATCAGCGGCACCGTGCCCGACGATCCCGGCAAGCCGTGACCGATTACCGCGCCTTTTACCTCGACCGCCGGGTGGCGATCACGGGTGGGCTTGGATTCATCGGGAGCAACCTGGCGAGGAAGCTCGTCGAGCTTGGAGCCCGCGTTCTCCTCATCGACTCGCTCATTCCGGAGTACGGCGGCAACAGCTACAACATCGAGGGCATCAGAGAGCGCGTCCACGTCAACATCGCTGACATTCGCCAGCAGAGCACGATGAACTATCTCGTGCAGGGGCAGGACGTCATCTTCAACCTCGCCGGGCAGGTCAGCCACATCGACAGCATGCAGGATCCGTACACCGACCTCGAGATCAACTGTCGCAGCCAGCTGTCACTGCTCGAGGCCTGCCGGCGGAACAATCCCGACGTGAAGGTGGTGTATGCGGGTACGCGGCAGGTCTATGGGAAGCCGGACACGCTTCCGGTGACCGAAGGGCATCTGGTACGTCCGACTGACGTCAACGGCATCAACAAGGCCGCCGGCGAGTACTACCACCTTGTCTACAACAACGTATTCGGCGTTCGCGCCTGTTCCCTGCGACTGACCAACGTCTACGGTCCCCGTCAGTTGCTCAGGCACAACCGCCAGGGGTTCATCGGGTGGTTCGTCAGGCTGGCACTGGAGGACAGGGAAATCGAGGTCTTCGGCGACGGTCGTCAGATCCGGGACTTCGTCTATGTGGACGATGCTGCGGATGCGTTCCTCAGAGCGGGTGCCTCCGACGAGTGCAACGGACGCGTGCTGAATGTCGGCGGCATGTCGCCGATCACGCACCGCGAGCTGGTGGAACTGCTGATTAAGGCGGCCGGCACCGGACGTTTCCGGATGGTCGACTGGCCGGCGGAACGAAAAGCCATCGATATCGGCGACTTCTACGCGGATTCCACGCTGATCGGGCAGGTGCTCGGGTGGGCACCGCACACGGCGCTGCAGGAGGGATTCGCGCAGACCTTCGCGTACTATCGCACCTGTCTGGACCAGTATCTGCCCGCGAGCGGACGAGCCACCGCGCCGTGACCTATCCCGTTCCGTTCGTGGACCTGCGGCCGGACGCTGATGCCACCGACGTGCGTGACGCCATCGATCGCGTCATCACGCGCGGGTGGTTCGTGCTGGGTCCCGAGGTCGAAACCTTCGAACGCGATTTTGCCGCCGCCAGCGGGGCCTCGCATGCTGTCGGGGTCGCCAATGGCACCGATGCGCTCGCCCTTCTGCTCCGCGCCGCCGACGTTGGACCGGGCGACGAGGTCATCCTTCCGGCGATGACGGCAGCCTTCACCGCGCTCGCCGTCGCCAGCATCGGCGCCCGGCCGGTGATTGTCGATATCGATCCTGCCCGCATGACGCTGGATCCGAAAGCGGCCGACGCTGCTGTGACGCCTCGAACCCGGGCCATTGTCCCGGTGCATCTCTACGGCCAGCCGGCTGATCTCGACGCCATTCACGCCGTCGCCTCCCGCCATGCGCTGGCGCTGATCGAGGACTGTTGCCAGGCGCACCTGGCGACCGCGGAGGGCACTCCGGTTGGCATTCGCGGCATCGGCGGAGCCTTCAGTTTCTATCCGACCAAGAACCTCGCGGCCATGGGCGACGGAGGAGCGGTCATCACCAATGATCCGGTCGTGGCCCAACGCGTGCGGCGGCTCCGCAACGGCGGCCAGGCGGTGCGCTACCACCACGTTGAGTGCGGCATCAACAGCCGGCTCGACGAAATGCAGGCCGCGATTCTCGGCGTGCGGCTCCGCAGACTCCGGGCCGCCACAACCAGACGGCGGGAACTGGCCGCACTCTATCGCCAGCACTCGATGCCGGGCATCGAACTGTTGCGCGAGTTCGATCCGGGTCACGTCTATCACCTCTTCGCGGTCCGGACGCGGCACCGCGATCGCGTGCAGCTCGCGCTGCGCGAGTCCGGCATTGAAACATTGATCCACTATCCCATCGCCTTGAATCACCAGGAGGCATTCCAGTCGTTACACCCCGCTGCATGCCCGGAAGCGTCACGCGCAGCGACCGAACTGCTGTCGCTCCCGCTTCACCCGCGAATGCACAACACCGACGTCGAGGCCGTTGCCACGGCGCTCGGCCATGTCAAAGGACACCTGACCACGTGAGAGCTCTCATTACCGGTGGCGCCGGATTCGTCGGTTCGCATCTCGCCGAACGCCTGCTCGACGATGGGCACGACGTGATCGTGCTGGACAACCTGTCGACCGGATCGTTTGACAACATCGCGCATCTGAAGGCGCGCCCGCGCTTCGAGTATTCAATCGACGGTGTCGAGAACGAATCGCTGGTTGCCGAACTCATCGACCGCAGCGACGTGGTGTTTCACCTGGCGGCTGCGGTCGGCGTGAAGCTCATCGTCGAGCAGCCGGTCCACACCATCGAGACCAACGTGCACGGCACCGAGGTGGTGCTGAAACACGCGAACAAGAAGAAGAAGCTCGTGGTCATCGCCTCGACCTCCGAGGTGTACGGCAAGAGCACCGATGTACCCTTCCGTGAGGGCGCCGACCTGGTCCTGGGCTCGAGCACGAAGCACCGCTGGGCCTACGCCTGCAGCAAGCTCATCGATGAGTTCCTGGCGCTTGCCTACTGGAAGGAAAGGAAGCTCCCGGTGATCATCGTGCGGCTGTTCAACACGGTGGGACCTCGTCAGACCGGCCGGTATGGCATGGTGCTGCCGACCTTCGTTCGACAAGCCCTTGCGGGCCAGCCGCTCACTGTGTTCGGAGACGGCACCCAGTCGCGCAGCTTCACCTACGTTGGCGATGTCGTCGAGGCGCTCGTCAGACTGGTCAATGAGCCGAAGGCCATTGGCGAGGTTTTCAACGTCGGCAACACCGGCGAGGTGACGATTCTCGAACTTGCACAGCGCGTCAAAACCGCGACGGCAAGCGCCTCACCCGTGCACCTGATCCCTTACGATCAGGCGTATGAAGCCGGCTTCGAGGACATGCCCCGCCGCGTGCCCGATATTTCGAAGATTCAAGCCCTTGTCGGCTACGAGCCGAAGCTGACGCTCGATGACATCATTGAGCGCGTCGTCGCCTTCATGCGCGAGCGCTGAGCTTGACACACGTCCTCCCCACTTCGGTCGTATACTGGGGCCTGCTGACTGGACGTGAGGGTATGTCAATGATGCGTGTGAGTCGCCTCGCTCTCGGCTTTGCTCTCCCGCTCGTCTTCGCCAGCCTGTCTGCCGCACAGGATCCGCTCCTGCTGCAGATTCGCAACGGTCAGGTCACCCTCAAAGCGCAGAACGTCACCCTGCGCACGATCCTCACCGAGTGGGCGCGCGTCGGCGGCACCAACATCGTCGGGGCCGATCGCGCTGGCGGTGCGCCCGTCACGATCGAACTGACAGAGGTCCCTGAACGCCAGGCGCTCGACGTCCTGCTGCGCAACGTCAGCGGCTACATGCTGGCGATGCGCCCCACCGGCGTGCAGGGCGTCTCGGCGTACAACCGCATCCTGATCATGCCGCCCAGTGCCGCACCACGCGCATTGCCCCCGCAGGCGGCAGCGGTCGCTCCGCGCTTCCAGCAGGCGAATCCGACCGACGATGCCGATGACATCCCTCCGGATGTGGTCCTCGAGGGGCCTGGCGGCGGCCGACCGGGTCAGCCTGTCCGTCTGCCCAACGTAACCGGCGGGCCGCCTCCCGCGCCGCTGCCGGTGCCCGAAACCAGCGGGCCGGAACCGTCGCAGACGCCCGGGGTTGTCGTGGTGGGACCCGGCAACCCGTTCGGCGTTCCCGCTGGCTCCTCGTCGCAGCCTGGCGTGATCTCACCGGCTCCTGCTCCAACCCTGCCTCGCCCTGAGCCTCCCGACTAGGGCGGGCGCACTGCTTGATCTCCGACCTCGGGATCGACGCCCGAAGTGTCGATACAATGACTTGAGATTGTGTCTGATATCGATCGCTTCAAGCCTGAGGACCGACGCGGAGTAGATCTCCTCTACCGGCGCACCCATGGCGCCGACGCCGTGGAAGCCACCCGTCTGCGGTGGGACTGGCAGCATCGGCGCAACCCGTACAATCACACGGGGCAGCCAGGAATCTGGGTCGCGAAAGAAGGCCCGACCGTCATCGGCCAGTACCCGACCATTCCGGTCCGGGTCTCGCTCAAGGGGCTCGAGGTCGAGGGTGCCTGGGGCGCTGACGCCATCGTCGTACCGGAGCGTGAACGTCAAGGCCTCGGCGAGGCCCTGGTGCGTACGTGGGACCGCAACACTGGCGCTGCGATGACCCTCGGCGTCTCTCAGGAGTCCCGACAGCTGCTCGAGCGGCTGCACTGGCCCTCGACCCACGTTCTGCCCTGTCTGGTGAAGCCCCTGACGCGCCGGGCGGTGCGGTTGCCGCATCTGCCGACGTTCCTGAATCGGATCATTTCGGTCCTGACGCTGCCCGTCGTGCAGGTGGTGTCCCGGTCACGCCCCCTTCGCGCCGAGTGCGAACCGATCCGGCGGTTCGATTCGTCGTTCACGGCGCTGTGGGAGCGCCTGGCGCCCAAGTTCGACCTGGCCGTCAGGCGCGATGCGTCGTATCTGAACTGGCGGTACGTCGAACCACCACACGTGCGGTATTCAATTGTTGCCTTGAAGCGGCATGGCGAGACGCACGGCTACGCGGTCTATCGCCATCGCCACGAGCCGCTCGGCCGGGTCACGATGCTGGTCGATCTGCTGGCAGATCCCGATGACGTGTCTGGCGTCAAGACGCTGCTGCGATGGGTAGACCGGATCGCTCGCACAGAAGACTCCGACAAAGTACGCTGTTACGTGATGAACTCGGCGTTCCGCCGCATTCTCCGCAAGAATGGCTACTTCGTCGTCAAGTCGACGCTGGAGGTGGGAGTCAAGGTCAACGCAGTGCAGGTTCCCCCGGGTTTCTATGACGAAACCAACCGGTGGCACGTGACCGCCGGCGACGCTGACCAGGATCACTGAGCCAGCGACCCTCTCAATCAGGACGAACAATGTCTCTCTCTGACACGGTGAACACCGACATCGCTCTGGCGATGAAGGCTCGGGAACAGGTGCGTCTATCTGCGCTGCGGATGCTGAAGGCCGCCATCATGAACAAGGGCGTCGAGAAAGGTCGCGACCTCGACGATGCCGAGGTCATCCAGGTGGTGGCGTCGCTCGTCAAGCAGAGACGCGACTCGATTGAGCAGTTCGGCAAGGCCGGCCGCACCGATCTGGTCGAGAAGGAGACCGCCGAAATCGCGGTGCTGGATCACTACCTGCCACCGGCCGCCTCGGCGGACGAGATTGCAGCGGCGGTTGCGGCCGCAATCGCGGAGAGTGAAGCCACCTCACCCAGGGACATGGGGAAAGTGATGAAGGCGGTGATGCCGAAACTGGCGGGCAAGTCGGCCGACGGCAAGGCAGTCAACGACGCCGTCCGACGGGCCCTCGGCGGCAATTGATGGGTCCCCGCGACCGGATGAGCTCCGCCCGCCGTTGACACCACCCGCGCAACGTCCCTCTCAGCGGACACTTACTCGCGCTGCGGCCTCGTCGGGTGTCGCGACCATGACCAGTCGCATCCTCGGCCTGGTGCGCGATCAGGTCATCGCGTCGATGTTCGGGGCGGGCAACGCCACCGACGCCTTCAACGTCGCCTTCCGCATTCCCAATCTCGTCCGCGACCTGTTCGCCGAGGGGGCGATGAGCGCGGCCTTCGTCCCCACCTTCACGAGACACCTCGAATCCGAGGGCAAGGAGTCAGCCTGGCGGCTCGGCAACCATGTCCTCAACGCGCTGATCGTCATCAGCAGCGTGGTGGTGATTCTCGGCATCCTGTTCGCCCCCGCGCTCGTGAGGCTGTTCGCCTCCGACTACGGCAATGTGCCGGGCAAGCTTGAACTGACCGTCCTGCTCACCCGGATCATGCTGCCCTTTCTCACGTGCGTCGCACTGGCGGCGGCGTTCATGGGAATGCTGAACTCATTGCACAAGTTCTTCGTCCCGGCGCTGTCGCCGGCGATGTTCAACGTGGCGAGCATCATCTGCGCGCTGACGCTCGTGCCGGTCATGCCGAGGATCGGGCTGCCCCCCATCGCAGCCATCGCGATCGGGGCGGTTGTCGGTGGACTGGCGCAACTCGCCCTCCAGTTTCCGCTGCTGAGGCGTGAAGGCTTTCGCTATCAGCCGATCCTCGACTGGAAGGATCCGGGACTTCGGCGTGTGCTGATGCTGATGGGGCCCGGGACGATCGGGCTCGCCGCCACGCAGGTCAACGTCCTGGTCAACACCATCCTGGCGACCCGCGAGGGCACCGGCGCCGTGTCGTGGCTGTTTCTGGCCTTCAGACTGATGTACCTGCCGATTGGGCTGTTCGGCATCTCGGTCGCGACGGCGATTCTGCCCGCGGTATCGCGGCAGGCAGCACAGCGCAACGACGGCGGCGTCCGTACCACCATCGCCGACGGACTGTCGTTGATGCTGATGCTGAACGTGCCAGCCACGGTCGGCCTGATGGTGCTGGCGGTCCCAATCGTCCGCGTCATCTTCCAGCACGGACTCTTCACCGCCTCTGACACCGACGCCACGGCGAGCGCACTGCAGTTCTACGCGATCGGGCTGGTGGGTTACTCGGTCGTGCGGATCGCCTCTCCCAGCTTCTACGCGCTTGGGCAGAACCGTATCCCGGTCAAGGTGAGCATCGCCACCGTCGTCGTGAACATCGTCCTGAACGTGACACTGGTGCAACTGTTCAGTTACAAGGGCCTGGCGCTGGGCACGTCAATCGCAGCGATCTTCAACGCGTCGGCGCTGCTGTTCTTCCTCAGGCGACGACTCGGCGGGGTCGAGGATCGGCGCGTCATGTACTCGATGGCCAAGATTGTCACGGCGTCCCTGATCATGGGCGTGGCGGCATACGTGAGCGACACCGTGCTGTTCAGTGCATTCCCGGGGTCGAGCGTCATGACGCAGGCGATGCGTCTGGGAGTCACCATTGGCCTGTCGCTGGGCGTGCTGGCCACGGCCGCCTATCTGCTGGGGATTCACGAATTTCACCAGAGTCTCAGCATGGTCATGCGAAAGCTCGGCATCGCCACTCCGAGGTTGCCCCCGACGGGCACATAGCGCAGACTGAGGGTCGAGTGCGTTCACCCTATCGATCCAGTTCGAACATCACCTATGCGATGGGGCCGGGGCCGGTGACCCCGGTCGTCAAGGCGCTGCTCGTGGCCAACGTCGCGATGTTCGTTGTCGCCCGACTACTGCCAGGGCTCGTCGCACCGCTTGGCCTCGTACCGGAAGAGGTTCTGACCCAGCTTCGCGTCTGGCAGCTGGTTACCTACCTGTTCCTGCACGGTGGCGTCTTTCACATCCTCTTCAACATGCTCACGCTGTGGATGTTCGGCGTCGAGCTCGAGCGCATGTGGGGAAGCCGGTATTTCGCCAGGTTCTACTTCGTCGCCGGCGTCGGCGCGGGGCTGACACAGATCATTGCTTCTCTGCTGCCGTTTGGACCACTCGCATCGCTCTACTATGCGCAGACCATTGGAGCATCCGGGGCGATCTACGGCCTGCTGCTGGCATACGCGATGTATTTCCCGCACCGCCAGATCATGTTCTGGGGTCTCTTCCCGATAGAAGTCCGCTACTTCGTCCTCATCATGGGGGCCATCTCGCTGCTCTCCGCGGCCGATGGCGCCGGTGGCGTTGCCCACATGGCTCATCTCGGGGGCATCGCCGCCGGGTATCTCTACCTGAAGAGCGGCCGTGCGACCGGAGGGCTGACCGGGCGGCTCAACGTGATCGCAGAGATCAAATACCGGTACGTGAAGTGGCGCATCAACAAGATGCGGCGCCGGTTTGACGTCTACTCAGGCGGCCGGACCAACGACGACATCAATCGCCGGATTCACTGAGGGCGACCTGGTCCTCGACCGGGTCCAGCCAGTCCTCGCGCAGCGGACTGAAGACGTCGAGCTCGAAGGTGTCCTCGAGAGCCTCGGACTGGTGGGATACCCCGGCAGGAATGTGCAGGACCTCGCCCTCGCGGACGATGGTCTCTTCCCCCGCGACGAGAAACCGTAACGCCCCCTGCAGGACATAGGTCATCTGCTCGCTCGGATGGCTGTGCACCGGCACCAGGGCGCCGCGCTTCAGGTAGATCTGCGCCAGCATCTGCCGGTCCCCGGCAACGATCTTCCGGGACACCATTTCAGTGACTTTTTCGAGGGCTATTTCGTCCCAGCGGTGGAGTTGCATGATGGTGGGATGAGCGGCTGATTGTGCCATAATTTGGCGTTTATGAAGGCCTCGACGCTGGCGCAGGGAAGCCACCCACGCGAAGCGAAGACCGCGGGCGAACGCCAGGACAACGCTGGCGGCCTCACGAATGAGGACCTGCTGTCAGCCTATCGCCTGATGCTCCTGTCGCGAAAGGTCGACGACAAGGAGATCCAGCTCAAGAATCAGAGCCAGGCGTTCTTCCAGATCAGCGGCGCTGGTCACGAAGCGATTCTTGTCGCGGCCGGCAAGAACCTGCGGCCAGGCTACGACTGGTTCTTTCCCTACTACCGCGACCGCGCACTGTGCCTCACACTGGGCTACACGCCGCGTGAGATGTTCCTGGCTTCGGTGGGCTCGAAAGATGACCCGGCATCCGCCGGGCGGCAGATGCCCTCCCACTGGTCGCACCCCGCGCTCCACATTCCCTCGCAGAGCAGCGCCACCGGCACACAATGTCTGCACGCGGTCGGTTCCGCGGAAGCGGCACTCCTCTACGAACGCCTCACGGACATCCCGGACCGCCAGTCGAAGTATCACGACGATGAGGTCACCTATGTCTCGGTCGGTGACGGCGCAACGAGCGAAGGCGAATTCTGGGAGGCGCTGAACACCGCGTCCAATCGTTCGCTCCCGGTGCTGTTCCTCGTCGAGGACAACGGGTACGCGATCTCGGTTCCGGTTGAGGTTCAGACACCAGGCGGCAGTATCTCGAAGATCGTCGAGCACATCCCGGGCATGACTGTCTGGCGCTGTGACGGCACCGATTACGTAGCCAGCCACACGACGATGCGCGAAGCGGTCGCGCACGTTCGCGCGCGCAAGGGTCCGGCACTCGTGCACGCGTCCGTCACGCGCCCGTATTCCCACTCGCTGTCAGACGACGAAAAACTCTACAAAACACCGGATGAGCGACACGCCGAGGCGAAACGGGATCCGATCGTCAGGCTGCGCCACCTCCTCCTCGAGCAGGGCATCGCCACAGCGGAGTCGCTGGCCGACCTTACTACCTCTGTGGAGCGTGAGGTCAACGCGGCGGCCGAGGAGGCGATCGCGGCACCCAAGCCTGACCCTGACACCGCCACGCTCTATGTCTTCTCGCCCGACGTCGATCCATCCTCGTCGTCGTTAGCCGTCGAGCCAGTGCCATCCGGCTCGCCCGAGACGATGGTGGCGGCTATCAACGCGACGTTGCGCGACGAAATGCAGCACAACCCGAGGATGCTCGTATTCGGCGAGGACGTCGCCGACGCCAGCCGCGAGAGCATCCTGGGCACAGTCACCGGCAAGGGCGGCGTGTTCAAGGTGACGCATGGCCTTCAGCGTCGCTTCGGCGGCACCCGTGTCTTCAACTCTCCGCTCGCCGAAGCCAACATCGTCGGGCGAGCCGTCGGCTTGGCGCTCCGCGGCTTCAAGCCTGTCGTCGAAATACAGTTCTTCGACTACATCTGGCCGGCGTTCATGCAGATGCGTGACGAGATGGCCATGATGCGTTACCGCTCAGGCAACACGTGGTCGTGCCCGATGGTCATTCGCGCGCCGATTGGCGGGTATCTGCGTGGCGGAGCGCCGTACCACAGCCAGTCTGGTGTGTCGATCTTTGCGCACTGTCCGGGCATCAGGATCGTCATGCCGTCAAACGCACAGGATGCGGCAGGGCTGTTGCGAACCGCCATTCGCTGCGACGATCCCGTGCTCTTCCTCGAGCATAAACATCTCTATCGCCAGACCTACAACAAGGGCGCGTATCCGGGCCCCGACTACACGATCCCCTTCGGCAAGGCGCATGTGGTCCGCGATGGGTCCGACGTGGTGGTCTTCACGTGGGGCGCCCTCGTGCAGCGAACGCTGCTGGCCGCGCAGCAGGCTCACAAGAGCGGGATCAATGTCGCCGTCGTCGACCTTCGTTCGATCATCCCGTACGACTGGGAGACCATCGCCGAATACACCCGCAAGACAAGTCGCGTCATCGTCGCCCACGAAGACCAGCTGACCGCCGGGTTCGGTGCCGAGATCGCCGCGCGCATCGCCCAGGATCTGTTTGGAGAGCTCGACGCACCGGTCATGCGCGTGGCGGCCAAAGACTGTCCGGTCGCCTACGCCCCGGTGCTCGAAGAGGTCATCCTCCCGGGTTCGAACGACGTTCTCAAAGCTATCCGCGCCGCCGTCGCCTACTGAGCGGAGGGAGTGCCATGTTCCGGTCAGCGGTGGCAGTCGCCGGGGCCCTTCTTCTGGGCGCGACACCCGGCGCACTGAGCGTCGACGTTCTTCGCCCCGTCTCCGCTTTACCTCCGCACATCACCGGGCTGTTTGAAGAACCCCTGGGATTCCAGCAGGCTCGCGGAGGGACGTACTACGTCTTCGACCGTCGCGGTCACACGGTCTACACGGTGAACGCGGCAAGAAATGAGGCGCGTAAGGTCGTAGAGATCGGGCAGGAAATGGGCCGTATCATCCAGCCCCGAGGCTTCGACGTGACCTCCGCGGGCGCCTTTGTCATCGCCGACGCGCCGCGCGCCCAGGAACGGATTCAGGTCTTCGATCCCGAGGGAATGCGGACCCACGGATTCTTCCTGCCTGGCCGAGCCCTGCAGAACCTGACCGTGGACAGTGTCGTCCTGAACGGGGTCGCGTCGCTGCAGTTCACTGGCTCATCCCTCCTGATCAGCGAACCGGAAAGCGGCTGGTTGTTCACCGAGTACGGCCTTACCGGCGGCGCGCGGCGGGGCATCGGCCAGCTGCGTCCCACCGGATTCGAACAGGACCGAGCGCTGCACGCCGCAATGAACGCAGGGCTGCCACTGGTCGATCCAGCTGGCGGGTTTTACTACGTGTTCCTCGCTGGACGCCCCATCTTCCGCAAGTACGACGCAAACGGGACCCTCGTCTTCGAACGGCACATCGAAGGACGGGAACTCGACGACTTCGTCTCGGCGCTGCCGACCAGGTGGCCGACGCGACGCATCGAGGACCGCGAGGTCCCGTTCGTGGCCCCCACCGTTCGTGCAGCCGCCGTGGATGCACAGAGTCGCCTGTGGATTTCATTCTCGGTTCCCTACACCTACGTGTACGACGCCAGCGGCGACAAGGTTCGCACCGTTCAGTTCTCGTCCACCGGCGTATTCGCGCCCACGAGCCTGGCGTTCTCTCCGTCGGGGAAACTGCTCGCAACCCCCGGCTGCTACGAGTTCGATCCGAAGTAGAAGTGGAAAATGAGTAAATGGGGTCGGAGGTCATTTAAACAGGACACCGCCATGCACCCCGACCAACTGTCCACTTTAAATGACCTCCGACCCCATTTCTCGGAACGTCGCTCGTGCTGAGCGCCAACAACCTCACACGTCGGTTTGGGGATCGCGTTGCGGTCGAGAACGCGTCACTCACCGTGGAGCCTGGCCAGATCTTCGCGCTCCTTGGACCAAACGGCGCCGGCAAGACGACGACGCTGCGCATGCTGGCCGGCTTGATACAACCGTCGAGCGGCAGCGTCACGATGGACGGTGAGGCCATCCTCCGGCACTCGGCGGCCAGGATTCGTGGCCGCATCGGACTCCTGACCGAAGCGCCCGGACTGTGGGATCGGCTGACCGTCAGACAGAACCTCACCGTCTACGCACGGCTCTACGGGGTTCCGCACGTCGAGCGCTCGGTGACGGACACGATGAGGCTCTTCGGCATCGAGGACCGCGCCTCGCAGCCTGCCGCTCAGCTTTCAAAGGGGCTGAAGCAGCGCGTCGCGCTGGCGCGTGCGCTGGTGCACAAGCCGGACGTCGTCCTGCTCGACGAACCAACGTCCGGGCTGGATCCGGAGAGCGCGCGCGATGTCCGCGAACTGATCCTCGGCCTCCGCAGCGAGGGTCGCGCGGTGCTCTTGTCGACACACAACCTCGACGAGGTCGAACGCGTTGCGGACAGAGTGGCCGTACTGCGGACCAGGATGATCGCCCTCGACACACCAGCGGCACTGCGTGCGCGGCTGTTCGGATCACGCATCAGGATCACCCTTGCCGGAGACGCAGCGACGTTTGTGCCGCATATCGAGGGGGCCGGGATCAGCGGGACCAGCAGCGATCAGGGGATGATCCTGGCGTCGGTGGACAATCCCTCGTTACGGACACCGCAGATCGTCAGACGCCTCGTCGCGGCAGGGGCGGACATTCTCTCCGTCGTACCCGATCAGCCGACCCTTGAGGAGGTCTACCTGCGGCTTCTCGAGACCCACCAGGACGGGCACGGGCCCGCTCCAGCCGTACGCAGGGCGGGTCCACAGGACCCGCCGCAGCACTCATGAAACGCCTGCAGGCACTGCTCGCCAAGGAACTGATGGACCTCCGGGCCAATCCTGGCCTGTTCGTTCCCGCCGTCCTGACCGGCCTGCTCTCTTTGATGCTCCCGTTCTTCGTCGCCGTCTTCGTTCCATGGCTCACGGGAGAGCGCCTATCGGACTCGTCAGATTTCACGCTCGCCATCGAGCTGTACAGGACGGAGTTCTCAACGGCGCCGCTCTCGCCGGAGGGCGCCGTTCAGGGGTGGATCTTCCAGCAGTTTCTCGTGCTCCTGGTACTTGCCCCGATCGCCGGCGCCATGTCTGTCGCTGCGTACACGGTGATCGGCGAGAAGCAGGCCCGCACGCTCGAGCCGCTGCTGGCGACCCCGCTCAGTACCGTGGAGCTGCTCGGGGCCAAGGTTCTGGGCGCGCTCATTCCGGCGGCGGCACTGACGTTCGGGTCGTTTGGACTCTATTTTTCCGGAGTCCTCTTTCTCGCTGAGCCGCAGGTATACCAGGTGCTGCTCACGGCTCGCGCTCTGTCGATCGTCTTCGTCCTCGGCCCGCTGGCCACCCTGGCCGCCCTGCAACTCGCCGTCTGTGTCTCGTCTCGGGTGAACGACGCACGAAGCGCCCAGCAGATCGGGGCGCTGATCATCCTTCCGTTGAGCGGACTGCTCGTGGCGCAGCTCATGGGCCGCGTGCAGCTGACGCCCGCGTGGCTGACCGTCGCCGCCGTCATACTGTTGCTCGTGAACATCGGCCTGATGCGAACCGCGGTCGTGATCTTCGACCGCGAGTCGATTCTCACCAGGTGGAAGTAGCGTGACGGCGCAGTCCGACGTCGGACGTCTCGTTCGTGTCGCCATGAAGCATCCCCGCGATGCATTTGTGAGCCAGGCGTCGATTGACTCGCAGTGGAAGAGCCTCAATTACCACGCCCCTCCACACTTCCTGCGCGCGTGCCTGGAATTCGATGCGCTGGTCCGCCTTCTCGAAGACAACGGCACGCGTGTCGAGCTGCTTCCGCAGCATGCCGCCACCGGGCTCGACTCGATCTACGTCCGCGACGCCAGCCTCATCACCGATCGGGGAGCTGTGCTGTGCAGGATGGGGAAGGCGCTGAGATCGGGTGAGCCGGATGCCCAGGCGACCGCCCTCTCGAACCTCGGCGTGGCCCTCGCAGGCCGAATCGAGCCTCCAGGAACGATTGAGGGCGGTGACCTCACCTGGCTCGATCACCGGACGCTGGCGGTCGGCCTCGGCTATCGGACCAATGCGGAAGGGATCCGTCAGCTCCGCGAGCTCATGGCCGACGACATCGACGAACTCGTGGTCGTGCCTCTGCCCCACTGGCGAGGTGAGTCAGACGTCATGCACTTGATGTCGCTCATCAGTCCGGTCGACCACGACCTGGTGTGCGTCTATTCCCCGTTACTGTCGGTGCCGTTCAGAAACGTCCTGCTCGACCGAGGGCTTACCCTCGTCGAGGTACCCCACGGCGAATTCGACAACATGGGCACGAACGTCCTCGCCATTGCGCCACGTACCGCGATCGTCGTCAAGGGCAACAGGGACACTCGCCGCGCGCTCGAACAGGCCGGCGTCCAGGTGCTCGAGTACGAGGGCGCAGAAATCAGCGTCAAGGGCGCGGGTGGGCCCACGTGCCTGACGCGGCCATTGATGCGCGAACGACCGTGAACGTGATCGACAGGGGAGAGGGTGTCCCGGTAATCGTCATTCCTGGCGTACAGGGACGATGGGAGTGGCATCGACCGGCAATCGATGCGCTGGCACGATTCGGCCGGGTCCTGACGTTCTCCCTGGCCGGTGAGCCTGGCTCAGGAGTGCAGTGCAATCAGCGGTCTCTGATTGACTGTTATTGCGACCAGATCGCGACGGCCATGACAGATGCCGGCCTGGCCCGTGCCTCGCTGTGCGGCATCTCATATGGCGGACTCGTCGCCGCTGTCTTCGCGGCGAGATATCCTGAACGTGTGTCGTCGCTGATTCTGGTCTCGGCCCTGCCGCCAACCTGGACGCCGAACCGTCGAGTACAAACGTATCTGCGGCTGCCACGCTTGTGCACGCCGGTCTTCATGTTGTCGTCGCTCAGGCTTGCGACAGAGATCGTGAGCGCGTCGCCCCACCTTGCTGACGCATGTGCAACCAGCGTGCGCCACGCCTGGAATGTGCTCACTCACTTCTTCTCGCCGGTGCGGATGGCGGGCCGCATCTCTGACCTGGCGACGCTGAACCTGACCGACGAAGTGCGACAGGTCACCGCACCCACTCTGGTGGTCATCGGTGAGTCCCACCTCGACCTGGTGGTTCCTGTAGAGGCGACTCTGGACTACGTTCGCCTTGTGCCGCAGGCACATGTGGCGACCCTGGCAGGAACAGGGCACCTCGGTTCCATCACGCGTCCCGATGCCTTTGCCGAACTCGTTGCCTCATTCGCGGGGCAGCACTCCACACCACTCTGAGGAGACTCCTTGGCTGAAGTCGTTCGTGAAATTCCCGGGCCCCTTGGTCCGCTCGAATGTCTCATCGAGAAACCCGTCGGCCCACCAAGAGCGGTCGTGGTCTTTGCGCATCCGCTGCCAACCGAGGGTGGCACCATGCACACCAAGGTCGTGTTCCAGGGCGCCAAGGCCCTGGCGCGCGTCGGATGCGTGGTGCTCAGATTCAACTTCCGCGGCGTGGGGCGAAGCCCTGGAGCGTGGGACAAAGGGGTGGGCGAACTCAGCGACTTTCGCGCGGCGGTCGACTACATGGCCGAGCATTACCCGGGGCTTGACATCTGGGCTGCTGGATTCTCCTTCGGGTCATATGTGGCCATGACCGCTGGGGCCGACGATGACCGGGTGTGCGCGCTCATTGGTATCGCCCCGCCCGTGGATCGATACGAGTTTGCGACCGTCAAACAGTCGACAAAGCCCAAGTTCATCGTGCACGGCGAGGAAGACGAGCTGATTTCGCTCAAGCTGGTCCGTCAGTTCTACGCGACCCTGCCCGAGCCCAAGGAGTTTGTCCAGGTCGAAGGCGCCAATCACCTCTTCGACGGCCAGGCCAGCGAGGTGGGGGACGCCCTGGAAGGCCTGCTGAGCGATTTTTCGTGCCGCACGTTATCCTAGCAATGTGAGAATCCTTGCCCTCCTCGTCGCCGGCGTCATGACCTCGGCGTGCACGTCCGGGCCGCAGCCCACCGACGACAGCAGTTACGTCGACGAGCTGGCAGCAGACCGGGCGACCAAGGACCAGTTCATGACGGAGGACCGGGAGTCGCCGATTCCGGCCGACAAGAAGACCTCGCTGCTTCCGCTCAAGTACTTTCCGCCCGACCCCTCGCTCGTGGTACCGGCCGCACTGAAGCTGCAGGATGAGCGTCCGGTCTTCGAGATGCCGACCTCCACGGGCACCATCCGTCGCTATCAGCTCGTCGGAAGGCTGGAGTTCACGCTGCAGGGACAGTCGATGACCCTGGGCGCCTTCGTCGAAGAAGGCACGCGGCAGATCGAGACCCTGTTCGTCCCGTTTGCCGACCAGACCACCGGCACCGAGACCTACCCGGCTGGACGCTACCTCGACCTCCACCCCACGGGAACCGGGTACTACACCGTGGACTTCAACCGGGCATACAACCCCTATTGCGCCTACAACGCGACCTACGAGTGTCCGTATCCCCCGCCCTCGAATCGCTTGAAGGTGCCTGTCCGTGCCGGTGAAAAGGTGCCGGGCGCATGACACGCGCCCTCCAGGCCGTGATCTTCGACTTTGACGGAGTGATTGCCAACAGCGAGCCGCTTCACCTGCGCGCTTTCCAGCAGGCTCTCGGCGACGAGGGCATCGTCCTCACTGCCGAGGAGTACTACTCACGCTATCTCGGCTACGACGATGTGGGTGCGTTCCGGGCGCTGGGACAGGATCGCGGCATCGAGATGAATCAGTCGCGTGTGGCCACTCTGGTCGAACGCAAGGGGGTGCGTCTCCAGGAACTGATGGATGCTGGAGAGGTCCTCTTCCCCGGAGCGGCAGACTTCATACGCGCCTCCGCGCAAGCGGTGCCGATCGCCATCGCCTCGGGAGCCCTGCGTCACGAGATCGATGAAATCGTGGTTGCGGCAGGACTGGCTCCACTCTTCGCCACCATCGTGGCCTCTGGCGACACACCGGACAGCAAGCCTTCGCCTGCTCCCTACCGGCTGGCGTTCGAGCGTCTCAAGGCCGTGCAGCCAGACCTCGAACCCCACCGGTGCGTGGCCATCGAGGACTCGCGCTGGGGCCTGGCGTCGGCCGCCGGTGCGGGACTGCGCTGCGTGGGGGTGACCACCAGCTATGGAGCGGGAGAACTTGCCGACGCCGAGCTGATCGTCGAAGGACTCCACCGTCTCACCGTCAGCGCCCTCGACGACCTGGTGGCTGGAGCCACGGCGTGACACCGCGCAAAGAGCTGGTCGAAGGCCTTCAGGCCGCGGCCAACGCACCCGGCGGGTCGCTCGCCCCGGCGGCGCTGGTCGTTGCGAGGCTCGAGTATCCCCAGGTCGATACCGAGCGCTACCTGGCCATGCTCGACGGTCTCGGCGACGGAGCCAGGCGATGGATTGAGGCGAAGACCTCGGAGCGGAAAGACACCTCGATGCTGGCGTGCATCAAGGCATTCAACGAGTATCTCTTCGCTGAACAGGGCTTTCGCGGCAACCAGGACCGCTACGACGACCCGCGCAACAGCTGCCTCAACGAAGTCCTGGATCGTCGAACCGGGATCCCAATCACCCTGTCGCTGGTCTACATGGAGATAGGTCGGCGGGCCGGCCTGCGGATCGATGGCGTGAACTTTCCCGGTCACTTCCTCGTGCGGTGTCCGGAAGTCGGGGGACGGGGACGTGCCGGGCTGATTGTCGATCCGTTTCACGGCGGCGCGCTGCTTTCGGAGGACGATTGCCGCGTCCTCCTCGAGAAGCACGTCGGTCAGGACATTGCCTTCAGTCGATCGCTGCTGGCGCCGGCCACGCGTCAGCAGATCATCGTGCGCATGCTGATCAACCTGAAGCGCCTGTATGTCCACATGCGCTCGTTTCCCCAGGCCCGCGAGGTCACTGAGATGCTCCTGGCGATGACCCCGTCAGCCCTCAGCGAGCTGCGCGACCGGGGCCTGCTGGCCTATCACCTGAACGACGTCGCCGGCGCGCTCCGCGACCTGCAGACCTATCTCAAGCTGTCGAGCATGAGCGAGATGGACAAGCAGGAGCGTGCCGAGTACGAGCAAATCTGGGAGCACGTCAAGACCCTGCGCCGCCGCGTCGCCTCGCTGAACTGACGTGACACGCCGGACCTGAAGGTCCGGCCTACGTACGAAGCCGCACGGTTGCTTTGGTCGTAGGGCGGACCTTCAGGTCCGCCTTGCTGCAGCACAGAGTGGACAAAGAAGCTCGACGCCCACCTTCGATGTGCGCCCCTCGGGTGAGAGCACCCACGGTCTTACCTGCCACGGCGGGTCGTGCCTGACGTGCTGGCCATGGCCACATTCGAGGTCTGCAACCCAATGGCCTTGGTTATCCTGATGGAAGGCAACGATTCGACGAGCAGGCGGAGCACCTGCAACTGCTGCCGTGAACTGACGTACGGCCCAGGCGTGACTCTGGTGCATCAGTTCCCGCACCGCCGCGTCGGGGCTGCGCCAGAGGGTCTTGTGGCCGGGTTCGGTACCCTGGCCTGCGCTGCTCAGGATTTCGATGGCGAAGAACGAGCTGGGCTTCTCGAAGGCAGGCGTGAACTGAATCGCGACGGCGATCCGCGAGAGCACGCGGATCGTCCAGCCGCACTCCTCGAGGGCTTCACGAACAAGGGCCGCCTCGGGGCTCTCGCCAGGTTCGATTCCTCCGCCTGGCAGAAACATCCCGTCGGACGCTCGAACGACCGCTATGCGACCGAGACTGTCGCCGATGACGGCGTAGGCCCCTGGACGGTGTTTCCGGCGACTCGTGGTCTCGTCGCCAAACCGGGGCGCGTCGTCCCACACGCTGTTCGCCATTCTTAGTTCTTAGTTCTTAGTTCCTGGTCCTACTCGGTCGCCGCAATCTCTTGGTAGAGGTACGCGGACGCAATGATTCCGTTGTGGAAGTTGCCGAGGTCCAGCTTCTCATCAGGGGCGTGAGCGTTTTCGTCGGGCAGGCCAACCCCAAAGAGAACGCTCGGCAGCCCGAGGGCCTCCTGGAATGTCGACACCACAGGAATCGACCCGCCTTCCCTGTTGAACACCGGCGCCTGACCAAAGCCCTGTTCGATGGCTCGCCCAGCGGCCCGCACGTACTTGTTGTCGAACTCGGTCATCCAGGGCTTTCCGCCGTGCATGCGGGTCACTTTCAGTTCAACTGTCTTCGGGCAGATCTTCTTCAAGTAGGCTTCGAAAAGCTCGGCGATCTTGTCCGGGTGCTGGTCGGGCACGAGGCGCATGCTCACCTTGGCCATCGCAACCGCCGGCAGCACGGTCTTGGCGCCTTCACCCGTGAAGCCTGAGAGCAGCCCGTTCACCTCGAAGGTCGGTCTCGCCCAGACACGTTCGAGCGTCGAGTAACCACTCTCGCCGAACAGCCTCGGGGCGCCCAGTTCCTTCCGGTATTTCGTCTCATTGAACGGCAATTTCTTCCACTCGGCCCGTTCCGCGTCGCTCAACGGTCGCACGGCGTCGTAGAAGCCCGGGATCCTGACGCGCCCTCCGCGGTCCTTCATCTGCGCGAGCACGTTGGCCAGGACGAAGGCGGGATTGGCCACCGCGCCGCCGAAGGATCCGGAGTGCAGATCAGACCTGGTCCCCCTGACGTCGATCTGGAAATACGCGAGGCCACGCAGCCCGTAGCAAATCGACGGGATACCCCGATCGAACATCGGCGAATCCGAGATGACGACGACATCGGCTGCCAGTTCGCTCTTGTGCGCGAGGACGAAGTTGTCGAGGTTCGCACTGCCAACCTCTTCTTCCCCTTCGATCATGAACTTCATGTTCACCGGCAGGCTGCCGAGCGTCTTCATGTAGGCCTCGATCGCCTTGATGTGCATGAAGACCTGACCCTTGTCATCTGCAGCCCCACGCGCGTAGATCTCGCCATCGCGCACGGTCGCTTCAAACGGCGGAGTCGTCCACAGATTCACGGGATCCACCGGCTGCACGTCGTAGTGGCCGTAGTAGAGAATGGTCGGCTTGCCAGGAGCATTGAGCCAGTCGCCGTAGACGACGGGATTTCCGGGCGTCTCGATGAGCCGTACGTTCTGCATCCCGGCGGCGCGCAGCGCATCGGCCGTCCACTCCGCCGCGCGACGCACATCGGGCGCGTGCTGCGGCAGCGCGCTGATGCTCGGGATTGCAAGGTACTGCTTCAGTTCGTCGACATAGCGATCGCGGTGAACGTTGATGAAATCAACAACCTGATTCATGGCTTCATCATATTCCAGGCGTCATCTGCGTCCCCGCGTACTCAAGACGAGGGACAGCGCCACGTAATAGACGGGAAAGAAGGTCGACAGCCAGAACGCCACTCGAGGCACCTCAGGCATCTGCCAGACCATCCACAGCATCAGGACGGCCCAGGCCACGCCAAGCCCGAGTGTCGTACTCCTCAGCACAGGGGTTCGCGACGGGTAGACGTAGCGAATCGGCACGAACACCAGCGCCGCCAGCACGACCAGGACGATCGCGTTGACTTCCTGCGACCGGCCGCCAAGCAGGAGGTAGAACACCACGATGTTCCAGTAGGACGGAAAGCCGGTAAAGAAATGATCCTCGGTCTTGGCGTCGTCGCGGCTGAATCCGTAGGCACTCGACAGCAGCATCGCCGCGCACACAGCAACACTCCACGAACCGGGCACCAGCAGCGCGCGCCAGACAAGCAACGCGGGCACAAAGACATAGGCGACGTAGTCGACGATGTCATCGAGGTGCGCGCCGCGGAAGTGTGGCGTCACCGAGGAGACTCTGGCGCGACGAGCAAGCAGGCCATCGGTGGCGTCGATGATGATCTGCAGTGCAAGCCAGATGAAGGCGTCGCGGAAGCGATACTGAAAGATCGCGGTCGCGGCAAGGAAGGCCAGCACCACGCCGCTGGCGGTGTAGAGGTGGACGAGCCAGGCAGAGAGCCGCGGGATCATCGCATGCAGGGCGCTCCTTCAGGAGCACCGGCCTACAACCGTCGCACCGCCGCCGGAAAGTCGCGCCACACCGGCACGCCGCAGAAGTGGGTCCCCTCCGTGCATCGGGGCGAGACCAGCCCGTTACGGACGACGCAGGGCGGGCCGATGTGCTCGGCCAGCTTCGGGTGGACAGCACGCACCTGCTCGAGTTCGTCCATCGACGCGAGGTAGATCTCTTCCTGGGCGTTGAAGCACGTTCGCAGCGTCCACTTGTGGAGCAGGGCCAGGAGCGAGCCGGACTCGACAAACCGCAGCGTCTTGGCGTTCGGCAGGATATACAGCGCAAACTCCAGCGGAACCCCAAGCTCGAGCAGCCGGTTCTTCGTCTGCCAGGCGTCACGCATCGCCTCGTCGTACACCGACTGCGCCCTCGGGTTCGCGGCGATCAGTCGAGGCGTGATGTAGTCGGGCGCCCTGGTGTCGGCAAACGTCATCAGCGGTCGCGACGCCGGCACCATGCGATGCCGCTGGTCCTGGGAATCGGCGGTGTGGCTGAGACGCTTTTCGAACACGTAGGTCGCGTGATGCAGGGACCGCATCAGCGGCGAGTGGTGCGACACGTTCAGGACGTCCAGCCGATAGCGGTTGCGGGCCGGGTTCATCACCCTGTCGACCGCCTCATCGTCGGACATTTCGCCGGCGGTCAGGCCGAAGACCGAACGCACCGACTCCGCGATCACCGATTCAGCCTCTGTCGAGCTGTCACGCAGGCGCGACCACCGTCCGTTGAGGCGAGAGTCGAACGCCGCGGCGTAGGCGTCGCCATCAGCCCGGGGACGCGGAAACGACGCCTCCGGTAGTGACTCGCCGTCAATGGGACCCAACCCGACCTTCTCGAAGAACAGCGGGTCCCACTCCTTGACCAGGCGCACCATCTCGCCCACCACGAGCTGCGTTTCATGGGGCGTGTCGCCCGAGTGCATCATCCGCTGAAGCCGATGCAGCACGATGCCCGACACGGTGTGCACCATCGACGTGAAGGCCGCGATCGGGATGACGTAGCGGGCGGTTTCGATGGCGCGCTTCTCGGCATCCTTCTCGATCTGCTTCAGGCGTTCGGGGTTGGTCGTCGGCCTTACGTAGCGAAGTTCCTTCAGGATCTCGAAGGCATCGTCTTTGAGCAGTGCCGAGAGCTCGGCGTAGCGATCCCACGCCTTCTCAACAGCAGACTCGAAGAGCTGCCTGGCCTCACCGCAGATCGGTGGTACGAAGGCGCGTGGCTCCTTCAGCTTGACGTAACGCTGGCTCGACTGCTCGGAGTTGTAGAACGGATACGAGTGGAGGAACGACCAGACGAACTGGCGCGAGATGTTCTCGAGCCCGAACTCGAAGTGCGCGTGCTGGTAGACGGTGTGGTGGCCGGCATCAAAGGTCAGCGCGCCAATCGAGTCGCGCTGCTTGTCGGTCACTTCACTGGTGCCGATGACGCGCGGTGAATAGCATGTCCGCGCGGCCGCGATGGCTCCGTCAAACGGTACTTGCGGTGCGGTTCTGAGGGTAACGACCGGTGGTGCGGTGGCGAGCACGGACTGTTGATTATAGGCGATGCGACGGGCTGCTCCTGGACGTCGTGGTCGCGTTTACGGTGCGCTGCGAACCGGCACGTTCCGCGTCCAGTCGGACAACACGTCAATCTGCGGACCTGGGCGGAAAAGCATCAGGAGTTGCGCACCGTCAGGCATCATGTCCCAGTTCCTCCGGAGCAACGGTTGAATGTACCCGGCGACGGGCAGTTCGCTCGGAGCACCAAAGGTCGGCGTCGCCCCGAGTGTCACCGGTACCGACATCAGGTGGCCATCGCCGTCATATACCAGACGTCCCCCGGCAGCCCACATCGGCGACCGCCCGCCCTTGGTCGTCACCTGGAACTTCTTGCCGTTTGCGGGGTAGGGCTGGAGGTAGATCTGCCAGTCACCGGATTCCGTCGACATGTACGCCAGCCACTTTCCATCGGGTGACAGCGAGCTGCTCAACTGCGCGCTCTCGTTGATGACGACGAGCGGCTCGACCTCCTTCTTGTCAGGCGCATACGCCCAGAGGTCGTAGTTGTTGGCTCCGCCCCTGTGCGTGATAAAGGTGAAGCCCTGATCGCCTGGCCGCCAGTGCTCCGGGGCTCGTCCCGGCTTCACCACCAGCTCGGCCTCGCCGGAGCCGTCAGAACGCTGCATGAACAAGCGCTCCTCGCCCCCGTTGCGCGATGTATTGAGCGAGCCGAAGGCCAGCCATTGTCCATCCGGACTGAACAGCGGGAACGTCCCTCCGGAGATCACCTTGCGAGCGCCGGAGACGTTCGCCAGGTCCCCAACGTAGATGTCTCCAGCCGCGGCGAAGGTGACCCGCCTGCCATCAGCCGACACACGGGGTGCGGTCGTGCCCGGAGGCACCGCACCGAGTATCTTTCGCGTGCCGTCGAGCCCGACCTGCGCCAACTGGATGGGCGCGGCCGAGCTGCCAACGTAGGCCATCGTGCCGTTGGACGCGACGCTGACGAGCGCGGCTCCGGTCGTGCCGAACGACTGCAGCCCCTGCGCGAGCGTCACCGGCTGGCCGGTGGCAACCGCGGTCTTTGCATCGAAGGCCACGGCCATGAGGGTCGTTCCGGAGACGTAGACGAGATGACCGCTCGATACGTACCTCGCGTCACGGCCGGTGGTAATCACCGTTCGCTGACCGGTTCTCGTGGACTGCGCAACGATGCGAGCCTGATCCCAGCTCGGAGGAACGCCTTGCGCGACGGTCATCAGCACCAGATCACCGTCCGGCAGCATCTGAGGCATGCGGATGACTTCGCCTGGCCCTGCCTTCAGGAGAGTCTCGACGCTTCCGCCGCTTGCCGGGACGCGAAGCACCCCCTTGGAGCCGCCGCCAACCAGCACGTAGCCGTCTGAGCCCCAACTCATTCCCAGCGGGTTGTCGACGGTCGCGACGGTGACAGGCGTGCCGCCTGTCGTCGGGACCCTCTGCAGGACAGAGTCGTCCTGCGCCCAGTAGAGCAGCGACCGACCGTCGGGAGAAAAGATCGGGTTGGTCTTGCCTCGTCCCTGGAGCGGCCCGGGCACGAGAACAGGAACTCCACCTGCCACGGGCCTCACAAACACCGTCGCCCGCGCCAGGTACACCACGCGCGTGCCGTCAGGAGACAGCGCAAACGGTTGCCTGTCCGGGTTGGTGAACTCGTGCCCTTCGGGCAGCGACACCGGAGACTGGGCAGCGGCCGGTACAGCGAGGGCACAGGCAAGAACGACGGCAGGCAGACAGCGCATCTGCGAACTATACCGCCGACCGGAGTGATCCGGTAGCTGTGCTAGCATCGGCCGGTTTCGACCACTCAACGGAGGCGGGCATGGCCAAGGCGGTTGCTGGAAAGAAGCGTGCGAAGGTTCGTGCGAAAGACAAGGATCCGCTGCTGGCCACGGTCCGCGGCGCCACGCATCGTTACGTGGGCCACGTGCGACTCGACATCGGACACGCCGGCGCTGCCCGCATCAAGCGGATGATCTATCCGCCCGGCTTTCACTGGGCAAAGGACATGCAGCCGGTCGTCGGCACCAAGCTGTGCATGCACGCCCACGCGGGCTTCCTCGCCAAGGGACGGATTCACATCGAGTACGCCGACGGCTGCATCGTCGAGCACAAGGCCCCCCAGATCATTGCCATCGATCCCGGCCACGACGGCTGGGTTGTGGGCAAGGAACCGGTGGTGATGATCGAGTTCGACTTCGAGGGCGATACGGTCAAGAAGCTGGGGATGCCGAAGGCTCATCGGCACCAGAAGAGGAAGTGAACGGCGGGTCCGCAGGACCCGGCAACTCTTACTGCAACGTCAACTCGGGCCAGCAACCGATCGGCGACTGCTGGAACGGGTCGTTGTCGAAGTCGAAGGTTGACGTCGACAGAACCCTGACACCGTTTGCCGGACCGCCGCCCCTGCCCGCCGCTGGCGCCGGCCTTGGCACCTGCGGATCGAGGATGCGGGCGATGTAGTCGCGTGCATCCTCGAAGTGCAGCCTCGTCGCCCGATCCGTTGCGGCTGGAATCGCGACACGCAACTGTGCGTCGAGCGCTCGCAACTCGCCCTTGACCATCGCTTTCACTTCCGACGCTGCTGCAGCGCCAGCATTGAGCCGGTTGTCCATCGTGTCCAGATAGGCACGCTGCGTGTTGCGCCTGAAAGCGTCAACGGCCAGGCCTGGCGTGGCAAGTTCAGACCAGAGGCCCCGACGGGCGTCCGCCATCATCTGCGTCGGCGACCAGGCCACCACCCCGTCCAGTGCAGCCTGTTCCACCATGCGGTCGAGCCGCGCGGTCTGGAACAGCGAGTTCATGACCGCAGTCTGGGCGTTGCGGACGCGAGTCATCACACCACTCGGCTCCATCCGCCGGAGCAGTTCCGGCCTGACCAGAAGCGCGGGCGTGCGGAACGCGTTGGCCATCAGGTACTGGAGCGCTTCCTGCTGGCGCGCCCGCGGAACGGTGCTGAATCGCACCCCGTTCTGTCCGATGTGCTTCTGCTGTGAGTCCTCGCCGCCGACCACCTGAGTAACGTGGTTCATCTCGAGCACCCACTGGGCGACCAGGCGGCCATAGACCTCGGTCAGCTCGTCGTACGGATCACCGGTGCGGGTTGACGTCGCTGTCAGCAGCATGTCCGACACACGCGCCAGGTTCTTCATGCCCAGCGTCGTCGCCGCGACGGCGTCGGCGTCACCCACGGCTTCGGTGTTGTTGCCCGGGTCGCCGACACCACCGGCGGTCGAGAATCGCAGATACGGCGTCTGGTCCTGCTGGCGGGCCCAGGTGTCGAGCGTCTGGCGTTCCTCGTCCGGCGTGCGCGCGCCCGGGATCGGCTTGTATCCCCACATCGTGGCCCACTTGTCGTAGGGCCCGATCTTTGGAATCAGATCGGCCGCATCGATCCCGTCTTCCGGCTGGGCCACGTAGTTGAAGCGGGAGTAGTCCATCAACGTCGGGGTGTGGCCGTTCTGCTTCACCCATGACCTGTCGCGAATCTGCTGGAGCGTGTAGAGCGAGCTGGCCTTCATGTTGTGCTGGAAGCCGAGCGTATGCCCAACCTCGTGCGCGACGACGTAGCGGACGAGTTCGGCCATCAGGTCATCGGGAAGCGGCAGTGTTCTGGCGCGCGCGTCGAGGGGCCCGGCCTGGACGAAGTACCAGTTCTTGGCCATGTTCTGCAGGTTGTGGAAGAGCTCCACATCGCCCTCGAGAATCTCGCCGGTGCGCGGATCGTGGACGTTGGGACCCTGAGCGTTCTCAATGGTCGACGGCAGCCAGCGGATCACCGAGTAACGAGCATCCTCGGGGCTCCAGTCAGGCTCGTCCTTCGGCGCTTCACGTGCCTCGATGGCGTTGCGGAATCCTGCCGCTTCGAACGCAGGTCGCCAGTCCTCGATGCCTTTCTTTACCGCTTCGACGAACTTGGTCGGCGTGGCGGGATCAACGTAGTAGACGATTGGCTTCACCGGGTCAGAGAGCGCTGCCGCGGGGTCTTTCTTCTCGAGCCTGTAGCGGGTGATGTAGGTGCGTTCGAGTGCCCGGTGATCGTCACGCCCATAGTCGAACATCGACTCGGTGAAGTAGCCGACGCGCTCATCGAACAGTCGAGGCATCATCGGCGTCTCCGGCAACTTCACCATGCTGTAGGCGGTGACCAGCGTTGCACTGTTACCGCGGAAGCCGCCTCGCACAGGCACGCCGCCATCCCCACCGGCAACAACGAAAGTCTGAGTCACCTCGACGTTGATGTTCTCTGGAAACGACACGACCTTCTCGATGAACGTCCGGCTGCCGTCGAGACCGCGGCCACCAACACGACCACGCACCGACAGTTCGGCCACGTCAGTCGCAAACAGTGAGCTGACGTCGATGACCGGGTCGCCGGTGGCACTGAACGCGGCGACGTTGAACGCCCGGATGATCGCCGGATTGTTGGCGTCGGCCACCGCGCGCGCGATAGGCTTCGACGAGTCCGCAACGATGCTGTAGTCGATCAGCTTCAGCAGTACCCGGTTGTTGTACAGGTCCCACCGCACAACCCGATTGCCCGCCCCCTGCCCGCCGGTGCCGGCGCCCGCGACGGTGCGCTTGATCTGGGTGACCCAGAGGAAGTCCTTGCCGAGCTCCGCCTTGGGAATCTCGTAGTAGAGCTGGTCGTTGACGCGATGGACCTTGAAGATGCCTTCGTCGGTCTTCGCGGCGGCGGTCACCACCTGGTTGTAGGGACGAGGCTGCCCGGGAACGAAACCCCGTCCGCCACGCCCGCCGCCCTGCGGCGCTTCTGGCGCAGGTGCGTCAGTCGGAGCTGGTTCCTGATCCTGCGCGGCGTCCGCCCACAACGGGTTGTCCGGGGTGACAACGGCCTGGGTAACCGCGCGCACCCCCTCCTGGGCCGACAGTCCGACCACGAAACCGACGCCACCGACAAGAACTACGAGCCACGGGGCAACGTTGCGACGACGAGCCATCGGCAGCCTCCGGAACTGAATACGACAGGGACCGCTGAAGTATATCGGTCCGCCGTCTCAATCCATGGTCTGGCCGCCGCAGATGTTGTAAGTCTGGCCGGTAATGGCCGAAGCGCCAGGGGAGGCAAGAAACTGCACGAGTCCGGCTACCTCCTCAGGCTGGATGATTCGCTTGAGCGGGACATTGGCAAGCGCCCGTTCACGGAATTTCTCGAAGCTCCAGCCGTTCTCCTCAGCTCCCTGACGCATCCCCTCAGCAGCCATCTCGGTGTCCACCCAACCGGGACAGAGCGCGTTGACGGTCACCTTCTGGTCCGCAAGCTCCAGGGCCAGGGCCCGCGTGAAGCCGAGCACGCCGTGCTTTGAAGCGCAGTAAGCCGTATAACCGGGCACGCCAAAGCGACCAAGCACCGACGACAGGTTGACGATCCGCCCCCCGGTTCGCATCAGAGGAACTGCCTCGCGGCTCACCAGATACATCCCGACGAGGTTCGTGTCGATCGTCGCCTTCCATCGGGCGACGCTCGAGCCGGCCACCCGCTCGCCACCGCCGATACCCGCGTTGTTCACGAGCACATCGATACGGTCAACCGCCTTTCGTACCTGTGCCATCCCGCGCGACACCGACTTCGCGTTGCTCACGTCCATGGTGACGGCATGTGCCTTCCCGCCGCGCGCTGAGATCTCGCGACAGGCTGAGAGCAGATCGCGCCGGGTTCGTCCGGTCACGACAACGGTGGTACCCCGGCCGCCGAGCGCCATCGCGATGGCTCGGCCGATACCGCGTCCACCGCCTGTAACAACAGCTGTGCGCATCAGTCTTCGTCCTTGGACCAGTAGCGTGAGTACTCGTCGAGAAAGGTCAGTGTGCCCAGCGACTTCATGCGGTCGAAGAACAGGATGCCGTCCAGGTGATCGGTCTCATGCTGAGCCACCCGCGCCGAGAACTTCTTCAGCTGCAGCTCGAGAACGTGGCCAGTGCGATCGAGCCCTTTGAGCGTGATGTCGGTGAAGCGCGGCACCAGGCCGCGGATGTCGGGGATGCTCAGGCATCCCTCCCATCCGTCTTCGCGAGCCTGGTCGTTCACAACAATCTCAGGGTTGACGATGGCAACTGCCTCGCTCTTGCCGTCGGCATCGTCATCGAGCAGCGCCACGAACAGGCGAACACTCTCGTGAATCTGGGGCGCAGCCAGTCCCACGCCGTGATACTCGTGCATCGTCTCGATCATGTCGTCGATGAGCTTCTGTGTGGGCGGTTTGCGAAGATCTGCCCGCTCGAGGCGACGCGCTGGTTCCCGCAGCACGGGATGGCCCATGCGTGCGACTTTCAGAATCGACATGATCGAAGATTATAGAGGCTCGGGATGCACCCTCACGACGATGCGCACTCATACAGGTTCTGCCCGCGTTGCGGGACAGGGCTGGAGACGCGGCTGCTCAAGGCCGGCGAGCCAGAGCGGCTGGTCTGCGTCGGCTGCGCGTTTGTCTTCTATCTGGATCCCAAGGTGGCGGTCGGAACCATCATCACCAACGCCGTTGGGGAGGTTCTGCTGGTGCGGCGGGCGATCGAGCCCGGCTACGGCAAGTGGGTGTTCCCCGGCGGGTACGTGGACCGCGGCGAACCGGTGCAGGTGGCGGCCGTGCGGGAGGCGAGGGAGGAGTGCGGGCTCGAGGTGCGGCTCGACAGTCTGATCGATGTCTACTCCTACCCCGGACGGGCACCGGTGGTCATCGTCTACGCGGCGACCATGATCGGCGGCGAGATCGTCTGCGACGACGAGGGGCTCGAAGCGCGGTTTTTTCCACAGGCTGAGATTCCGTGGGAGGACCTGGCATTTCGCAGCACACGGGAGGCCCTCGACGCGCTGTTCACTGCCCTGAAGGCGCGATCCTAAAGGTTTGCCGAACGGCTGCCGATAGGTCGCGTGTATGACGCCCAATCTCGCAGTTGTCAAAAAGCCCAGCCAGGAATCCTCCTTCGCCCACCCCGCACCGTCGTGGCTCGCCTCGCAGATGCCGCCGGTCTATCGAAGCCGCTTCGAGGAAATCCAGCGGCTGGCGGCCGAGATCCAGGGAATGGACCGGATGGGCCGGCTGCTCTGGGAGCAGGGCGCCACGCTCAAGGACGTTGTGAACGAGGCGTTTGCGGCGCTCAAGACCAAGCCCGAATGGACCGAGGACGGTTCCTGCCTCATGGTCAGGGTGGACCCGGCGCGACGGGTGCTGGTTCACGTGGTGACCACAGACGGTCCGCTCGAGCGGAACGGCGAAGGCGTCGCCAACGCGTTCAAGATTCTTCAGACGGTCGCCGGAGCCGAGGACCGGATTGTGCTCGTGACCACCGGGCAGCGCACCATCCCGCCGCATGAACGCGGCGAGACAGTGTCGACCGAGGCGTCAGAGCTGCTGCGGAGAATGGGCGTGAACGTGCTGCCGTGCACGACGCTCTTCAATGTCTGGATGCTGTCGCTGACCAACATGAGTGAGGCACGGACCTACCTGGAGCTGCTGCATGCGCAGGACGGCGGCACCTTCAAGACGAAGTCACGGACCTAACGTGGGG
>JBEBGV010000063.1:0-27147 GCA_040081265.1 Vicinamibacterales bacterium
ACCCTGCTCGGCAGCGTGCTCATCGCCGTCCTGCAGGGCGGCCTGGTCAGCCTGGCTTTCTGGGGAGCCGGGCTGAACAGCGCGCTCTTCTGGGGTGTGGTCGCCACCATCGCCTCGGTCATTCCCCTGGTCGGCAGCGCGCTGGTCTGGGTACCCGGTGTCATCACGGTGTTCATCGAAGGCCGGTACGGTGTGGGCATCGCGATGGTCGCTTTCTGCGCGATCGTCATCTCGAGCGTCGACAACTTCGTCCGTCCGATCGTCAGCGAACGCATCTCGTCGGTGCACCCGATGATCACCCTGATCGGGGCCTTCGCAGGCCTGCGCGTGTTCGGCCTGCTCGGACTGATCCTCGGACCGCTGTCGATTTCGTACTTCTTCGTGCTGCTGAGGATGTACCGCGAGGATTACTCTCCACTCGCGCTGGACGCCCCTGGCGCGTCCGTCTCGATTCACCGCGACCTGCAATAGCCCACACTGACACGCGTATGCCCGTTGATATCCCTCGGCTCGATCACGGCGTGATCGGCAATGGACGCGTGCTCGCCCTCGTCTCGCCGACCACGCGCATCGACTGGCTGTGCCTGCCACACTTCGACAGTCCCTCAGTATTCGCGCGCCTGCTCGACAGTGAAGACGGCGGGACCTTCTGGTTTGAAGCCACCGGCAATGTGCGGACCCAGATGCGGTACGTCACCAACACCAACGTGCTGCGGACGACCGTATCGGCAGACGACGGCGTCTTCGACGTCTACGACTACGCTCCACGCGTCCCCGACGGACTCAGCGTTGACGCACCTGTCGAGATCCATCGGGTGCTCCTGCCGCGAGAGGGCGAACCGCACGTCCGGGTGCGGTTCGACCCGCGCCCCGACTACGCACGCGCGGTACCGACCTTCACCGAGGTGGCGCACGGACTCGACATATCCGGAGGGCCTCAGAGCCTGCATCTGAGGACGGACATTCCCGCGCCGTACATCAGAAACAACCTGCCAGTGCGACTGGACCAGCCGCACTACTTCATCCTGAGTTGTGGCAGCCCTCCCGTGCTCGACTCGGTGAGCGAGGTGGAACAGGTCATGCGGCTCACCATCGCGGGCTGGAGGGCGTGGGCCAAGACGTGCGCGATTCCGTCGTTCGCGGGTACTGACGTGCTGCGCTCCGCGCTATGCCTGAAGCTTCACGCCTTTGACGAGACCGGCGCCATCATCGCCGCGACCACAACGAGCATCCCCGAAGCCGTCGGCACCGAGCGGACCTGGGACTATCGATTCTGCTGGCTGCGGGACGCCGCCTTCGTCGTGGAGGCGTTGCGTCGGCTCAGCCACCTGGCCGAAGGCGAAGCGTTTGTCCGATTCCTGCGCGACGTCGCCGAAAGCGGGCCTCTACAGCCTCTCTACGGCATTGGCGGCGAACGCCACCTGGTCGAAGAGCGTCTCGATCACCTGCGCGGCTTTGCGGGCACCCGACCCGTGCGGATCGGCAACGCCGCCTACTTCCAGCAGCAACACGACCTGATGGGCGAGATGGTTCTCTGCCTGGAGAGCCTCATTACCGATCCGCGCGTGATCCCGGGTGACACCACGAGCGCGATGGCGCTTGTGGAACGGCTGGTCGAGCAGGCGATTGCCCTCTATCCGCTCGACGACACGGGTTTGTGGGAGTTCCGAGCGCGCATGCGCCCCTACACCTTCTCCAAGGTGCTCTGCTGGGTCGCGGCGCACCGTGGAGCCATTCTGGCCAGAGTTCTCGGGCGGCCCGATCTGGCCGAACGCTGGGACTCGTGGGCCAACATCCAGCGCGATGTCATCCTCGACGCCGCCTACAACCCCACGCTCGGATTCTTCACCCAGGCGCTGCATGGAGAGCATCCGGACGCCTCCAATCTGCTGCTCCCGACCTTCGGCATCATCGACGCACGCGATCCGCGGTTCATCTCCACCGTTCGCGCCTACGAGCGTTTGCTCGTGCGCAACGGTTTGATGTTGCGTTACCAGCATCCCGACGACTTCGGAGATACGACGAGCGCGTTCACCATCTGCTCGTTCTGGTGGGCGGAAGCCGTGGCGATGACCGGCGAAGTCGATCGGGCCATCGACATCTTCAATCGCCTGCTCGCCTATGCCAACCCGGTAGGCCTCTTCTCCGAAGACATCGACCCGGCGACCGGGCGACTGCTTGGCAACTTCCCGCAGGCCTACACCCACGTTGGCCTCATTCATACCGCGATCACGATCGGCGAACTGCTCGACGCCCGGGAATCCCGTTTCAGAGCCTGGACCTGAGACGCGTGATGGCGGGTCGACGCGAGGCCAGGATTCGTACCAGGAGGCGATCGATCTGGGCCTGGTTGTCGAGTCGGAACCTGGCCTGCGTCAGCCCTGGCCCGACCTTCACCGACAACAGGCGTTCGGGCCCCGCCGACTCGAATGCATCCTCATCGGTCCCGTCGTCCCCGACATAGACAGCCCGGTCGCAGCCGAGACGCCGGCGAGCGGCCTGCAGAGTGGAACCCTTGGTCGGGCCGCCGGTCGGCACGAGCATGACCGCCATGGCTCCCTGCAGCACGCGCGCACCGCGAATGGTCGCCAGCTCACGCTCGATGATCCGGTGAGCATGGATCGGGTGCGGCGAGTGGCGGTAATGGACGGCAACCGAGAATCGCTTGTCCTCGACGACGACGCCCTCTTCGCCGGAGAAACGTCGTTCGAGGTCAGCCACCCAGCCGGCGACAACGCGCGGCGGCGGGTGGTCGACTGGCGGGGGCTCGTACCCGAAGTTGCCGAAGACCATCTGCAGCGGGACACCCTCGAGCCGCGGGGCGAGATCCGACAGTTGCCGGCCAGACACGACAATGGTCGGGCACGACTCCGCCACGCGGATCAACAACGCCCGTGTGCGCGCACGCAGGTGAGCACGCTCGCGCACCTGCACGATTGGCGCAAGTACACCGTCGAAGTCGAACGCCAGAAGGACGTTGCCGCTCACGAACGCGGCCAGGGTCTCGAGCGAGTGACGGGAGAGGAGGCTGGCAGGCATCAGACGGAGCGCTCCTCCCATCCGCGCACCGAGTAGATGAGCGGCTTGCTCCAGATGCTTTCGAGACCCTCGAGAATGTCCGAGGCCCAGCCAAAGACATTGCGTCCGGCCACGACTTTGCGCATCGCGCGCATCCGGCGACTTCGCTCGGCGGAGGGCATCTCGATCGCCAGGTCCAGGGCCGACGCGAATCCGTGGATGTCGTAGGGATTGATGATCAGCGCATCCTCGAGTTCCTGTGCAGCACCAGCCAGCGCGCTGAGTACAAGGACGCCCTGCTCGTCATCCCGGGCCGCGACAAACTCCTTGGCCACGAGGTTCATCCCGTCGTGCAGGGAACTCACCACGCAGAAATCGGCCAGCCGGTAGAGCGCGGTCAGGCTGAAGGCATCGAGCAGCGATGTCGACAGCACGACCAGCGGCGGTTCGCCCTCCCGTGCATGCCTGGCGTTCAACGCGGCAACCCGCCCCGCGATGTCAGACTCCACAGCGGCGTAGCTGTCCAGCGACGACCGGGATGGAATGCCAATCTGCACGAAGGTCAGACGACCACGAAGGTCCGGTCGCCTGGTGATGAGTTGGTCCAATGCGGCCAGGCGCTCGGGGATACCTTTCGTGTAATCCAGCCGATCAACACCCACCCCGATGATCGGGGCGCGCAGTCCCCACAGCGTCCGCAGGCGGTCCTGCTCCGCACCCAGAGCGGGGTCACGCGCGAACCCCTGGAACCGATCGAAGTCGACCCCGATAGGCACAGACACCACGTTGGTCCGCCGTCCTTCGAATGACACGCGTGACGATTCCTCCTCGACTTCGGCGCCGAGCTCCTCTTCAACCGCCAGCATGAAATTTCGACGATCGCGTTCGAGCTGGAACGCGATCAAATCGTTGGCCAGCAGCCCCGAGAGAATCTCGCGGCGCCACGGGCAGATGCGCAGTCTGTCGGGATACGGCCATGGAATGTGCCAGAACAGCGCGATCTTCGCCTCGGGCCTCAGTCGCCGGAGTTCCGGAGCGACGCGGGTCAGGTGGTAGTCCTGAAGAAACACGGGAGCGTCGGACTCGCCAAGCTCCTCGTGAATCGCCCTGGCGAACGTGGCATTGACCTCTTGATATGCCTGCCAGTCCTCAGCCCGGAACGTGGGGCGCACGTCAACGACATGACAGAGTGGCCACAGGCCTTCGTTGGACATCCCTCCGTAGTAGGAGGCAAATGTCTCATCGTTGAGCCACAGCCGGCGAAGGGCATATGTCGGTCGGTCGGGAGGCACCATGACGCGGTCGGTGTGATCCACGGCCGCGCGGTCACCCGAACCCGACCCGTGGGCGATCCACACCCCGCCCCGCTCACGCATGAGCGCGTCGAGCGCCACCGCCACGCCACCGCCAGTTGCCGAGACAGTCAATGCGCCATCCTCGGCCTGGCTGTGCACGTAGGGCTCGCGATTGGACACCACCACCATGGGACGCGGTTCTCCTCCGCCCTCGTCGGAGCGCGCCAGCGCGTATCGAAACGCCAGCGGTCCAACCAGCTCGTTCACCGCGATCGAGGCGACGATGAGGAGCTGGGCACGTTCACCCCAACCCGGAAACTCAGAGGCAAGGACGGAGGCAAAACCCAGGGTAATGCCCGCCTGCGAGATGAGACCCGTCCAGGCGTATGGGGCAGACGACTCATTCAGTCCCGACATCCTGACGCCCGCTTTGATCCCGGTGCGGATCAGCACAAGGCGAAGGCCCACCATGCCCAGCGCGATCAAGCCCACCGTGGCGACCGCATCGAGTCGGAGGGAGACGCCAATGGCGACGAAGAACACCACCAGCACCGGCGTCGCCCCCTCACGCACGGCACCGCGCACGGCCTCGCCCTGCATGACGGCGAGATTCTCGATGACGAAGCCCGCCGCCACGGCGGCTACCAGGGGCTCGAACTGCAGCGCGGCGCCTGTCTGGCTGAGAATCGCGCACACGCCGAGCAGCGCGAGCGGCACTTCCCGCCCGACGTATCTCAAATAGAGGGCGAACAACGAGCCGATGAGCGTGCCGAACGCCACGGCACCGCCAATCTCCCAGGCCACACGCGCCACGAAGCCCGCCAGCGTCTGGCCTTCCACCGCCCCGAGCGCAAAGCGGGTGCCCTGGAGACAGGCCGCGAAGAGCACGAGGACGAGTAAGTCGGCAATGACCGACACCGCCAGCACCAGTTCGCCCAGACGACCGCGCGCCCTGGCTTCGGCCATGACCGCGGCAGCCATGGTCGGCGAGAAACTCACGACGATGAGAACAATCGGCGCCAGCATCGCCAGACGAGTCAGGCCGCGAGCTTCCGGTGCGATCGGCAGCCACGGCCAGACGAACCACCCCGTGAGCGACAGTCCGACGACCGCCACTGCCAGTGCAACAACGGTGGTCCTGGCAATCGGCGACAGGCGCGCCCCCAGACGCTCGATGTTCAAGGTCAGGCCGGCGATGAGTGCGATCAACGTCGTCGCAATGCCGGTGACGAACTGGAGCTGGCCCGCCATTGAGGCGTTGATGACGTTGCTCAGATACGGACCACTGACGACGCCGAAGACCAGGTACCCGGTGAGCTTCGGCAGTCGGAACCTGGTCAGGACGTCACCGGTAAGCCAGGCACCCAGCAGGGCAAAGCCGAGAACCAGGGCTGTCCCGGCCGAGGCAAACGGCGAGCTGCCGGCGATAGCGCGGGCCCAGAGCACGGCGCCAACCGTCAGCACCAATGCCACGAAGCGGTTCACGCGCGCGCTCCCCGTGCGGCGACGAAGATTGCCGTCAGTTCCGAGAACACGGTGCCGAGCACCACGACCGAGACGGCAACGGACATGTCCGGGCCGAGCGCCCTGAACGCGTTGAGCGACAGCGCCACTCCAAAGACACCCGGCGCAACCAGACCGTACGCCCCTCCGGACGCCGGAAATTGTGCCCGCGCCAGCACCGCGCCGGCCGTCAGCCGGCCCAGGGTACGCAGCACGGCATACGCGGCCGCCAGCCCGAGTGAAATCGACGAGACTTCGGTGCGTGCGCCGGCCACGACGAGGACGAGTGCAATCAAGGGATGCAGTGCGTACAGCATGTCGCTGTGCAGACTGTCACGGGAAAGCCCGCCCCAGGCTTTCCACAGCAGGCCCGCACACGCGCCACCGAGCAGTGCCGAGAACGACAGCGAGTCCGCCGCGCCGCCAACCAGCAACAGGGTCGCCACCGCAAACACACGCCGCTCAGCCAGCGCGACGCTCTTGCTCAAGAGCAGCAGCCCCGCGACTCCAAGAATGGCGACGACGATGCACGCTTGCGCGAACCAGGCCAGCGTGCCGAGCAGTGCGCCCTGCCTCGCAAAGGCCAGAAGCAGGCCGCCGACGACGACCGAAACCAGGGCTTCCGCCTCGAGCGTCGCAGTCGACGCGGCCGACGCATCGATGGCTCGACGCACCGGAACAATCAGCGAGGACGCCGCCGCCATCCCGAGAACCATCGGCAGCACCCAGAGCGACGCGCGAGAGCTCTCGCCGGCCGCGAGAGCACCGACTCCGAATCCGATCGCCACGACCGATGCGGTGGCTCCGACCGAGAGCAGGGCGGCGCCGGCGGCGCGCCGAGGCGAACCCTGAAACCCGGCAACGAGGCCGAGGAGCGCGCCGAGCGTGGCCAGGGCGACAGGAAGCGCGGGATCGACGGCGGCGAGCGCGTCGGCGGTCAGTACGTGCAGCCCCTGAGGACCGAGCAGCATGCCCAGAAGGAGCACCGGCGCAATAGGAAGCGAGGTCGCCGACCACCCGAACCATGAGCGACGACTGCGGGTCGGCGGTGCATCCTGACGAGACTCGTCGTCAACAAGATCGACGGCCCATTCTGGGCGCACACCGGCGGTCCCCCCGAAGCTCGGCGCACTCATCGGTCGAGCACCAGCAGGCGATGCTCGGTCCCTCTGCGCACACCGAGCAGCACTGACTGGCCGCTCTTCATAGACGCTGCCTGGTCGTTGAGCTGGGCCGCCGTAGGCATCGACGTGCTCCCAATGAAGGTGACGAAATCGCCCGTCTGGAGTCCGGCGCGCGCCGCCCTGCCTTCAGGCGACACGGCGGTGATCTCGGTTCCCGATCCGCGAACGGTCCTGACTGACGCACCAAGCGGCCCGCCCGCAGGCGGAGTGACGACCTCGTCGTCGACGGTCCCCACAGGCTTGACGGTCACGCTGCGGACGCTCCCGGCACGGCGCACGCTCAACGTCAACGGTACGTCCCCCCCCGCCGACGCCGTCTGGCGCCTCCAGTGCTCGAGCGTCGGAATGGGCTGCCCGTCGATCGACTCGATGACATCTCCGGTGGCCAATGCGTCCTGCAAGGGTCCATTCGGGTTGACCCACGTCACCACCACTCCGCTCATGACGCCCAGGGCGCGCTGAAGGGCCGGCGAGAGTTGGTCCACCTGGATTCCGAAGTCGGGGGCGGTCGTTGTCCGCCGCGCAATCAGACGGTTGGCTTCATCGAGCACGGTTTCGCCGGGTACAACCGCCAGGCCGTCGCCATGCTGCACCGCCATCCCTGCGAGCTCACCATCGCGCGTGAACAGGAATGAACCAGGCGTGAGGCCGGTTTCTCGAGGAACCACCCAGGCCCTGGCAGACCAGAGGGGCGCGTCCACGACGGCCAGGGCAGCGACAAACACGGGGCGCAGCGCCACACCATCGGGATACACGGCGCTGGCGATTACATACTGTGGCACCTGCAGGCTCACCGCCAGTCGCGGCGCCGACACGCTGCTCGATGGGTTCACCACACGCAGCACGGCGAGACCAGAGGCGGCATCGTGACCGATGAGCCGGACGTCGCCGGATTCGAGCAGGCGCCCTCCCTCAGGAACCTCGACCACGGCAATGTCGCCACCCAGCCGTAAGGCTGTGCGTGGCTCGATCGGCGCCGCCCCTGGTTTCGACGGCTCAAAATACACAGACAGCAAGGAACTCCCGACCACCGCGCGCGTCCTGGCGATCTGCGAGGCGAGGCCGTCAAAGTCGGAACGAGCGGCCAGGGACGAGAGCAACGCAGCGACCGCTGGCGGCTGGGTTGGTGGAGAGGGAAATCGAAGTCGCGCCAGCATCCACAGCGCGAGCACTGCCAGCAGCGACGTCATCACCAGCAGACGCGTCTCGCGCGATACGCGCGGCCGGTAGAGAGTCATCTGCTTCGGATTCTAGTGCGATCCATAAGCTCATCTGCTGAGCCGGAAACAGAATCCTGCCGGAGCCGGCCGACAAATACAGGCAAGACGCGAGTCCAGCGCGGCGCTGGCAAATTGACGGAGTCGTCATCACAATCAGGCATGCCTGAGTTTGAGTGGCTGGACGTCATGCTGGCCATCGCCGCCGGCGTCGGGCTTGCCGCGGCCACCGGTCTGCGAGTCTTCCTGCCGATGCTGGTGCTGGGTTGCGCCGCCCGCGCCGAATGGATCCCGCTCGGCGCCGACTTCGGATGGCTCGCATCCAATGCGGGACTCATCACACTGGCGATGGCCACGCTGGCAGAGGTCGCGGCCTACTACCTCCCGGTCATTGACAACGCGCTCGACGTGGTCGCCACGCCAGCCGCCGTCATCGCCGGTATCGTGACCCTCGCCGCGGTGACGTCGGACCTGCCGGCACCAATGCGGTGGACCCTGGCGATCATCGCCGGCGGAGGCACCGCCGGCATGGTGCAGAGCCTGACGACGGTAGCCCGGTTGAAGAGCACCGGGTTCACGGCGGGTCTGGCCAATCCGCTGCTGGCCACCATCGAACTGGTCGGCGCCCTTGGAGTGTCAGTGCTGGCCGTTGTTGCGCCGCTGCTCGCCATTGTCGGCGCGGTGATGATCGTGGCGATCTACCGGCGCCTGCGAACCAAACGGGTCCGTACGTAGGCCGGGTCCGTCAGGACCCGGCGAGTTTGCGCGTTCAGGCTCGATCGAGGCGATTGAGCGCGGCGATGCCTGATCGCATCGCCAACCACCACGTCCCGAGGCTGATGAGCACCGCGCTCGACAGGCACCCCGCCATCGCCGTCTGCAGCATCGGGGGTATGGCGCGATGGCGCGCCTGGTGGAAGAGGTAGATCGATGACGGCCATCCGAGCAGCGCGATCGTCACCAGGACGAAGAAGACGGCCGCAATCATGAACGCCACGCCGCCAAACGACCCGGCGACCTGATTGGCGTTGTCGGCGCCAAATCTCGGGTAACACGCCCCGAGACCGACCGCCAGCCCGACGAGCGCGACGCTCATGAACACGATCGCACAGGTGGTCAGCACCTTGAGCACCGGGTCGATGCCCAACAGTTCGTTGGCCGCCACCGTCAGTCCGGTCGTCAGGCAGACCACGGGCACGAGGCCGGCCCAGTACTTCGACCAGAGAAAATCGCTGAAGGTGACCGGGGCGGTGCGGACCACCCAGAACGCCGCCCCTTCACTCGACACGGCAGGAAACACGAATCGGACGGCTACGGTCGCCATCACGAGGCCGGCGAGGCCCAGGTTGAGAAAGGCGTAGGCGTTCTTGACGACGCCGCCCATGGAGGGGATGCGGTCGAGGTCGAGCACCCTGAAGTTGTAGAGATAGATCAGAACCAGCGCCAGCAGGAGCAGCAATTGCGACCACTGGGTGACGTCACGCAGGAATACCTTCACGTCCTTGACGAGCAGTGCACGTCTCACCGGCGTGATCGGCAGCGCGTGTGCGAACTGCTCGACGATCAGCCAGCGCGCGAGCCGCGCCTTGCGCGCCTCCTGTGACTTGCTGTACCCCGCGAAGTGCCAACGCTCTGCCGCGGCCCTGAGCATCACCGTCAAGGCAGCTGCCGTGGTCCACAGCGCCGACAGGTGGAGCCAGTCGAGTCGACCCTGGAGGCCAGCAAACAGCGTCTCACCGGCCCAGAACGACGGCAGCAGCGGCGTCGCCGGTGACTGAAGCGTTGAGAAGAAGGCCATCACGTCTGGAAGCGACTCGACCTTCAACAACTGCTCGGGCTGGATATAACGCAGCAGGAGCACGATCGAACCCGCGAAGACGAGACCCATCAGCATCAGCAGGTCTCGGGCTCGGCGGGCTGGAAAGATATTGACGAGCAGGAGCGTGACCGCGCTTCCACATGCGACCGGGATGACGGCGAAGGGCACGATGGCCAAAGCCATCGTCAGGTAGTAGAGCGGCGGGGCGGACTGTCCGATGCCGATGCCTGCCAGCACGGGTAACACCAGCGCCACCACCATCCATGACGCCTGGGCGAGCGTGCGGGCGAACCGCGCGTGAAAGAGCCGGTGGCCTGCGATGGGCGCCACAAACAGCAGCCGCAGGTCCTCCGACAGAAAGAACGTCGAGAGTGCGGTGACAATGCCGCTGAAGGCGAGAAACGACAAGCAGGTCAGGAACAGCCACGACAGGCCCAGTCGCAGCAGGAAATCGCCAAGCTCTTCGTACCGGCCGACCTGGCGTGTCAGCCACATCGACCCGAAGAGGAGCGCCGCATAGACGCACACGCCCACGGCCCCGAAGAGGATCACGCGCAGCAGATCGCCGTGCTCGTGCACGCGTGTCCGGTTCCGCCACGCCCAGGCGGAGGGCAGCAGCAGGTACGGGAACGGCTTCACGCCACCGCCTCGTCCATCTCCTGGAGCCCGCTGCCGCCGGTGAGACGCAGAAACAGCGAGGTCAATTGCTCGTGACGTCCGCCGGACATCGAGCGCAGCTGGTCAACCGTGCCCTGCGCAATGATCCGGCCCTTGAGGACGATGCTGACCCGATCACACATTTCCTCGGCCACCTCGAGCGTGTGGGTGCTCATCAGGATGGCGACACCATCGGCGGTCATGCGCCGGAACACGGCCTTGATCAGCTGAGCGCCGCGCGGATCCAGTCCCACCATCGGTTCGTCAACGAGCACCGCGCGCGGGCGGTGCATGAACGCGGCGCTCATCACCAGACGCTGCTTCATGCCGTGCGAGAAGCTCTCGACCAGCTGGTGCTCCCATGCGGTCAGCTCGAACAGGGTCAGCATCTCTCGCACCCGGTTGGCGATGGCGCGATCGTCCATGCCGAAGAGTCCACCGTGGAATCGGAGGAACTCGCCGGCAGTGAGTTTCTCGTAGATGAAGGGCCGATCGGGGATGAACCCGAGCGACAACTTGGCTGCCTCGGGCTCGGTGGCCATGTCGGCCCCATTGACACACACCCGTCCGGATGTCGGCTTGAGCAGCCCGGCGACCATTCGGAACGTCGTGCTCTTCCCCGCTCCGTTCGGGCCGAGAAAGCCGTGCAGTTCGCCCGGCGGCACGTCGAGGCTGATCCCGTCAACCGCGGTGAACGTTCCGTAGGTCTTTACCAGACCCTGAAGGCTGATCATGCGTGGTTCCTACCTTGAGGCGCCGACGGTCACGCGTGTGGTGCCCTCGACGAGATCGAGATCGATGATGGACATCCTGAGCCGTCCGATGAGCGGAAGGATGGCCGCCTGCCGATCGAGGCCACCCCTGACAATGCGCAGGTGGGCACCATCAGCGGGAAACTGGTTGAACGTCGGATCCACGGGCAGCCAGTACCCGCGCGTCGGACCGTCGGCGAGATAGACCTCGGGCCAGGCGTGATAGTAGAAGGCGCCGTTGACCCACGCCAGCCCCACGGCAATCCGTGCCGGCAGACCGGCCGCGCGCGCCATCGCCACGTAGAGCACGGTGTGCTCGTTGCAGTCGCCGATCTTCGTGCGCAGGACCTCCCGCGCCGACGGAAGGCTGATGGTCGGCTTCTTCTCGAGGAGGGCGTTCACGTACCGCACCAGTTGCTCAGCGCGCGCCCGGTCATCGACGGCGCCGCGCGTTGCCTTGGCCGACTCGACGCGAATCTCGTCAGCATCGCTCTCGATGAACGCTTCGGGCTTCAAGTACCGGGCGATATCCGGGTCGGCTGGTCCGGGCTCGAGCGTGCGCGGGTTGCGAATCTCGATGACATCGCCCGACAGAGTCTGCCCGGCGCCGTCGAGGTCGCCCGGCGGCAGCTGGACACCGCTGAACTGGATGCGCATGCGCTGGACATCACGCGGATCGTCGATCTGCCCGGTCATGGTCGGCACGACTGCTGCCGTCGCCAGCATGTCCTGCCGCGTCCGGCCTGAGACGGCCATCTTCGTGGCCACCTCGGGCGACTCACGGATCGTCATCAGGCCAAGTGGGCTGTCCTCCCTGACGATTTCACCGGTGTCGGTGACCCATGACGTCACCTTGAGGCCGGCCGACTCCATCACGACACGGAATGCGGGAATCCTGACGTCACCGGAGCGCACGACCTCACGCATCCCGACTTCGACGACCATCGGCGCGTTGCGAAGCGTCGCCGGATCGAAGACGGCCCACGTGTACCTCGCGCCGGTCTTGAGTCTTCCGTCGGCGAGTCTGCGGCCGATGTTGATGGCCAGCGCGGGCGGCTCGTCGAACTGCAGATCCTGGGTTCTGATCGCGCCTCCACTGCTGATGCGCAGCGCGAGATGACGACCGTTCACCGTGCCGCTCACGCTCACGGCCCCGGTTCCAGGGTCCATCGAGAACTCGAACGACTGGAGATCGAAATTGCGGTCCACCCTGGCCGTCGTGCGGATCCGGGCCAGGCTCGCCGCGCCGAGCAGTGTCATCTCGAGCTGTCCGTTCTCGTGCAGCTCGTAGCCTGATTCGCTCGGAATCACCTGACTGACGGTAAAGCCGACCTTGGTGCCACGGTAGTAAATGCCCCGCCACTGCGCAGCGGGACCGTATTTGGCCAGGTCGGCCGCCATCGCCGCATTGGGCCTGAAATAGGATTCCCTGACGAGGAGCGCCATCGTCCCGACCCAGGCCACCAGGGCGAGAACCGAAACGAAGCGGGTCAGCGGACGCGGGAGGGCGCGAAACCTGAGCATGAGGGAAGCAGGGACCTCGTCATGCTCGGTATCGGTCGATGGTGGTTGGGACTTTACTTCACAGCGAATCCGCTGAGCGGGTTGAATTCCTTCTTGTCGGTCAGCCTGATGGCCTTGAGCCATGCCGCCGCCGGACGGCCGTCGCGCATCGGGTTGCCCGTGATTTCCACCGGGGTGCCAAACGCGAAGTCCGACGGCCGAATGCCCGCGCGTCGCAGCGTGCTCGGCCCCTCGGCTTCAAAGCCCCACGTGGTCACCTTGCCATCCTTGCCCTTGACGTCGACAAGCAGCCACGAGTGCGGGTTGGTGTATTGGAATTGCTTGACGGTACCGGTGAGGGTCACGGTCTTCTTGTCATCGAACATCGCCGCCGAATGGTGGGCCAGCACGGGAACGACGGTCGCAGCCAGGAGCGCCGCTCCGAACATCACTGCCTTCAGGGACACCCTCATTTCGCCGCTCCTTTGGCTTCCTGTGCTTTCTTCACATCAGCGTCCGAACTCACCGCCGCATCGTCGGGAACGAAGTCGAAGTCAGGAAACTGACTCGAACCGTTCTCGGTGGTGATGATCGAGTTGTTCGGGTTCTCGCGGCAGTCCCAGTAACGGATGCGCAGCTGCTTGTCGTCGTTGGTCAACTGGGTCCAGCTCTGTCTGGTGTACCAGGGCTTGGCCAGGTTCACGGGATCGAAGACCCACACATCGGCCTGCAGCGTCTTCGCATCGACCTTGTGCCAGCGTTCGACCACCGTCGTCTGATCGGAATAGTTCGGCTGAACGCCTCGCTGATACTGTCCCGACATCAGGTCTTTCGTGTGGGCGACCAGGACGTCCCCGTTCCAGAAGCCGATGGTGTCGCCATTCCAGGTCGGATACGCATCTTCGGTCGGCGTGTGCGCGCGTCCGTCTGTGTAGACTCGCCTGACGTCGTTGACCATCTCGTTGATCAGCCACGTCTGGCCGGGAGTGACGATGTACTCATGGAGGAAGGGTTCGGTGAACCAGCGCGGCGTTCCCGGCGGACGACAGTCACTGAGAGGGTCGTACTCACCACCGGTCCTGGCCAGCTGCTCGGCTTTCTTCTGCACGACCAGCGCGCCGGCTGGCGTGAGCTGAGCGGTCACCGGGCCACTTTCCGGAGCCAGGTCGGCGTCGTAGTGCAGGCCTCCCTTGGTTCGCGTGTAGATCCCTGACCAGTCGAAGGCGGGTTCTCCCATCTGCTGCCATGACGGCGCCGCAGCGCCACCACCGGCGGCCTGCTTGAACGCCTCGAACATGGCCTCTGACGTGGGGAAACGCTCGCCAAACGCCTGAAGACTGGCCTTGGTCTGTTCCCAGTTCCCATCCTGATTCGCCCAGTCGGGCACATCCTGCGCGGAGGCCATGGGGTAGACGAGGATGGCCAGCAGGCCAACCAGGGCCACGGGCAGACCGACGCGAACGAGAAGCTGTCTGGCAGTCATCGTGTCTCAGACCTCAGAGGACGAAGGAGCGCAATCATCGTACGACCCGTCCGTCAGGTCAAGCACCGCGGCGACTCCGGCCGGGCAGGCCAACAAGCAGGACCAGGGCGATGCCGGTGCTCAGAAGGGTCACTGTCCTTCCGATGTTGTAGAGCGGGGGTTCAAACCGGAAGGTGACGAGGTGCTGTCCGGAAGGAACGACCACGCCCATGAAGTCTCCGTTCACCTGCTCCACCGGTGCCGGCACCCGGTCAACGTCAACAGACCACCCGTCGTCGAACGACTCCGACACAACCAGCAGTTGCAGGCCGGCTGCGTCAACGTCAACGGAGATCTCGCCAGGGTCGTCGCGCCGGATGACGGCTCGGCCCGGCGCTGCCTGCGAGAGACTCAACGGGTGCGTCACGAGCGCAACCGTCTCCACGTCGATCAGGTCGATGTCTGCCGTTGGCTGCGCCGCGACCTGCACCCGACTGACGAGCCTGACGCGCGGCAGCGGCTCGGGCAGCCTGAACCAGTCGCGACCAAGTGCGACCGCCCCAGGGATGGCCGTGCCATCAAGAAAGTCGGCGTTCGCGTAGTGCACACCGGCGACGCGCAGCGCGTTGGCACTCCGGTAGTCGAGAGCCTTCTTCGGAGTCAGGCCGACGTACCCGTCAATCAGCTGGTAGCCGGCGAGCACGTGAAGGTTCGGAAAACCGCCTCTGGCGAGACGCCCGTCACCGGTGGGAATGCCAACGGTCGGTTCATCGAGATACCCCTCGGCCTGCGTGCGGGTGACGAAGTCCTGCCACGCGATCACGCCGCCGAGCCCATACAGGGCCTGATCGGCGGCAGCCAGCAGGATGAGGCCGGTCAGCGCCGGTCGGAACCCCCGCGTCGCCAGCGTCAGGAGCGCAGCGGCGGCAGCGAACACCGCCGGGCCGATGGCGGCCACCCACGCGTTGCTGGCGACGGGAACATGGTGTCCGCGTGTCAGCCAGACGGCTGCGGCCGCCGACAGCGCAGCGAGCGCCCACGGTGCCCACAACGCCCGCCTGGCATCTGCGGCGTCAGCAGCCTGCAAGCGCGCAAGCCGCCAGAGCGCGATCCCGGCAAGTACGGCGAGGCCGAAGTGGGTGAACAAGACATATCTCACCGGGGCACGAAACCCGCTGATCACGGGAATCCACGTCTGGACCAGATAGAGGCCACCGGATCGACCGATCGACAGCCAGAGCCCGAACAGCGCCAGCAGCATTGCCCACCACGCGAATCGATTGAGGGACGTGTCGGTCCGCCGCCTCAGTCGCCCGGCGGCCAGCCACCACACGGCCAAGGCGAGCGAGACCGCTCCCGCATAGGCGGCGAATTCGTCCCCGGCTCCCGGGGCCTCGTTCCATCGCAGGATGCGACCCCAGAACAGATACGGCTCGATGAACTGAAGCATCTGCAGCGGAGGGAGCGAGAAGGTGGTCGCAAAGGCCGGATCGTCTCCCAGTCGCGTCGAGCGCTGCAGCTCGAGCCAGGTGGCCAGCAGTTGCACCGCGCCGATGCCTGCCCCCAGCACGGCGCCGACCATCACCGCGACCAGGGACGACCTGCTGGCGGCCGAGGCAGTCGCACAGAGGAGCACGTAGCTGCCCGCGAGCAGCCCGCACCACCAGACGGCCTGCGGGTGTCCGCTCAGCAGTTGCGACCCGACGATCAGCGCGATGCCAGCGGTACCCTGCCGGCGCGCCCGTGTCGAGGACGCGGCAAGCGTCCGATCGATCACCCAGAGCAACCATGGCAGGTGGGCAACGACGGCCACCATGTTCATGTGCACGCCGTGAGACAGGGTGAAGCCGCTGTAGGTGAACAGCATCGCGGCAAAAGCGGCGGGGGCTGCTCCGATCATGCGGCGCAAAAACAGCCATGTTCCGCTGAATATCACGACGTACGGCAGGACCATCTCAATCGCGAACGCGCGATCGAGCGGGAGCACGCGATAGAGGAGCCAGTGCATCGGGTGAAACACACCCAGCTGGCCTTCACCCGCCACGTCGAAGCCGCCGAAGATCGACGGCATCCACCACACGCGCTGACCCCTGGCGAGGGCGCCCGCGAAGAAGTCGCGGATCGGATAGTTCCAGTGCAGCAGGTCGCCGGTGAAGGGAATCTGTCCGGTGACCAGCGACCGCCCCATCCAGACAAGCATCGCCACACTCACGGCGAGAACCGGCCACAGGATCACGGCGCGCTCGCGCCTGTGGCTCTCGTTACTCATCGCCGGGAAGCGGGTTCACAGGCCCTCGTCCGCGCCGGTACAGTTCGAACCCGCGATAGAGCAGCGCCAGTCCAAGCCAGGCAGCAATGGCGGCGAGCGGGTAGGCGATCGCGCGTGGAAACAGCCACGTCAGCACAGCCAGCCCGGCCAGAAGTCCACCGGCGATCAACGCAATGTTGGCTTCGACAGATTCAAGGACGCGCGTGTTGGTAATCGCAGCGGCGACCGTGCGCCCGACACGAACCGCACCAGCCACCATCCGCCCGCTGCTCCCGCTTCCGCGTCGCCCTGCCGAGGGCTGTCGACGTCTCAGTGGCGCGCCGGGCACCCGCACGCGGTTTTTCGTCAGCACGACCTCGGTCGCGTTCTCCAGGTCCGCCAGGAACATCTCTTCCATCTGCGCGGCAAAGCCCGGATGCTCGACGATCACGTCCAGCTCGCGGTTGCCCATCCAGCTGGCGATATTGAGATTGGACGAGCCGACACGTGCCCACTGGCCGTCAGCCACGGCGGTCTTGGCGTGGATCATCGAGCCGTTCCACTCGAAGACGCGGACCCCGGCGTCGAGCAACGGGCGGTAGCCGGCGCGTGAGAACGGGCGGATGAGTGGAATGTCGGTCGCGCCCGGCACCAGGAGCCGCACGTCGACGCCGTCGAGCGCCGCCGACCGAAGCGCCTGCACATAGGCGGTCGTGCCGCCGTAATACGCGTCGGTCAGCCACAAGGTCCTGCGAGCCATGGCCGCCACCAGCTGGTCGACGCGAAAGAGCCCGGCGGTGTTAGGCACTGTCGCGACCACGCGCAGCGAGACGTCGCCGGCATCGACGGCCCTCGCCGCGGCTGGCGAGACCTCTGGCAGTGGATCTCCGACCGCCTCCCACGCTTCCGCGAACGCGGCTGCGACGTCGGCAACCGCGGGCCCACGAAGCGACATGCCGGTATCGCGCCACGGGTCGATATGACGGCGGGCGTCTCCGACCCACTCCTGACCCACGCACAGCCCGGTCACGAAGGCGGTCTCCCCGTCCACGACAATCAGCTTGCGATGGTCGCGGCTGACCCAGCCGAAGGGTCGATCAAAGCGGGGAGGGTTGTAGGAACGGACCTCCACGCCCCCCTCTCTGAGATTTCGCCAGAAGGCCCTCGAGGTCTTTCCGAATCCACCCAGCCAGTCGTAGAGCACACGCACGCGCACACCGGCCCGCGCCCGCGCGATCAGCGCGTCAGCGAAGAGGCGGCCCTGTTGGTCCTCGGAGATGATGTACATCTCGAAGTGAATGGTCTGGCGTGCCTGTGCGATGGCGTCCAGCCACGCAGGATAGTTTTCGGAGGCGTTCCGCAGGAGTACAACATCGTTGCCGTCGCGCAGCGGCGCGCCCGATGTTCTCGCAAACGCCTGGTCGGCGAGTTGACGGACAGCGGACCAGTCGATTCGTTGTTCGCGCAGCGCGGGTGTGACCCTGGGCACGATGGTCACAATCTACACCGGCTGGAGATCAGGGGTCAGACCGGGGTCAGACCGCGGGTTGACCCCGGTCTGACCCCGAAGGAAGGGGTACTCAGCGCGTGGCGCGCTTGTCGACGACGACCTTGCCGTCCTTCAGCACGACTTTCGTCTTCAGCATCTCGTAGATGTTCAGCGTCGGGTTGCCATCGAGCAGGATGATGTCGGCGAGCTTGCCAACCTCGAGCGTGCCGATCTGATCGGCCATCCCGACGTAGCGGGCCGCGTTGGGTCCGATGATGCGGTGAATGTCGGCCATTGAGAACACGATGCTGAACGACTTCAGCTCGTGCTCGAGCACGACAATGTCGGCGGCGTTCTGGTCGGTGGAGTACGAGATCGTCTGGTGGTTCGGATCCGCGTCCCAGATACGACGTGCATTGATGGTGGTGTAACCACCTTCGGTGCCGGTGGCCCGGCCCTTGGCGTCTCGATTCGCCCCGGCGAGCGATTCGGGCCAAGGCTTGCCATCGCGGAACCGCGGCGTGTTGTCTTTCGGCCACGTCACCGGCGCTGCGCCCGCCGACAGACTGTCGATGTTCGGCGCGCCGAACGCGATCAACCCTGCGACGATGGCACCAGACTGCGCCACCTTCTCGGCGGCCTCATAGCTCGTCCAGTCCTTGTTCGGAAGGTGCACCAGGCGAGTGACACCGGCATCGATCGCCGCCACCATCGCCGGTGAGCTCACCGCGTGGACGTTCACCTGGATGCCCGTCTTCTTGGCCTCGTCAACGATGGCCTTGAGCGTCTCGATCTCGGCCTGCGGCGGCGCCGGTTCAGGCGTGAGCACGATCTCACCGGTGTGCTTGACGCCCTTGGCGGCGAGCGCCTGGACGGCCGCGCGCGCTTCCGCCGGGGTCTGACGCAGGTTGACCTGCCCGGAGGGGATCAGGCGCGGACCGTTGTACTCGCCAGACGCCACCTTCGCAGTGAGCGCCAGGTTGGGGTCGGCCTGGCCGCCGCCAATCAGCACGGTGGTGTAGCCGGCCTCCAGCAGTTCCTGCATCCACTGCTTCCCGGTCGGGCCATCGTTGACGTGCTTGTGACCGTCGATGTAGCCGGGCATGGCACTCATGCCACGACCGTCGATGACCTGGAGCCCCTGCGTGGGGGCAGCACCGGCGGTGACCGACGCAATCTTGCCGTCGCGCACGATGATCGTTCCCGATTCGATCACCGCCCCGCTGCCGACGACGATACGGACGTTGGTGATGGCGACATTCTGGGCCGCAACCAGGCGCGGGGCGCACAGGGCGGCAACGCTCAGGGCCGACACGAGCAGGCGACGCGTGAACACACTTCTCATTCTTCTCAGTCCTCCGACTGCATTCTTATCAAGGCGGGCCGATGTTAACACGGGAGATCTGACGGAACCCGACCAACGCCCTAGTTGGCGACGTCGATGAAGACCTTCAACGCGCTGGCGTGAATCCCCGTCTCATCCCGGTCCGTCGTCTGGAAATACAGGGCGTGCCGGCCGTTGGCGAGCAGACGTGTGTCGAGCGCGTAGGTGCCCTTGAAAAGTCCGGGCTGCCGGTACAGTAACCTGGCCCCCGAGATGGGCCGCGTGACGCCGACGACGGCTTCGGTCCAGTCCAGCGGGTAGCGGTGGAAGTCGGCGTCGAGCCACAGTTCTGACCCGGCGAGCTTGCTGGTCTGGTCGTGCTTGATCTTCAGCGGCACGACGCCGGAAATCACGGGGACGGTGCGGTCCATCTGCGCCCCGCCAACGCCCCCGCTGAAGAGGCTCATGTAATTCACCTGCACGTTGGCATAGCCGAAGTCGGCGTCCGACTGTGACTTCCCCCCATACCAGCTGCGGGCGATCGGATCAGGGGTCGCGCGATAGTTCTCGCTCACGCCGGTGCGGTTCTTGACGAACACCTGAAAGTTGAGCGTCCCGAAGTGTCGCTGGTCGAACATGTTCAGCGAGACATTCTCGGTGAGACGAAGCTCACGTAACCCATCGGGTGCCGTGTTGGTGTCGAGATTCATCGGCACGAACCACTGACACTGCTGGTGGTCGCCATGCGCACCGGGACAGCTCCACGTTCCGGCGACCTCCTGGGCAATGGCTGACTCCCAACTCCATCGCACCGAGGTGATCGGGTCCGGGTTGTTGAAGCTGGTGACGCGGGCAACAAACGGCTGCACCCCACTCACGCTGACCAGCGTTCCGGTGGTGTCTCTTGCGTTGGGCACGCAGGCGGCGATGTGAATGTGACGAGCGACGGCATCACCGGTCTGCTGCCACCATCCGTGTTGTTCGAGGGGCACCGATGGAGCCACGCAGTTCGGATACTCGCCGTACGGCCCCGAGACCGGTGCGCCGGCGAGCGCGCCCCCCGCGACCAGCAACAGCGCGACGATGACGATGGGTTTTGTGAAGACTTGTGTCACTCGGTGCGATTTACGGCAGATTACCGCAGAAGTGTGTAATTCGACCTTCCCGTAACTTCCCGTGATTGCACACTCTGTCGGGATTTGAGGCGATCTGCAGGCTGACGTATGCTGCTTGGGACTCTTCCAGTCCGAGATCACGGTGCCCATCCCAGAAGACGAGTTCGAGAGGACGATCATCCGCAGCCACAAGCGGGCTGACGAGACGCCGGCTGTCGCCGACCCACTCGGTCACTACCTTGTCGGGGGCAAAGAAGGGGCGCCGGATACGCGCCTCGAGCTCGGCGTCGAGCCGCTCACGATCGGACGCGACGCCCGGCAGGCACTGGTTCTGGCCGATGCCGACGTGTCACGACTGCATGCACGCATATCTCTGACGGGGACCGACGCCAGCGTCGAAGACCTGAACTCGACCAACGGGACGTTCCTCGACGGCAAGCGGCTGACCTCTCCTGCCACCTTGACCGACGGCAGCGTGCTGCGTCTCGGTAGTCACGTGTTCCGGTACGAGCGTCGCAGCCGTCGCGATGTCGAGCGGACTATCGGCCTTGATCTGGAGCTCAAGAGGGCCAGCAATTACGTCTTCTCCCTGCTGCCAGCGCCACTGGTCTCGGGGGCAGTGCTCGCGGAATGGTGCTTCGTGCCGTCCACGCAGCTCGGCGGGGACGCGTTCGGCTACTACTGGCTGGACCCGAACACCTTTGTGTTCTACCTGCTCGACGTCTCGGGCCACGGTGCCGGGTCGGCGATGCACTCGGTGACGGTCCTCAACGTGCTGCGGCAACGGGCGCTTCCGCAGGTCGATTTCGAGAATCCCGCTGACGTCCTGACCAGCCTGAACCAACGGTTCCAGATGGAGAGCCATGGGGGGCTGTACTTCACCATGTGGTACGGCGTGTATCGGGTCGCCGACCGCACGCTGACCTACAGTTCAGCCGGCCACCACCCCGCATCACTCGTTTCAATCGGAAGGGACCACGTCAGTCCTCTTGGCATGCCCGCGGTGATGATCGGCATGCTTCCCGACGGCGACTACCAGACCCAGCAGGCTGTCATCCCGCCTGGCAGCTCCATCTACCTGTTCAGCGATGGCGTGTTCGAGGTCGCAACGGCCGACAATCAACAGTGGACGCTCGAGCAGTTCGAACAGCTGATGCTCCAGCCAGCCCTGGACGGCATCCCGGAAAGCCAGCGACTGCATGAAGGGGTCAAACGGGTGGCGGGACCGAAACCCCTCGAAGACGACTTCTCGCTTGTGGTCCTGACGTTCCCGTAAACTTCACTCCATGAACTGCGCGGCCTGCGGTGGTGACATTCCGGCGTCCGCGCACGGGTGTCCTCACTGCCAGACGGTGCTTCAGCGCAGCGTGGCAGCGGGCGTTCTCACGCCGCCACCGATCGACGCCCCGACAAGAATCACTCCGCCGGAGGCCGTTGCGGACTCCTTCGACGATGGCACGGAGGCGCCAACGCGGTTCGTCGCTCCCGCCGAGCAGGCAGCCAGGAAAGAGGCCACCGTCGAAGACACCGGCCCCCTGACGCCGGGAAAGCCGTTCGGGTCGCGCTATCACATCATCCGCCTGCTGGGTCTCGGCGGGATGGGCGCGGTGTATCAGGCCTGGGACACCGAATTGAGCGTCGCGGTTGCCATCAAGGTCATCCGTCCTGAAGCCATGAACGACCCCGCGGCAGCGCGGGAGATCGAGCGCCGTTTCAAGCGTGAATTGCTCCTTGCGCGCGAGGTCACGCACAAGAACGTCGTCCGCATTCACGACCTCGGCGAAATCGACCGCATCAAGTACATCACGATGTCGTACATCGACGGCATGGACCTGGCCTCGATGCTGAAGCGTGACCGCCAGTTTCCCGTCGCGCAGGCGATGGTCATCCTGCGTTCATTCCTGCCAGGCCTGGTGGCCGCGCACTCCGCCGGTGTCGTGCACCGTGATCTGAAGCCGGCCAACATCATGCTCGGCACTCGTGGCGACGCGCTGATCATGGACTTCGGCATCGCCTACTCGACCCGTGACGCCGACATCGGCGCGAACGAGATCAAGGCCAACCTGCCAGAGGAGCTGCGACGGGCCGCCGGCCACGGCGACGGTGCCACGCTGGCCGGGTCGGTGCTCGGCACCGTCCATTACATGGCGCCGGAACAGGCCAGGGGTGAGCAGGTCGATCAGCGTGCCGACGTCTATGCGGTCGGACTGATTCTGTACGACATGCTCCTGGGCCGACGCCGGGCCGAGAAGGCCGACAGTGCCGTCGGCGAGCTCGAGGCACGCATGAAGCAGGCGCCGCCCTCGGTCAGATCAGTGGCGCCAGAGATTCCGGCCGCCCTTGACGCGATCGTGTCGCGTTGCCTCGAACCCGACCCCGGCAGGCGCTTTCAGACGACGTCAGAGCTGGCGGCGGCGCTCGATCGGCTCGACGACAACGGCGAGCTCCTGCCGGTTCGACGTGTCGTGGGGCTGCCGTTGATGGCAGCGACGGTGGTCATCCTGGTCGGGCTCGCCGCGGGTGTCTGGTACTACCAGCGACAGTTCATCCCTGCGCCGGTTCACGATCCTGTGTCGGTGGTGATCGCCGATTTTCAGAACCAGACCGGCGATGTCACCTTCGATCGCACGCTCGAGCCGATGCTCAAACGTGCGCTCGAGGGGGCTGGGTTCATCAGCGCGTACGACCGCAGCGCCCTGGCTCGTACCGTGGGTGCACGGCTGCCCGAGACGCTGGACCAGGTCGCGGCACGCGAGATTGCCGTCAAGGAAGGCCTGGGCGTTGTCCTGTCCGGCGTCATCCGGACGCAGGGCGCCGGCTATGGCGTCTCCGTTACGGCGACCCAGACCGTGACGGGCGAGGTGATCGCCGATGTTCAAGGCCGCGCCGCCAACAAAGACCAGGTGCTGGCCACGGCAACCAGATTGGTCAGCAACGTCCGGCAGGCGCTCGGCGACGAAACGTCAGAGTCGGCTCAGATGTTTGCGATGGCGAGCTTGTCCGCGACCTCGCTCGACGTCGTGCGTGAGTATGCCGCGGCCCAGGACGCCGCCTCGAGGAACAGGTTCGAGGAGGCGATGCAAAGCGCCTTGAAGGCCGTCGAGCTGGACCCGACGTTCGGCATTGGCTACCAGCTTCTCGCTGTCGCGTCGCGCAATGTCGGTCGGCAAGCCGATGCCGAGAAATACATCAATCAGGCCCTCCGTTACCTGGACGGCATGACGGAACGCGAGCGCTTCAGCACCCGCGGGATGTTCTACCGTGTCACGGGTGACTACCAGCAGTGTGTGAAGGAATACGGCGACCTCCTGGCGAGGTACAGCGCAGACGTCACGGGCCATAACCAGCTGGCGCTCTGCGCCTCGCAATTGCGGGACATGAACCGCGCGATGTCCGAGATGCGGAAGGTGGTCGAGCTGCTGCCCAACCGGGTTGTCTTCCGCGACAACCTGGCGCTGTACGCCAACTACGCGGGTGACTTCGAGACCGCAGAAACGGAAGCCCGGACGGTCCAGGAACCCGACGCATATGCACAGCTCGCCCTGGCATTTTCGCAGATGGGTCAGGGCCAGCTTCCAGAGGCCAGTCAGACCTACCAGAATCTGGCGGGCATCGGCGCGCTCGGCGCGTCGTTCTCGGCGTCGGGCCTGGGCGATCTGGCGGTCTTCGAAGGTCGCTTCGCGGATGCGCAGCGAATTCTCGAGCGTGGCGCCGCAGACGACCTCGCCGCCAACAACCCCAACAGGGCTGCCGCCAAATTCGCGGCACTCGCCTATGCCCACATCCTGCGCGGCCAGAACAGACCCGCGGTCGCAGCGGCTCAGAAGGCACTGACCAACAGCAGCGCGGTCAAGATCCGGTTTCTTGCGGCGCGCGTCTTCATCGAGGCACGGGATCTCGTCTCAGCCGCGCCGCTGATGACGGGGCTGGCCGCCGAACTACAGAGTGAGCCCCAGGCCTACGCCAAGCTGCTCGAGGGCGAGATCGCGCTCCAGGGCAAGAACCTGCGCGAAGCCATCAGGCTCTTCACCGACGCCAACACGTTGCTGGACACATGGATTGGCCACTTCGACCTGGGCCGCGCCTACCTCGAGGGCGGACAGCTCCCGCAGGCAGACTCCGAATTCGATCGCTGCCTGAAACGACGCGGCGAAGCGCTGTCGCTCTTCCTGGACGAAGAGCCGACGTTTGGGTTCCTCCCGCCGGTCTACTACTACCAGGGTCGTGTCCGCGAAGCGCTGCAGAACGCCGGCTTCGCTGAACCGTACCGCACCTATCTCAGCATCCGTGGACGGGCAGGAGAGGATCCGCTCCTGCCCGAAGTCCGCCGACGCGCCGGGAACTAGCCGCGCCTCACGGCTGTCGCGCCAGGGTCAACCTGTCGGCGGTCCGGTGACGGTGATGTGCACGGTTCCGGTTGCCGTGTGCCCGTGACCATCATCGATCGTGTAGGTGAAGGAGTCCGTTCCTTCGTATCCCGAGACCGGCGTGTAGGTGAACGTGCCGTCCGCGTGCACAACCACCGTCCCGTGCTCCGGAGCCGTTTCCACCTCCACGGTGAGCGCGTCCATATCGGGGTCGTCATCGTTGGTGAGCAGGTTGATGCTCTGGTCCTCGCCAATGGGCGTCGTGAACGTCCAGTTCATCACGTCCACTGTGTTCGTCGCGGCGCCCGTCGCGGCCGTGAACCCGATGAAGGCCTCATTGTTGTCGCCAAGCTCGTGCGGGATATTGATGACGTGCGACAGGGTCGGCAAGAGAGGACGGCTGCCCGTGGGCGACAGTCGTATCTCGAGCGTCGTGCCGTCGTAATCGATCCACGCAGTCCAGAGATCGACGCTTTCGAAGTGCTGCGGGATGGCGACGGTCGCCACCGACACAACGCTTCCACCGACGTTCACCGCCAGGTGGTTCGAGTCGAGGTCGGAGACTTCACTGTTGTAGTAGGTGTCAAACTCCACAGCGACGCTGTTGGCGATGCCCAGGTACCCCAGGCCCCCGCCAGACCCGCCCAGCGCGTTGAACCCGTCCACAGAAGCCTGCAGCGCGAACGTGAAGCCGTCGGCACCAAGCTCGCCAAAGTAGGGATCGGTTCCGCCGCCAGGGTTGGACACTCTGAACTGGAACGTCGTGCTGAAGCGCACAATACTGCTCGGCTGCGTCGTGAACGCGCTGCTGCGGCTGCCGGGATCGCCGTTCACCAGACGCAACGTCTGCTGGTCGCCCACCCAGATGACCTCCGGGACCAGTGGTTCGGCGACGTCGGGGTTCCTGTTCAGGAACAGCGACGCGTCCAGGTTGCTCATGTCGACCGACCTGAAGTCGTCGTCCGACGTGGTGGGCTCCTGGTTCGACGGCGTGACCGTGATCAGGAACGTCTGCGGCGCGCTCGTGTTGATGTTGGGAGAACCGAAGGCGCCGCTGTCGTGCAACGTGACGCTCACCGTTGCCGTCCCGTCCGCGTCGAGCGCGGGCGTGAAGGTCAGCGTGCCGTCCGGCGCAATCGATGGCAGTCCGGACTCCGCAAACAGTCCGTCGTTGTCGGTGGTCACGAGGAAGTCGAGCACCTGCAGAGACTCGTCTGGCGGGCCAGCCGAGAGCGACGTGGCCCAGGCGACAATCGTCTGGGGACCATCGTCATCGAGAACGACCTGATCGTTGCCCGCAATGAAGCCGGGCGCGTCGTTGACAGCCGTGACGTTGATCGACACCGTCGCTGCCAGTGACGTCAGTGCCGGCGCGCACGCGGGCAAGCCGCCCGCGCAGTTGTCCGGCCGGCCCCGGTCAGTCACCGTGAACTGGAAGCTGTCCGGGCCATTGAAGTTCAGGGCCGGCGTATATGAATAGTTCGGCCAGGTGCCGTTCAGCGTCCCGTGTGCGGGAGCCTGCGTGATCGTCGCGGTGAGGTCGGCCGTCGGCGTCTCGGCGTCGCTCGCCGACAACGCGAAGACCGCGGGCGAGTCTTCTACGGCCACGACGTCCTGGGCGCTGGCGACCGGCCGCGTGTTGCCGTGCACGCTGATCGACACCGTCGCCACATTTGAAGTGGTACTCAACGGCAGCGCAGTCGATCCCCAGAGGCCATTGCTCACCCGATACGTAAAGCTGTCAGGACCCAGATAGCCTGAGGCTGGCGTGTAGACGAACGACCCGTCGGGGTTGAGGGTCAACGTGCCGTGCAACGGCTGACTTACGGCCGTCGCCACCAGTTGAGCCGGCGGGCTGTCGACGTCGGTGTCGTTGGCCAGCACGTTGGCAGTCAGGGGCGTCACCGCGGGTGTCGAGAACGTATCCGCCACCGCCACCGGCGCGGCATCTACCGCGGCCACCGTGGCAAAGTTCGACGCGCCACTGGCTCCACCGTCGGTGAACGTGGCGGTGACAAAGTAGGTGAACTGCACACCGTTGGGCAGTTCCTCGTTGTCCACGATGGTCGTCACCGAGGACGGGACGGGCGCTCCGCCAACGAGCACCTTGACACTGCTGGGCGCAACCGTCGAGCCGAGCACGCGAAACACCGAATACTGCGAGACGCTGCCGAAGTTCGGCACCTTCCAGGCA
>JBEBGV010000126.1:0-7659 GCA_040081265.1 Vicinamibacterales bacterium
GCGGAGGCGTGGTTGGGCGTCGTGGTGCGGGTGTAGTCGTCGCGGTGACAGCCGACACAGTCGCGCGCGGTGCCCTTGTAGACGTTGTTGGTGTGGCAGCTCGCGCAGCTCTGCGACGCGTGTTGCCCGACCAGCGGAAAGACGCTCGAATGGTTGAATCCGGCGCCGCGCCAGGCAGAATCGGTCGCCTTGTGACAGCTCTCGCAGGTCGTCGGGAATCCAGCCGCTGCATGGTTGGGCGTCGTCGTGCGAGTGTAGTTGTCGCGGTGACAGCCGACACAGTCGCGGGCGGTGCCCTTGTAGACGTTGTTCGTGTGGCACGACGCACACGACTGCTGCGCGTGCTGCCCGACCAGCGGGAAGACACTCGAATGGTTGAATCCCGCACCCCGCCAGTTGGAGTCGGTGGCCTTGTGGCAGCTCTCGCACGTGGTCGGGAACCCGGCCGCGACGTGGTTGGGCGTCGTCGTGCGGGTGTAGTTGTCGCGGTGACAGCCGACACAGTCGCGCGCGGTGCCCTTGTAGACGTTGTTCTTGTGGCACGACGCACACGACTGCTGCGCGTGCTGCCCGAGGAGCGGGAAGACGCTCGAGTGGTTGAACCCCGCGCCACGCCAGCTCTGGTCGGTGGCCTTGTGACAACTCTCGCACGTGGTCGGGAAGGCGGCTGCCACGTGATTGGGCGCTGTGGTCCGTGTGTACTCGTCGCGATGGCAGCCCACGCAGTCACGGGCCGTGCCCTTGTAGACGTTGTTGGCATGGCACGACGCACACGTCTGCTGGCCGTGTTGTCCGACCAGCGGGAAGATCGCGTTGTGATTGAAGTTCGGCCCGCGCCAGCTCGGGTCGGTGGGTTTGTGACAGGTCTCGCAGGCCTGTGAGAAGCCGGCCGCCACATGGTTGGGCGTGGTCGTCCGAGTATAGGCCTCGCGGTGACAGCCCACGCAGTCGCGCGGAGTGCCCCTGAACACGTTGTTCTTGTGGCAGCTGGCGCACGTCTGCTGCGCGTGCAGCCCGACCAGCGGGAAGATGGACGAGTGATTGAAGCTCTGGCCGCGCCACGTCTGATCGGTGGCCCGATGACAGCTCTCGCAGGTCGTCGGGAAGCCGGCCGCCGCGTGATTGGGCGTGGTCGTCCGGGTATAGGCGTCGCGGTGACAGCCCACGCAATCGCGGGCCGTCCCCAGATAGACGTTGTTCTTGTGGCACGACGCACAGGTCTGCTGCCCGTGCACCCCAACCAGGGGAAACGCGACGTTGTGGTTGAACGTCGACTGACGGAACGAAGCCTCACTGGCCCGATGGCAGGTGGCGCAGTCGGTGGGGAAGCCGGCCGCGACGTGGTTGGGCGTCTGCGCCGTCTGGTAGTCGCGCTGGTGACAGGAAATACACTCGGCCTGCGCCGCCTTGAACGTCGCGTTCTTGTGACAGGACTGACAGGACAGCTGCTGGTGCGCCCCGTTGAGGGCCATCCCGGTCATCTGCGAGTGATTCCAGCGGGTGTTGGACCACCGCGTCGGCTGGTGACACTGCTCGCACTGCGCGCCGAGCTGGAGACGGAATCGATCGTCCTGCCGCCGGACCCAGTGACAATCGAAGCACTTCGTGGGGGTGCCCTTGTAGAGGTTCCGCACGTGGCACGACTCGCACGCCACCGCGCGATGGCTGCCCTCGAGCGGGAACGCCGTCTGGTTGTGAAATTGTCGATTCGGCGTTTCGAACTGCGCCGCCGCCGACGGGGCATAGACCGTACCGACCGCGCAGATCAGGACCAGCGCCTGCAGCACCAGGAGCAGGAATCGCCGAACGTGGGGTCGAGGGAAGGTCAGCATCCGTGCGCGCCTACGGCTTGTGACACGACTCGCAATTGGGGCCGAGTGAGCCCCGATGGATGTCCCGATGGCAGCTCACGCAGGTCGTCGATATCCGATACGCCAGCTGCACCTTTGCGGGCGCAGGACGTACTGTCGCTGCGGCAGGTGCCGCGGGCCGAGCTGCGGGTCTCGCCGCCACGGCAGACGCTGGCGCTGGAGCGAGCGGCTTGTGGCAGTCCACGCAGGCAGCGGCGTTGTGCCGGCCGGTAAAGAACGAGCGCAGCGCCCTGGCGTTGCGGTGGGTATAGGGCGAGGCCACGGTGAAGGTCTGCGTCGTATGACAGGTCTGGCAGGTGTCCCCCAGTTCGTTCTTGTGTGGATCCTGGTGACACGTGACGCACGTGGTCCCGATCGGTCGCAGCCGGACGGCCGTGCCGGTGCCGGCAGGGAAGGCGGCGGTGTCAGCCTTGTGGCACGCCCGGCACTCGAGGGCGACGTGCTTTCCCGTCAGCGGATAGGTGGTCCGGTCGTGAGAGAAGCCGGAGATGGCAAAGCGCGGCTGGGTGAGCCCGTGACAGGTCTCGCACCTGGAATCCACCTGTCCCAGGTGGATGTCCTTGTGGCAGCTCGCGCAGCTGGTCGGGGTGGTCGGAAAACCCACCCGCGGTGGCGCGACTGCCGGTGAGGTCGAGACAGCCGAGAAGGTCGAGACATGGCACTGCTCGCAGCGGAGCGGGGTGTGAAGGCCCAGAAAGAAGTCTTTGGGCGCCGCATGCGTGTATCCAGGCAGGCGGAATGTCTTCGAGTTGTGGCACGACTCGCAGGTCGTGCCCAGGTCACCCTTGTGCACGTCGGCGTGGCAGGAGGCGCACGTCGTGGACAGACCGCGGAAGTCTGTCGGCGTCGGGGTCTGTGTCTGTCCCAATGTCTGTGTCTGCGTGACGGTGCTCCGCAGCGCCAGTCGTGGTGCCGGTGTCGGCGCCGCTGGCTTGTGACACTGAACGCACGTCAGGTTGGCGTGGCCGTCGGCCAGGGGGAAGCGGGTGGTCGAGTGATCGAAGGTCGCGCCTTGCTTGAACCCGTTTTCCGAGTGACAGCTCTTGCAGTCCTGCTTGAACGTGCCCTTGTGCGGATCGGTGTGGCAGGTGGCACAGGTGTCGGACTTCGGGACAACCTTCATCGCGGGTTGCTTGTGACACGACGCACACTCAACGTCGGCGTGCAGACCCTTGAGCGGGAAGGCGGTGCGGGTGTGATCGATCTTGCGCGTCCGCCACGCGTCCACGGTGTGGCAGGAGCTGCAGCTCGGGCCGAGTGAGGTGCGATGCGGGTCGGTGTGGCAGCTGCTGCACTCGCCGAACTTCACGCCTTTGTAGGTGTTGTTGACGTGGCACGACGTGCAGGTGACCCGGGTGTGCGCGCCCGCCAGCGGATACGCCGTTCGGCTGTGATCGAAGCCCTTGCGGGTGTCGGCAAACTTCACCGTGGTCGTGTGGCAGGTCTCGCACTTCGGCCCGAGCGACCCCTTGTGGCTGTCGGTGTGGCACGAGGCACAGGTGTTGGACAGCGTCAGGAACGAGCGCGACTTATGGCACGCCGCACAGGACGTGGCGATCGGGGCGTGCAGGCCGTCGAGCGGGAAGGTCGTCTGGGTGGTGTGGTTGAACGCCTTCTGGTCAAACGGTCGCAGTTCGGCGTTCACGCCGGCATGCTCGACGTGGCATGAAATGCAGTCGGTGGTGACGTTCTTGTGCACGCCTCGCTTCTGCGCGATGCGGTCCGCCACAGGCTTGTGGCACGACAGGCACTTGTCGGCCGTCACCCCCCTCGACGCGGTGTGACACTTGAGACAGCTGGTCACGCCCTCGAGCGAGGTATGGGCCTGACTCAGGCGTCCCGGCGACACCAGGGCCGAGATCTGCCCGCTCGCGCTCCTCGCGCTCCCCGTCATCAGCAGCATGGTCATCACCACCAGCAGCCAACCGCGACCCGGCACGTCAACACGTCTCCACCACGGCTCCGTCACGACACCAGGCGCGCATATCCGAAGAACAGCGCAATGCCCACATGCATCGCGACCAGCACGAACATCACGTAGACAAGAGGCCGGTGAAACACATGCCAGAGTTCGAACAGCTTGTGGGTCCGTCTCAGGTGGTGCAGCCGGCGCGCAATCGCCGCCCGCTCCGCCGCGAGGGCGATGGCGTCGTGGACCACTGCCAGCGAAGCGCCCGACGCCGCCAGCTGGCGACGCAGGAACAGGAGACGCACGCGGACGCGCAGCTCGCCCAGGAACAGGTCGATGACGCCGGGTGCGGCGCCAGGCTTTCCCGAGGCGGCCACGTGAAAGGCATCAAGTTCGGCCTGCACAGCCGGCGGCAGCGGCCGCGCCGCGAGTTGTGCCTCGACAGTTGAGAGGTGCTGCTCGACCTCGACTCGCGACAGCTCGACCCCCCGAATGGTCTTGGGGATGCGCACGTAGAGATAGCGGCCGACGAAGCCCGACGCCCAGACCGCCATCATCAGCCAGTAGCCGACCGAGATCAGCCCGTTGAACTTCAGGGCCGTGTGCAGCGTGACGAGCACCGGGCCGACGATGCCGAAGAAGATGTGGATCTCGAGCCAGTGCTTCATCTGCCCGAGCTTTGACAGCAGACGCCAGCGCTTGCGGATGGCGTAGGGCAGGGTCGAGAGCATGGCCACCATGCCGGCGACGCCGAGCGTCAGTCCGATGGCGCCCGACGGCCGAAGCACGCTGTGCGCCGGATGGTAGCCACGCGTGGCGAGCGGCGTGCGGTAGTAATCCCATCCGCCGTAACCGATCAGCACGGCGACGATGAGCAGCGCGCAGAACGCCGCGGCGATGAGCAGGACGTGACCGAGGATGCGGGCGGCGAGTCCCGGCGCTGCCGCTGGTTGTGGCGCCCGCTGCGGTGCGGGCCGTGGCGCGGGTCGGCCCGCGGTTCGCGCGATGGGGGGGCTGGGCACGCTGGCGAGGTGTGCGCCCACTAAGCCTCCAGCACGCAGTCGCCTGTCGCAAAGGTGACGCAGGGCAGCACGTACCCAGCCTCCCGGTCGGCATCGTCGAGGACTGCCGAGCGGCAGTCCGCCTGGCCGTCGGAGACCCGGGTGCGGCAGGCCTGGCAGATGCCCGCACGGCACGACGAGGCGATGGCAACGCCCTCCAGTTCGGCCGTTTCAAGCAGCGTCTGATCGGCCGGCACCATGACTGTCCTCCCACTGCTGGCAAAGGTCACCCAGTGTCCGCCTCCCTCCGGCGGTGACGACATCGTCGCTGATGCCTTTGCCGTCGCCGCGGCGTGAGCGCGCGCGGGTGCGTTGATCACGCTGGCTGCGATCGCCGTCTCGAATTCCTCGGAGCGAATCTGGGCACGGGGCACGTTCATCGCCGCGAGCGTCGCGGTGATGTCGGCAATCATCGACTTCGGCCCGCACAGGCAGAAGATGGTGTGGGCGGCGTCGGCCACGTGCTGGCGCAGCATCGTCGAGTCGATGCGACCCTGCCGGACGCGGGCATCGGCCTGCGCCCGTGACAGCGTGAGCGCGACGCGCACCTGCGGGTGACGCAGGGCAATGACTCGCAGCTCGTCGATGAAGGCAAGGTCCTGCTGATGCTTCGCCGAGTAGAGCAGCGTGACGGGGCGTGTGGGATCAGAGACGACCGCGTGGCGCAGCATCGCCATCAGCGGTGTGATGCCGATGCCTCCGGCCACGAGCACGAGCGGCCGGTCATCACCGGAGGGATAGACGAACTGACCAGCCGGACGATTGAGGCTCAGGCGACTGCCCGTGCGCACCGTCGCGTGCAGGGTGCTCGACACCAGGCCCTGCTTGCGCACCGAGATCTCGAGGTAGCCACGCGTGTCCGGCGCCGAGCTGATCGAGTAGCAGCGCACGTGAGGCTTGCCGTCGATCTGGATCTTGACGGCGAGGAACTGCCCGGCGACGAACTCGAATCCGTCCGGTCGTTCGAGACGGAACGTCTTGATGTCGCCGGTGTCCTCGAGGACCGCCAGCACGGTGGCGGTGGCAAAGCCCACGGCAGGGCGCGCGGCCGCCGCAGCTGGACGTGAGGTGGTGCGGGCGGCAGGTGGTGCCGCGGGCTGTGCCGCAGTCTGTGCACGAGCGGGCGTCGCGGCCGGACGCGCCGCCGTCGGACGCAGAGGCGCCGACGGCGCGATGATTTCGGCGACGATGACCCACAGGATGTGGGCGATCAGCACGCCGCCGAGCGTCATCGGCGACGACATGAACCACGGCGTGATCGTCACGAGGAACGACGGGATGACAAACGGGCTGAAGGTGCGACCACTGCGATGCCGCCTGAGCATGGCCAGGGCGAAGTGCACGGCGGTGAGTGAGGCGGCGATAGCGGATGTGGTCAGCATGCGAGGCGAAACGCTTTGCGTAAGTCATCGCAAAAATCGTGCGCAGTTCGAGACCACTCCGTCGAACCACCTGCAGTGTGCCGTTGTGCGCGCGTCGAGAAGGCGAACGTGTGGAATACTTCGCAGTTCGCGCATATAAGATGTCGAGATGCGAACCCGCCGATCACGAAAGCGCGTCAGGGTGTACAGATATGTGGCGTGATTATTCCCGCGACACCAGGGCCGCCGGCGTGCAGAAAGGCGGACGTGCCCGCCGTGGAGACCACGATAGTGTCAGCGGTTCGACAGTTCGTGTAACTCCGGCGACGCGCATAGACTTGTAGCTTCCAGCTGAGCTTCCATGTATCCAACCCTTTTTCGTATCGGCGATTTCGAGATCACCAGCTTCGGCGTACTGGTGGCGATCGGCGTGCTCGTGGCCCTGCAGGTGTTCTCGCGTGAACTCAAGCGGAGCGGACTGCCGGCCTCAGGCGCTGACGCGGCGCTCACCGGCGTGCTCGGTGGTCTGATGGGCGCCAAGCTCCTGTGGTCGATCGAGCACCTCGGCGAAGAGCCGTGGCTGTCGCTGGTCCTCAGTCGCGGCGGGATGAGCTGGTTCGGCGGACTGCTCGGTGGTGTCGGCACCGCGATCATCGCGATGCGGGTGACGGGTGTGCCCGTGCTGGCGACGGTTGCGGCGGCGACCCCGGCGCTGGCGATCGGTCATGCGATCGGTCGCGTTGGCTGCTTCATGGTGGGCGACGATTACGGCCGTCCGACATCGCTTCCCTGGGGTGTGGCCTTTCCTGAGGGGCTGCCGCCGACGGTGGACCCGGTGCACCCGACGCAGTTGTACGAGGCGGCGGCGCTGGTGGTGATTGCCTGGCTGTTGATGCGCTGGCGTCGTGGCCAGGCGCCTGATGCGGCGGTGCTCGGTCGCTATCTCGTACTGGTTGGCGCAGTGCGCTTCGCGATTGAGTTCATCCGCGTCAACGAACGAATTGCCGGTCCTCTCACCCTGGCGCACCTGGTGTCGCTGGGCCTCGTCCTGGCCGGGTGTGTGATGCTGCTGAAACCCGCGGCGACTGCTACTGCGTCAGTGCCGTCCACGTCACGCCGGCGTCGCTCGTAGAGAAGAGGGTCCCGTCGCTCGCCGTCACCGTGGCGTTCATCGAATCGATGGCGGCGACCTTCACCAGGTCTACCTTGCGCGTCATCGACACGTCTTTCCATTCTGATCCCACGGCGAGGAACACCGAGCCGGCCTGACCGACCAGCCAGCAGACCGCAGCTGACGGTGCGGTGCCCGCGACCACGGTTCTGGCGAGCGCCACGTTCTGCTTGCGCCACACGTCGCCGCCGTCGCTGGTGCGCTCGACGTCCAGTCCGGTGACGCGCCAGCGGAAGTTGCGATTCGGCGAGCTGATGACGAGCGGTTCAGGGGGCAGGGGAGGCAC
>JBEBGV010000017.1:0-79625 GCA_040081265.1 Vicinamibacterales bacterium
ACCCACCACTCACCACCCACCGTGCCCCCGCACCTGATCTATAATCCCCCCACTCTCTTTAACCGCGGTCCTGCGAGGCCGCGAAGAGGTCCTGCATGCACACCGTCCGCTCGTCAATCACTCACTACCCACTACTCACTACCCACTCGAGGACGCGGCCATGCCCGTAGTCATGGACGCGGATCGCATGGCGCGGACGCTCGCGCGCATTGCGCACGAGATCGTCGAACGCAACCGCGGCCTGGACGATGTGGCACTCATCGGTGTGCGCACGCGTGGCGTGCACCTGGCGAAGCGCCTCGGGCAGGCGCTCCATGAGATCACCGGCATCGACGTTCCGACGGGGACCCTCGACATCACGCTCTACCGCGACGACCTGATGCGTCACGCGGTCGGTCCCCAGCCAGTCGTGCGTCGCACGGAGATTCCGTTCTCAATTGATGACCGTCGCATCCTGCTGGTCGACGATGTCCTCTATACGGGGCGGACCACGCGGGCTGCGCTCGACGCGCTGATTGACTTCGGACGCCCCAAGGCCATTCAGCTCATCGTGCTGGTGGACCGCGGGCATCGGGAGCTGCCGATCAAGGCCGACTACGTCGGCAAGAACCTGCCGACGGCATCGGGCGAGAGCGTCCAGGTGCGGCTGGTTGAAAGCGACGGCCACGACGAAGTGGTGCTGCAGCAGCCGTCGGAGGTGATGTAGTGAGTGCGCCGGCATCACCCCAGGCGGAGGCGCCGGTCGTCGCCACGGCGCTTCGCCACAAGGACCTGCTGGGCATTGCCGACCTGACCCCTGGCGAAATCTCCCTGGTGCTCGACACGGCCGAGGCGATGAAGGAAATCGGAGCGCGACCGATCAAGAAGGTGCCTGCGCTCCGCGGCAAGACGGTCGTCAACCTGTTCTTCGAACCGAGCACCCGCACCAGGACGTCGTTCGAGATCGCCGAAAAGCGACTCAGCGCCGACACCCTCAGCATCGCCATCGCGAGTTCGAGCGTGGTCAAGGGCGAGTCGCTGGTCGACACCGCCCTGAACCTGGAGGCGATGAACCCCGACATGATCGTGCTGCGGCACGCGTCATCGGGCGCGTGTCATCTCCTGTCCCGCGTGTGCAAGTCGGCCATCATCAATGCCGGCGACGGCACGCACGAGCATCCCACCCAGGCGCTGCTCGATGCGTTCACGATTCGGGAACGCAAGAAGACGCTGGCCGGTCTGAAAGTGGCCATCATCGGCGACCTCCTGCACAGCCGCGTCCTTCGATCGAACATCCTGCTGCTGACGAAGATGGGCGCTGAAGTGTGGGTGTGCGGTCCGCCGACGCTCATCCCGACCGACATCCGCCGCTTCGGCGTGCAGAGCACCAGCCGGGTGGACGAAGCGGTTGCCGACGCTGATGTCGTGATGCTGCTGCGCATCCAGCTCGAACGCATGGAGGGCGCGTACTTCCCGTCGTTGCGGGAGTACTTCACGGTGTTCGGCATGACCGAAGCACGTTTGAAGCTGGCCAAGCCAGACGTGCTGATCATGCATCCAGGACCGATGAATCGAGGCGTCGAGATCGCCTCCGAGGTTGCTGACGGACCGTACTCGGTCATCCTCGATCAGGTGCACAACGGAGTGGCGGTGCGCATGGCCGTCCTGTACTTGCTGGCCGGCGGAGTGGAACATGAAGAGACTGTTTAGGGGCGCCCGCGTGATCGACCCCGCGAGCGGGGTTGACGGGTTCGTGGACGTGCTCGTGGACGGTGATCGCATCGCGCAGGTGGGCCGGGATCTGCCGGTGGCGGGCGTTGAGGTCATCGAGCTGTCGCGCGACCACGTGGTGTGCCCAGGTCTGATCGACATCCACGTGCACCTGCGCGAGCCGGGCCAGGAACACAAGGAAACCGTGGCGAGCGGCGTCGCCTCGGCGGTCGCTGGCGGCTTCACCGCCGTGGCCTGCATGCCGAACACGACGCCGGTCAACGACAACGCCAACGTCACCGCCTACATCCTGGGCAAGGCCGCGGCAGCGAACCTGGCCAGGGTCTACCCGATTGGTGCGGTCTCGAGGGGTTCGAAGGGCGAACTGCTCGCCGACATCGCCGAACTGCATCACGCCGGGTGCGTGGCGATCACTGACGATGGACATCCGACGGCAACGGCGCTGCTGCTCCGCCGCGCCATGGAGTATGCGGGCATGTTCGGCATGCCTGTCATCGAGCACTGCGAAGATTCGTCGCTCAAAGGCGACGGCGTGGCGCACGAAGGGTTCACCGCGGCGTCACTCGGCCTGCGTGGCATTCCAGGCGCGTGCGAGGCCCTCGGGGTCGAGCGCGGAGTGCTGATGGCCGAGCTGACCGGTGGAGCGTTTCATGTGGCGCACATGAGCGCTCGCGCGTCGATCAGGGCGGTCCGCAAGGCAAAGGAAGCCGGCATCCGGGTGACGTGCGAGGTGGCCCCGCATCACTTCACGCTGACCGACGAGTCGCTGCAGTCGCCGATTCCGTACGACACCAACACCAAGATGAACCCGCCGCTCCGCGAAGCGGCCGATCGCGATGCGATGCTGGCCGGGATTGCGGACGGAACGGTGGATCTCATCGCGACCGACCACGCGCCGCATCACTACGACGAGAAGAACGTCGAGTTCGACCGTGCGCCTTTCGGCATCGTCGGTCTCGAAACTGCTGTGCCCCTCGCGGTCACGCAGCTGGTGCACGCCGGACACATCTCGCTGCACAAGCTCGTGGAGCTGATGGCGGTGGGTCCGGCAAAGCTGCTGAAGCTGCCTGGCGGGACCCTGCGCGAGGGAGCTCCGGCCGATATCACCATCCTGGCGCCGGACATGCCCGTGCGGATCCAGGCCAGCCGGCTCCGTTCACGATCGAAGAACACACCGTTTGACGGCTGGGAACTCCGCGGCGGGGTCGTCGCGACGATCGTTGGTGGACGCACGGTGTACGTGAACGACGCCGCAACGGTCGCGCTCTCCTAGCGCAATGGCCGCCCGTGCCGGACAGGGAGAGCGGCTGCGGGAAGGGCTCGACCGCATCTATCGCGAGTTCGATCATCGCGAATCAGCCACCGACCCGATTCACATCGTCAGGCGATTCTCATCGGCTGAGGACAGGGAAGTGGTCGGCTTCTGCGCCGCCGCGCTGGCATTCGGTCGTGTGGCCAGTGTCCTGCAATCGATTGAAGCGCTGCTGGCGGCGATGGGGCCACGCCCGGCCCGGTTCGTCCGAGGCTTCTCGCCCGCGCGCGACCGTGCTGCGATCGATCCGATCGTGCATCGGTGGATCCGCGGCGCGGACCTGGTCGCGCTGCTCCTGATCCTGAAGCGGATGCTCGGGGAATCGGGATCGATCGAAGCGTTCTTCGTTGCCGGCGACGATCCGGCCGCACCTGACGTCAGCCCGGGGCTGGAATCGTTCTCGCGCCGCGCGCTCGAGACCGATCTGACGGCTGCCTACGGCAGGGCGCGGCCGAAGCGGGCCGGTGTTGGTTACTTCTTTCCCAGGCCCTCGGCGGGAAGCGCGTGCAAGCGCCTCAACCTGTTCCTGCGCTGGATGGTGCGGCGCGATGAGATCGACCTTGGCGTCTGGACCCGCGTGTCAGCGTCGCGGCTGATCGTGCCGCTCGACACCCACATCATCAGGCTGGGACGCTGCCTTCGCCTGACGCGCCGCGTCAGCCCGGGGTGGCGCATGGCGGCCGACGTCACCGCGTCGCTCAGAGCGATCGAGCCCGCCGATCCGGTGCGCTTCGACTTCTCTCTCTGCCACGTCGGCATGATGAACGGCTGTGGATTCGGGCGCCCGCAGCGCGACTCACAGTGTCCCCTGCGCGGCGCGTGTCGTCCGCGGCTGCGCGGTTGAATTGAGCAGCCGTTCATAGACGGCGACGGTCCCGTCCACCATCCGATCCACCCCGAACAATTCGCGCGCGCGGGCGTGCGCTGCCGTGCCCATGCGCACCCGCAGGGCCTCGTCTTTCAGCAGCTGCACGAGGCGCGTGGCCATCGCCTCCTCGTCCCGTGCCGGCACCAGAAAGGCGGTCTCTCCGTCGACCGCCACTTCGGGAATGCCCCCGACGCTGGTGGCCACCGCGGCGCGTGACGCGGCCATGGCGTCGACCAGCGCGGTGCACATACCCTCGCTGAGCGAGCTCAGGGCGAACACGTCGAAAGCCTTGGTGACTTCGACGGCGTCGGGGCGAAAGCCGGCCAGGAACACGTGACGTTCGAGGTGATGCTCGTGGATCTGCTTCTCGAGGCTGGCGCGAAGCGGTCCGTCTCCGGCGATGACCACACGCAGGTCGGGCACCGAACGGATGGCCAGCACCGCCGCGTTGATCAGATGGTGCAGCCCCTTCGACGCGACCAGGGGAGCAACCGTGCCGACGATCGGCGCGCGCGTCGGCAGGTAGAGATCGGCGTGCAGGTTGGCGCTCGGCAGCCGTTCGATCCGTTCGATGTTCACGCCCTCGTGGATGAGGGTGATCCGCGAAGGCGGAACGCCGTCGGCGTGGAGCCGCTGGGCCAGCACCTGGCTGTTGGCGATGAAGCAGTCCACCTCGGACACGGTCCAACGGCCGAACGAGGTGTGTGGCAGGCGCGCCTCCGTCCGGTGGGAGACGACAAACGGCGGGCGCGGTCGAGGCGCGGCGATCGACAGCGCCAGCGTGGTGATGGCGGCGCCGCGGGGCTCGTGGGCGTGGACGAGGTCTGGCTTGACCTGCTTGAGGATGCGCGACAGGTTCCACGCGGCCGTCATGTCGATCTCGGTCCGCGAGTCGAGGGGGACCAGATCAACGCCCTCGCGCATGCGCTTGAACAGCTCGCCGGCGGGGTCTGCCGCGAGCACCGCGCGGTGACCGCGGGCGCGAAGGCCGGTCACGGTGTACATCGCCTGATGGGGGCCTCCGCGCCACGTTGTCTCGGTGTCGACGTGGAGGCTGAGCATGGTGGCGGCCGCCTACTTGCGACGCTGGATGTCCCAGAGCTTGGCGAACTTGAGGAAGACGCCGTAGCTGTTCATCAGCGAGATGGTCAGGCCCGCGGTGCCGTCCATGAATCCCCGGCGGAGCAGATAGTTGCGCAGGAAGGCGGCCGGCGGGTGCACCAGCATGTGCCATCCACTCGAACGCACGCCCGCGTCGTGCATCTGGCGGGCGGAGAGCGTGGAGTAGTGATTGATGCGATCGACCTGATCGCTCAGGTCGCGGAAGGAATAGTGCTCGATGTCGTGGGTGAGCTGTCCGCGGGTCCCGTCGACCTTCACCGACTCATGGACCAGGCGCCCCTCCCATCGGGCGCGGCGACGGTCATAGAGCCGGGTCTGGTAGTCGGGATAGAAGTCGGTGGTTCGAATCCAGCGACCGAGGTGGAAGGTCACGCGTGGAATGCGATAACCGGCGGCGTCAGGCGAAGCATCGAGCAGGGCTTTGATCTCCTGCGCCAGTTCTGACGGGATCCGCTCGTCCGCGTCGAGCGACAGAATCCAGTCGTGCGAGGCCAGCGACGCGGCGTAGTTCTTCTGGTCGCTGTAGCCGGTCCAGGCGCGGGTCTCGAGGCGCGCGCCCTTGTCGCGGACGATCTCTCTCGTCCGGTCGCTGCTGTCGGCGTCGACGACGATGATTTCATCGGCCCACCGGACGCTGTCGATGGCCGCGCCGATGTGCTCGGCCTCGTTCAGCGTGATGATGGTGACCGAGAGCGGCGGCACACCGGAATCTTACCCTTGCTACTGGCCTCCGGCGATCGGGGCGTGCTGCACGGTGTCGAGATCGACCAGCGAGCGGTTGAAATCGAGGACTGCCCGTAACTCGTTGTTGCGGGCCTGGGCGAGGTCGCGCTGCACCTGGAACACGATGAAGCTGGTGGAGGTGCCGGCGGCAAACTTGCGCTGCTCGGCGTCGAGGCGCCGTTCGGCCAGTTCCCTGGAGACGCGGGTCGTCTGGACGCGCTGCTCGTTGGTGGCGACCTGGCGCGCGACGCTGCGGACCTGCGAGACCACCTGCAGCTCCTGATTCCGGATCTGCGCCTGCGACTGGCTGTACTGCAGGCGCGCCCGAGCCAGGTTGGCTTCCTGCGTGCTGTGCCCGAGCGGGTAGTTGACGTTCAACGAGACCGTCCACGCCGGAAACGCGTTGGTGAAGATATCGCCCAGCACCGGGGCGAAACCGCGGGTGGTTTCGCCGATGATCGGGCCGGGGAAGCCAGTGCCGCGGAGAAACTGCGTGCCGCCGGTGCCCGACAGCCCGTAGTCCACGCTGGCGGTCACGTCGGGAAGAATCTGGTTGCGCATGTAGCGGATGGTCACGTCGTTGGCTTCGAGCGTCTTGCGTGCCTGCTGCAGGTCCGTCCGCTGCCCGAGTGCTGAACGCACCACGGTGTCCACGTTGACGCGGGCGGGCTCGAACGCCGGCAGGTCGGTGGGCTCGATGCGCAGGGACCAGAAGTCGGGTGTCGACGGGTTGTAGATCAGCGCTCGGAGGGTGTCTTCGGCCTCGTCTATCTGGGCTTCTGAGAGGATAACGGCTTCCTGCCGTGTTGCCATCTCCGCCTCGGCCTCCACGAGGTCGATGGGCGGGGTGGTGCCGATGTTGATGCGGGCCTGCGTGTTCCTGAGCGACTCCTGCGCCAGTTCGAGCGACTGCTGCTGCACCTGGAGCGAGGCCAGCGCGAACGCCAGTTCCCAGTACGCGTTGCGTACCGTACGTGTGGTGGTCGCCAGGGTCTGCTCGAGTTCGACGTCGGAGATCTCGCGGTTCTTCTGGTTGATCATCAGCTGCTGGCGGATGCTGTCGATGCCGAAGTTGCGGGCGAGCGGCTGCTGGAAGTGCAGCGAGAGGGCCGATCGGGTCTGGGGCGAGAAGTTCGAGAACACATTGGTGGTCGTCGAGCGCGTGTTGTCCCAGCCGATCGAGTAGCTGCCGCCTCGCTTCAGCAGCTGCTCGATGGCGACCGAGCTCGTGAGGCGCGCGTCACTGGTCTTCTCCTGGCCGCCGGACAGGAAACTCGTCGCCGGCGAGTTGGTGCTCGAATCCTGGAACGAGGTCGTGAACGACGGCGCCCAGCTCGCACGGGTCACGGCGAGCGAGAGGTCCTGAACCGCCGGGCTGATGCGGGCGACCTGGATGCCGAGGTTGTTCTCGAGTGCCAGCCGCACCGCCTCCTCCACGGTCAGGCGCCGGGTCAGGGCGTCGGCCTGGGCGGCCGGTGTCTGGCCGGTGGCCGGGATGACCGAGACGAGGAGGGCGATGGCGAAAACCGGGACACGGATGCTGCACATGATTCTGCCGACTCCAGGCTGTAGTTCCTTTGTTCGTGGCTAAGACGGCGGCGGACCCATCAAGGTTCGCACCGCCTGACCTAGAATGATCGCACTCATGGCAGACAGTGACGTTCTCGAAAGGTTCCGCAGCGTCGGCGCCCTGCTCGACGGACATTTTCGCCTCACCTCAGGGCTCCACAGTCCCCGCTACCTGCAGTGTGCGCTCGTCTTACAACACCCGTCCGAGGCGGAGCGCTGTGGCGCCGAACTTGCCGCCAGTGTCGGCGCGCTGAAGGTTGACGTGGTGCTCTCGCCCGCCATCGGCGGCATCGTCATCGGCCAGGAGGTCGGGCGTGCCCTTGGCGTGCGGGCGATGTTCGCGGAGCGCGTTGACGGCACGCTGACCCTGAGGCGCGGTTTTTCGCTCTCGCCTGGCGAACGGGTGCTCGTCGTCGAGGACGTCGTGACCACCGGCGGGTCGACTCGCGAAACCATCGAGGTCGCCCGCGCCGCGGGAGCAGACGTGGTCGGAGCGGCGGCGATCATCAATCGGAGCGGCGGGCAGCCGGCGCTCGACGTGCCGTTCACGTCGCTCACCACGCTGACCGTTCCCACCTATGAGCCGGATGCCTGTCCCATGTGCGCGGAGGGTCGCCCGGTGGTCAAGCCAGGGTCTCGAGTCTGACGAGAAATCTGAAGTTCACCCTCGCCTACGACGGCTCGTCGTTCGTGGGCTGGCAGCGCCAGGCCGAGGGCGAGTCGATTCAGGGTGTTCTCGAGGACGTGCTCGCGAAGTTCGAAGGCGCGCCGGTCGTCGTGCACGGCGCGGGCCGTACTGACGCAGGCGTCCATGCGCTCGGCCAGGTTGCCAGCGCGCGTCTTGGGAGCGAGCTCGACGAGACGACCCTGGTGCGGGCGGTGAACGCTCAGCTTCCCGAGTCGGTCCGGGTCCTCAAAATCGAGGACGTGGCCGACGACTTCCATGCGCGGTTCAGCGCCACGTCGAAGACCTATCGCTACGTGATTGGGCGAGGTGAGCTGGCGTCACCCTTTACCAGATCCTTCAGCTGGCACGTCCCCGAGCCGCTCGACGTGATGGCCATGCGTCAGGCCGCACGCCACCTGGTGGGTCGCCACGATTTTTCCGCATTCCGCAGCGTCGGCGGCGGTTCACCCGACAGCGTGCGGACGATCACGCGCGCTGAGGTGCTGGCGATGGGGGTCAGCGGGCCGGCCACTCTCTGGGGATCTGGTGGTGAGACGCTCTCGGTCGAGCTGGCCGCTGACGGGTTCCTCAGGCACATGGTGCGGGCGATCGCGGGCACGCTCGTCGAGGTCGGACGCGGCTGGCGCGACCCGGAATCAATGACCATGCTGGTGTCGGGTGTGGCGCGTTCCGAGGCCGGGGCGACCGCCCCGCCACAGGGGTTGTTCCTCGTTCGAGTGGACTATGATCAGGGGGCGTGCGCCCGCTAGACATCAGCGCTGAAGTCGGCCCGGAGACCTGGTGATGTCTCTCGATCAGCTGCTTGCGTCGATACCGCCGGGACACCCGGATGAAGCGCTCGCCCGGCAGGTCAGCGTGGAGCGACTGCCCACGCACGTGGCGATCATCATGGACGGCAACGGCCGGTGGGCGGCGCAGCGTCACCTCCCACGCGTCGAAGGCCACCGCGCCGGCTCCGAAGCCGTCCGCGACACCGTCGAGACGGCTGCCCGGCTGGGCCTCAATGTCCTGACGCTCTACGCCTTCTCGATCGAGAACTGGAAACGTCCGGCCACCGAGGTCGGCACGCTCATGGTGCTGCTCAAGCGATACCTTCGCTCCGAGCTGAACATGCTGCTCAAGAACAACATCCGCTTCGGGGTGATCGGTCGCATGGACGAGCTTGCGCCGGATATCCAGGAGGAGTTGGGGAAGGCCATCGCGCGCACCGCGGCCAACGAGGGCATGCAGTTCAATATCGCGCTCAACTACGGCGGTCGGGCCGAGATCGTCGATGCGGCCCGAAGGGCGATGGAATCTGGATTGCGACCCGACGCGCTCGACGAAGCCACGTTCTCGCGATTCCTCTACACCGCCGGCCAGCCGGATCCCGACCTGCTGATTCGCACGAGCGGCGAGATGCGGGTGAGCAATTTTCTCCTGTGGCAGATTGCCTACGCGGAGATCTACGTGACCGAGACGTTGTGGCCGGATTTCAGGCGTCGGCACCTGCTCGAGGCGGTGCTGGCCTACCAGAAGCGCGAGCGTCGCTACGGCGGAATCACGCCGCCGGCCGCGGCGTTCAGCGCGCAATGACGCGGCTCGTCAGCGGCGTCGCGCTCGGCGCGGCTGCGCTCGCCGCGATCCTGTTTCTCCCAGCGATGGTGCTGCGGGTGCTGGCGTGCGGCGTCGCGGCGCTGGCCGCGCACGAGTACCTGACCGTCACGCAGTCGAAGACATCGCTCCCTGTGCTGGCGCTGGTGGCGGCGGGGTGCTGGCTCGTGCCCGAGTGGCGGGGCGACCTGGCACTGCGGTTGATGATGTTTCTGGCCGCGTGGGTGGCGCTGACGGTGCTGTGGCGGGGTACGTCACTGCAGGACGCGGGTGTGCAGGCGTTCGCTCCGCTCTACATCGGCCTCCCACTCGGCATGCTCCTCGCGGTTCACATGCAGACCGGAGCACGGGTGACGCTTCTGCTGATTGGCACGGTGGTGGTCAGCGACTCCGCGCAGTACTACACGGGCAGGATGTTCGGACGCCATCCGCTGGCGCCGACCATCAGCCCGAAGAAGACGCGTGAAGGTGCGCTCGGAGGCGTGCTGTTCGGCACACTCTTCATGGTTGGCATCGGACGTCTGTTCCTCGGCGCGCCCGTCGCAACGCTCGCGTTGCTCGGCGCCCTGATCGTGGCGGCGGGCATCTGCGGCGACTTGTTCGAATCGCGCCTCAAGCGCGCCTCAGGCGTGAAGGACAGCTCGTCGATCATCCCCGGCCACGGGGGGGTGCTGGATCGGATCGACGCGCTGCTCTTTGCCGCGCCGGTCTTCTACTTCTACCTGCAGGCGGCGCGACCATGAAGCGCCTGGCCATCCTCGGCTCGACCGGATCCATCGGCCAGAGCACGCTCGCCGTGGTTGACGCGCACCCTGAGCGGCTGTCGGTCGCCGCGCTGGCGGCAGGTGACAACGTCGAGCGACTTGCCGAACAGGTGGCGCGATACAAGCCGGAGGTCGTCGCGCTGGCGACCGGCGGTGCCGTCGCCAGGTTCCGGTCGCTGGTCGGGCCATCTGGACCTGCCGTTCACGAGGGTACGGAAGGGCTCGTCGCGGTTGCCACCCGCCCCGACGTCGATATCGTGGTCTGCGCGTCAGCGGGTACGGCGGGGCTCGAAGCCGTGCTGGCGGCGATTGAGGCCGGCAAGACCATCGCGCTGGCGAACAAAGAGGTGCTGGTCATGGCCGGCGCCCTCGTCACCGAGGCGGCCCGGCGGCGCGGAGTCGCCATCCTGCCGGTCGACAGCGAGCACAACGCTATCCACCAGTGCCTCGACGGGAGACCACTGGCCGACATCAGGCGTCTCATCCTGACAGCGTCGGGCGGGCCGTTCCGGACCGTCGAGGATTCTGAGCTCGACCGGGTCGGGCCGGAGGAAGCCCTGCAGCACCCGACGTGGCGGATGGGCCGGAAGATCACGATCGACTCGGCCACGCTGATGAACAAGGGCCTGGAGGTCATCGAAGCGCATTGGCTGTTCGGTGTGACCGCCGACCAGATTGACGTGGTCGTCCATCCCCAGTCGGTGGTGCACTCAATGGTCGAGTTTGTCGACGGGTCGATCCTGGCTCAGCTCGGGGTCACCGACATGCGGTTGCCGATTCAGTACGCGTGTTCCTATCCCGAGCGCTGGGCGACGCCCCTGCCCCCGCTCGATCTGGCGCGCGCGGGACGGCTCGAGTTCGAACCGCCCGACTACGCGCGCTTTCCGTGCCTTGCACTGGCGTTTCGCGCCCTGCGGGGCGGAGGCGGCCTGTCGATTGCGTTGAACGCGGCGAATGAAATTGCCGTCGAAAGCTTTCTCGGGAAGAAACTGGCATTCAAGGCGATTCCGCGCGTGATCAGCGAGACCATGGACGCCTGCCCGGCTGGACACCCCGAGACGCTGGACGATATCCGGCGTCTCGACACGTGGGCAAAAGCGTGCGCCCGCGACGTGGCGCGAGCGTTAGAATTGAAACCTGAGGCTGTGAAGTGACGACCCTTCTCTCATTCCTGTTCGTCCTCGGCGTGCTTGTCTTTGTCCATGAGCTCGGGCATTTCCTGGCGGCTCGCCGGGTTGGTATCCGGGTGCTCGTGTTCTCGCTGGGGTTTGGTCCCAAGCTCCTGAAGACCAAGCGTGGTGACACGGAGTACTGCATCAGCCTCATCCCGCTCGGCGGGTACGTGAAGATGGCGGGCGAGTCGGCCGAAGAGCCTCGCACAGGCGCTCCCGACGAGTTCATGTCGAAGTCGAAGTGGGAGCGCTTCCAGGTGCTCATCATGGGCCCGGTGATGAACCTGGTCCTGGCCGTCGTCGTGCTGGCGTTTGTCTTCGCGCAGGGAGCGGAGGTGCCGGCGTACCAGGACGAACCTCCGCTCATCGGAGGCGTGACTGCCGGGGGCGCGGCGGACAAGGGCGGTATCCAGATCGGCGATCGCATCCTGACTGTGGCTGGCCAGGACGTTCCCACGTGGGACAAATTCTTCATTGCGGTGGCGACGCGACCCGATCGCGACCTGCCGGTCACGCTCCTCAGAAACGGCGAGACCCTCGCGGTCACGATCCATCCGACGTCGGAGGGACGGTTCGAGATTGGCGACGCCGGGGTACTTCCCGACTCGACCCCGATCATCCAGTCGGTGGTGCCCAACCAGCCAGCCGACAAGGCCGGCGTGAAGGCAAAGGACCTGGTGCTGGCAGCCAACGGGCAGCGCATGGCGTCACGCCAGCAGCTGGTCACCACCATCTCGGGCAGCCCGAATCGTCCCGTCGATCTGCTCATCAAGCGCGACGGTGCGGAGCTTCACATCGCGGTCACGCCGGAACTCACCGGCAATCGCGGGCTGATCGGCGTCACCATTACCGAGCCCACCAAGACGTTCAAGCCGGGCCCGTGGCAGGCCTTTACGCTGAGCGTCGAGCGCAACATCGAGGGATCGGGACTGATCTTCAGGACACTGGGCGGCCTCTTTGTGGGTCAGACGTCCTTCAAGCAGCTCCAGGGACCGGTGGCGATTGCGCAGTTATCGGGCGAGTCGGCCCAGCTTGGGTGGGCGGCCCTCTTTTCGCTGATGGCGACGCTGAGCCTGAACCTTGGCCTGCTGAACCTGTTCCCCATCCCGATGCTCGACGGCGGCCACATCCTGATCATGGCGCTCGAGGGCATCGCGAGGCGCGACTTCAGCATGCAGGTCAAGGAGAAGATGCTCCTGGCCGGCTTCGTCGTCATCCTGATGCTCATGGTGACCGTCATTTACAATGACCTCACTCGAATCAGCTGGCTCGAGCGGCTGATGCCCTGGCGGAACTAGCGCCAGCCCGGCTGTGCCGAGCGGTCTGACCCTTGCACCAGCCACGCCGACACTCCGTCTGATCTCTTGGAAGAGGAGCCCCCCAATGACGCGTATTCATCAGCTCGCCCTGGCCGTGGCCTTGACGCTCGGAGTGGCCCTCCCGGCGTGGGCGCAATTGCCGGTCACCCCCGCTGACATCCAGCGACTTCAGGACAGCCTGACGCAGGCCGGAACCGAACTTCAGCAGCTGCGAAGCCAGGACGCATCGCGCGCCGGGGATCTTCAGCCGCAGCTCGACGATCTCCGCGACGAGGTCACGTACCTCCGCGTCAAGCTCCGCAAGGAGGGCAACGTGCCTCGGGGTGACTACGCAGAGGTGCGGGACCGCATCGACGACCTGCGTTCGAGGGCCAGTGCAGGTGCCCGCGTCGCCGTGCAGCCGGCTCCTGCCCCCGCTCCAGCGCCTCGTCCGTCGACGTCCCCTCGCGCCAATGGGGAGATTCCCGTTGGAACCGAGATCGATGTCCGTCTCCAGACAGCGCTCAACTCGGGGACCGCAACTGCCGAGGATCGATTCGAAGCCACTACGCTCGTGGACCTGGTAGCCGATGCACGCACAGTGATTCCGGCGGGATCGGTGATGCGCGGGGTCGTGACTGCGGTGGAGCCGGCGACGCGCACCAATCGTACGGCGCGCATGACGGTCAGCTTCGATCAGGTCACGGTCAACGGACGTGCCTATCCGATGCGCGGCACGGTGACGCAGGCGATCGAGGGTGAAGGGATCCGCGGCGAGACGACGCGCGCCGGTGCCGGTGCGGGAGTGGGTGCCGTGATCGGTGGGCTGCTCGGCGGTATCAAGGGCGCCATCGCCGGCATCCTGATCGGTGGCGGTGGGGCAATTGCGGCGACCGAAGGCAAGCAGGTTGAACTGCCGCCGGGCTCGGTGCTTCGCGTCAGGTTCGATTCGGCCCTGCAGATCGCGGGGCGCTGAGGATGTGTGGCGCCGGGTCGTTCCGACCCGGCCTACGTACGCTTTCTAGCGACGTCCTGCATGGCCGCGTGAGCGGCGTCGATGGTCTGTGCGATCTGTCGGTCGCTGTGCGCGGCCGACAGGAACCACGCCTCAAACTGCGAAGGCGGCCCGTAAATCCCGCGTTTCAGCATCCCTCTGAAGAAGGTGGCGTACGCCTGGGTATCCGCCATCAACGCCGACTCGTAGTCGCGCACCGGGGATGAGGTGAAGAACGGCGTGACCAGCGAGCCAAACGCATTCACCTGCACGGCCACGCCAGCTGAGCGCGCCGCGTCGGCAAATCCCGTCGCCAGACGTGCACCCTTTCTTGCCAGATCCCGATAGAGCCTGGGAGTGAGGCGCGCCAGCGCCCAGAGTCCGGCCGCCATGGCCACCGGATTTCCAGACAGCGTGCCCGCCTGATACACCGGCCCGGTGGGTGCAACCAGCTGCATGATGTCCGCCCGGCCACCGTAGGCGCCGACGGGGAGTCCGCCTCCGATGATCTTCCCCAGACAGGTGAGATCGGGCGTCACGTCAAAGATCTCCTGCGCACCGCCTCCGGACGCACGAAAGCCTGAAATCACCTCGTCGAACACGAGCAAGGCGCCGTGCCGGGTTGCCAGTTCCCGAAGGCCGCGCAGGAAGCCGTCGGCCGGGGGAACGAGCCCCATGTTGCCGGCAATCGGCTCGACCACGATCGCGGCAATCGTGCGGCGGTGCGTCTTGAAGAGTGCCGCGACCGAGGCCAGGTCGTTGTAACGGGCGAGCAGCGTGTCTGCGGCGACAGTCGCCGTGACCCCGGGACTGGTCGGTATTCCGAGCGTCGTTGCCCCGGAGCCCGCCTTCACGAGGAACGCGTCGGCATGGCCGTGATAGCAACCGGCGAACTTGATGATGCGATCGCGCCCCGTAAACGCCCGCGCGACCCGCACGGCGCTCATCGCCGCTTCGGTGCCAGAGCTGACAAAGCGCACGCGTTCCATTGAGGGCACCAGCTGCCGAACCCGCTCGCCGAGCTGGGTCTCGAGGACCGAGGGTGCGCCGAAGCTGGTACCGAGTGCAGCCGTGGTGCTGATGGTCTTGATGAGGCCAGGCGGCGCATGCCCGTGAATCAACGGGCCCCACGACATGACGTAGTCCACGTACGTGTTGCCATCGACATCTTCGAGCACGGCGCCGCGTGCGCGCTTCACGAAGAGGGGTGTTCCGCCGACCGAGGTGAAGGCGCGAACCGGGCTGTCGACGCCACCAGCGAGAATGCGCCTGGCGCGTGCAAATTGTGTCCTGGATGTGCGATGTGTCATGAACGGAGCGCGCGGGCGGCGTCTCGAGCGTAGTAGGTGATGATGATGTCTGCGCCGGCTCGGCGGATGGCGACGAGCGACTCCATCATCGCGCGGGGCTCGTCGAGCCAGCCATTGCGAGCCGCGGCCTTCAGCATGGCGTACTCGCCGCTGACCTGATACGCCGCCGTGGGCCTGCCAAAGCGGGCTTTCACCCTGGCAATGACGTCGAGGTACGGCATCGCCGGCTTCACCATGACGATGTCGGCGCCCTCGGCGATGTCGATGTCGACCTCGCGCAGCGCCTCTTCAACGTTGGCCGGGTCCATCTGGTGACTGCGGCGATCGCCGAACTGCGGGGCCGAATCGGCCGCGTCTCGGAACGGACCGTAGAACGCCGAACAGTACTTGGCAGCGTAGGACATGATCGCGACCTGATCGAACCCGCGCGTGTCGAGCGCGGTGCGGATCGCGCCGACCCGCCCGTCCATCATGTCGGACGGCGCCACGATGTCTGCGCCGGCCTCGGCATGTGAGACCGCCGCGGCGACCAGGTGCGCCACGCTGACGTCGTTCAGGATTTCTTCGCCAGCGAGGATGCCGCAGTGGCCATGCGAGGTGTACTCGCACAAGCACACGTCGGTGATGACGAGCATGCCGGGAACGGCGTGCTTGATGGCCTTGATGGCCATCTGCACCGGAGCATGCGGGTCAGACGCGAGCGTGCCCTGATCGTCTTTTGCCGCCGGAAGCCCGAAGAGCAGGACGGCGCGAACGCCCTCAGCTGAGGCCGCGGACGCTTCTTTCACCGCCTCGTCCACCGACAGCTGGAAGACGCCTGGCATCGACCCGACTTCGCGTCGCACGCCTCGGCCCTCGCAGACGAAGAGAGGATAGACGAGGCAGTCGGTGGTGAGGTGTGTTTCCCGCACCAGGGCACGAAGGGCGTCCGATCGTCTGAGGCGGCGAGGCCTCTGGGTCAGGTGGAGGTGTGTTGACGACTCTACGCTCATGGACGTGTGCCAGCTCTCGCGTTGTCGGACGTGGCCGCGGGCGCCGATGCGAAGTGCGCAGCCACCGCATCGACCAGCGCCGGAATGGTCGACGCCGACGGTTGCACGGTGACCGTGATGCCGAGTGCTTCGGCCGCGTCTGTGGTCACCGGGCCGATCGACGCCACGACCGTGCTCTTCAACAGATCAGCGGTCTGCTCGGCGCCGTACAGCCTGGCGAAGTTGCGCACCGCCGACGGGCTGGTGAAGGTGACGACATCGATGCGGTTCTGCAGCAGCATCCCGTAGACGTCCGGGTCATCCGGCCCGGGAGTGTCTTGAAGCACCGTCCGGTACGCGATGACCTCGGTGACCTCGGCGCCGAGATCGCGCAGCTGCTCGGCGATGTACTCGCGGCCGATATCCGCCCGTGGGACCAGCACGCGGCGTCCACGGACCGTGTCCTGCGCCGTCACCGCGGCGACGACAGCTTCGGCCCGGAACTCGTCAGGCACGAGGTCGACGGTGAGGCTGTAGCGAGCGAGTCGTTCGGCGGTGGCCGTGCCGACGGCGCAGAGCTGCGGCGCGGCGAGTGCCCGAACGTCGCGCCCGCCTTCGAACAATGCAGTCATGAAGGCGTCCACGGCGTTGGTGCTCGAGAAAATGATCCAGTCGAAGGTGTTGGCCTCGGCCACCGCCTCACGCAGCGGTCGGAGATCCTCCGGCGGCGCGATCCGGATCATCGGGGCTTCGATGGTCTGTGCGCCGTACGAGGCGAGGCGAACGGTCAGTTCCGCCGCCTGTCCTTTCGGCCGCGTCACCAGCACCCGTCGTCCAAAGAGTGGTCTGGTGTCGAACCAGCGGAGGTGATCCCTGAACCCCACGACCGCACCCGCGACCAGCAATGCGGGCGCGCGGCGATGATGATCGCGAAGAGATTCGAGAAGCTCCGACGCGGTACCGGTGTGCGTCTCCTGGTCGCCCAGCGTGCCGTTGTAGACGACCATCACCTGTCCGTCTTCGGGCCAGCCGGCTCCGATCAGACGTTCGAGCAGTCTGGGGAGCTCATGACCGAACGCGTAGCACACGATCGTGCCCTGCAGGGCGACGAGGCTCTTCCAGTCGATGTCCGCCAGCGTCCGGTTGCCTTCTTCGTAGCCGCGCACGAGCGTGATCGTGTCGCCTGCGCCTGGGTAGCTGAGCGGAACCCCGGCATAGGCGGGGATGGCGATCGCGGCGGGAATGCCGGGCACGACTTCATAGGGGACGCCCTGTTCCTTGAGGAACAACGCCTCTTCGCCGCCGTGGTCGAACACGAACGAATCGCCCCAGCTGAGGCGCGCCACGCGCTTGCCTTCGCGCGCCTTGTCGGCCAGCAGGTAGCTGATGGCTTCGTGCGCCATGCCCTCATCGGATGCGCGCCCGATGTCGATCACCTCGGCACCGCTGCGCGCTTCCTTCAGCAGCGCCTTCGGGATGCGCGGGTCGTGCACAATCACGTCTGCCGTGCGCACGCACTCGAGGCCTCGAACCGACATCAGGCCAGGGTCGCCAGGACCGGCGCCGACCAGAAATACCAGCGGTCGTTTTGGAGCCTCTCCGTCGGATCGCGTCATGCGCGCTGCCCCCCTGCGACGTTGTTTCCGGCAGCCACCTCGTGCAGGATTGCGCCGGCTCCGGCCGCGAGCAACTCCCGGGCCGCGCGTGCCCCCACATCTTTGGCCTCTGACAGGGCGCCACGTGTTTCAGCCCTGACCACGCGAGCCCCATCCAGCGACGCCACCAGTCCGGTCAGCACAACCGTCTCGTGTTCAACGACGGCGTGCCCGCCGATGGGCATCTGACAGCCTCCGCCGAGCGTGACCACGAGCGCACGTTCGGCGTCGAGCGCGACGTGGCTGGCGCGGTCGTCAATGGACGCCATGATCTCCTGCAGGCCGCGATCGTCGGCGCGGATTTCGACCGCAATGATGCCTTGTCCAGGTGCCGGCACGCAGGCCTGCACGGGGATCAGCGCCGAGATGCGCGCCCCGTACTGGAGCCGCTTCAGGCCGGCCGATGCCAGGACGATGGCGTCGTAGTCGCCGCTGTCGAGTTTGCGGAGCCGCGTGTCGAGATTTCCGCGGATGGGAGCGAAGGTCGCCCGTTCGAAGACGGTGTTCAGCTGCGCCACGCGTCGGACACTGCTGGTGCCGATACGCGGATGCTGACCGAGATGGGCGAGCACGGCATCCAGATCGACGGGCCTGGCGCCGTCGGGCAGCACCAGCGCATCACGCGCGTCCTCGCGCGGAAGCGTGGCGGCGACATCCAGTCCGTCAGGAAGCACAGCGGGCATGTCCTTGCTGCTGTGTACGGCGAGATCGATCCGGCCCTCGAGGAGTGCGTCCTCGATCTCCTTGACGAAGAGACGCTTGCCGCCGATCTCCGCCAGGCTGACGTCGGTGAGTCGATCGCCAGATGTCTTGATGATGACGATCTCGCAGCTGCGCCCGGAGGCGACGGCGATGGCCGTGGCGACCGCGTGGGCCTGATAGAGGGCGAGCGGGCTGCCGCGCGTCCCCAGACGGAAGTCGCTCATGGGGTCTGGTCGCGATCGGGAGGACGCGTGGCCGAGGGCGTGGTCTGGTCCTCATCGGGGCGCAGGCGAAAGAGCCGGTTGATCGCCTCGGTATAGGCCACCTGCGTCTCCTCGTCCGGCAACGCCTTGAGCTGTTCGGTCGGTTCGAGCAGGAGCTTCTCGACGATCAGCCGGCTCACCTCGTCGACGCGCGCGCGCGCGTCGGGCGGAAGGTTTCCGAGCTTGTGTTCGAGACGCTGCAGCTCAGCCCGGCGGGTGGCATCGAACTTCTGCCGCAGGGCGACGATCGTCGGGACGGCGCCCCGAGACCGCTGCCACGACGTGAACCGCATGAGTTCCTCGGCGACGATCTGCTCGGCTCGTGAAATCTCGGCCGAACGGCGGCTGATGTTTTCCTCGACGATCGATTGCAGGTCATCGATGTTGTAGAGAAAGACCTGCTCGATCTCGGCGACGTCGGCAGCGACGTCGCGCGGCAGCGCAATGTCGATGATGAAGAGCGGTGACGATCGGTGTCGTCCGCCGACGGCGGCTTCGAGGTGCTGGCGCGTGATGATCGGCCGCTGCGAACCGGTCGAGGTGATGACGATGTCCGCCGACGACAGCGCGGCTGTCATCTGATCCCAGGGAACGGCATGACCGGCGACCGTTGCCGCCAGGGCCTCGGCCTGGGCGTGCGTGCGGCTGGTGATGGCGATGTCACCGACGCCCTGCGCGCGAAGATGCTGGGCCGTCAACGTACTGATCTCGCCGGCTCCCACGACGAGCACGCGGCGCCCGTTCAGGCGATCGAAGATCTTCCTGGCGAGGGCCACCGCGGCAAAGCTGACCGACACTGCGCCTTCGCCGAGCGCGGTTTCCGTTCGCACGCGTTTGCCGACGCCGAAGGACCAGTTGAAGAGCTTGCCAAGAAGAGGACCGGCGCACCGCCGCTCGTGTGCGGTCTGAAACGCGTCCTTCACCTGCCCGAGTACCTGAGGCTCGCCAACGACGAGTGAGTCCAGGCCAGCGGCGACCCGGAACAGGTGCCCAGCGGCTGCCGCGTCCTCTTTGACAAACAGGTGAGGGAGGAATGTTTCCGGTGGGAGCTGGTGATACTCGCTCAGGAAGGCCACGAGTTCAGCGCGGGCCTGCGCCGGATCCTCGCTGGCCACGTACATCTCCGAGCGGTTGCACGTGGAGATCACCACCGACTCGGTGGCAGACGGCCTGGTCGACAAGGCTTCCACGGCATCGCCGATCCCGCGGCTCGCGAAGTCGAGCTTTTCGCGCAGGTCGATGGGGGCCGTCCGGTGGCTCACGCCGAGGAGAAACAGGTGCACGTCTGGTTCGCTACTGGAAGGTATGACTGGTCGTGACGAAGTAGTTGAGCGGCAGGAAGTTCAGGAGCACGATGGCAAACCCCACCGCCGACAGCCACGCAGCCCGTCGCCCGGACCAGCCCATGGTCCTGCGGGCAACCATGGCGAACGAGTACACGGCCCAGGTCAGCATGGCGAAGAGGATTTTCGGGTCTCCAATCGCCATCGCCTGGATGTTCGGGTCGAGGGGCGCGATGGCCCGGGCCTGCGCGGTCCACACCACACCGACGGCTACGCCGATCGTCAGGAACACCCAGCCGATCACGACCGCACGCCAGTTCATGACGTCGAGCGTCTGCAGCGAGGGGAGGCGGGTGTAGAAGTAGCCCAGGTGCTTCGCCTTGATCTCCTTGAACTGCAGCATGTAGGTCAGACCGAGGACACCAGCGAGGGCAAAGCTGGCATAGGCAAAGAGGAGCGATGCCACGTGCACCCAGAACAACGGACTGTCGAGCACCGGGTCCATGTTCTCGACGCCCGGATACAGCGTCGGGATGATCTGCAGTCCGATCACCACGGGCAGGATGAACACACCCATGGCTCGCTCGTCGGTCGTGACCTCCAGATAGAGATACGACAGGGTCAGGAGCCAGACGAAGGTCGAGATGGCGCGCGACGGATTGGCAAACGGCACATGCCGCACCTCCATCGTCTGCATGCCGATGACGAAGGTGTGCGCCAGCACGCCGAACAGCAGGAGCGTCGTTGCCGCCCGGCCGACCGAGGGTTGACGGCGTGCGAAGTGCACCGCGTAGGCGATGCCCGCCGCCACGTACAACACCAGGGGGAGGGCGTTCACCGCGGCCCGTAGTATCCGCGCTTGGTCCGTGGCACGACGTTGGGTCGCGCCACCTGCACGACAACGCGGCGCCACGCGCCGTCACGCTTGGGATTGCGCGGTGAATAGCCGACGGTGTACTGACTGGCGAGCTCGTCGGCGATCTGGCTGTAGACGCCGTTGAGGTCTTCGATGCGTTCGGGGAAGAACGCCCGGCCGCCGGTTTCCTCCGCCAGTTGACGCATCACGAATTCGGCTTCGCGGAAGCCGCGACGCTGGTTCTCAGGTCCCCGGAGTGCGATGGTGAAGACCGCGGTCTCACTGCGCTTGGCCAGATCCAGGACCTCGTCGAAGGAGACCAGGCTCGAGGTGTCTTCGCCGTCGGAGAACACGACGATCGCCTGACGACGGACGTCTTCCTCGGTCGACGCCTTGACCTTCTTCAGCTCCTTGAGCGCGATGTAGATGGCGTTATGGAGCGCTGTCGAGCCGCCAGACGCTGTCTTGTTGATGGCCGTCTGCAGTTCGGTCTGGTTCGACGTAAAGGGCTGGCGAATCTCGACCCGACTGTCGAAGTCGATCACCTGCGCCACGTCGGTCGGCTTGAGACGCTGTACGAAGTTCGACGCGGCCTCCTGCAGGATGGTGAGCTTGTCATCCATGCTCGCGCTGCTGTCGAGCAGCATCGACAGTGCGATGGGCTGGATGCGGCGCGTGAAGAAGGTGATCTCCTGCTTGGAGCCGTCTTCGAAGACCGAGAAATCACCCTGCTCGAGGTCTGAGATGAAGCGCCCGGTCGTATCGGTGACCGTGACGTTCAGGGATACCAGTTCGACGCCGGCACGAAATGGTGCTGCACCCTGTCCGGCGGGTTGGGGGGCCTGCGCGATGAGGACGCTGGCGCTGAGTGCCAGTCCTGCGCAGGTAACTGCGACTGCCGTGGTCACGCGTCTGGTCACTTTGCGCTCCCCCCGGGTACGCGGGCGGGCGTTCCGGTGACGATGACGCCGGTGCGGGTGGTTGCGATCTGGACCTTTTCAGGCGGAATCAGCGTTTCGGGTCGGCTGTAGACCACCTTGTATTGCGAGGTCAGGATCCGCGCGACCTTGGCCATGGCGCCCTCAATAGCGCTGCTGGCCAGCAAATCGAAGCGACGACCGCCACTGGCCTCTGGGGCCGAGCTGATCACGACCGTCCGCTCGTGTTCCGGGCCGTCCACGGTCGCCGGGGTCATGGGGAAGCGTCCCACCGCGATCGGGTAGAAGCCGGCGCCGCTGGCCGTGATGGCGTCGAGGACGTCCTGGTAACGGCGATTCGAATACTCGACCCCGTCGGTGACGATGGGCACGATTGCGGTTCGGGCGGCTTCGCGACGTCGCAGGCCGGTTGATACCTCGACGATGGCGTCAAGCAGGGTTGCCCCGCTGCGATTCATGGTGAACAGGCGCTGGCTGCCGGCGATCAGGGCGTCTCGGTTCGTGGTGTAGTCGACGAGAATCGTCGGGCGGTCGGCGAGGGCCACCAGTGCGACGGAGTGCTGCGGCGTAAGGGCGGCAATAAAGGCCTTCAGGCCCTCGCGTACTCGGGGGATCAGGCTGTCGGAGGTGGCCGCGTTGTCGACGAGGACCGCGACCTCGAGGGCTTCAGTGGCGCGTGACACGCGAAGGACCTCGCGCTGGACACCGTCTTCACGGACGATCAGGTCGGCCGGGCCGAGGCCTTCGACCGGGTTGTCCATCCGATCGAGGGCGGAGACAAAGAGCGTGCGTTCGCGGATGTCGCCCTGGGCGGAGGGCTGTCGGGCGCCTGCCCAGAAGAACACCACGGCGCATGCGAGGCCGGCGACGAGGACTCGAGCAGAGACGGCGCGACTCATAGGGAGCTGCCTCGAGAGAGCTGAGGGGTCTGACCCGGGTCTGACCCCGGTCTGACCCCGGGTAGGGGACTCGCTGCGAGTATAGGTCTGCGGGGAGGGGCGGTCAAGGTTCCAGTTAGTTCTGAACTTATTGACAGATCACGAGTTGCGGGCCTAGACCCGGATAGCTGGTGAAGTATTTCACAAAGCCGGTTATACTGACGGGCGGTCCAGCTGCCGAACGGCGTGGCAGTGGTGTCGTCCGGCTCTGGAAGTCCCGGCTGGCGTGCGGTCCCGGTCGTGTCGCGCCTGGAACCATGGCAAAGAAGGACCGAGGGTTTTCGTTCGAGCGATCTGCGCGGTCCCTGCAGGACAATCTGGTCCGGTCGGGCCCGGTTGCCGGGGCGAGCTATACCCTGATTGGCGCCATCATCCTGCTCGGTGGCATTGGCTACGCGGTTGACGGCTGGTTGAACACGTCTCCCTGGTTCCTGATGAGTGGGCTCGGGCTGGGAATCGTGGTCGGGTTCTACGAATTGATCAAGGTCGCATGGCATCGTTGAGCCCACTGGTCTGGATGTCGGCGGCGAGTGCGATTGCAGCGGGAGCAGCCATCGGCGGCGGCGCTCCTCCGGCCGGAGTCCTGTGGGGCATGGCCGGTCCGCTGGTGGCCGCTTCAGTGACCTGGGTGCTCGTGAGCAGGACGTATCGGTCCTCGCCCGAGTCGGTCACCGGCGTGATGATGAAGGCGTTTGCGGGCAAGATGCTGTTTTTCGCGGCCTACGTGGTGATGATGCTGCGGGGGCTGGCGGTGCCGGCGACGCCGTTTGTGGTGAGTTTCACGGCGTATTTCATCGGGATCTACGTCATGGAAGCGCTGTTTCTCCAGCGCCTGTTTGTCGGAACGAGATAAATCCACGAGATGCTGCTTCAGTCACCCCCCGCAGAAGGCGAAATCCTCGGCGAAGCCGGCAATGCCGCCGCTGAAGGTGCTGCCGAAGGCTTCAATGCCGGTGAAACGATCATCGAGCACGTTGCCAACAGCAGCATCGATCACCCGCTGATTCACCTGCCGAAGATCCTCGGCATCGATTTTTCCGTGACCAAGCACGTGCTGATGCTGTGGATCGTCGCGGCGATCCTGTTTGTGGGCATCACGGCTGTCGTCCGGCGCTATCTGCGTCAGGAGCGGCTGATTCCTACCGGTTTCATGAGCGCGCTCGAGATCGCGGTGGAGTTCATCCGCGACACGATCGTGCAGCCGAACGTCGGCAACAAGTGGGTCCTCACCTGGACACCGCTCCTGCTCACGCTCTTCTTCTTCATTCTCGGCGCGAACCTGATCGGCATCATCCCGATCTTCGACGTGCTCTCGCTGCTGAATCACACCGTGCTGCACCTGCCGGAAGAGTCGTTCTTCGCCCAGGTCCTGCATGGCGGCACCACGGCGACCGGCAACTTCAACGTCACCGCGGCGCTGGCCAGCATCTCGTTTTTTGCGATCATCATCGCCGGGTCGCGCGCCCACGGGTTCGTGCAGCACTGGAAGAACATGATTCCGCACGGTCTGCCGTGGCCGATCTACTTCCTGCTGATTCCGATTGAGATCATGGGGATGTTCGTCCGCCCGTTCGCGCTGACCATGCGACTTGCCGCGAACATGACCGGCGGCCACATTGCCATCCTGGCGATCCTGTCGTTCGTGTTCATCTTCGCGGAGCTGGCTGGACGCGCCATCGTCGGCATCGGGGTCGGCGCGATCCTGTCGCTGCCGCTGGCGGTGGGCATCTCCGGGCTCGAACTCATCGTCATTCTGGTGCAGGCGTACGTATTCACGCTGCTCACGGCTGTGTTCATCGGCATGGCCATTCACGCTCATCACTGAGCCATTTCCTGAGGAGTTACTGGTGGACATGCAGTTTGCTTTCATGGGAGTCGCGATTGGCCTTGGGCTGATCGTCATCGGCGCCGGCCTTGGCATTGGTAAGCTCGCGGCCGCGGTTGCCGAGGGTGTGGCGCGGCAGCCGAGCGCAGCTGCGCAGATCAGCGGCGCGGCCAACCTCCCGCTCTTCCTGCTCGAAGGCGTGGCGATTCTGGCCGAGGTGTTCGCACTCCTCGTCCTGTTGCTCAACCAGTAGGGTCGTGACCGGGGGCACCTGGTGCCCCCGCGCAGGAGGACAAAGGCGATGAATAATCCGCTGGTCCAGCCCGATCCCGGGCTTTATATCTGGACCATCGCGACGTTCCTCGTGCTGGTGGCGCTGCTCGCGAAGTTTGCGTGGCGCCCGCTGCTCGAGGCGCTGGAAAGCCGGCAGGAGGCGATCCGCAAGTCGCTTGACGATGCCCGTCAGGCGAAGGTGGAGCTGGAGCGTCTGCAGGGGGAGTCGGCGAAGCTGCTGGCTCAGGCCCGGGCGGAGGCCGAGGCGATCATGTCGCGTACGCGAAGCGACGCCGATCGGTTCCGTGAGGAGCTGAAGGAAAAGGCGCGTACCGAGGCCGCCGCGCTGGTCAAGAACGCCGAGCACCAGATCGAGCTGGAGACCTCACGCGCACTGCAGCAGATCCGGCACGAGGCGGTTGAGTTGTCGGTCGCCATCGCCTCCAAGGTGCTGCAGCGCAACGTCACCAGGGAAGACAACGAGCGTCTGATCGAGGAGACGTTCCGTCAGCTCGAGGCTCAGCGACCCAGCTAGCAGGCCCGCTCTGAACACGCCGTGACCTTTCGACCTCGGACGCGCGCGTTCTCGCTGATCGCCGCTGTTCTGGGGCTCGCGCTTTTCGTGTATGCCGTGCGGCGAGCCGGCGTCGCCGAGATTCTCGACGGCATACGCCGCGTCGGCTGGGGCCTGGTCCTGATCATCGCGCTCGGAGGAGCACGTTTCCTTCTTCGTGCCCAATGCTGGCGGCTGTGCGTCCGCCGGGATGCCGAGCTGACCTTCAGCCACGCGTTCTCGGCCTTCCTGGCCGGGGATGCCGTCGGCAGCGTGACGCCGCTCGGCCTGCTGGCCAGCGAACCCACCAAGATCTTTCTGACCCGCCATCATCTGGCGACGCGTGAGTCGGTCGCGTCCCTGACGCTCGAAAATCTGCTGTATTCGGCGTCGGTCATCGCCATGATTGCGCTCGGCGGCGGCCTTCTCCTGGCAACCGCCACGCTTCCCGTCGCGCTTCGTCAGGCGGTGCTGGCCGCGGTGGCTGTTGCCCTCGTCGCGCTGCTCGTGCTGCCGCTGGTGATGCGGACCCGCACTGGCGGGGGCGCGCTTGTCGGTCTGACGACGAGGCTGGCGGCGCTGGCAGCCGTGGCAGACGAAGTGCGCCGCTTCACCAGGGAGGATCCGGGGCGCCTGCTGCAGGTGTTCGCGCTCGACCTGATCTATCACGCCCTCGCCGTGCTCGAGGTGTTCGTCACGCTGGGGTGGCTGATGGGTGACCGCGCCCCGACCCTCGCCATGGCCATTGTGTTCGAGACGTTGAACCGTGTCGCGACGGTCGTCTTCAAGTTCGTCCCGTTCAGGGTGGGTGTGGATGAGGCGCTGACCGGCGCGCTCGCGCCGCTGGTGGCCGTTGACCCGGTGTCCGGTGTGGCGCTCGCGGTCGTCAGGAAGGTGCCGCGACTCTTCTGGGCCGGCGTCGGTCTGGTGACGATCGCGTTCCACCCGGCGAAGACGAACGGCAGTACGTAGGCCGGGTCCGAAGGGCCCGGCGAAGACCAGGCCCGGCGAAAACTCACCGCAGGCTGGCGAGGGTCGGGTCGCCGCGGAATCGTCTGCGAGCTTCTGTGCGGAGCTCGTTCGCACGCGCCCTGTTGCCCGCCGCGGTCCAGACTCGAACAGCGGCAGCGTATCCTTCGGCGGTCGGAATCGCCTCGATCAACGCGTCCAGCGTCTGGCTCATGGCCTCGTCGCGATCGGAGGCGTGATACATCGTGGCGAGGCTTGCATACGCGCGCACGCTCGCCGGGAAGGTCTGTAATTCCTGTCGATAGGCCGCTTCCGCCTCGGTGTTCCGATCCAGCTGCACCAGCGCGTCACCGAGTACCAGCTGAAGGTCGGGCACGACGGAGGAACGGGACTGCAGCGCCCGAGCGGCGTTCTGCAGCGCGGCGACGGCATCGTCGAAGCGACCCTCGTCGAAGGCGACGCGCCCTTCGACATAGTCACCGAGCGGCAAGGTCGAATCGACGCGCTCGATCTCGGCGACGTGCATGGCGGCGGCTTCGGCGTTCTTCGCGGCCAGCGCAACTTCCAGGGCCACAACACGGGCATCGACCTTTGCCGTCACGTCCGCGGAGCTCGCCCTTGCCACGGCCATCTCCGCGTAGGCGCCGGCCTCAGCCATCTGTCCCGCGCGCAACGCGGTGACCGCCAGGGCGGTGGCGATCTGAGCATCCTCCGGACGCAGGTCGTCGGCCGCCCTGAGGGCGGTGAGGGCCTCGGTGAGCCGTCCGGCGTGCAGGAGCTGGGTGCCCAGCTGGAACTGCACGGCCGGAAGCGCAGGGTGGGTGCGAACGATCGCGCGCAGGGCGGCGATGGCTGCCGGAACGTCGCCGAGAGCCAGCCGCCTGACACCGGCGCGGTGGGCTTCAACCAGCGCGCGCTGATCTCCGGATTCGAGCGGCGGTGAGAGTGCAGACCATTGCCGCAGCCCTGCCAGGTAGCCAGCCGCCGCGTACTGACGTTCCTCCGCCGGCGCAATCGCCGACGGACCAGGCAGCACCTGATCCTTCAGCAGTCGATCCAGGGCCGCCACCAGCGTCGAGATGGGAGGTGGCGACGAGGAAAAGCCTGCGATGGCCGTCAATTCGTCGGTCGCACCGCGCACGAGTCGTGCGGCCCCATCCGTCAGGGCGTACACGGGATAACCACCGAAGCGCATCGCCGCTTCGAGGGATTCCGAGTAGATGAGCTGTTCCGGCAGCGTGCCGTCCGCATCGTCGAGCAACGGTCGGAGCGAACGGCCGCGCAGGTTGCCTGGAATGGGTGCGCGTACGAAGTCGAGCAGCGTCGGCAGAAGGTCGATGTGCTGGACCGGCGTGCTGATCTGGCGGCCGGCGGCTTCAGCGAATGGCTGCTTCACGATCAGGGGTACGTGCAGCGTCGACTCGTCGAGCCCGGCGCCGTTGCCTCGCTCGCCGCGGTCCGCCGTCACGATGAGCGTGGCTTCGTCGTAGAGGTTTCTGGCCTTGAGTTCGTTGACCAGCCGCGCCACGACCGGCTCGGCCGACTCACGATCCAGATCGAGGACGAGGAAGTACCGCTGATTGCTCTGTGCGCGGATCCATTCCTCCGCGGCCTCATAGGTCTGGAGCCCATCACGCTCGATCGACACGGCTTCCGGCGTAGACGGTTCGGGCAGGTCCACATCGTAGAAGCCGAAGCCCTGTCCCAATCCCGTTGCCCGACGCAGCAGGAAGGTCGACGCCGCGCCGCCGGTGACAAACCCGCGGTTGCGGAGCAACTCGGCCATCGTCCGCGCGCTGTCAGGCAGGGTAAACCCGCCATCGTCGCGCACCCCGTGCTCGAACGGGAGCTGGCCCGTGGACAGGGAGGTGAACGCGGGGAGGATCGCCGTCGAGTGGGTGTAGGCGCGGGAGAACACGACACCGTCGGCGGCCAACGCGTCGAGCGCCGGCGTATCGCTGCCGGGTCGGGGGCCGGCGCCGATCGCGTCGCCGCGGAGTGATTCGATCGCGAAGACGATGATCGGGCCCTGGTGGGGCGGAGACTCGCGGGCGTAGCGCCAGCCGGCAATGGCGGCTGCGGCGACGGCGAGGACGAACAGCCCGAGGATGATCGTGGCGTGCCAGCGCTTACGGCCGGCCTGCCTCTGCGAAGACATGCGGTTCAGGGGGACGTGGCGCGCGGCGCGTCAGCGCCGCAGCTCGGCCAGCCTGCTCGCGGCATCCTTCGCGGCCGCGCTGTTCGGTATCGACGCCACCAGTGCCTGGAGTGCGCGCACCCCTTCGTCCTCGCGTCCGGCAGAGACAAGGGTCAGTCCAAGGTCCAGACGAACCCGCTCGCTGGCGTCGTCGGCCTTGACTGCCTCGGAATATGACTGAATCGCTCGTGAGTAGAGCGACTGGCGCGTCTCCTGGTTCTGCTCGCGCTCAGCCTGCTGGCGAAAGGCATCGCCCAGCACCACGTTGATGGACGTGATCTTCGGGTTCTTCGACTGAATGGCCTGATACGCGATGATTGCCTGGTCGAAGCGGCCCTGCGCGCGCAGCGTGTTGGCCGCGCTCACCTGATCGGCAATGTCCTTCGACAGGGCGCCGGGAATGACTTCCGGTGTTTGCTGGATGACGAAGCGCAGCGGTGGTCCGACGGTGGAGGACCTGATCGGCGCCGTGCCGCCGGCCGGCTCGAAGCCGGGGGCCGCAGCGATGAAGGTCCACACGCCAGCCTTCAGGCCGATCATGCCGAAGCGACCTTTGTCGTCGGTTGTGGAGGTCAGCACGGAAGGCGAGGCGTCCCTGTTGGACGCCGTGATCGTGGCGCCCTTGACTGCCTTCCCGCCCGAGTCCGTCACGACGCCAATTACGCGCCCCGTCTGAGCGGTTGCCGGAAAGGCAAGGGTCAGCATCGCGAGCGTCAGGAGTGCTGCAGACAGGCGCGGCATCGAAGGCTCCTCTGAAAGGCCCTTATCTTAAATCGAATTCGCCGAAAGGGCGCCGGGGATCAGGTCCAGGTAACCTGATACAGCATCACGTAGATGACCACGCCGGTCACCGAAACATACAGCCAAAGTGGGAAGGTCCACCGGGCGATCCGGACATGGCGATCGAACTGCGACCGGAGAGCCCTGGCCGTGGTGACGAGCGCCAGAGGGACGATCGTCGCCGCCAGGATGACGTGCGTCACCAGGATCGTCAGATACACCGCCCGAGCGATGCCCTGGCCGGGGAATGGCCGGGACCCCACCTGGAGGTGATAGACGACGTAGCTGATCAGGAAGAGCGCTGATGTCGTGACCGCCGCAAGCATGCAGCGCTTGTGCAGGGACTGCTGACCGCGCCTGATGAACAGATACCCGGCGGACAGCAGGATGGCCGAGGTTCCGTTCAGGGTGGCGTTGAGCGCCGGCAGATCGGTGACCTCCATCTGGGCGCTACAGCCAGAGGCGGTCGAGGCAGAGCGCGCCCCAGAGCACCGGGAGATACACGATCGAGTACAGGAACAGACGCCGGGCGGTCTGGTTCGAACGCTCGCGCATGAACAGCGCGCTGAGGACGATGAAGCCCACACCGAGCGCCGTGGCCACGATGCTGTATGGGACGCCCGCCAACCCGACCAGGATAGGCATCAGACTCACCGGCCAGAGCCCGGCGGCGTAGAGCAGTGCCTGCTGACCAGTTCGGCGACCGTCGGACTCGAGCACCGGCAGGAGGGGAATGCCGGCACGAGCGTAGTCCTCGCGGTGCAGCCATGCGATGGCGAGGAAGTGCGGCATCTGCCAGAAGAACACGATGCCGAAGAGCACGAGCGCGGGGAGCGTGATCGAGTTGGTCGCCGCAGCCCATCCGATCACAGGAGGGAGCGCACCCGGGATTGCTCCGACCAGCGTGGAGAGAGACGTTCGGGTCTTGAGCGGGGTGTAGACCAGCACGTAGCTCACCGCAGTCAGAGCTGCGACCGCCGCGGCGAGGAGGTTGACCTGCCACGCCAGCTCGACGATACCAACCGTTGACAGTGCGATACCGAACCAGCGGCTCTCGGTCGTGCCGAGACGTCCGGCCGGCAGCGGGCGCAACCGTGTTCGGCGCATGAGCGCATCGACCTCGCGCTCCCACACCTGGTTGAGTGCGGCCGCGCCACCGGCGACCAGCGCGGTCCCAAGGAGGGCGTGGACGAGGATTGGCAGGGGCACGCCTTCCGGCGCGCCGAGGTACAGGCCACCCAGCGTCGTGATCAGGACCAGGAAATTCAGTCGCGGCTTCGTCAGCGCCCAGAAGTCCGAGGCGACTGACGACGTGCGGACCATCGACGATGGGCCGGCCGCCTGGGCAAGATGTTTCACGTCCTCGAATTATCTCACGCTGGGCTGCGCGCCGCCGGCCGCCTGGATCTTGCGAAACACGCGGTCCTGCATCCACTTGGGATCCCACCATTCCACGGCATTGACGGGCGATCCGCCCACCAGAACGGTGAAGTGCAGGTGATCTCCCGCGGCCAGGCCCGTGGTGCCGCTGCGGCCGAGCACCTGACCTTTCTCCACCTGATCGCCTGGCTTCACATCGAGCGAGGACATGTGGCCGTAAAGGGTCTGCACACCGAGGCCGTGATCGAGGATCACGCAGTTGCCGTAGATGCCGAGGTACGCCGCGTGGACGACGACGCCGCGTTGCGCAGCCTGAATCGGCACCTGCGCGGTCACCGCCAGGTCGAAGCCGAGATGCACCTGCTGGTCCACGTCCTTGCCTTGATAGACGTAGGTGCGGCCGTCGGCAAAGCGTGCCTCGACCGCTGCGTTGCTGAGCGGCTGGAAAGCATCCTTCCACATCATCTCGGGCGCTGATTTGGTGGCCAGTTCGGCGATCGTCTGCGCGTTGCGGCGGCGAAGTTCGCCGTTGATCTTGAGGAACGACTCGAGGAGCTTGTCCGGTTCGCTCGACAGTCCCATGTCCGGCGTCTGATCGACGATCGGCGGGACCACCTTCTGGAGGAAGCGGTCGTCGATCTGGATGCGGCTTCGGGCGAAGGGCTTCTCGAAGGGCATGTGGTCAAGGGCCGCCGTTGCCTGGTTGCCGGCTTCGTCACGCGCGTAGACCGAGATCGGCTCGTTCAGGGTCTGGTCGTTGAGTAGGGCAAAGAAGGCCACGTGCACCGACGGGTCGCTGAGTCCCACCGCCGAACCGGGGAATCCGCGATACGCGCGCTGTCCGACCCTGACCCCGCTCTCCACGTCGGGCGGTGTTGCCGTGTAGACGACGAACTCGGCGCCGCCGTGGTTGATGTAGTGGAACGTCGACAGCACGCCAACGCGCGGCGGATCGAGGCGAACCTGGACGTCGCGAGTGACCGTCGTCGTGACCAGACGCCGGCCGTAGAGCACGGGACGTGAGGCCGTGACAACGATGCGTGCCGGGCCGGCCTTCAACTCCGGAATCGTGCGTTTACCGATCGGCCGGCTGACGTAGAGGCGGTTCGCATTCTCGTCAGCACCTGCGGGTTGCGAGGTGGGGTCGAGTGAGAACACCGGATAGGTCTTGCCCTCCTGCTCGACCGATGCGGTCACCGCGGAGTACTGCCCGCCGGGTGATTCCACCATGACGTCGAGGGATCCCGCCTGGCCCACGAACTTTTCAGGACCACGAATGGTGACAGCAGGGCCCGGCTGACGACCGGCCCAGACCCACGCGCCTCCGGCCACGATCGCCGCGAGCACCACAACAGAGAGGATGAATTTCACAAAGCTGCGCATCCTCGCCATCATAGCCGGACGCTGCGCGGTTGGGCTTGGGGCTGCGTTTCGAGCCCTTTTCCCGGAGCAGGGACAGCTCAAACACGATGGTAGGATGACGCCATGCCCAACGAAAACCCCCTTGGCGAGCGCGGTCGTGTCCTGGAGGACGACTATTTCCGGAAGAAGGATCGCGAGCTGATCGAAAAAATGCGTCAGGCCTCGGCTGCCGAGGCGGCGAGTCGTGAGTTGAGCGCGAAAAGCGGGTTGCGGGATCCGGAGATGCTCGAGGAGCTGCAGGCGTTGGGATTCACCCCCGACACCGTCGCCTTGCTGCCCCTGGTGCCTCTACTCCAGATGGCGTGGGCGGAAGGCGGGGTCAGCGAGGCCGAACGGACCTTGATCCTGCAGCTTGCCGGGACGCGGGGAATTGAAGACGGCAGCGCGGCTGACCGGCAGCTCCGGTCCTGGCTTTCGAGCCGTCCCGACGCGCAGGTGTTCTCGAGTGCGTCGAGACTCATCCGGGCAACGCTCGACTCAGAGGCCTCCGGCGTCGCCCCGCTGACCGCTGACGACCTTGTGAAGTACTGCGAGCAGATCGCCGCCGCGTCGGGCGGGATATTCGGAATCGGGCGTGTGTCGTCAGAAGAGCGCGCGCTGCTCGATACGATTGCCCGAGACCTGGCGCATAAGAAGTAGCCTGCGCTGAGCGCGAGCGGACCTCGACGTTCAGCGCCGCTTGCGCGTCGACGCGCAAGCCAATCGACCGTCCATGCATCAGACGCCTTCGGTTGGGGATGGTGCGAACCCCGTGCCCGGTCGTCCACCGATGAACGCGCGACGACGATAGCATCGTCTGAGCGGTGGCCGCCGTGGAATGAAGACCGACGAGTGAGGCGAGTGAAGGATGGCTTGCCGTCCGAAGCTCGCTCAGGATTCCAGTGAGCGAAGGATGGTACCGGTACGGGGATTCGAACCCCGGTCCCGTGGCTGAGAACCACGTGTCCTGACCCCTAGACGATACCGGCGTGGGGGCGAAACGTTAATGATATCAGCGGGTTGGCCGGGTCGCAACTTGGTGGCCCTGGACGTTTGCGCCAGCCATGCGCCAATCTCCCGCCTTCCACAACGCCTGGGCGTCGCTTGACAGTCTTCGCAGGCCGGGCTCATCGGCGTATGTATAGCGGGATTCTGTCTTGTTGGTGAGCAGGCACGTGGCAAATTGCCACCAGATCCGGACATGCACGCCGCATCTTCAACCTCCGAGTGGAGGTATCCGACGTCGTCGGGGCCACTCAAAGCCTGTGCGAAGGCTCCGTTGGAGTCTGCCTACCGTGGGAGACGAACCAGCCGAGAGGGCCAGCGAGGCTATCTGCGCGAGGTGCGGCTCGCTGGCGTGATTCCTGGCTAAGCCATTCAGCCGCTCGATTAAGTTCCGACGTCGCGACGGATCAGCCTCGGCCAAGGTCGCGATACAGAGCGCCTTGGCCAGTTGCTCGCGCACCGCTAAATCGCGCCGGTGCTGCGAGTGCAGAGTTTCAATCCGTTCGACCACAATTAAACGTCGCGCCGGGTCGGCTTCGGCATCAACAGTGTTGAACAGCGCCCGAGCCAGCTGCTTGCGCACCGCTGGCTCCCGCCCGTGCTGCGTATGCAGCACCTCGATCCGGTTGGCCGTGGTCAACCGTCGGGCAGCATCGGGCTCGGTGATGGTCGCGCTATACAGCGCCCGAGCCAGCTGCTTACGCACCGCTGGCTCCCGCCCGTGTTGCGTATGCAGCACCTCGATCCGGTTGGCCACGCCGAGCCGTCCGGCCGGGTCAGGCTCGCGGACGGCGACGTTCACGAGAGCCCTAGCCAGCGGCTCGCGCAGCGCCGCTTCTTGTCCGTGCTGCGAGTGCAGCGCCTCGATCCGTGCCACTGCGGCCAAACGCTGCGCCAGGTCTGGTTCGGCACCGGTTGCGCTGAGAGCTCTGGCCAACGCCTCGCGTACCACTGGCTCCTGCCCGTGCTGCGAGTGCAGCGCCTCGATTCGTTCGACCACATTTGACCGTCGCGCGGGGTCGGGTTCGGCGTTCCCCGCATTGACCAGCGCTCTGACTAAGTGCTCGCGCACCGCCGGCTCCCACCCATGCTGCGTGTGCAGCGCCTCGACCCTTTCAGCCAGGGCCAGCCGTCTGGCCGGGTCGGGTTCGAAGGCGGTCGCGTTGGCAAGTGCCGAGGCTAGCGGCTCCCGCACGGCGGGCTCCTGCCCGTGCCTCGCGTGCAGGACCCCGAGCCGGTCGGCTACAGCCAGCCATCGCGCCGGATCGCGTTCGCCGCTGGTCACGTTGAACAGCGCCTTGGCGAGCTGTTCGCGCGCCTCTGGGTCTCCCCCGTGCTGGGTGTGCAGCGCCTCGAGCTCTTCCACCAAGGCGAACCGTCGCGCCGGGTCGGGTTGTCCGGCGGTCGCGTTCAGCAGCGCCCTAGCCAGTAGCTTTCGCACCGCCAACTCTTGCCCATGTTGCGTGTGCAGCACCCTGATCCGTTCGACCACATCTAACCGTCGCGTTGGGTCGGGTTCGGCAACGGTCTGGTTGAAGAGCGCCTTGGCCAACGCCTCGCGCACCACTGGCTCCTGCCCGTGTTGCGTATGCAATGCATCTAACCGGTCGACCACGGCTAGCCGTCGGACCGGATCGGGCTCGCCGACGGTTGCGTTGAACAGCGCTTTGGCCAAAGGCTCTCGCACCTCTGGTTCCTGCCCATGCTGCGTGTGCAGTGCATCGATCCTTTCAGCCACGGCCAGCCGTCTGCCCGGGTCATGTTCGACGCAGCCCACGTTGTAGAGTGCCCAGGCAACGCAACCGCGTACAACTGCCACTTGCCAGACGTGCTCGTGCAGCAGTTCGATCCATTTGCTTTCGTCCAGATGAAGGCCCGGGTCGGATTCGCCGAAGGTCGCACCGAAGCGCGCCCTGGCCCGTTGCATGCGCACCGCAGCCTCTTTCAAGCAACGCACGTGCAGAGCCTCGATTCGTTCGGCTACCACCAGCCGTTGCACGGGGTCGGGCTCGCGAAAGGCCGCGGCCAAGAGCGTCTTGGCCACGCCCGCACCCACCGAAGCGTGTTGGCCGTGCTGCGCGTGCAACGCATCGATCTGGTCGGCTACCGCCAGACACCGCGCAGTGTCGGGCGCGGTGTTTATCACGTTGATGAGACCCATTACCACTGCCGCTTTGAGCTCATGCCGTAGGCTGGGCGGCAGTTCGCAGAGCCAAGCCGACCAATCGCGATCGTCCGGCCGCTTCCACGCTGCCCCGAAACAGATTAATAGCGACCCGTAAGACGCGTCGCCCTCGCTGATCGCGTCCAAGGCGAAGCGCATGATGTTGACGCTCGGATTGACGCCTACCTCTGGGAACCAGGAAAGGTAGTCCAGTAGAAGTAGACCCGCATACTCCCACGCCTCCGGATGTCCCCACGACCGCGTCAGCAGAGAGTTGGCTGTGTTAATCGTCACCGAAACCTGGCGTGTGCCAGTTGTAGCCTCCCCCCGAAGACGCATGAGGACAAAAAATTCTCCCAGCAAGTCCGGGGCAATCGGCCCGAGCGGTGGACCCGGCTCTGAAAGGGATGCCAATACGGCCAGGGTCGTGGGAGACAACGCGGCCACCCGTTGGCTGAATTCGTCGTCGTCGGCACACGTACCCTGCGTTAGCGTGGCCTCGTAGAGCAGATCGAGGTGCTCGTCGGTGATCCCTGCGGTCCTCCATTGTTGGATCTGCCCTTTGAGGATGCTCTCAACCAGTAGCTCGGGCGACCAACTCGGCGCCGCCATACTCCCAGATTCGGCCAGTGCTGCAGCGGTGAGCAATGCAAAAAGAGGGCGAAACTGGCCGCGCAGCCGTTCGCCAGTAGATACAATCGCCTGATGTTCTGTCGCTGACGGCTCGCGCCGCACGCGGCGCCTTAGCTCAGCACGCGCGATGTCTTCAAATTCAACGCGATCAGGTTCGAGTGAGATCGGCAGCGTTACGGCGTCTAAATCCCGTGCGAGCTCGCTGACGTGCCAGTCCGACCACAACGCTCCATGTGTGGCGCGGTCCAAAAGCACGACGCGTATCCTTGGTTGTCGCGACAAGGTCCTTGGCGAGCCACTCTCAGAACGCGCTCGTGGACCGGCACGGAGCAACAGTGATTCGATCCACGTGAACGCGGATTGACCACCGACTCGCTTCGACGCGGCGTAGTCGAGTACGACCAAAGTGTCTCGTGTGGCGACCCATTGTTGTGGCCATGACACCGATGGGGATCCGTAGAAGCCCGCGAGCCAATGCTCCTCGTGGCACCAGTCACACAGTTCCAGCGCCAGCCGGCTCTTGCCTATACCTGCTGGTCCTGTCACCCGTAAGATGCTGAAAACTGCGTCTTCGAGTAGCGTCCGGAAACGAAACGCTCAAATTAGGCCAGCGGTCACGCCTTGTCGACCAACAGTCGTCCGTGTTTGCCACGACAACGGCTCTCAACAACGTGCCGGTGCAGGTCTTCTCGACGTTTGCTTAGTCAAGACACCCTATAGTTCTAGACCCTCGCCCGCCGACGAGGAATTGGCCGAGGTGAGACATGGTTTTGCCGTGGGTAACTCGTTTCATAAGAATTCTGCCTCGCCTCATCGACCTCACGCGCTGCGAATCAGTCCGTCAAAACGGTCTTCACAGAACCTAGCCCCGCTCTTTTGACGCGGTTCAGCCTTGGCAGGCAGTGGCGAAGCTGTTTCCTTCTGTCTTTGCAAGTTGGCGCTAGACAAGTCCTCTTTGCAGCGCACAGAATGCGCGCCATGACCAGGGCGTATCGGAGACTTGCCGGAAGTGATGTCGGGGCAACCTCGAGGTTGGCGGTCGTCCTTGCCGCCTTCTTGATGTCGCTCGTCTTTGGGCTCGTTCCCTTGAGGGCGGGCGAAGATATCGGGACTGTCGGCGCTTCAACCAATTTGATCGTTGTCGATACGCCAACTGCCGTAACGTTTACCGCAGTCCTCACCGATTCAGCATTCTGGAAACATGACTCCCAGCGCGTCCTGCTAGTTCGCACCGATGCGTCAGGGAACCCTACAGCCTTTGTAGGAACGATGAACGATGTGGGAAGCCGAGGCGATGAGACAAAGCGGGACCACGTCTATTCGCTCGCCGTAGCCCTCGATGAGCCGGTTATCGGTCCGATCTATTTCAAAGTGTTTGCTCGGTTTGGACGCTACGCTCGATTCAATCCAGATGGCGATTGGGATTCGGTGCTAAGCGCCCTCAGCCAAACCGGTTCATCACAGCATCCGGACCGAATGAGCGCGTTGCCGCGGGGGTTGCGCCAGTATGCGTCATCGAGCGTAATCCGAATAGATGCTGTAGCGCCTGCTCGCGATCCCGAATGTGGTGCCTGCGTGTTTGGCCCACAAACATTCATGCGCCGTCGCAGCGCCGGCCCGGATACAGAGCGCATAACGTTCGGCGGCAACCCAGCAGCGGACTACATCATCGACATCCTCGTGGATATGGGTGCGGCCAATAACCGCGTGACGCTGAACGGTGAAACACTTTTATGGTCAAGCGTCGATGGTGAACGTGCTCCCAGACACATAAGAACAGCAGTGAAGCTATCGACCCAGAACGAGTTGGTTGTCCGAATGGCTGGGAAGCCGGGTTCGACAATCACGGTTTCGATCTTGGGCGGGGCCAAGAGTGTGGGAACCCAGGGTGGTACCATCGTCGCGGCACAGGGGGGAGGCGTGCTCACAATCCCTCCCGGCGCGCTTACTGTGCCGCAGGAGGTTCATGTAACTTACGCTACGAACTTTGTTCCAGTGCCTGAACTAGCAGGATTTGGTCCGTCGGGCCCCGCATGGATCCTTGAACCAGAAGGTTTGATACTCGGCGCATCCGCAACGCTCACAATCAACGTCGGCGGCATAGTCGTTCCCAACGGCTCTTCTATCGACAACCTACTGTTTGCCCATTACGGACAACGGCCTGTTGTGGAAATCGTCGAGCCACGGTTTCTGTCCTCGACGCAGACTGTCGAAGTCGACCTCCTTCATTTCAGCACCTTGCTTGGTTGGTTTCAGAACCAAGCCGCTACGGTCATCGATCAGCGCGCAAAAGCCTACACCAGTCCCGACAACAAGTGGAAAGTAAGCGGGTATGGATGGGGTCTCTCGACCCTCAAATGGTATGTCGAACCAACGGCGAATCCGACGATACTGACGCCGCAAGAAATAACCGCCGCTTTAAAGCAGTGGACAGATGTGTCGTCTCTTCATTTCGAACAGACCAACACCCGCAGTCAGGCACAGATAGTGTTTGTCGAAGACAAAACACTCAATCCAGCTTGCATCGGGCCCGTTTGCATACCCAAGTTTCTATCAATATTTTGTGTGGTGGCACGGTCTGGCTTCGGTCAGACTTGCGGAACCTATTTCGCTAGCAAAGGAACCGGCATCTTAACTGCGAACGATCAACTGACCATTCACATGGGTTCGAATGACCTTGAAACATTTAAGACGGAGCTTCGTGGCAGTCTGATTCACGAGATCGGACATGCGCTTGGGATCGCTCACACTCCAAGTTTCGTTTACCCCTGCGCGCTTGCGCCGGTGATGACCAGTCAAGACAGTTGTTACCCTCAGTCGCTAGCAACGCCGGACGTCGCCGCAATTCAGTATAAATACGGCGCTCCTCTCTCTCCGCCGAGCCCTGATGCCTACGCGGTGACGCAAGGGACAACGCTCACTGTGCCCCCGCCAGGGGTATTAGTAAACGACACAGTTCCGACCAGCTTCGTTTCTGTCACGTTTCTAAACGCGCCGCAGGGGTTCGTCAGTCAGGGCAGCGGCGCGTTCACCTACACGCCTCCACAAGGCGTGTCTGGCTCGATTCAGTTCGCTTACTCAATTCATACAACCGCAGCTGACAGTGTCAGCGCAACGATCACAATCCAAGTAAACCCAGCGCCACCTCCAGCGGGAATATCCCTAACGCTGCTGAGTGCGACTGGGACAGGGACCTCCGGACCAACCCGGCTAGCAATCACTCCCTCTGGCAACTTCCTGTTCGCACTATTGGGAACGTCAAGCGTCGGCGTTTTTCAAGTGGCATCTGATGGTGGCCTTACGCCAGTGGGTGGTTCGCCATTTCCGATGGTGGGAACAAATCTCAGGATTGCAGTCGATTCCCTCGGACGCTTCTTGTTTGTCACGAACACCACGACAGACGTTGTGAGCGTCTTTTCCATTCAACAGACGGGAGCCTTGGTTGAAGTATCAGGGTCACCATTTCCGGCCGGGCCGAATCCCCAGGGCTTGGCAGTCGCGCCGACGGGCGATAGGATTTTCGTCGCAAATTTCGGCGATGCGGTGAGTTTGCCGTCAATCAGTGTCTTCAATCTCACGAGCGACGGAGTTCTGTCGGAGGTTGGAGCCTCTCCGTTCCCTGCACCGTTCGCGAGCCCAACAAGCATGGAGCTGGTCGCGCACCCAACGCTGCCCCTCCTAGTTGTTAGCGGAGATGATTCGAGCGACCCGCGACACGGCGTCAGCGTTCTCGCCATCAGTGCCTCTGGCACCTTGGCCGCCGTTTCAGGCTCGCCGTTTGTCTCAGGAGCTTTGAATGGTGGTTCGCGGGGCCTTGCCATCAGAGCAGATGGTGCGCGACTGTTCGTAGTAAACGCGCTCGATCTTGTGCTGAGCCCTGGGCAGGTATGCACACTGGCGCAACTATGCCTCCTAGATACCTTGAGCGTCATGACCATTGGAGCGAATGGGACCCTGGCGCATGTGCCGGGGTCACCGTTCCCAATACCCAACATGGAGGTAGGCATTAGAAGTTTCCTCGCCATTCCCCCGAATGGCTCGCTGGTATTCACTCCGTATTCCTTTGAGCCCGCCGTGAATGGGGCCCTTGTGATTCACCAAGTAGGCGCTCAGGGTGCTGTTAGCGCCGTATCGGGTTCTCCGGTGACCGCGGGTATTGCCAATCCAAGGGGGCTGGTCGTCGCACCTTCGGGCCAGTTCCTGTATGTCGCCAACGCTGGGAGTCAGACAATCGCCGTCTTCAGAATCACAGACTGAAGGTGCCGTGAAGAAGACGCGCGCTTCAGGGGGTGATCGAGTCGGGCAAGCCGACGCAGAATGCGTACATCGAATCGTTCAACACCCCCTTCCGCGACGAGCACTTGAACGAGCGCTGGTTCACGGGCCTGGCACGTGCACAGGTCGTGTGGCCTCCGCGATGTTGCCGTGCTGAACGAGCTCAGATCCAGCCGACGCGTTTGAGTGCCGTGGAAAAAGGCTCGCGCATGATCAGGATCCACTCTTCGTTCGAGATGTGGTCGGCGGACTTCCCCTTCGGGGGGACGAATTCGACCAGCAAGCTGAACGCATCTTGTCGCTGCCCGAGTTTCTGAGCGATTCGCTCTGCGAGACGGCCATACTGCAGGTTTCCACCTCGATAATTCTTGTAGCCTGCGGCCTTGGCGATACTCCGCATGTTCAGCGCTCGGCCCTTGGCTTCCGCATGCGCCTTGAGGAAGTCCAGCTGTCGGCCGCCGGTCCGCGGCATGTTGGAAAGAACCCGCTCGAAGTCTTTGGCGCTCAAACGTGGCATCGGTGCTCCAGCGGTGTGCGTGACGGTATCAATGGCGTTGGTCATCTTAGTGAAAGCCTCATTCTGCGCCCGTCAAAAACACGGGGACCGAATCGCAGTTGCCGATCTTCAGTCGAGCCAGTGCGCACGTCTGGGATTCTCGGTGAAACTGTGTGCGCTCCTGCCTTCGGTTCAAGACACGACCATGAGACTCGAAGTTGCTAGACTTCGCGATTGCGATGGCCATCTACGAAAAGTCAGTCCGAGCGTTAATGCGCGACATGGTCGCCGACATAGGTCTGACGAAGGGTCAGATCCTCGGGCGTGATCAAGTCGTTACCTGGTTCGCTCAGAAGTATCCGAAGATCAAACGGGGCACGGTCACCGCGCACTTGATACTCCTCGCCACGAACGCGCCAAGCCGCGTGCACCATAACGCCAAGCCGGCTGACGACCTCTTTTATCAGATCGATTCCGGCCGTTTTCGGCTCTACGACGCTGCCAACGACCCGGCGCCGATCTATCCCGGCGAGCAGCCTCGTGTTGCCAGCGCTCAAGGGCAGGCACAGGAAAGCGACGAAGAGGGTCCACCGCCGACCGAGTTCGCCTACGAGAGCGATCTCAGGGACTTCCTCGCGAAGAACCTCTACCTCGTGGAGCCGGGGCTGCGCCTCTATCAGGAGGAAGGCATTACGGGGCTCGAGTTTCCCGCAGGTGGCAGGTTTATCGACATCCTGGCGTTGGACGCCGCTAATCGCTACGTGGTGATTGAGCTCAAGGTCTCGAAGGGATACGACCGCGTGGTCGGGCAACTCCTGCGGTACATGGCGTGGGTCGAAGAGAACCACGCCGATCCGGGCCAGGCGGTGCGCGGGGTCATCATCGCTCGTGAGATCTCTCGCGACCTAGTCCTCGCGTGTTCGCGGGTGGAGGGAGTTGAGCTCTACGAATACGAGCTCTCTGTAGAGCTGAGAGCCGTCGGGAGCAGAACGGCGAACGGTCGGCCTGCAACGACCGAAGCCAGCGTCGTCTAGTCTGCGGGTTCGAAGCGGTCATCCCGTGCGCGCTGCTGTTCTTAGCGACCGTTCTGAACGCCAGTCACAACTCTGTTGACGACGTATAGACATGTCGACGCGCCAGTCCCACGCTGACTCACAATTTCCAACAATGTGAACGGTTTCTGCCTGTTTTGACGCCGGTCATCTTGCCGATACGTCCAATCACATGCTGCAATCCGTGCGAGGCCCATACGCCATGAAAAGCACGAGGCTACTCGCGCTGCTTGTTTGCCTTACGGTCGGCGCGTCCGTTCCTCTTCTCCATGTGGCGCAAACAGCTGCCCAAAGTCCCTTCGCACCCGCGCGAATTTCGCCCGCGATGGCGGATGCGCTGATGGGTCTTGCCAGGGTCAGATCCTCCAACGGCATGGGCACGCCAATCTTCGCAGTCAATGATGTCCGAGCGGTGGTGATGATAAGCAATCGATGGGTCATCGCTCGCGGCAATATGGTGGCGACGGAGCAGGGAGGCCGATATGCGGCACCTGACGACGCGCTCGACGACATCGTGAACGTCACGTGCGGCAGTGGTGACAGAACAGATCGCATCTTTGAGTGCACGAAGATGACAGTGTCGAATGCCGAGGGGAAGCCGATTAACCCAATCTTGTATGGCGCCGAACCTCGCCAGTTACGTAATGCGCTTGGCGCTACGTGGACGGTCAACATGGTCGCGGGCCAATATCATGCGGCCGATCTGCGAGGTGGGTTCACTATCGACATCGCGAACGATTCCGGTGTCGCGTGGACCTTCAAAGCGAATCGGCTAATGATCGAAGGACAGCTGTTGCTGAACGGGATAGATCCAACCACCGCCGCCTTGAGTGACTGCATCACCAAGAGCGACTGTCCCTAGTCACGCCATTACAAAGCCGCAGCGTCTCGGGTGGACGCCCTCCGGATCGATTTACGAGGAGACCTATGCTTCCGACGCGCGCGATTCTCACATTTGCGATGTTTGGTCTGCTAACCCCGCTGGATGCTGAGATTGATGCTCAAACTCGTGGGGCAAGACCTGCTCCTTCGTCAACATCGAGAAGGGTTACGCCTCCGTCGCCAACAGGGCGATGGCAAATCTCGACCTCAAAGTCTGAGATGACCGATACATCAACGATCGTTGCATTGCTGAGAGCGGACCGTCCTCTCACGAGTCGCTTCGGCAAGCCCTACACCCCGGCATTGGTTCTTCGCTGCAAAGAGAAGACGTTGGAAGCCTACGTCAGCGTAGATGTTGTTGTTGAGGATAGCTTCGTCAATCGAGTGAGGCTGGACGACGGGGTGATGGACGAGCAAGTTGGATGGTCGCATGGAACTGGCCGGGACAGTCTGTTTGTGGGATCTCCCGCCAGCTTCATTCTGTCGCTCGCAGGCCACCGAACACTCCGATTTGGCTTCGACGAGTTTGGAGCCGGGGAGCAGATCGCCGTTTTTACACTAACTGGACTCGACAGCGTCGTTCCTCGGTTGCAGGCTGCGTGCCCTCAACCTTTTCGGCCATCAGCACCCGACTTACGAGTTGAGGTGTCGAGAAGTGTTGACGGAACAGTTTGGGAAGTGATCAACAAGACTGATACCGATTGGGAGACCTGCACATTGAGCTACGGACCTACGCGAAGAGAGTCGAAGGCAACCTTCGGACCGTTCCCCGGTGAGGGCCGAGTGGTGCTCAAGGATGACGATATACGGCCCAGCCGCCCAAGGCCTGAAGACCCTGCATGGCAATCGAGTTTGATGGTGAGCTGCCTCTACTTCGACATGCCGGTTCCCGCGTTGGTCATAACACCTGTTGGAGTGACGCGGCCGCGCCCGGGTGAACGGGTAGTAAGTCCACCGTAGTTCGCGTAGCGTGAATCGCTCGAACAGCTCGCGGGCGATCGATCCAACACGCACCGCGATCAGAATCACACTTGCGCCAGTCTGCGCCAACTTGTCGAACAGAGGCGGGCGTTCAGGAGCGCGGCTGATCAGGATCGTGCAAGGCAGGCTTGATCGGATCGCATTAGATCAGGGTCTTGGCACACCTGAGAACCACGTGTCCTGACCCCTAGACGATACCGGCGTCTGGCGGAAACGCTAATGATACTAGCGTGTTGGCCGGGTAGCAACCTTGCGACGGCATTGCAGGGCGGTCCTAGCTTATCGTTAGAGGTCACATGCTGAATTGGACCGTGCAGATCCCGCAGTTCCTGGCGCTGGCGTTCGCCAACTTCATCCTGGGCTGGCTGTGGTATTCGCCCGCCGCGCCGTGGTTCAAAACCTGGGTCAAGGGCACCGGCTTGAATCCCGACCCGGCCAAAATGAGCGACGCCGACAAGGCCCGAATGCCCTTCCTGTTTGGCGGAGCCATCGTCAGCAGCGTGGCGCTGAGCTACGTGTTGCAGGTCGTGGTTCGGAGTTTGAACGCGGAGACTGCTGGACAAGGTGCGTCGATCGGATTGGCGCTGTGGGCTGGCCTGGTGTTGCCCGTGCTGTTAGGCACGCTGTGGGAGGGCCGCAAGGCGGTTGTGGTGGCTATCAACGCCGGCAACTATCTGGTGGTGTGCACGGTGTTCGCCGGCATCCTGGCGGTCTGGCGATAACGACTGCGCTTGACGCGGTTCCGTGGGCGGGCTCGCCGCGATTCAAACCCTCGAGGGTTGCCCTCAATGAGGTCGCAGGAAGTCACGCGGTCCTACCAGCCCTGGGGCAGGCAGCACCTGGTCGTCGATACGGCGCTTCAGACGGTTGAAGACTCGGTAGGCGCAATATGCAAAGCGATCAGGTTCGGGCACGCCTGAGAACCGAAACGGCGTGCAGGGTCGCGGGCTCACCGCAATCTCACCGAGGGCTCACCGATCGGTCACGACGCCACGGTCGACCGCGAGCGCAGCATTCGCGTGCTGCGACGTCTTCCCGCAGACATCTGGGTGACGAACCACGCGCGCGCGTGGGGCCGGTATCGAAAGTTTGTCGCGAGCACCACGGCGACGAATCCAGTGGAGGCGTTCATCGACCCGGAGGGCTACCGCACGTTCATCGATGCCGCCGAGCTGGAATTACGCCAGGGTCGCGTGCACTAGGTGAGGTTAAGCGAACGATGGCTTGCGCAAGCGTCTGGCGAGTGGCCGCGCCAGACGCGGGGCCAAGGGCTACCGCACGTACCAGTGCGCTGAGAGGCCGACGCCGAAGCCGCCCCCGTTGAAGCCAGGGAAGGGGGACGGTGCCCACTCACGACGCAGGTCGGCACTCAATGCCAGGGGCGGCGCACTGGCGAACGAGAGTTCGCTGCCGCCGAAGACCTGATACCCGAGGCTCTGGTGGCTCGCGGTGACGACGCCGGTTGACAGCCTGAGCGTTGCGCGATGGACGGTCACGCCGCCGCCAAAGTACGGTCGCCACATCACTGATTCCCTGACGTGCGTCCGATCGGAATACACGGCGTTCGCGCCAATCGTGGTCTGATGCACCCGCGGACCGAACGAGTCGATGACCTGCGTCGTCCGGCCAAGGTCGAGTTGCACGCCAATCGCTCCAGACGACCAGATGCGTCCCGACGCGGCGAAGCCGGTCGACGGTGCATCCATGCGGCCGCCGATCCCGATCACATGCGACACAACCCCCACCGCCGTCGCCTGCCCTTGCGATGGGCGCGCGCCCGGCTGCGTCTGGGCCCGCCTGGCCGCCAGCTCGGCGCGAGCGTCGACGCTGCTGTTGGCGACCAGTGCGGCAGGTGCGGTGGCCGTTGTTGACGTCGATGCGATTGATGCAGCCGGCGCCGCTTGCGCGCGACCGGGCACCGCAGGGGAGGGCGAAGCACTCGCACTTGAGCCGGTAGTCGTGGTGTCGTCCGCGGCAGCACTCGCCGTGGCGCTTGCCACGGAGCTACGCGCCTTCAGCGTGCCCCATGACACGTGGAGGTAGCCGCCGTTGGGCGAACCGGGCCAGGCGACGCGCACCCAGCTGCCAAGCTCGCGCGTGACGTCGAGCGTTCGGGCGCTGGTGGCCGTGCCGATCACCGGCGAGCCCGTGCTTGGTCCCGAATGCACGCTGGCCGTGCTGGTCGTCACCGTGAAGACGCGCTCCTGGGCGTGAACCGGGATGGCGCTCAGTGCGAGAACAAAGGCGCTGGCAGTTGCGGCGTAGCCAGTCATGCGGACAGCTCCTCTCATCGACCTGCGGGCTCGTTCGATCGCATCTCACCAACCGCGCGGACAGGCGTGCCCGCCTCGGCTTCCGCGTACCGGATCACCGGCATCAGAGGCGTCACGGTGAACGGCAACTTCTCTCGCACTGACATCAGTGGCACCGCGGGCGAGCGGTCGAGCGTGACCTTCCCGTTCCAGGCATTGACGATGAGGCGCGAGCCGAGCTGGAGGGCCGGGATCTGGTCGAGACTGTCGGGTCTCAAGGGCGGCGCCTGCTTCATCAGTTCTGACAGTCGCGTCAGTTGTCCGTTGGCGGCCATGTAGTCGCCGATGTGCGGCTGAATGAGTTTGGGCAACTGCGTGGTCCAGTCCGACAGCGCACGAAGGAACAGTCCCGCCTCGCCGAGTCGATCTCGATAGGGCGAGTTGCCCAGCAGCTCGATGACCTTTTCGTCCGCAGCCGCCTCTTCCTTCGGCGTCCGCGGGGACTTCAGCGTCTGCAGCAGCTCGCCATTCGACACCATCAAACGATCGGCGAACGCGAACCTGGTGTCGATCAACCGATGTCCGAGCGCGACATGGCTCAACTCGTGCGCGAGCATCGTTGCCAGGCTGGCTTCGTCGGGCAGCACGTCGATGAGGCCGCGGCTCAGCACAATGGTGTGGCCGACGGTGAACGACTCGAGTGGCGAGGTCAGCAGAATCCGCGCGTGCAACGGGCGCTCGAGGTTCAGCTTGTTGGTGACGACAAGGTTGTTCAGCACGGTGTCGAGTACCCTGTTCGCTTCGCCGTCGGGTGCGAGCAGGCCGGCCGCTTCGAGGCCTTCGAGGACGTTTGCTTCCGCCTCCTGCTCCCAGCGTCGCTGGCTGAGCACCGGCGACAGTTGCGCCGCGCCTTCGGTCGCGTCAGTCACATTGGGCTCGTCGATCCGGATCGTCGTCAGGGCAGTGGTGGGGTCTAATGCGGAGGCCTCGTATCCCCAGAGCCGGGTCTGACTCTTGAACCTGGCTTGCCGCTTTGATTTGGACGAGGGCCTGGTTCCCGTCCCGTCGTTCATGTCCGTTTCTTCCGAGTAGACGTATGACGGCACCCAGACACCAGGGGCGACGTTCACGCGCCAACTGTCCATGTGAAACGAGAGCGTCCGTTTGAACAGGCCCGATAGCGTCTCTTCGGAGCCGCGGCTGGCGCCGTTGAAGCGGACGATGTTGAAGTCGCGATCCTCGATCCAGATCCGCCCGAAGAAGCCCTCCTTGCCGTTACGCAGCGGCTTGACGTCGAAAACGAAGCAGCGGGATTCGCCCAGGAACTCGCGGCGGACGTAGGTGAACTGGTAGCGTTTTCGATCGAGCACCCGCCAGTCTGGCGCCACCATCGTGGCAAAGGCGTCTCCGAGATTGGTCGGATTCGAGAGGATGCGCAGGATGGTCCCGCGCGGTGGCTTCTGGCCGAACGGACGAAGGACGGGGCCGCCGTCGAACTGCAGGTGGCCGAGGAAGTAGTTGTCGTCGGTGGGGACCCACCCGCGCGCTTCGTCTGGTGCCACGTTCTGCAGGTACACCTCCATCACCGGGCGGGATGTACCCAGGCGTTCGAGCAACCGGAACTCCGCCTTGCTCATCCGGTCGATGATGTCGGCGGCCTCGACTTGTCCGGAACGGCTCGGCGCCTGCGTTGCCGGGCTGAGATCGCGTGATTGCGCATTGGCGATCGATGTGACGAAAGCGGGCGCGAGCAGTGCGGCGAGCAGCAGGTGCAAACGTGCAAGTGGCATGGGTGCCTCTGACTAGGACAAGCGGAATGTGATGTGAACCGTGGCGCGTGAATCGACCGGCCGGCCGTCCGACTGGGCCGGCTTGAAGCGGATGCCGAGCGCAGCCCGCCGGGCCGCCTCGTCGAGGCCGTAGCCCAGCCCGCGGACGATGCGAATGACGCGGACCTCACCGGTGGCGGTGAATTCGAGTTCGAGCGACACCGTGCCTTCGATGCTGGCATTGCGCGCCTCGGTGGAGTACTCGGGCGTTGGCTTGAAGGTGATCTCGACCCTCTGATCGATGGGCGTCGCCGGTGCGGTCGCAGGTCGAGCCGATGCACTGGCGCGTTCGAATCCAGCCGTTTGTACCTCGCCAGTTGCAGAGGTGCGCGGTGAGCGAGGCGCGCTGCCGAATGCACCCGTGGTGACCGCGCCTGTTTCGCTCTCCGCGCGTACAGCGGCTGCGCTTCCGAAGCCCCCCGTGGTGACCGTGGCGGCGGCCTGGCTCGGTCGCGCGCCCTGCGTTCGCTCGAACAAACCAGTCTCGGGTAGCGGCTGTACGACCGGTCGTTCAATGTGTCGGGTGACCACCGGGGCTGGCTCGGCAACGAGTGGCGTGGGCGTCGGCCCGGTTGCTTTAGGAACGATTGGCGGGACTGGGATGGGTGGTGGCGCAACCGCTCGTGCTGGTTGACGCACTGGCGTCGGGGTTGGCGGCGCAGGGCGTGGTGTTACCGGCGGCGGTGGCATGGTCGCCACGGTCGTGGCTGGCATGACGAAGGCCGTAATCGATGGCGCTTTCGGCGTCAGTTGCTGGTTCGGGGCACCGATCGTGATGACCACCGCGACGCCAGCCAGGATTGTGTGGCACGCGACACTGAGCCCGACGGCGGCGGTCGAGCGGCCGGCCGGGCGAGTCTCTGGGCGTGCGTCGGCGAACAGAATTGACATGAGTCGGACAGAACCGGCGTGCCGAAGCGTGCTGCTTCAGCAGTAAAGCCGTTTCGCGACTCGTGAGAGCAAGCGAGGTGCCGCGGAGGCGCGGCGATCGAGGAAAAAGGGGCCGCGTTCAACGACGGCCGCGTGAGCCGTCCCTGAAGCCGTCCTCGTAACCCTGCCGGAATCCGGCGCGATAGTTGTTGCGGTAGGCGTCTCGTGTGCCGTATTCACGCGAATAGCCCAAGTCGCCCGATCGGTAGTTCCTGTTGCCGAGCGGGTTGTATCTGTCCCGATCGCGACCATCGTCAAGACCGGTTCGGTAACCGTCTGTGTACCCGCGCGCAGAGGCTGGTTCCTGTGAGGGACCACGGCGGTCAGGAAGACGCCACTGCCTGAGGGGCCGAGGGCGCTGCGCCGGGTCGCGCTGGGCCACCTCAACCTGGCCGCCACCCGCCTCGATTGCCACGCCGAACGACCGCGTTTCGGCGCTCACCCTGGTTGCGCCGAGGGTCGTCAGGCCGAGGACAAGCGCAAGGATGGGCATGAAGCGATACATGTCAGGTCTCCACGGCAGGCGTGGTTCGCGTGTGTTACAGCAAACGACACGCCACGAGCGCGGTCGGGTTCCGTTGCGTTCTCTCGGGCCGGGCCGGGTGCGCCCGTCTCATCGCGAAGACGCTCTGTACTGCTGAAGAGTCATGCAGTTACGGCGCTTCGCCCATGGCTCAGGCGCAACGGCGTCATCGTGCCTCAGTGAAGCATGCTAGCGTGCGGACGTGGCTCAGCGTTTCAAAGTTGTTGACGCTCACGTCGGGGGAACGCCGGTCAGGCTCCTGCTGGACGGCGTTCCGACACCCAGCGGCCAGACGATGGAGAAGCGCCGGATGTGGTTGCAGCGCCGGCATGACCACCTCCGACGTGCCACGCTCCTCGAGCCGCGGGGACGTCCCGATCTGGTCGGAGCGTTGCTGACCGAGCCCGTCTCACGTGAAGCCGACGCGGGACTCATCTTCCTCGACGCTTCAGGCTATCCGGTCCACAACATCTCAGCGGTCATCGCGACGGCCACGGTGGCCCTGGAACACGGGTTGATGACCAAGGCCGCCAGCACGTCTGGTGTCGTGCCCCTGGCGTTTGACACGCCCGGTGGCCTGGTTCACGTCGAAGCAGAGTGCGCCACCGTGAGCGCCGTGCCACGCGTGACGACGGTTCGTGTGTCAGGGGCGCCATCCTTTGTTGCCTATGCCGGATGCGCCGTGACGACACCCACGCGTTCTCTCCGCGTTGACCTGGCTTTCGGCGGAACATTCTTCGGGATCGCCGACAGCGAAGCGGCGGGCGTGCCGCTCACCCCTGAACGCCTTCCGGAGATTCGACGGCTGGGCGCCGAGATCTGCCGCGCGCTCGAGGGACACGACGCGCTCGTGCACCCGGAGAGCGGACAGGCGACCCTCGGCGGCGTGATCTTCACGGGGCCCCCTCAGTCGCCCGACGCGCATCTCCGAGCGGTGTCGGTGACACCTGATGGCGCGTGCGAGAGGTCGGGACTGACCGGCGCATCGGCGGTGATGGCCGTCCTCAACGCGATGGGTTTGCTCGAAGACGGGCAGGAGTTCGTGCAGGAAGGTTTGCTGGCGCTCCCGGCACGGGGAAGGGTGGCGCGCCTGGCCCGCGTGGGAGAGATTCCGGCGATCGTCGCGGAGATCGAAGCCTCCGCCTGGATCACCGCGGAGCAGACCCTGATGGTCGATGACGACGATCCGCTGGCGGAGGGATACGTGATCTGACGCCGGGTCGTTCCGACCCGGCCTACGTACGGAATTCTACGTACTGAGGCCGAGGTTCTCGCCTACCAATCGGGCAAGCAGCACGTTGAGCGGCTCGCCGGCCAGTTCGAACGTGTTGGAATCGGGCGCCCACGAGAGCTTGTAGCTGCGCGACATCGCCGAGACCCAGATCTGCCTGACCGGCGCGTTGGGACTGACGATGAACTTTGCTGGCGCCGGCGCTTCGAACACGATCTGCATCACGCCGTTCTGAAGCTCGATCTCGACGTCGTGTTCGTCGCAGAGGGGGAGCAAGGCGCGCTCGAGCGATTCGAGCGCCGCGTCTGCGGACAGTCTGAACTCAGGTTCGGTGAGTGTGGCTGACATGATTTACCGGCTGTTTCCCACGCGGTCGGAATCGGCGATGTACGACTTGCGCGTTCGCGCCGTCATCCCGGTGCCGCGCATCTTCACCTGAAGCTTGTGTTCCTTGCCGTCGAGCACCGTCGGTGTGAACCCCAGGATGTACTGGCTGTGGAGTTCCTGCGCGACGCGAGTGAAGGTGGGTGCCAGGTCGGCGGTCTTGGTCAGTTCGAAATACCCGCCGCCGGTTTCTTCGGCAAGGCGCTTCAGCCCACGATCGGGTCGTGACCGCACCATGCTCTGCCCGTTGAAAAATTCCGACTGCAGGCCAATGGCGTAGACCATCACGTCTTCCTCGCGCGCCCGCTCCAGCACGTCGCCCAGACCGAGGCGGCTGGCCGTGTCGTCCCCATCTGTGAAGACGAGCACGACTTTTCGCCCCTCGGCTTTCGTCAGCGCGACCATGCTCTCGTTGATCGCGTCGTAGAGTCGGGTCGGATTTCCAAACTGCAGTTCCTTGAGCGCAGCAATCAAGTCGTCGCGGTCGCTTGTGAACTCGCCGCTCAACTGAATCTTGTCGCTGAAGGCCCCGACCTGCCCCTTGTCAAGCGGCAACAGTCGTAACAGGAATTGTTCGGCCGCAAGGTCGAGCCGATCGAGGTTCGCGGTCATGCTTCCGCTCTTGTCGAGCATCACGACGACGGAGAAGGGTTCCACTGTGGCCTGGAAGACCACCGTCTCCTGTACCTTGCCGTTGTCGAAGATCGAGAAGTCCTCCTTCTCGAGGCCGGGCACGAGGCGGCCATCGGCATCGGTCACGGTGGCGATGACCGGGACGACGCGCGTGGCTTCGCGGAAGATTGGCGCCTGCGGCCCCTGCCGGGCTGACACCGTGACCGGAGCCGGAGCGACGGCGAGCGAGCACGCGAGCGCGACGAGCATCAATGGGCGCATGGGGGAGCTCCTGGCAACGGTTGTTCCAAAGTCGAAGTTCAGCCCTTACAGGATAAGATGAGCGCCATGGCGCGTGCACTGTTCTCCATTTTGTGTGTCCTTCTGATGACATCGCTGGCCGAGGCCGCGACCGTCTCAGGCGTAGTGGTCGATACCTCAGGCGCCCCCGTTGCCGGTGCGTCGGTCATGGCCGGTTCAATCACGGTCACGAGCGCGATTGACGGTCGATTCACCATAGAAAATGCCCCGGACGGTGAGGTCCTGGTGCAGGCGATGGCTACCGGTTTTGCCATCGTCACGGTCCGGGTCACCGGTCCGACCACCGACCTGCGCCTGACGCTTCAGCCGGCGCCGCTCGTGACGGCAGTGGTGGTCACCGCTTCGCGAGGAGCGGAGCGACTCTCGACCGCCAGCAGCACCACGGTGGTGAGTTCAGCCGAGATCCTGACATCGGGCGGAGGCGCCCTGGATGACGTCCTGCGGAACACGCCGGGATTCAGTCTCTTCCGGCGCTCGTCGTCACGCATTTCCAACCCGACCACGCAGGGCGTCACGCTGCGTGGCGTGTCGGGCTCGGGCGCCAGCCGGACGCTGGTGCTCGCTGACGGCCTTCCCCTGAATGACGCGTTTGGCAGCTGGGTCTACTGGAACCGCATCCCCCAGGCCGCAATCGACCGCGTCGAAATCGTGCGTGGCACGACTGGCGACCTCTACGGCGCTGATGCCCTCGGCGGAGTCGTCCAGGTGCTGACCTTCGCGCCCGATCGTCGCCGGGCCCGGCTGAGCGCGGATGGCGGAACGCAGGGCACCGCGCGCTTCTCGGGCTTTGCGTCCGAGCAGCGGGGACCGTGGAGCGGTCTCGGTGCGATCGAGTGGCTGAGAACCGATGGCGCAGTCACGGTGGGTGAGGAAGTGCGCGGTCCGATCGACGTCGCCTTCGACAGCGACTACGCGACCGGGTTCATTGGCGCTGGTTACAAAGCCAACCTGTGGCACGGCGCATTCCGGGCCAGCTTCTACGATGAGGAGCGGGCCAATGGCACGCCCCTGCAGGTGAACGACACCAATTGGAAGCAGATCTCCGGCGACCTCGGGGGTGGACTGGGACCGGGCGTCTGGACCGCGCGCATCGCCGCGGGTACCCAGACGTACTACCAGACGTTCACGGCTGTGGCTGCCGATCGGCGTACCGAACGACTGACGACGACGCAGAACACGCCGAGCGATTTCGCGACGTACTCCGGGCAGTGGGCAGGCGCGATTCGCCAGACGGCACTGCTGGTGGGTGCCGAGGGTCGGCGCACTGAGTCGGAAGTCAGCGAACTCCGCTACTCGGTGGCCGGCGTGGAGACGGGACCGTTCCTGGCCGGTGGCGTCGAGACCAACAGCGCGCTGTTCGGTCGAGTGACGTTTGCACCGTACGACAATCTGACGGTGGCGCTTGGCGGACGCGCCGACTTCTGGCGCTCCACACCCGACGATGCGGCGCTGGCCAAGCACAGCGCCAACTTCTTCAGCCCCCGCGTGTCGGCGGAGTTGAAGATGTCGGAACAGTCAACAGTGCACGCCTCCTTCTATCGCGGGTACCGGACGCCCACACTCAACGAATTGCATCGCGGGTTCCGCGTCGGCACGGTGGTTACCAACCCCAACCCGGAGCTCGACCCGGAGAAGCTGACTGGGGTGGAAGCCGGCGTCCTGCTCACCAACGGAGAACTGTCGGCCCGCGTCACGGGATTCTGGAATCAGCTCGACGACGCCGTGACCAACGTGACCGTCGCGGTCACCGCCGCGCAGACCACTCGCCAGCGGCAGAACACCGATACCGTGCGGGCGACCGGGATCGAATTCGAGGCAGACTATCGCGGGTTCCAGCGGTGGACGCTGAGCGGGCTCGTGGGTGCCACGCGATCGACGTTCTCGAAGGCGCCGGCACAGCCTGCGCTCCAGGGCAACCGCGTACCGCAGGTGCCGATCTTCCAGCTGGGCGGGTCGCTGACCTACCTCGACCCGCATGGCTTCACCGGATCGGTGCAGGGCCGCGTGTTCGGTTCGCAGTACGAAGACGACCTGAATGCATTCAAGCTGAGAGGGTATGGCGTGATCGACCTCTCGGCCAGCCAGCAGGTGACCCGTGGCGTGAACGTCTTCATGGCGGTCGAGAACCTGTTCGACAGCGACTACGACACGGGTCGCACGCCGCGTAACGGCCTGGCCGACCTGCGCACGATCGGATTCCCCCGATCCTTCCGCGCGGGTGTCAGGGTGTTCCTGCCCTAGCTCCCGCCACACACAGCGATGCGCGTAGTCACGGCGACGGTTGCGGCGGCACTCGTTGTGGCACTGGCGGGCGTGACCGTCCGTGGCCAGGAATCACTTCGCGACGTGGTCGACCGGGCGGCCGCCTACGTCGCCGACTACAAGCAGAAGCTGGCGATGGTCGTCGCGCAAGAGCGCTACCAGCAGGAGGTGCGCTATCCGGCGCCGCCGATGTCGCGCAGCCGCGATATCACCTCCACCACCGTGCTGCTGTCCGACTTCCTGCTGGTGCGCGATGCCGCTGGCACATGGGTCCCGTTCCGCGATGTCTTCGAGCGCGACGGCGTGGCGGTGCGCGATCGTGAAGATCGACTCTCGGCGCTCTTCATCCAGAATGCGGGCACGGCGCTCGATCAGGCGGCGCGCATCGCCGAGGAGAGTGCCAGGTACAACGTCGGCAACATCAACCGGAACGTGAACGTGCCGACGCTCGCCCTCGAGTTCCTCACCGACTCACACCGCGATCGGTTCGACTTCGAGTTCGAGAAGGGTCTGTCCTCCGGCGGCGTGCGCGTGGTGCGGTACCAGGAGCGGTCCGGGCCGACCTACATCAAGACGACGAACAATCGGGACCTGCCGGTGTCGGGCCGCTACTGGATTCATGAAGCGACCGGTCGGGTCGAGCGCAGCGAGGTGAGGGCCGCCGATGCCGCCCTCGATGCGCACATCACCGTCACCTACCGCGCTGACGAGGCCGGGTTCTGGGTGCCCGATCGCATGGAAGAGGTCTACGCCCAGAAAAATGACCGGTCGGAAATTCGCGGCACCGCTGTGTACTCGCGCTACCGCCGCTTTCAGGTCACGACCTCCGACGAACTGGTCAAGTGAAGGATCGCATGTCCGGAAGTATGATCGTCCCCATGCGTCATCTGTTGATTCCGGTCGTCCTGGTCGCGGCCCTCGGGTGCTCCACTGATGCCCAGCAGCCGACGCCGGCGCCCGGCGCCAAGGACCCCGCCGCTCGAGTCGGCGATCGGACCATCACGATTGCCGAACTCGATGAGGCCTGGCTGAAGAACGATCCGGCCCAGCACGCGCAGGCCACGCAGGCGCTCTACGATGGTCGCCGTGCCGCCCTCGATGCGTTCATTGCGGACATGCTGATCGAGCAGGCCGCCAAGGCCAAGGGGGTCACCGCGGCAGCGTTTGTTCAGGAAGAACTGTCGAAGCGGACGAAGGTTCCCGCCGACGGCGATATCGCCAACTTCTATATCGAGAACCGCGGCCAGATGCAGGGGCGCTCACTCGAAGAGATGATTCCGCTGATCAGGCAGTTCCTGACCAACCAGCGCACCGGGGAGGCGCGAGCCGAACTGATTGCCGAGCTGCGCAAGGCGGGGCCCGCGGTGCGCGTCCTGTTCGACGCACCACGACAGCAGGTGGCAGTCAGCGCCGACGACCCGGCCGATGGTCCTGCGACGGCGCCGGTCACACTGGTCGAGTACTCGGACTTCCAGTGTCCCTTCTGCCAGCGTGTGATGCCGACCCTGAAGCAGGTGCGCGAGAAGTACGGCGACAAGGTCCGTGTGGTCTGGAAGGACTTTCCGCTGACGCAGATTCATCCGCAGGCGTTTGGCGCGGCTGTCGCCGGCAACTGTGCGCGTGAGCAGGGCAAGTTCTGGGAACTTCACGATCGCCTGTTCCCGAACCAGCAGGCGCTGCAGCCCGAGGCGATCAAGCAATATGCGGTCGATGCCGGACTTGACGCGGCAAAGTTCAACGCCTGCCTCGACTCGACGAAGTATCAGCAGCGCGTGCAGGATGCCATCACTGAGGGCACGAGTCACGGTGTCTCCTCGACCCCCACGGTGTTCATCAATGGCCGCGTGGTCAGTGGTGCCCAGCCATTTGAGGCCTTTGCCGCCGTGATCGACGAAGAGCTCGCCCGCGCCGGCAGGTAGCACGCCGCGGGTCCTTCGGACCCGCCCTGCGAGAGCGTGAACGTACGTAGGCCGGGTGCGCAGGACCCGGCGTCTCACCCTACGAGAACAATCGCTCGAAATTGCCGCCCAGGATCAGCGCCTGGTCAGCATCGCTGACGTGGGCGGCTGCCATGGCCGCGAGCTGCTGGTCGTACACGGACCGTTGCCATCCGCGTGGGAAGAACGACGAGTCGGTGCCGAAGAGCAGACGCGACGGCCCGACTACGGCCAAAGACGAGCGGAACACCTGCTCGAGGGTGAGGCCGGGTTCATAACGCATCCAGTTGTTCGAGCTGGATGTATCCAGGTAGATATTGGGGCTGGCGTCGGCGGCCATCAGCGCTTCGCGCAGCAGCCCGGCGCCGAAGTGCGGGATCACGAATGGCGTCTGTGGGTGCGCCTGTGCCAGCCGAGCCACGCCGAGCGGATTGCCCAGGCGCAGGTCGAAGTGGCTGGCCAGCCCGAGCTTCTTACGTACTCCTACCGAGAGCGCGCCGCAGTGGACGAAGACGGTCACGCCGCTCACCCGTGCCGCCGCCTCGACCACCTGCCCGACACGGTGATCGTCGAGGGGCACGTGGTGCATGGCCGGAAACAGGCAGAGTCCCCGGAGTCCGAGATCGGCGACGGCACGTGCGGTGCGGGCCGTTGCGTCGTGGGCTGAAGGGTCGACCATGAAGAACCCGACCAGGCGGGTCGGATGTCTCGCGACCGCTGCCGCGACCGACTCCTCGTCGCCCGGGACACTGGCAATGATGACCGCGCGATCGACACCATTGGCGTCCAGTTCACGGACCCAGCGGTCGGCAAGCGCTGGGCCGTCCTCCGGCTCGATCCATCCCAGGCGGCGACACAGATCCGCCGGCACGGTGGCCGATGCGCCGCCCACCTGTCGCGCGAGCGCCGCGAAGAAGGTGGCCGAGAAGAAGTGACAATGTGCGTCGTTCAGCATGTGAGGAGCACCTGGGTGCGTCGCACCCATACCGTCAGCAGTACAAAGGATGCGACGACGAGTCCAGTCGAGAAGCCCGTCCAGATTCCCGTCACACCCCACCCGAAGTGGAAGCACAGCGCGAAACCGATCGGTAATCCGATGACCCAGTGCACGACGAGGTTGATCACCATCGGCGTCATGGTGTCGCCCAGTCCGCGCAGTGCACCGATCGCCACCGTCTGAACGCTGTCGAAGAGCTGAAACGCCGCGGCGATGGCCAGCAGGACTGCGCCGATCTGCAGGACCCGTGGATCCCGCGTGAAGACGCTCAGGATTGGCGTCGGCGCCATGATCATGACGAGCGCGAGCGCGCCGGCGAGCGCACATCCGATGCCGATGGCCAGCCAACCTGAGGTGACGGCGCGCGACCTGTCGCCGGCGCCGATAGCATGGCCGACCCGCACAGCCGCCGCTGAGCACAGCCCCAGCGGCACCATGTAGGCGAGGCCAGCGATGTTGAGGGCGATCTGATGCGAGGCTGACGACGATGTGTCGAGCTGTGCGGCGAACGCGGTGGCCACCGTGAAGGCGCCGACCTCCAGCGTGATCTGCGTCGACGCCGGCAGGCCAAGGGCCAGCAGTCGCCGCAGCGTGCCGAAGTCGATTCTTCTCGAGCGGTCCGCAGGTGCACCCTGTGCCCGGCGCAAGGTGAGGGTGACCGCAAACCAGAGGAAGCCCGCCATGTAGCAGCGAGCCAGAACGGTTGCCAGCGCTGACCCCCGTACCCCCATGGCTGGGAATCCCAGGTGCCCGTAGACCAGGAGATAGTTGGCGGCAACGTTGACGAGGTTCGCCGACACCAGGGCGAACATGAGCGGGCGGACGACGTGGATGCCCTGCAGGTAGCGGCGCAGCGCAGCATAGAGGAGCAACGGCACCGCGCTCAGGGTGATGACCGCGAAATACGGCCGTGCCAGTCGATAGATCTCAGGGTTCAGCCCCCAGATGTCCATGGTCCAGTACGCCACGCCCCCGGCCGCCAGCACGACCGGCACCGTGAGCAGTGCCAGCCAGAGACCCTGTCGCAGCAAGTGGCGGCACTCCTCGAGACGACCGCCACCAAACGCCTGCGAGACCAGGGTGTCGAGGCCGAGCAGCAGGCCCATGCCGAAGATGCCGATGGCGGTGAAGACGCCGCCACCCAGGCCGGTCGCCGCGATGGCTTCTGGACCGAGCGGTCCAACCATCACCGTGTCCACCAGGCCCATGCTCATCCAGCCGATTTCGGCGATGACGACTGGCGTGGCGATGCGAAGCAGCGACCGGGCCTCTGTGCGGAGGTCCGCACGGTTGGTCATGGGTTCATCATATGCGGGCGTAATATGGGGACGTGACCCTACTGACGGCGATCTACGTTGCGGGCGCGCTGGCGGGTCTGGTGGCCGTGGACGGTTCGGTGGCGACGCGGATCGGGCTGGCGCTCGTGTGGCCGATTGGTATTGCCGCGTTCGTGCTGACGATCACGATGCTCATCGTGGTCGCCGGGATTGCGTTCCCGGTGTTTGGGATCGGCCTTGTTACCGCCGCGGCCCTGGCCGGCTGGCTGATGCTGGCGTAACCGACCCTACTGCGTACCGCCACCAATCGGACGGCCGTCTCCGTCGATGCGGCTCAACGTGCCCAGGTTCAGCTCGCGAATCCCGGCCTCGATCTTCGCCACGTCTCCCACCACGATCCACACCGCTTCTGACGGCCTGATGTACCTGGCGGCGGCAGTGGCGAGATCACCTTCGGTGACGCCCCTCACGCGTGCGGCAAAGGTCGAGAAGTAGTCGTCCGGATAGCCGTAGTTGATCAGCTGGACGGCTGCGGCTTCAAGCGACGCGAGGGTGGCGAATCGGCCTGGCAGGCCGAGCGTCTGCACGCGCATGATGCTCGAGTACTCCTCATCGCGGATCGGTCGCGCAGCCGCGATATCGCGCAGTTCCTTCTGCACCTCGACGATGGCTTCCCTGGTCTTGTCAGCCTGCACGGGGGCGATCACGATGAACGGGCGCTGACCACGCGCGTCGAGCAGGACGCCGGCGGTGCCATAGCTCCACTGCTTGTCGAGCCGAAGGTTCCTGTTCAGCCGCGACGTGGCAAGCCCGCCGAAGTTCCGCATCACCGTGTCGATCGCCAGGTCGTCAGCCCGGCCGCCGGTTTCTGACACGTGCGTGGCGACGATCACTGACTGCGCGGCACCTGGTGTGTCAATGGGGAACACGCGTCCACCGCTCGTGGCGGGCACGGGCACCACACGCTTTGCCGGCGCGGTGCCCCGGGGCCAGGCGCCGAAGGCGCGCTCGAGTTCCGGTAGCAGCGCCGCCAGGGTGACGTCGCCGGCGACGATCAGCGTGGCATTGCCGGGGTGGAACCATGCGCGGTGCCAGGCGACCAGATCCGCGCGGGTCAGCGGCGAGATGGTGCGTTCAAATCCAGAACCGGTGAGCGGATTGCCGTAAGCATGGTCCGCGCCGTAGATGAGCGTTGATGCGACACGTTGGGCCAGCCCGACTGGCTGCACTTTCTCCTGAGCGATCTGTGCCAGTCGGCGCTGCTTGGCCAGGTCGACCATGTTCTGCGCGAAGGAAGGCCTGAGGACGACGTCGGCATAGAGATCGAGGGACGGCTTGAGGCTTCGCGTGAGCGTCCGCAGGCGGACAAACGACAGGTCGAGCGAACTGCCGGTGGTGATCTGGGCACCGATCGCGTCGAGGTCGTCAATGATCCTGAACGAATCGCGGGACGCTGTCCCCTCATCGAGCAGATCGAGCGCGAGGGAGGCCGCACCGGCCGTCGCGTTGGAATCCGACGAGTATCCAGCGTCCACGGCGAGCGTCATGTTGATGAGCGGGGCCGTGTGACGCTCCAGGAGGATGACCTTGAGCCCGTTCGACAGCGTCGCGCGCTCCACCGCCGGGAACGAGACGTTCGGCGGTTCACCAAGTGGCGGCAGGACCGAGCGGTCGAGTGTTGACTGACCTGGCGCCAGTGCAGGAACGGGCTTCACCGTCAGCGTGTAGTGCGGCGCGTCCAGCCACCGCTTTGCTGCCTGACGCACCTCCAACGGCGTCGCCCGGGCCGTTCGCTCCAGGTGCACCAGGTAGCCGTCAGGTGCGCCGTCGTAGGTCATGGCCTGCGCGAGCACATCGGACCGCCCGCCGAATCCCCCCAGTCGTTCCGTGCCACGAGAGAAGGCCGACAGCGCCCGCGTACGGGCGCGTTGCAACTCGGCCTCGGTTGGCCCCTGCAGGATGAACTCGGAGATGGCCCGATCGATGACCTCTTCGACCCGCGCGGCGTCCACGCCGTTCTTCACGGTCGCTTCGACCACGAAGAGGCTGGCCAGTTCGCTCGCGTTGACGTAGGCGGTGACAGTCGTGGCGAGCTCCTGCTCGTAGACCAGTCGTCGATCGAGCCGGGCGCTGCGGGATCCGGACAGCACGCTGGCCGTCAGTTCCATGGCTTCGAGGTCGGCGTCCCGCCAGGCCGGAGCGTGATAGACGCGGTGCACGCGGGTCTGTGGCACCCGCTCCTGCATTTCTTCACGCACGTGTCCCGCAAGGCGCGGAATCCACCGGTCCATGCGACCCACCGGCGGTCCGGGGCGGATGCCGTCGAAATATTTGCGCACCAGTTCGAGCGCGCGATTGGCCGTGATGTCGCCGGCGAGTGAGATCACGGCGTTATTGGGCCCGTAGTAGGCGGCGTACCAGGCCCGCACGTCATCAAGCGATGCGGCATTGAGGTCGTCCATGCTGCCGATCGTCGACCAGCTGTAAGGATGTTCAGGAGGAAACATGCGCTCGACGATTCGGCCGAAGGCGCGACCGTATGGCTGGTCTTCGCGCTGACGCTTCTCGTTCTGCACCACACCCCGCTCGCGGTCGAGCATCGCCTGGCTGATCTGCGCGGCGAGAAAGCCCATGCGGTCCGCTTCGAGATACAGGGTGCGCTCGAGCGCGGACAGGGGAACGTCCTCGAAGAAGTTGGTGCGATCGGTGTCGGTGGTGCCGTTGCGATTGGTGGCGCCGAGATCGTCCATGGCCTCGCGGAACCCGCGCGGATAGTTCTGGGAACCGTTAAAGAAGAAGTGCTCGAACAGGTGCGCGAGTCCCGTGCGTCCGCGCTGCTCGTTGCGCGAGCCGACGTGATACCAGAGGTTCACGCCGACAATCGGCACCGAATGGTCCTCGTGGACGATGAGCGTCAGGCCGTTGGCCAGGACGAATGTCTGGTGCGGAATCTCATAGGTCTTGCGATCGAACGGCGGGGCTCCCTGGGCAAAGACCGCCACACCGGCGATGAAGAGAAGGAGGAAGATGTGCAGGGCTCGACGCATGCCGAGATCCTACGCCGTTCCGCCGTCGTGCCGGATGTAGAATCGAGCGGTCGCCGTGCCCTCCCCGCCCCACTTTGTTCACGGGTGCAACTACCCGTGGTCCACCGACGGGAAGACGGTCTTCTACGGCCTTGATTTCGGGGGGAATGTCTGGGGCTCCCACCTCGGCGTGTCGACCCGCAGAGCGGCGGTCGAGCGCGATTTTGCGGCAATGGCGCAACTCGGTTTCACCGTGGCCCGCTGGTTCGTGTTCTGCGACGGGCGGTCGGGGATCGTGTTCGACGACGGCGGCGTTCCAGTCGGGCTGGACTCACACTTTTTCAGCGACCTCGACACAGCCCTCGAAGTGGCCAGAGGCGTCGACATGGCCCTCTGCCTGGTGCTGCTCGATCACCGCTGGATGTTCCGAGGGCTCACCGACGTGATGACTGATGCCACGTCGGGGACGCTGCTGCAGGCATCGCTGCCCGAAGGTCGCGCGCGGGTGCTGCTGAACCCTTCGTCTCAGGACCGACTGTTTGATCGGGTGCTTGCGCCGATCGTGCTGCGCTACGGTTCCGAGGGCGTGCGTGCCGATCTCGCCCCCGCTGTCTTTGCCTACGAACTCATCAACGAGCCCGATTTCATCATCGAGGAATGGGAGCAGGACCTGAGCCGCAGCGTGCCGCTGCCGATCAGGTTTGCAACGCTTGGATCACTGGTGACTCGCCTCAGTGAGCTGGTCCATCGGCACTCGTCGGCCATGACCACGATGGCGGCCGCGCGGCTGCGGAACCTGTGGGCCTGGGATGACGATGCTCTTGGGCTGGACTTCCTTCAGGTGCACTCGTATCCAGACCAGCTGCACCCGCTGAGCGATGAGGACATCTTTGGCAGGGAGGCCAGGTCGCTTGGGTGCTCGCGTCCCGTCATCCTGGGCGAGTTCCCTGGCAACGGCCCGGTCAGGCACCCGCCGTGGGCGTCGCCCCCGGAGTGGACCCTGGGCGACTACCTGGACTTTGCGGTGCGAGCGGGCTTTGCCGGGGCCTGGCCATGGAGCTTCAGCGGGACTGATGACTATGGCCCCTTGCCGGGGGCGCCGCTGCAGGCGTTCGCACGGGCTCGGCGCCAGATCGTGAATGTTCGGTCAGACTCCGATGGCGATTGGACTGGGCAGTCCGAACGAAGTTAGTATTTATGAACAGTGTTCAGTCAAGGACCCCCAGTCGAGCCGCGCGCGCGTGACCGGGGCACCCGCCAGGAGCGCCAACAGCAGTTTCGTGATGCCACCCGGCGCGCCATCCTCGATGCCGCGCTCGAGCTCTTCGTCGTGGACGGATACTCGAGTGTGTCGATGCGCAGCATCGCCGCCAGGGTGGAGTACAGCCCGCCGCCATCTACAGCTACTTCCCGTCCAAGGACGACATCTTCTTCGCGCTGGCCGAAGAAGGCCTGACGCTGCTCGGACACCAGGAGCTGTCGGCCGAGCCCAGCGCCGATCCCCTGGACGATGTCCGGGCGATGATCTGGCGCCTCTACACCTTCAGCAAAGAGCAGCCACAGTATTTCGCGCTGGTCTTCCTTGACCGCAACGTCCCGCGCATCAGCAAGGAGTACGAGCGGTTCGCCTTCATGTCGATGATGAGGGACAAGACCACCGAACGCATGCAGCGCTGCATTGATACGGGAGCCCTGCCGGCTGAAGTGAACATCCACGCCGCAATTCGCCTCCTGTTTGCCCCCGTTCTTGGCTTCGCGGCGATGCGCTTGTCAAACCGGCTTGCGCCCGGAGAAGATCCCGACCTGCTGGTCCGGCAATCGATCGATGTGACCCTTGTGGGCCTTCGGCATCATCCACCCGTCGGCACCTACCGAACCGACGGTCCCTTTCATCCGTCTTGTGATCCCGGTCGCTAGTTTCTGGAGTCTGCCTTCATGTCCCTCCGCATTCATCGATATCGTTTCGTTTACCTCCTCGTGCTCGGGTTGCTCGCGATGGCCGGTTGCACCGGCCGCGCAGAGGACACCACGTCCACCGAGGACCAGCCCGCGTCAGTGCCGGCCGTACAGACGACGGTGACGGCTGCGGAGGAGCGAGCGCTCAGTCGTTTCCTGACCGTGACCGGCACGCTGAACGCCGAAGAGGAAGCCGACGTCGCCGCCGAGGTGGCCGGGCGAATCGTCGCGACGCCGATCGAACGAGGGACACGGATCGCGCGCGGCGGCGTTCTCGTCCGTATCGCTGACGTCGAAGTCGACGCTCAGGTGCGCGAAGCAGAGGCGAACGCGGCCCAGATCGCCGCCCGGCTGGGTATCTCCGGTGACGTGTCGTTCGAGATCGAGCGTGTGCCCGAGGTTGCCAATGCCAGGGCGGCGCAGGCGCAGTCAGACGCGGACTTCAACCGTGCCCAGATGCTTTTTGACCGGAAGCTGCTCTCGCAGGCCGACTACGACAGATCGCGGACCCAGGCTGAAGCGTCGCGGCGACAGTACGAGACCGCGCGCAACACCGCCGAGCAGCAGTACCAGTCGTTGATGGCTGCACGCGCCCGCGTGATCCTGGCGCGAAAGGCCCTGGCCGACACCATCGTCAAGGCGCCATTTGACGGGGCCGTGGGCGAGCGCTTCGTCTCGGTCGGTGACTACGTTCAGCGCGGTACCAAGATCGCAACGGTCCTGCGCACGGATACGCTGCGCGTCGAGCTGACGGTGCCGGAGCAGTCGATTTCCGCAGTTGCGGTGGGCCGGGAGGTCGCCCTCGAGGTGGACGCCTATCCGGGCCGGACCTTCAACGGCAGGGTCCGTTTTGTCTCTCCGGCTGTGACATCCAACTCTCGGTCACTGGTGGTCGAGGCCATCGTCAGCAACCGCGACGGCGTGCTCAAGCCCGGCTTCTTCGCCAGCGCGCGCATCGAACAGGCGCGGCCAACGCCGGGTCTGCTCGTACCCGCTGCGGCGGTCCGCACGGTGGCGGGCACCAGTCGGGTCTTTGTCGTCGTTGGCGAGCGGGTCGAAGAGCGCATCGTCACGATGGGACAGACCGTCGGCGACCTCGTGGAGATCACGAGCGGCTTACAGAAGGGTGACAGCGTCGCTGCCACCAACGTGAACAGTCTCGAAGACGGCGTTCGCATCGCCGCACGCTGAGGAGAAACAGACATGCAGTGGCTTGCGTCTCTCTGCGTCAAGCGGCCGGTGTTCGCGTCGGTCCTGATCCTTGCGCTGGTCGTGGTTGGTGGCTTCGCCTTTACCCAGCTGGGCATCGACCGCTTTCCGACGGTTGATTTCCCCACGATCGTTGTCACCACCCGCCTCCCTGGCGCCGCACCCGAGCAGGTCGAGAGCGAGGTCACCGATATCGTCGAAGAGGCGGTGAACACGATCAGCGGCCTCGACCAGCTGTCATCGGTCTCCTCGGAGGGCGTGTCACAGGTGATCGTCGGCTTCCGCCTCGAGAAGAACGTGGACACGGCCGCGCAGGAGGTACGGGATCGTGTCAACCGGGTGCTGCCGCGGCTGCCGCGAACGGTGACCCAGCCGACCATCGAAAAACAGGATCCCGACGCCCAGCCGATCCTGACGGTCGCGGTGACGGCGAAGAAGCCGCTCCGCGACATCACTGAGTTCGCCGACAAGGTGCTCCGCCGGCAGCTCGAGACCGAAGACGGCATCGGCCAGGTGCTGGTGCTCGGCGGACGTAAACGTCAGATCAACATCCGGCTCGACGCGGATCGCCTTCACGCCTACAACCTGACTGTCAACGACGTGTCGCGCGCGCTGCAGAGTCAGAACGTCGACATCCCCGGAGGCCGCCTCGAAGCCGGAGCCACGGCCACGACGCTGCGGACGCTCGGCCGGGTACGGACGCCCGAGGAATTCGGTGCCATCGTCATCAGGGAAGTCGGAGGGCACCCGGTTCTGGTTGGCGACGTCGCGACCATTGAAGACGGAATGGCCGATCCCGCGACCATGGCCAGCGTGAATGGTGTTCCGACCGTGCTGCTGCAGATCCGGAAGCAGTCAGGCACGAACACGGTCCAGATCATCAGGAACATCAAGAGTCGTATTGCGCAGATCGAGGAGACATTGCCGGCGGGCTATGAGTTGCGTATTGTCCGCGACTCAGGCGAGTTCATCGAGGCGTCGATCGCGAGCGTGCAGGAACACCTGATTGTCGGCTCCATCCTTGCCGCCCTGGTCGTGCTGTTGTTCCTTGGCAACCTGCGCTCGACGATCATCGCGGCGATTGCGATTCCGACCTCGATCATCGGTACGTTCGGCCTGATCTGGTACATGGGCTTCACGCTCAACCTGATGACGATGCTTGCCCTGACGCTGTCGGTGGGTATCGTGATCGACGATGCGATCGTCGTGCTCGAGAATATCTACCGCTTCATCGAGGAGAAGAAGATGCCGCCCTTCAAGGCGGCGGTTGAAGCGACCAGGGAAATCGGGCTTGCGGTGCTGGCGACGACGCTGTCGCTTGTGGCGATCTTCGCGCCGGTCGGGTTCATGTCGGGCATTGTCGGGCGTTTCCTGAAGAGCTTCGGCCTGACGATGGCGTTCGCGATTCTCGTCTCGCTCTTTGTCAGCTTCACGCTGACGCCGATGATGGCGGCGAGGTGGCTCAAGGTTCGTCCCGCCGACGAGGACGAGCGCGGCCCGCACGACTCGAGGCATTCCCGGTTCTTCGGGCCCATTGATCGCGCCTACACCCGGATGCTCGAGTGGTCGATGGCGCATCGCGGGATCATGGCCACGCTGACCGTGCTCGTGTTCCTTTCGAGCGTGCCGCTCTTCCGGATGGTTGCGGTCAACTTCATTCCGCAGGACGACCAGTCCGAGTTCGATATCAACCTGCGGGCGGTCGAAGGCACCAGCCTGGACGCGACCGAGGTGCTGGCCAACCGCGTGGCAACAACCGTGCGGCAGCTCACTGAAGTGGATTACACGCTGGTGACGGTGGCCGGTGACAACGCCGGCAGCCAGAACTCGGCATCGATCTACGTGAAGCTGAAGTCGCTCGACGCACGCGAGCGCGATCAGTTCGCGATCATTGACGAGGTTCGCGCCAACATCCTGCCGCCGTTGACGCAGGCCGGGATCAGAGCCTCGGTGGGCGGCGGCGGATTCGGCGGTGGAGTGCAGTTCGTATTGCAGGGACCGGATCTGCAGCGTCTGCAGCAAGCGGGCTCAGATCTGGTGACGCGCGCACGTCAGATTCCCGGTCTGGCCGACGCCGACAGTTCGCTCAGACCGGGACGTCCTGAAATGAACGTCCGCGTCGACCGCGCCAAGGCCGCGGACCTCGGCGTGCAGCTCAACGACGCGGCTGATGCGCTGCGATTGCTGGTTGGCGGCGATCAGGTGAGCACCTACAACGAGGGCGGTGAGCAGTACGAGGTCCATCTGCGAGCCGAGGCCGCCGACCGATCGTCGGATGCCGCCCTTGCCAGCCTTCCCGTCCCGTCGTCGCGGCTCGGGGCGGTGTCGCTCGACAACGTGGCGAGCTTCGATCGCTCGAGCGCGCCGGCTGACATCCGGCGACTCAATCGCCAGCGTCAGGTGACGGTGTCAGGCAACCTGCTTCCCGGCGCCTCGCAGGCGACCATCCAGACGCAGCTCGCCGACGCCGCGGCGTCGCTGGGCCTCGGTCCGGAGTACCGGGTCGGGCTCTCAGGCAATTCCCGCGAGTTGAATCGCACCGTGACGGCCTTCCTGACCGCCTTTGCTCTGTCGCTGATTTTCATGTACCTCGTGCTTGCCGCGCAGTTTGAGTCGTGGCTTCACCCGGTCACCATCCTGCTGTCGCTGCCGATGACGCTGCCCTTCGCGCTGATTTCGCTGATTATCTTCAGGCAGTCGCTCAACATCTACTCAGCCCTGGGCCTGCTCGTCCTGTTCGGCGTCGTGAAGAAGAATTCGATCCTGCAGATCGATCACGCCATCCAGCTCAGGGAGCAGGGGATGAGCGCGCGCGACGCCATGATTCAGGCGAGTCGCAACCGGCTTCGACCCATTCTGATGACCACCCTGGCGTTTGTGGCGGGCATGATTCCGCTGGTGTTGTCGAGCGGTGTCGGTTCGGCCACCGATCACGCCATCGGGTTTGTCGTCGTCGGAGGGCAGACGCTGGTGCTGCTCCTGACCCTGCTGGTGACACCGGTCGTGTATACGCTGTTCGACGATGCCCGCGAACAGCGGTTTGTCGCGCGGGCCCTCGGCTGGGTCTGGTCCAAGCGGCCCACCCAGCAGCCGGTGACGCCGGCGTAAGTGCCGCACGGTCCGCCGGGTAGAATCACCTGATGTCTCACCTCTCGCGTCGTGTTCAGGCGGCGCTCGCTGCGTGTGCGTTCCTCCTGGCGACGGTTGACCTCGATGCCTGGGGCGGGCAGGGTCACCGGCTGGTCGCTCTCCTGGCGTCGGCACAGCTCACGTCGATTGCGAGGCAGAACGTCCAGCGGCTGCTCGGTGAGGAGTCGCTCGCGGACGTGGCGGTCTGGGCCGACGAGTATCTGATTGGCAACAACCAGACGTCCTTCTGGCACTACGTGAACATTCCGCCGGATGCGCGCAGCTATGACCGCGATCGCGACTGTCCCCGCCAGCCCGGCGTCGCCGTCGGCGCGCGCGGTGACGTCTGGCGTGACTGCGTGATCGAGCGCATTCGCTACCATGAAGAACGGCTCGCCAACCCGATGCTCGACCGTGTGGACCGGGCGATCGCGCTCAAGTTTCTCGTCCACTTCGTCGGCGACATCCATCAGCCGTTCCACGCCAGTGCGATCGAGCGTGGTGGCAACGGAATCCTGGTCCGTGTCTTTGGCTCTGACACGTGCGGTGGTACTCCCGACCGGCCGACGCCATGCAACCTGCATTCGGTCTGGGATACGCAGCTCATTGCGCATCGGAACCTGAGTGACCGGGAGTACGTCAGGCGCCTCGAGGCCCTGATCGCCAGGGACCAGATGAGGAGCCGGCCTGTGGGCACTGCAGCGGACTGGGCGATGGAGTCGCTGGCGATTTCAAACGCCGCGATGCTGCCGCAGCGGGGTGCGGCCGACGAGGCCTACTACCAGACCCACATCCCGACGATTGAGCAGCGGCTGGCGCTCGGGGGGGTGCGGCTGGCCGCGCTCATCAACCGCAGCCTCAGCATTCGGGTGCGCTGACCGATCGAGGGTCGGCCTGATACAATCAAGGGTTTACCGGCCCCGGAACTTCCAGGAAGGCGCAGTCAGATGATCTCGGTCAGCAGCGTGTCCATGCGGTACGGCTCGAAGGTGCTCTTTGATGAGGTGACGACCACCTTCACCAAGGGACGCCGCTACGGGCTCACCGGGCCGAACGGCGCCGGCAAGTCGACGTTCATGAAGCTCCTCACCGGAGAGCTCGACGCGCAGAAAGGGAGCGTCAGCCGACCTGAAAAACTCGGCGTCCTCAAGCAGGACCAGTACGCATTCGACGCGTTTCGCGTCGTGGACACCGTGATCATGGGCAACGGGCGGCTGTGGCGCGCGCTGGCTGAGCGCGACGCCCTGTACGCGAAGCCGGACATGAGCAACGAAGACGGGATGCGCCTGGGCGAGCTCGAGGGCATCGTCGGTGAAGAGGACGGCTACAGCGCCGAGAGCGACGCCGCCATCCTCCTCCAGGGTCTTGATATCCCCGACCAGCTGCACGAACGGACGATGGCCGAGCTGCAGGGGGGACAGAAGGTTCGGGTGCTGCTGGCACAGGCGCTCTTCGGCAACCCCGAAGCTCTCCTGCTCGATGAGCCGACCAACCACCTCGACCTCGAGTCGATCCACTGGCTCGAGCAGTTCCTGCTCCGCTACGACGGCACGCTCATCGTCATCTCGCACGACCGGCACTTCCTGAACGAGGTGTGCACGCACATCGCCGACATCGACTACGAGACCATCATCACCTACACCGGTGGCTACGACGACATGGTGGTGGCAAAGACGCAGATCCGGTCGAAGATCGAATCAGAGAACGTGCAGCGCGAGAAGAAGATCGCGCAGCTCACCGACTTCATCGCTCGTTTCGGCGCCGGCACGCGAGCCTCGCAGACGACCTCGCGGCGCAAGGAAGTCGAGCGCCTTCAGACCACGGAGCTGGCGCGTTCCAACATCCAGCGCCCCTACATCCGTTTCACCACGAAGCGGCCGTCAGGCAAGGTGCCGCTGGAGTTCGAGGGCCTGTCGAAGGCCTATGGCGAGCTTCGGGTCGTGTCGGACTTCGGCGCCGTTGTCAACCGCGGCGAGCGCATCGTGCTCGTTGGTCGCAACGGTGTCGGCAAGACCACGCTGTTGCGCGCGCTCCTGGCTGATGCCCCGGACCAGCCAGCCAGTACTGGCGATCGCGATGCGGGCAAGGTGCGCTGGGGTCATGAGGCGTCGGTCGGCTACTTTCCGCAGGACCATGCAGGCCAGATCGACAAGGGCACAACCGTGGTCGAGTGGCTGCATCGGTTCGATCCGGACGCGTCCCGTCAGGAAATTCACGGGCTGCTCGGACAGATGCTCTTCAGCGGGGAAGAAGGCTTGAAGTCGACCAACGTGCTGTCGGGAGGTGAGACGGCGAGAATCCTGTTCTGCCGGCTCATGCTGCAGAAGCCGAACGTGCTCGTGCTCGATGAACCCACGAACCACCTCGACCTCGAGTCGATCAATGCGCTGAACGTGGCGCTGCAGAAGTACGAGGGCACGGTGTTTCTGGTCACCCACGACCAGGACTTGATTGAGGAAGTGGGCACCCGTATCTGGAACTTCGAACACGGGTCAATCACCGACTTCAAGGGCAGTTACGAAGAGCTGACCTCGTCGCCGGCGTAAGGGAAAGCAAAAGGGGCATCCCTCTGTTGAGAGATGCCCCTCGATGTTCCAAGAGCGTCGCGCCACTGGCGCGCCCGCGCTTCAGTCTTTCGTGATGCTTTACCGGAAGCCTGTGGTTCAATCTGGCATCAGCGGCACCTCGGGCCACTGGTCGACCTGCCTGCATTTTGTCGCTGCGGCGACTGTGTGCCAAGAGGCACAGCGATCGGGCTCCAGCAGAAGCAGTGCGGCGATGCTAGACAACCCCAGGTTCCCGCTCAGCATCATCGGCTGAAGACGGGCAACGTTGGTTCGGTGGATCACTCTCAGCACTATCACTCATGCTGCAGCCCTCCTTTCCTGACCTCGTGGGGACTCAACGATAGGCGACCCATGTGCCCCCCGAACACCGAGCGGTGTTCCATGAATCTGCCTACACCTTAGGCCTGCCGAGGACTCCTGTCAACCGGACTCGCAGCCTCAGGAGTGGATGTATTTTTCCATCTGAGCAATGGTGAACTTCTGATCATCGATCGTCGCCCTGACCAGATCGCCGATCGAGACGATGCCACAGAGTCGTTCGCCGTCCATGATGAGCACGTGCCTCGTGCGCTGTCGTGTCATCAGATTCATGCACATGTCGATCGTCGCGTCCGGGGGTGCGGCGTCGAAGGCGGTCACCATGATGGCGCTGACGGGTGTGTCGCGGGAGGAGCGGCCTTTCAAGACGACCTTCCGTGTGTAGTCGCGCTCCGACACGAGGCCGATGGGCCGCCCCTTGTCTATGACCACGAGTGCGCCGATGTCCATGTCGGCCATGACCTGTAGGCCTTCAAGGACGGTCGCACCGGGAAGAATCGAAAACACGCGGGTGCCTTTTTCGGCGAGCAACTGCGCCATCGTTTGCATCGGGAACTCCCTTCGCCCTGCGAGCGAGGAGCAAGCGTAGGCCTGTATTGATTGTGAAACAACCGATCAAAGTTGGCGTCGGATGGGATCCGCGCGAGAGAAGGGGTGTTGGCCCTTAGCGAGGGGCTTTGGCCAGGCTGATCAGGTTCGCGAACTGGCGATACGCGCCAGGGACTCCCGCTGGCAGCTGCCTGAACCACGAGTAGGCCGTGTAGACGTACCGTCCCCGTCCCACATCGGCGTACAGCTCGGCGCCGCGCTGCGGCATCTCGCCGCGATCCTGGCTCTCGAGCAGCGGCACATAGCGCATGTCCCACGTGGTGAAGGCGTAGAGGTTGCGCTCCTGTACCCAGTTGTCGAAGTCGGCGTTGCCGATCTGGTTGGGGAAGGTGAACGCCGGATGCATCGGCTGCAGGATGCGGACGGGCGCGAGCTCTTCGGTCACTCGCGAATTGGTCGGCGCGGTAATCGGATACGGCGCGAGTTCCCGCTGCGCGTAATCGCCTTGCTGATACTGCACGATCAGCGTTCCCCCGGCTTCCATGTACTGCCGCAGTCGACCGTTGTTGGCCACAAAGGCCGGTCGCCCCTCGGACGCGCGCACGCCCACGACGATGGTGTCGAAGCGGGAGAGGTCACCGGTTGAAAGCGCCTCGTCGTCGATGAGGGTGACGTTGATTCCCAGCCTGCGCAGCGCGTCTGGTACCTGGTCTCCGGTGCCCATGATGTAGCCGACGCTGACCGGGGCAACTTTGACGTCGATCACCTGGGCCGTGGTGCTGGATGGCGTATAGAGTCGATGGGTCTGGATGTGCGGATACGCGACTTCCTGCACATCGCGCGCGTAAACCGCGTCGCCCACCTGGGCCTCGGCGACGATCTCCAGGGTGCCGGCGCGTCGGGTTGGCGGAGCGGTGATGGTGAACGTGGCCGCCGTACGGTCGCCGCGCTGAGAGAGTGTGAACGGCGCGCTGGCTGGCTGCGAAGTCCATCCTTGCGGCAGACGGAGTCGCAGTGTGCCGCTGACCGCCTGCGGCGAGAAGCTGGCTGCGCGGACGACCAGGCGCTGCTGGTTGGCAGTCGCCCCGATCGGAACGATCAGGAACTTCGAGTCAACGCCCACCGTGACAGCAGGGACCACGTTGATTTCGCGCCTGAGCTCGCCTCGGACGCGATCGGCGTAGCGATACATCACCGGACGCGACACCGTCACCGTCGCCCGGCCGATCTCCATCGTCACGTCGGCCGTGACCAGCGGCGGGGCGAACGGCAGTCCGCGAACCTCTGCGGTCCAGGTGTACTGATCGCCGCGTCGCGGTTCTTCGACGAAGTACGGCTGCGTCGGCGGTGCGGTTGCCGGTACGGTGACGCTGAGTCGTGTCTCCGCTGACGCCACCTCCTGCCGACCAAAAGGCCCGCCGCCGCCGCCTCTCCCGGGGTTGGCCACGGCTGGGGCCGCCGGTTCCACCGTCCATCCTGTCGGCGTCCTCAGGGTAGCGCTCGTGACCTTCGCGGTCGAACCCTCGGGAAGGAACGCGCGGACATTCACGACAAAGCGCCCGCCCTGCACGACCGTTTCCTCGTCAGCCAGCGGATCGATCACGGCGCCCGCGGCGCGGACCAGCGCTTCTGTGAAGTCGTTCTCCTTGAATGCCAGCAGGAAGTCGGCGTCGGCACGAGCGTCCTCGCTGGCAGACACGGTCTTCAGGGCTTCGCGGGCCGCCCGCGTGGCGCGCCAGCCATTGACGAGCGTCGGGACCAGCTTTGCCGGATCCGTTGGCTGATATTCATCCACCGCGCGCTTGACCGCGGTGTCGATGGCCTGCAACTCCACACGTAATGCGCCATCGGGAAGCCCCGCAAGTCGGGCGAGGCCGGGAATGGTTGTGTCGATCCCTTCGAAGATCGACTGTTCCGGTCGCGCCGAGACCACCTTGCTGTCGATCAGGATCAGGCCAGAACTGATCGGCCCGCGGGTTTCAATCGTGCCCATCTCCTGTGACTTGTGTTGACTCCGCCCCTCGAAGGAGATCTCGGCGAAGCTGCGACCCACCAGCGGATCGACGATGCCTGACTGGACCTGTACCGTTGGCGGGTTCGCCGGATCCGCCCGGAACCCGACTCCGCGATATAGCTTGCGTGCCTGCCAGGGACGAAGTCCCTCGCGGATCTGCTCGGGAAACTGGGCCGGGTCAGCCGCGGCGCGGAACGCCTGGGGCGTCAGGTAACCTGCCATCTGGTGGTGGCCGTGTCCGTCCGCGGGCGTTCCGGTGAAACGCGAGTAGATGATGAGGGGACGGAAGGTGCGGATGATGCGCACCATGTCGCCCAGTACCTGGCGGTCGTCCCACTTCGCTGACGCCTCTTCGAGCGACTTCGAGAAGCCGTAGTCGAACGTCCTGGTGAAGAACTGCTCACCGCCGTCGAGACGGCGCGCCTGCAGCAGTTCCTCGGTGCGGATGACGCCGAGCGCATCGAAGAGTTCGGTGCCGATGATGTTCTGTCCGCCCTCGCCCCGGTTGAGTGCCAGGTAGGCCGTCCGTGCATGGTCGCCTCTGGCCGTGCGGGCCATGAACGCCGAGTCCTCGTCGTCGGGATGCGCACCGGTGTGGAGGGCGCTCCCCGTGGTCTGCAGCCGCCCCAGGATCTGGGTGAGGCCGGCAGCACCCATATCGTAAATGGGGCGCACCTGCGCGCGGGTCGGTGCGATGGCCAGCGTGGAGACGGCAATTGTGGCGAGAAAACACAGTGTGCGGCGCATGAGCAGAGGATACCCCAGCGCGCCCCGGAGGGCCTGGCGGAGTGCGTCAGGCGCGAACCAGCCGGGAGGTTCCCGCGGTCACGATAAAGGACGGGCCAGCGCGTTCGACCCGGGATCGCCGGGTGAGGTCCGAAACGTAGTGAAACGACGCCTGAAGCCGCTCCCGCGTCAGGTCGAGCAGGAGATAGCCTCGCGTGCTGCCCTCCAGATACTTGAGATGGGGAAGCGATGCGATCAGGCCCGGCACCAGCGTCCGGATCTGGGCCTCCGTGAAGTAGCCGGCGGAGCTGATCGCGGGCGTGATGAACTCGACCGCCACCGAACCGGCGCCGGTGTCGGGGGTGTAGCCCGACCACGGGTTGGGTGGCACGTCGAAGGCCCACGAGCTGTGCATGTCGCCGCCGAGGAGAACGCAGTTCTTCGTCGAGGCGAAGAAGTCGCGCACGCGGCCGCGCTCGGCCTGGTAGCCATCCCAGGAGTCCGGCATCTGCACGAAGCGTCCCGGCGGTGTCAGCGGTGAGAACATCACCTGCTGTCCGATCAATGACCAGACCACGCCTTCCTGGGCACCGGTCTTGATGGTGTTGTAGAGCCACTGCTCCTGGGCGATGCCCAGCATCCGCCGGCTGGCGCGGGCCAGCCCCGCCGTGTCGGTGGATTCCACCTGCACGCTGCGAGCGCTGCGTGTGTCGAGCATGGCGATCGTCGCAAGCTGGCCAAGGCGGAAGCTGCGGTAGAGACGGAAGGCTTCACCGGGTACATCGCGAACCGGGAGCCATTCACGATAGGCCGTGGCGGCTGCGGCACGCCGGATACCCCAGTTGCCCTCGCGAAGCGCCGGATCATGCCCGAGGGCGCCACCTGACCAGGCGTTGTCCGCCAGTTCATGATCGTCCCAGACGGCAATGAAGGGGTGGACGCGGTGTACTTCCTGAAGATCAGGATCCAGTCGATACCCGGCATAGCGGCGGCGGTAGTCCTGCAGCGTGATCGCTTCGTGAAGGGGGTCTGGCGTGCGCCCGAGTCGGGGGTCGCCGTAGTAGCCAGCCCTGAACTCGTAGATGTAGTCACCAAGGTGAAGGATGGCGTCGAGATCGGTGCGGGCGGCCAGCGCCGCGTAGACGTTGAAGTAACCGCCCTCGAAATTCGCGCATGACACAGCTGCCAGCCGCGCTCGTGATGGTGCAGCGGGGAGCGTGCGGGTCCGCCCGATGACGCTCGTCTGACCCTCCGCATCGAATCCGTATGTGTAGGTGCGTCCAGGCTGAAGACCTCGCACATCGACCTTGACGGTGAAATCGCGCTGGTCCGATGTGGTGACCGTCCCGCTGCGCACGACCGTCGGCCTGGGCCCATCGGTCGTGACACGCCAGCGCACCACGACGGCCCGAGGGTCTGTGCCGGCCCGCGGTGACACCCGCGTCCAGATCATCACCGCGTCGGGCAAGGGATCGCCGCTCGCAACACCGTGAGCGAACGCGTTGTGCGAGGTGGTCTGGGCTCGGGCGGCGACGGGCCACGCCATTGCCGATGCACCGGTGACCTGCAGGAACCTTCGACGTGAGAGCGCCATGGCGGAGCTGGACGATCCTATCCTGCGACCAGTCTGGGGCGGCCCGCCTCGACCACGAACGTCGCTCCCAGTGACGCCTCGGGGGATCGGCGACCGACGTCGGGCGTCAGGAACCACGTGGCTTCGAGACGTGTGGGCGTGACATCGAGGATCAGGTACCCACGGTGCTCACCTTCCAGGAACTTGAGATGCGGAAGCGACCTCACGATCGACGGCCCGAGTGTGTCTTTCTGATCGCCGGTGAAGTACGGCTGTGAACTCACTGCCGGCGCAATGAGTTCTACTGCGATCGAGCCGGCGCCGGAGTCTGGGTTGTAGCTGTCCCAGGGGTCGCGCGGCACATCGAACGCCCACGAGCTGTGCATGTCGCCGGTGAGCACGGCGACGTTGCCGACGGCGGCAAACAGGTCGCGTACCCTGGCCTGTTCGGCCTGGTAACCGTCCCACGCGTCCGGGTTCTTGATCGGAAGACCCTTGGTGGTGAACGGCGAGAACATCACCTGCTGGCCGATGAGTGACCAGGTTGTGCCGGCGGCCTTCGAGCCGTGCAACAACCCTGACAGCCACTGTTCCTGACGCGCGCCCATCAGGCGTCGCCGTGGATCGGCCAGGCCCTGCATGTCGGTGGCGAACACCTGGCCATCCCTCAGGCTTCGCGTGTCGAGCATCGCCAGGGTCGCGAGGTTCCCGAACGCAAAGCTGCGGTACAGATGAAAGTCGCCTCCTCCTCGTTCCCGAACAGGGATCCACTCCAGGTAGGCGCGCATTGCGGCCTGCCGCCGCGCCGCCCAGCCGTCAACGCCCCCGGCCCACGCGTTGGACGCAAACTCGTGGTCGTCCCAGACCGCAATGAACGGGTAGAGCCGGTGCAGTTCCTGCAGGTCCGGATCGCTGCGGTAGGTCGCGTACCGGCCGCGGTAGTCGTCGAGCGAGGTGGCTTCGCGATCAGGCTGGTGGACCCGACCGATGCCGGTGCCGTCGCCGAAGACCCCATTGGCGAACTCATAGATGTAGTCGCCGAGATGCAGGATGACGTCAACGTCCTCCCGCCGGGCGATCGCCGCGTAGGCGTTGAAGTACCCCGCGGGGTAGTTCGAGCACGACACCACCGCCAGGCGCACGTGACTGGTGTCGAGGGCGAGTGTCCTGGTGCGGCCCGTCGGGGAGGCGTCGCCGAGCGCCTCAAAGCGATAGTTGTAGGTGCGCCCCGGTTCAAGGCCCTCGACGTCCACCTTGACGGTATGGTCGCGCTGCGCACTGGTTGTCGCCGTTCCAGCGCGGACCACCACCGGGCGTTCCGAATCGGTTGTGACCTGCCAGCGGACGCGGATGCGAGCGTTGGCCGCCCCGGCCGGCGGGGTCACGCGGGTCCAGATCACGACCGCGGTCGCCAGCGGGTCTCCACTGGCCACACCGTGGGAAAAGATACGCGACGCTGCCTGCCCGGCCCGCAGGGCCAGCGGGTAGCCGAGCACGGACCCAGCCGTGGCACCCAGAAATGCGCGGCGCGTCACCGACATCACGCCAAGTGTAGGGCATCGCCGCGTCCCGGTTGACAGGGCCTCCTTCGACCGCCTACCGTGTTCTCATGGCACGGATGGTTCGCACGGGCGTTGCGTGGGTAGTCACGCTGCTCGTGCTGTCGTTGTCGTCGGTCGACTTGCCGCACCTGAGTGGTGCGCATCACGACTCCGACTTCGAGATCGTTGTCATCGCGCACGACGCATCGTCGCATCGGTTCAGCAGCGATGGCAGCGCGCAACCCGTGCGGCCGGATCATTGTCTTGCCTGCCACTGGGGACGTTCCTTCAGGCCGGGCGCAGAGTCTCGGGCTCTGAGCGCGCCGGTTGAAGAGACCACACTCGTCCTCGCGTCCGCCCAGCCGTTTGTCCCGGTTCGCGCACCCGTCGCGCAGCCACCGCTCCGCTCACCGCCCACCTCTCCGATTCCGTCCTGAGTTTGACGACCTGTCGACCGTGCTCCCGGTGAGCACGGACTCATGACGGGTCGTCTGTCATGCATTGGTGGACTGTCGGAGAGTACCCATGTCACGTCTTTGGATTTCTGCGTGCGTTGTCATTTGTCTTGTGTTTTGCCCTGGCACTCTCGCTGCCCAGGCCGGCGCTACCCTGTCTGGATTCCTGCTGAATTCTTTGTCGGGGGATCCCATCCCTGACGCCGTCGTGCTGGTCGAGGAGTTGCGACTCGAAGTCACCTCCGGTCGGGATGGGACGTTTTCGGTTCCCAACGTTCCTCCGGGCACGTACCACCTGTCGGTGCGATCGCAGGGCTACTCGACCCGACGCATCGAGGTCGTTGCGCCGACCCAGACCGGTCTGATGCTCCGGATCGACCCGGAACTGCACTTTGAGGAAGTGACCTCAGTCAGCAGCGAGGCGCGCAGCCAGTTCGAGACCTTCCAGCCGACGTCGGTGCTGGCCGGACAGGAACTCTCGAAGCAACTGGATTCGTCGCTGGGGGCGACGCTCGAGAACCAGCCTGGGTTGGCAAGCCGGAGTTTCGGCCCGGCTCCGGCCCGGCCGGTGATTCGTGGTCTGGACGGCGACCGTGTGCTCATCCTGCAGGACGGGCAGCGTATGGGAGATTTGTCCAGTCAGTCTGGCGATCACGGCGTCGCCGTAAACCCCGCGGCGGCTCAGCGAATCGAGGTGGTGCGCGGTCCGGCCACCCTGCTCTACGGTGCGAACGCGATCGGCGGCCTGGTCAACGTCATCACTGACGAGATTCCCACCAGGCCCATGCGCGGTTCGAGCGGCAATTTCACCTTTGACCTCGGCTCAGGCGCGCGCCAGGCAGGCGCTGCGGGCGACGTGCACGTCGGGAATGGTCGGGTCGCGCTGCACTTCGGCGGTGGTGGCAATCGCTCTGGCAACGTGCAGACTCCAGAAGGCAGCGTGGCCAATTCCCAGTCCAGGAGCGGATTCGGCAACGTCGGGTTTGCCTGGACAGGGACAAAGCGGTACGCAGGAGCCAGCTACGGCTACGACGACATGAAGTACGGCACTCCGGTCGTCGAGGGCGGCAACATCAGCCTGACGCCTCGTCGTCACGCCCTTTCGTTTCGTGCCGGTGGCGAAAAACTCGAAGGCCTGTTCGACTCCTATCGCGTCACTCTGGCGGTGCGTCGCTACAAGCACGACGAGTTGAACCTTGGCGAGGTCGACACCGCGTTCACGAACGACACCGAGGAGCTCGAGGTCATGGGCGCTCATCGAGCCCTCGGGCGTGTGAAGGGCAGCGTCGGTGCGTGGATGCTCAACCGCGCCTTCGATGCGCGTGGCGAGGAAGCCTTGTCGCCGGCCGTCGATCAGCGTGGGTTCGCTGCGTTCCTGTACGAAGAGGCGACCTGGCCACATGTCACGCTGCAATTTGGGGGGCGCGTTGACCATGCCCGCTACATGCCCGCAGGGGAAGCCGAACGCAGCTTCACTACGGGGTCCGGTTCATTCGGCGCCCTGTTTCGTCCACCAGTTGCGGGGGATCGACTCGCGGTGGCGTTCAGCGTCGCACGAGCTGCTCGCTACCCCGCGCTCGAGGAGCTGTTCTACTACGGGCTTCACGCGGGCAACTTCGCGTTCGAGGTGGGAAGTCCCGCTCTCGAGCCAGAGCACGCCCTCGGTTTCGACCTGTCTCTCCGGTGGCAGTTGCCACGCGCATCCGGCGAGGTCACCTATTTCCGCAACAACATCGATGGCTACATCTTCAGGCGACCACTCTCGCCCGATCAGTTCTCCGTGCAAGTGCCCGCCTACATCGAACGCTTTTCTGAGCGCGACAACGTGAACGAACGCGCCGACGAGATCCTGCTCGATCCCGAAGCCGCACCCATCATCGAGTACGTGGCGCAGGACAGCGTGCTGCAAGGAGTCGAAGCACACTCCGACCTGACACTCAGTTCTCATGTCACCGCCGAACTGGGACTGGACTATGTGAGGGGCACGCTACAGGCGACCGGAGACCCGCTGCCCAGGCTCCCTCCTCTTCGCGGCCGCGTCGGCCTCCGATACCAGTACAACGCCTTTCAGGCAGGTGGCGATCTCACGGTGGCGTCGCGGCAGGATCGTATTCTCGAAAACGAGACCGTCACTGACGGCTACCAACTGCTGAAGCTGTTTGCCGCCTACTCTTTCGGCAGCGGGAACAGAGTGCATACGATTACTGCCAGGCTCGACAACGTGACCAACGAGCTCTACAGGAACCATCTGTCACTCATCAAGGAGCTGGTGCCGGAGATGGGGCGAAGTCTGAAGGTGCTTTACAACGTCAAGTTCTAGGTGTGAATGTCAAAGAGGTTGTTCATCTTAGGCAGCCTCTTGGAAACGCATCCAGGGCGAGCGCCGGCCGAGGCTCGTGTGTGGACGCCGGT
>JBEBGV010000064.1:0-26967 GCA_040081265.1 Vicinamibacterales bacterium
GAGCGAGGCGGCTTGCGCCTTGTGGGTTCCAGCCAGCAGACCGATCCAGGCGCTCGTGACCGCGTGGGCGGCGAAGAAGCCAAACGTCAGCAGACCAACGCCCAGGATGATCGCGACGAGCGAGGCCTGCAGCGTGACGAGAGTCCCCACAAGCATCACGCCCAGGCTGAGCGCAAGCGTTGCCCGCCGACCGCCAGTGCTGGCAATCGCGCCAGCCAGCGGTGAGCTCACCATGCCAAGCAGATACAAGAGGAAGATCGATCCGATCGCGGCGTGCCCCAGGTGGTACGGGCTCTCCACCAGGCGGAACGTCAGGTAGTTGTAGATCGCCACGAACATGCCCATGTAGAGGAAGCCCTGGGCAAAGAGCCGTTGCAGATGCCGGTTGGCAAGGTGCCGGCGGTAGATGGCAAACACACCAGCTGCGTTGAGCCCGCGCACGCGGAGGTGTCGGGCACGTGGCAGGAGTACGGCGACGAGCACGGCCGTACCGAAACCAACGAAGCCGGTCGTGCCGACGGCGGCGCGCCATCCGAACGCATCGGTCAGCATCGACGCCAGCAGGCGTCCTGACATTCCTCCGACCGCCGTTCCTGCGACGTAGATGCCCATCGCCAGGCCCGTCGCCGAGGGCGCCATCTCTTCAGCGATGTAGGCCATCGCGATCGCCGGCAGGCCAGCGAACGCGATGCCCGCGAGAACCCTCGCGACCAGCAACGCTGTCCACGACGGTGCCGACACGCACGCCAGCGTGAGCGCCGATGTCGCGGCCAGCGACATCACGATGATCGTCTTCCTGTCCATGCGCTCGGACACGTGGCCGGCCAGCAACAGCGTGGCTGAGAGTGCACCCGTCGTCAGCGAGATCGCGAGGCTGCTCGTGGCCGCCGAGACGTTGAATGTGGTGGCCAGCTCGGGCAGCAGCGGCTGCATGCAGTACATCAGGGCGAACGTCGAGAAGCCCGCCGCGAAGAGCGCGATGCTGGTACGCCTGAAGCCGGGCGAGGCCCGTTCGATGGGGCTGACGGTCGTCAACTGAGCAGCGGGTGCATCGACTAGTATCTCTTTATCTGACTGTCCCCATGCTGTTGCCCACGACGCTTGTCGGCTCGTACCCCCAGCCGGACTGGCTCATCGATCGCGCGAGCCTCGCCAGCACGATGCCGCCTCGCGTACGGATGCAAACCCTGTGGCGTGTTGCACCCGCGCATCTGGAGCAGGCGCAGGACGATGCGACGGTGCTGGCGATTCGGGATCAGGAGCGCGCCGGCATCGACATCATCACCGACGGCGAGATGCGCCGCGAGAGCTACTCGAACCGGTTTGCAACGGCGCTGGGTGGCATCGACATGGACACGCCGGGTTACGTGACCAGCCGGGCGGGTCAGCGTGTGCCCGTGCCTCGAGTGGTCGGTCCAATCGAGCGATTACGGCCAGTCGAAGTGCGCGACGTCGAGTTTCTCCGAGCCAATACCAGTCGCCCGATCAAGATCACGGTGCCTGGCCCGTTCACGATGAGTCAGCAGGCGACCAACGAGTTCTACGGCACCGACGCCGAGATGGCGATGGCCTATGCCGACGTCGTGCGCGAGGAGATACGCGATCTGTTTGCGGCCGGCGCAGACATCGTGCAGGTGGACGAGCCCTACATGCAGGCGCGTCCTGAGCGGGCCCGGGCCTATGGCGTCGCGGCGCTCACGCGTGCGCTCGACGGCCTCAACGGGACCACCGCGGTACACATCTGTTTCGGCTACGGGATGGTGGTCAGGGGACGGCCGGTTGAGGGTTATGCGTTCCTCGGCGAACTGGCGGGGACGCCGGCGCAGCTGATCTCGGTAGAGACGGCGCAGGCCAGTCTCGACTGCGCATCGCTCGCCCCGCTCCGTCAGCAGGCGGTCATGCTCGGCGTCCTGGATCTTTCGACGCCGGACGTGGAAACCGCTGAGGTCGTGGCGGCGCGCATTCGCCGAGCCCTGCCGTACGTCGACGTGAGCCGGCTCGTCATCGCGCCGGACTGCGGCATGAAGTATCTGTCTCGCGAATCCGCGTTCGGCAAGCTGTGCGCCATGGTCGCGGGCGCAAGCATCGTCCGCGCCGAGTTGGGGTGATCAGATCGGCGGGTCCTGCGGACCCGCCCTACGTACCCGCCCTACGTACGTAGGCCGGGTCCGCAGGACCCGGCGAAACACTCGCAGGACCCGGCGAACACTACGACAGCGTCGCCAACGCCTCGGGCGTGTAGGGCATCAACGCGTCGAGGCGTCCGTCGTGCAGTTTCGACGCCCACGCCGGGTCCACGAGCAGCGCCCGCCCGACTGCCACCAGATCGACGTCACCGTCCTCGAGCATCTCGACCAGTCGGTCGAGGGCGGCGGCGCCGGCGCTCTCGCGCTGAAACAGTCCGGCGATGAAGTCGTTGTCGAGGCCAACCGAGCCGACCGTGATGGTGGGCTTTCCGGTCAGCTTCTTCGTCCAGCCCGCCAGGTTCAGGGAGGACCCTTCGAATTCGGGCTCCCAGAATCGCCTGGTCGAGCCGTGGAAGATGTCGACGCCAGCGGCCACCAGGGGCTCGAGGAAGCACGCGAGCTCGGTCGGGCTCGACGCCAGACGCGCGTCGAACACCGGAATCTTCCATTGAGAGAAGCGCAGGACGATGGGGAAGGCGGGACCGGTGGCGCGGCGGCAGGCCCGGACGATCTCTGTGGCGAATCGCGTGCGGCCGACAAGATCGCCACCCCACCGGTCGGTGCGGCGATTGGTGCCCTCCCAGAAGAACTGATCGATCAGGTAGCCGTGGGCGCCATGCAACTCGATGCCGTCAAATCCAAGGCGGGCGGCGTGGCCGGCACTGCGTGCGTAGGCCTCGATGGTCTCCACGACTTCGGCCTCGGTCATCGGCTCGTTGACCTGCTCTCCTGTGACGGTGAGGCCTGAAGGTCCGACGGGGCGTGCAGCCGGGTTGGGCTCCGCGCCCGGCTTTCGCGACATGCCCACGTGCCAGAGCTGCGGAAAGATGCGTCCGCCCTCGGCGTGCACGGCCCTTCCCACGGCTTCCCAGCCTGCCAGCGCCTCTGCGCCGTGGAACCTCGGGATATTGGGGTTGCCGACGGCGGCGGGATGATCGACGGCGGTGCCCTCGGTCATGATCAGGCCAACGCGATGGGCCGCTCGGCGCGCGTAATACGCCGCCACGTCTGGTCCCGGAACGCCGCCCGGTGACTTGCTGCGGGTCATCGGGGCCATCACGAACCGGTTGGGGAGCCGGAGTCCGGCGACTTCGACCGGCGAAAAGAGAATGTCGGTGCGTGCCATGGGGTTGGGGAGTATTATCTTCGCGGCCGGGCTTGTAGGGTGGCTGACCGGTACTCCTACTAATACTGAGTATTGACCGCTTTGCCCGTTCCCGACGAATATGTCCGCCGTTCCTGTCTCGGTCGAAACGACCGGGCCAGTCTCTGTGTATCTGATAGGGGAGACTATGCGAACTGGACTTTTAGTGCTTGTCGCGCTCGTGCTGGCGACTCCTGCGTTTGCCCAGGTAGACATCTCGGGCGAATGGGCTCGTGACAATCACGAAGACCAGCCGCACCGTGCGCCTGGTGCCGAGTTAGGCGATTACACGGGCCTGCCGATCAACAACATGGCGCGGCAGAAGGCCCTGAGCTGGGACGCTTCCATCCTGTCGCAGCCGGAACAGCAGGCCAAGCCGCACCCGGCGCAGTATTCGATGCGCGGACCACAGCCGAACCTGCGGATCGAGAAGGTTGTGGACCCGATCTCGGGACAGCTGATCGCCTACACGATGGCCGGTTATTTCGGCCGCGCTGATCGCGTGGTCTGGATGGATGGACGCAAGCATCCCTCCGACTACGCCGAGCACACCTGGGGCGGCTTCTCGACCGGTGAGTGGGTGGGCAACGCCCTGAAGATCACCACGACCCACATGAAGACCACGTTCATCAATCGCAACGGCCCGCCGACCAGCTACAAGGGCACGATGGTCGAGTTCATCACGCGCCACGGCACCATGCTGAGCCACTTCGCGTGGGTGGATGATCCGATCTACTTCGAAGAGCCGATGGTGCGCACCAACAACTATTCGCAGAACCTTGGACAGAACGTCGGTCCGGCGATTCCATTCGAGACGGTGGACGAGCTCGGCGACAAGGAAACCGGGTGGGTGCCCAGCTGGCCCATCGGCCTGAAGCAGGACGAATATGCCAAGCGGTTCAACTTCCCCTACGAAATTACGCAGGGGGGCAAGGAAACGCTCTACCCGGAATACATGAAGACCATTGAGCGACTGATGAAGGAAGAAGCGCTCAAGAAGGCCCCGGCCAATCCACGGACGCAGCAGTAGCGGCGCGGCACGGGAATCGCCATGCGGACCTGTTTTCGTCGCGTCGGTGTGTGCGGAGCGATGGGCGTGCTCGCCCTCGCCCCGATGTTCCTCGGCGTGCGTACGTCCGCGCAGCAGCAGCGCGGACCGAGTCCCGCGGACTTGCTGGTGTCCGGCCGCAGCTTCGAACAGCCGCAGCCGAGCGCGTATCCCCTCGAGGTACCGGCTGACCTCGGGGCCGAAATCCTGCCGGTCTTTGGCAACGTGTACATGATTGCCAGGCCGACGGGCAACATCGTGGTGCAGGTGGGCCGCGACGGCGTGTTCCTCGTCGACTCCGGGAGCGAGGCCGTCGCCGAGAAGACGCTCCAGGCGATTCGCATCATTACCAACGGCCGGATTGAGTACATCCTCAACACGACCCCTGATCGCGACTGGTACGGCGGCAATGACAAGGTGTCAGCAGCCGGCCGGAATCCCACGGTGAACCCGGGCAATCTGGCCGGGCCAGTGGTACGTCTGGGCGACGCGCCGGCAGGCCGGGGCGGTGGTGGCGGCATTCAGCGGACGCAGGGCGCGATCATCATGTCGCACGAAAACCTGCTGAACCGGATTTCGGCGCCCACCGGCGTTGCGGCGTCGGAAAAGGTCGAGTTCTGGCCGACCAACACGTTTTTCACGGCGCGCAAGTCACTCTGGTACAACGACGAGCCGGTGGAAATCATCCACGAGCCTGGTGCCCATACCGATGGTGACGTGATGGCCTTCTTCCGTCACTCCGACGTGATCGCCGCGGGGCCGATCATCGACACCCTGGCGTATCCGGTGCCGGACGCCAAGCGCGGCGGATCGATTGCCGGGATTCTGAAGGGGCTCAACGACATCATTGATATCGCGGTGCCGAAGTACAACCAGCAGGGCGGCACGCGTATCGCGCCGGGTCGCGGTCGCATCCTGAACGAAGCGGACGTGGTCGAGTACCGCGACATGATGACGATCATCCGCAACCGCGTGAAGGATGGCGTGGACAAGGGGCTGACGCTGCAGCAGGTGCAGGCGACCGGGCCGACACTTGAGTACGACCCGCTCTACTCGACGCCGAAGCTGACGGGCCAGCAGCTGGTCGAAACAATCTACACAGACCTCAAGGGCGCGACGCCCGCAAGGCGATAGACAACCCGGTTTCGAGGGACTCATGAACAACGCAGGACGAATGACGATGATGGTGGCGGGAGCCGCGCTGGTGGTTGCGCCTGTCCTCGTCGGTGTGCACGCAGCGCAGCAGGGCAGGCCGAGCGCGACTGACCTGCTGGTCAGCGGTCGGAGTTTCGAGCAGCCGCAGCCGAGTGCCTATCCGCTCGAGGTGCCGGCGGACCTCGGCGCCGAAATTCTCCCGGTATTCGGCAACGTCTACATGATCGCAAGGCCAACGGGCAACGTGGTCGTCCAGGTAGGCCGTGACGGCGTGTTCGTGGTCGATCCCGGTCCGGAAAACGTTGCGGAGAAGACGCTGCAGGCGATTCGGATCATCACCAAGGCGCCAGTCGGCTACATCCTGAACACGACCCCCGAGCGCGACGCGTACGGTGGCAACGAGAAAGTCGCAGCCGCAGGCCAAAATCCAACGGTGGCGCCGCCGCCGGAGCGCCTGAGCGGCCCCGGAAGCGTGGCACCGCAGAACCCCTTCGGTGGCGGTGGTGGCGGCAATCCGACCCGCCAGGACGGCGCCATCATCTTCGCGCACGAGAATCTGCTCAACCGGATGTCGGCGCCGACGGGTGCGGCGGCCGCGGAGTCGGTCGGATTCTGGCCGACCAACACCTACTTCACGCTGCGCAAGACGCTCTGGTACAACGACGAACCGATCGAGATCATCCACGAACCGTCGGCGCACACCGACGGTGACTCGATGGTGTTCTTCCGTCACTCCGACGCGATCGCGGCGGGGCCAATCATCGACACGCTCGCGTATCCGGTGCCGGACGCCAAGCGCGGTGGGTCGATCTCGGGGATTCTGAAGGGTCTCAACGACATCATCGATATCGCGGTGCCGAAGTACAACCAGCAGGGGGGCACGCGCATCGCGCCCGGCCGCGGTCGCATCCTGAATGAAGCGGACGTGGTCGAGTATCGCGACATGATGACCATCATCCGCAACCGCGTGAAGGACGGCGTGGACAAGGGATTGACGGTGCAGCAGGTGCTGGCGACCGGGCCGACACTCGAGTATGACCCGCTCTACTCGACGCCGAAGCTGACAGGCCAGCAGCTGGTCGAGACGATCTACACCGACCTCAAGGCCGCGGCAGCCAGAACGCCTGCGCGCCGGTAGGGATTACGTACGAGCGGCCTGGGCCCGGGCCAGTGCCAGGGCCCTGAGCCGCTCGCGCGTCGCAGCCAGGCGTTCCTTCGCGTTGGGCAGGCGCATCACCAGCTGCTCCAGATTCTTCAGGTAGTGCGGCACGCCCGCCTTCTCGCGATACCCGGCGAGGAAGGGCTCGATCTTCGCGAACACGGCCACGTGTTCCGCGTTGGCGTCCACGAACATCTGCTCGTCGATGGCGCCGTTGAGGACCAGCGATGCCGCCATGTCCCAGTAGGTGGCGACCATCCGGAAGTCCGCGTTGTGCGGTCCTTTCATCGTCTCGAGCAGTTCCTCGAGCGAATCCGGGGTGAACCCGATGAACCACTGCCGGGCTTCCCGCATCTTCGCCTCGCGGCGCAAATCGTACAGCTTCAGAATCAGGTCCGCACTCTGGTAGGGCTGGGTCATGGGGGATCCTTCTAGTTACCGGTTGCTGGTTGCTGGTTGCTGGTTGCTGGTTGCCGGTATTATCTCTGACAGCTTCGAGGCGCTTCCATGATGCGACCCATCTGGCTTGCAATTATCGCCGCGGTGATGGCATTCACGGGCGTTCTGTTCGCTCAGGCGCCGGTCACGCCGTCGCCTGCCACGCCGCCGGCGGCTCGGCGTCCCTCCGTTCTACCTCCCGGTGATCGCATGGCCTATATGCGGAGCGTTGCCGATGCGCTCGGGGTGGACTGCGGCTACTGCCACGCGGGTCGTGGGGGAAACACGCCAACGACGTCGGCGCAGACGCAGACGACAAAGGGCCTGCAGCGTGTTGAAGTCGCGCGCGAGATGTTCCTGATGGTCGATCAGCTCAATGCGAACATCCAGAGGGTCACGGGTAAGCCCCCGACCGAAGCCACCCGCGTCAGCTGCGTGACCTGCCATCGCGGCGTGCCGATCCCGATGCAGATCAGCGACCTGATGTGGCAGACGTCGATGAAGGACGGTGGAGAGGCGGCGGTGGCCAGGTACAGGGACCTGCGTGCTCGCTTCTATGGTCGCCAGGCCTACGACTTCGGTGAGCTGGCGCTCATCTCGATGACCGAGCGCCTGGCCAACGTACGTCCCGACGCCGCCGTGGCGCTGCTGCGCATGAACATCGACTTCCACCCCGATTCGGTGCAGAGCCGAATCTCGCTCGCCTACGCCTTGACCCGGGGCCGTGACTACCAGGGTGCGATTGCGGCACTCCGCGAGGCGCTGCGGCTCGACCCGGCCAACGGCGTGGCGAAGGGGATGCTGGCGCAACTGGATCAGTAGGTGTCGCCGACCGTAACCCCTATCGCCCATCCCCCATCCCCTAGTAAAATCCAGCCGCCCACGAACAACTCGGGGCGAGGTGCAGATATGGCAAACGTGAGTCTGAACGTGAACGGGAAAGCCTCGACGGTCGACGTACCCGCGGACATGCCCCTGTTGTGGGTGCTCCGCGACGTGCTGAATCTCAAGGGGACCAAATTCGGGTGCGGAATCGGACAGTGTGGCGCCTGCACGGTGCACCTGAATGGTCGCGCCGTTCGTGCGTGCCAGACGCTGGCCTCGGCAGCCAACAACGCTCGCGTGACCACCATCGAGGGCCTGTCGCCGGACGGCTCGCACCCGCTCCAGGTCGCCTGGGAGGCGATCGACGTGCCGCAGTGCGGCTACTGTCAGGCCGGTCAGATCATGTCCGCCTCAGCGCTGCTCGCGACGACGCCCAAGCCGACCGACGCGGATATCGACCGGGCGATGAACGGCAACATCTGCCGCTGCGGTACGTATCTCCGTATCCGCGAAGCGATTCACCGCGCCGCCGGTCAGGCGCCCCGTCCTGTGCAGACCGCACAGGCCGAGCGATAAGGAGGAGCCATGGACACCAACGTGCTCACACGCCGTTCGTTCCTGCGCTTCACCGCGCTTGCTGGCGGCGGCCTGATGGTCGCCAGTTACCTCGATCCGATTGCCGAAATACTTGCGCAGGGTCCAGGCGGTCCGCCAGCCACCTTCGCGGCCAACGCCTTCGTCAAGATCTCCGCCGACAACATCGTCACCATCGTCTCGAAGAATCCGGAAATCGGTCAGGGCATCAAGACCGCACTGCCGATGCTCATCGCCGAAGAGCTCGAGGTGCCGTGGGATCAGGTGCGCATCGAGCAGGCCGATCTCGACCAGACGAAATACGGTCCTCAGGTTGCCGGTGGCAGCACCGCGACACCGACCAACTACGACCCGATGCGTCGGGTGGGCGCGGCGATGCGTGTGACCTTCGTGAAGGCGGCCGCAGAGACGTGGGGCGTTGCCGAATCCGAGTGCGTCGCGGCCAACACACGCGTCACGCACACGGCGACGGGCCGCGCGTTGACCTATGGTCAGCTCACCGCCAGGGTGGTCACGATGACGCCGCCGGACCTGCAGACAGTGCCGCTCAAGGCACAGAGCGCCCACACGATTGCCGGGCGCCCGCACGCCGGCGTGGACAACCGCCGCATCGTCACCGGCCAGCCGACGTTTGGCATCGACTTCACGCTGCCCGGGATGCTCTTTGCTGTCTACGAGAAATCGCCGGTGTTTGCGGCCAAGCCTGTGCGCGCCAACGTGGACGAGATCAAGGCGATGCCTGGCGTCCGCCATGTGCTGATGATCGAGGGGACGGAAGACCTGCGCGGCCTCCTGCCCGGCGTGGCCATCGTGGCCGACTCGTGGTGGCAGGCCCGCACGGCACGGCAGAAGCTGCAGGTCACGTGGGCCGAACATCCGACGTCGCAGCAGAGCAGCGAGGGATATGCGGCGGCGGCCCAGCGCCTCTCGCAGCAGACGCCGGCGTTCCCGCTGCGTGTGGACGGCAACGTGGACCAGGCGTTTGCAGCGGCGGGCGCAAAGGTCGTGGAAGCAGCCTACGCGTATCCCTTCATCTCGCACTCGCCACTCGAGCCGCAGAACTGCACGGCGCACTACCAGAACGGCAGGATGGAGATATGGGCGCCCACGCAGACGCCGCAGCAGGGCAAGCAGCTGGTGTCCACCGTGCTCAACATCCCGATGGACAACATCACGCTGCACATCCAGCGTGCTGGCGGCGGCTTCGGACGACGGCTCACCAACGACTACATGGGTGAGGCGTGCGCGATTGCCAAAGAGATCGGCGTGCCTGTGAAGGTGCTGTGGACGCGCGAAGACGACATGCACTTCGATCACTATCGTCCCGGTGGCTTCCACTTCCTGAAGGGCGCTGTTGACGCATCAGGCAAGCTGAGCGCCTGGAAGAACCATTTTGTCAGCTACGGCGACAACGCGCGTGGCGCCCAGGGTTTCTCCAACTCAGCGAACATCGCGCCGGTTGAATTTCCGGCCCGCTTTGTTCCGAACTTCGACTTCAAGTCCACGCTGATTCCGCTCGGCGTACCAACCGGCGCGCTGCGCGCCCCACGCAGCAACGCGTTTGCCTGGGTGTTCCAGTCGTTCATCGACGAACTCGCGCTGGCAGCGGGCAAGGATCCGCTGCAGTTCCGGCTCGAGATGCTGGCAGACGCCGGGATGCCCGAACCCGCTCAGGGTGGGGATGGGTTCCGCGCCGAGCGCATGCGCGGCGTGCTCGAGTCAGTGCGCGACCGGTCGGGCTGGGGCCGGAAGACGATGCCCGCGCGGACGGCGATGGGCGTCGCGTTCCAGTACAGCCACCGCGGCTACTTCGCCAACGTGGCCGAGGTCTCGGTTGACGCCGAGAACCGCGTCAAGGTGAACAAGGTGTGGGTGGTGGGCGACATCGGCAGCCAGATCGTGAACCCGAGTTCGGCGATCAACCAGGGGCAGGGCGCGGTGATCGAAGGCATGAGCCACCTGATGAACTGGGAGATCACGATCCAGGGCGGCCGCGTGGTGCAGGGCAACTTCCACCAGTACCAGCCTACGCGCATCACGCAGGCGCCGCCTGAGATCGACGTGCACTTCCTGCTGACGAACAATCCGCCAACCGGGCTCGGGGAACCGGCGCTGCCCCCAACCGTCCCCGCGATTGCCAACGCGATAGCGACAGTGACCGGCAGGCGCGTTCGTCAGTTGCCGCTGGCCAAGAGCGGCTACCGGTGGGCGTAGTAGGGGATAGGGCATGGAGTGAGGCCGTCGCGCTCGGCGCGGCGGCCTTTTCTTTTTGGGCGGCGGGTGTTGGGTTGCCGTACGTAGGCCGGACCTTCAGGTCCGGCGCTGGAGTCTGCATGTCGATCTCGACCGGATTGATGAACGAGGCGCAGTGGCGTGACCACGTGTTCACGGGGGCGTGGGTCCCGTCGCGCGGGGGCGTTCTCGACGTCAGGGAACCGGCCTCGGGCGATGCACTGACGCGGGTCGGGCTCGCCAACGCAGAAGATGTGACGGCGTCGGCCGCGGCAGCCGCGGGTGCCCAACCGGCCTGGGCGGAGATGCCGCCGCAGGAACGGGCCCAGGTGTTTCGCGAGACGGCGCGCCTGGTTCGCGTGCACGGCGACGACATCAAGCACTGGATGGTCCGGGAGACTGGGTCCATCCCGCCCAAGATCGACGTCGAGCTGAAGATGGCCGAAGGCATCCTGAATCAGGCCGCGGCGATGCCGGGCGAGCCACAGGGCCTCGTGCTTCCCTCGACGGGCGGACGGATCAGCCTCGCGCGCAGGCAGCCGCACGGCGTCGTGGGCGTGATCTCGCCCTTCAATTTCCCGTTAATCCTGTCGATCCGCGCCGTCGCTCCGGCACTGGCGCTCGGCAATGCTGTGCTGCTGAAACCGGATCCGCAAACGCCGCTTGGCGGCGGCTACGTGATCGCACGCCTGTTTGAGCAGGCCGGCCTGCCCGCGGGGCTGCTGCACGTGCTCCCGGGCGGTGCGGATGTGGGTGAGGCGATGTGTGTCGATCCGAACATCGCGATGATCGCCTTCACCGGCTCGACCGCAGCGGGTCGTCGAGTCGGTGCACTCGCCGGAGAGCGTCTCAAACGGGTGTCGCTCGAGCTTGGTGGCAACAACTGCCTGGTCATCCTCGACGATGCCGATCTGGACACGGCGGCGTCAAATGCCAGGTGGGGAGCATGGCTGCATCAGGGACAGATCTGCATGACGACGGGGCGCATCCTCGTTGATCAGAAGATCGCTCCGGCCCTGGTCGAGCGCCTGGCGGCAGTCGCGGATCACTTGCCGGTCGGCGATCCCGCGCGAGAGCAGGTTGCTCTTGGTCCGCTCATCAACGAACGACAGCGCGATCGGGTTCACAGGATCGTCCACGACACGGTGGCGGCTGGGGCAACGCTGAGAGCGGGCGGGACCTTTGAAGGGTTGTTCTATCGGCCGACGGTGCTCGACGGTGTGCGTCCAGGCATGCGGGCCTTCGATGAGGAAATCTTCGGCCCGGTCGCGGCGGTCACGACGTTTGCCACCGACGATGAGGCCGTGGCCCTGGCCAATCGCAGCGAGTTCGGGCTGTCCGCTGGCGTGATCTCCGGCTCTGTCTCGCGCGCGCTTGCTCTGGGCAACCGGCTGAAGACCGGTATCCTGCACATCAACGATCAGACCGTGGGCGACGAGCCGCACGTGCCGTTTGGTGGTCGCGGTGCGTCAGGCAATGGCACACGTGTCGGAGGCCCCGCCAACTGGGAAGAGTTCACCCAGTGGCAGTGGGTGACGATTCAGGACAAGGCGACGGCGTATCCCTTTTAGTGGGTAGTGGGTGGTAGGTAGTAGGCCGGGTCCGAAGGACCCGGCGGGGAGTCTGGTGAGGAAGCCATCTCGGCCGCAGTGGGTGCAGGTGCTGATTGTCGTGCTGGTCGGCGTGGTCGTGTTTGCCTTGTCGTGGATCACGCAGTACACGATGACCAGGGCACTTCAGCGGCCAGGCGCGACGCGAGCGCCCGCGGCGCGATAGTCTCTTGTCGATATGAAAAAGGCTTTACTGATCGTCGGTGGTGTTCTGGTGGTGCTTGTCCTGCTTGTGGGAGGGCTCGTCGCCGTCACGTTCATGGGTCGCAAGGCGGTGACCGATGGACTCGAAGTCGGCGGCACGAGGATCGTGGCCGATGGCATCGTGACGGTGGGCATGCTGCCCGTGGGTGCCGGACAGGTCGCGCTGATCGACGCCGGCAATGATGCCGAAGGCAAAGCCGTGCTGGCCGAACTGTCTCGTCGTCAGCTCGGGCCCGACGCGGTGGTCGCCATCTTTCTCACCCACGGCCACGCTGATCACACCGGAGCCACGAAGCTCTTTCCGCAGGCGCAGGTCATGGCGCTCGAGCGGGAGGTGGCTCTGGTCGAAGGTCGGGAAGGCGCCACCGGCCCCCTGCTGCGGCTGATGCCGGTGAGTCCGACAGGGATCACCGTGTCGCGTGCGCTGCAGGACGGGGAGACGGTCATGGTCGGGGACGTTCCGGTGCGAGTCTTCGCCGTTCCTGGACACACGCCCGGCAGCGCGGCGTACCTGGTGAATGGGGTGCTCTTCGTTGGTGACTCTGCTGACGTGGCGAGCGACGAGCGTCTTCAGGGTGCACCGTGGATCTTCAGCGACAGTCAGGCGACCAACCGCTCGTCTCTTGTTGCGCTTGCTCGTCGCCTGCAGGAGGACGGCGTGGAGGTGACGACGATCGCGCCGGCGCACTCGGGCGTCGTGACCGACGGTCTCGCGGCGCTCGACGCCTTCGCGCGCCAGCAGTAGGGCTGTGCTGTCCTTGCGCGCCCCGGTAAGATGATTGTCTCAATGACCACGTCGCTGCCGACCGCTGATCGCATTCTCCTCGGCCCCGGACCGAGCACTATCTCACCGCGCGTCATGCGCGCCATGGCGGCTCCCGTGCTGAGCCACCTGGACCCCGAGTTCGTTCCGCTGCTCGATGACGTGCGGGCGCGCCTGTTGAGGGTCTTTCAGGCGCCGCCCGACAGCCTGACGATTGCCATCTCAGGGACGGGCACCTCCGGCATGGAAGCGACGGTCGCCAATCTCGTCGGCGAGGGTACGCGGGTGCTTGCCGTCGTGGGGGGCTACTTTGGCGAGCGCCTGGCCGAGATGTGTCGTCGTTACGGCGCCACCGTCACGCGGGTCGATGTCGAGTGGGGGCGTGCGGTGGACCCCGACGCGGTGCGCGCGGCGCTCAAGGCGACGCCCGCGGACGTCGTTGCCATCGTGCATGCCGAAACATCCACCGGCGTGTTGAACCCCGTGAAGGAGATAGCTGCCATCGCCCACGCGGCAGGCGCGTTGATCCTCGTCGATGCCGTCACCTCGCTTGGTGCACACCCTGTTGATGTGGCCGGAGACGGACTCGACGTGGTGTACAGCTGCACCCAGAAGGGAATTGGTGCACCGTCCGGAATGGCGCCGATTGCCTGGACGCCAGCCGCGCGGGCGAGGGCCGTCACGAGCCGGAGCTTTTACTTCGACCTGACGCTCCTCGAGGACTACTGGGTCAGACGCAAGTATCACCATACGCTGTCGTCTACGATGATTTATGCGTTGCGCGAGGCGCTCCTGGCGGTGGAGGAAGAAGGCCTGGACGCGCGATGGGCGCGACACAAGCGCAATCATGAGGCACTGGTGCGCGGGCTCTCGGCGCTGGGCCTCGACCTGCTGCCGCCAGCTCCTGAACGTCTCTGGACGCTCAACGCGGTCAAGGTGCCGGCAGGCGTGGACGAGGCTGCGGTGCGTCGTCTGCTGTTGACGCAGTTCTCGATTGAGATCGGCGCAGGGCTGGGTCCGCTGGCGGGAAAAGTGTGGCGCGTGGGCCTGATGGGCGCGAGCTCGACCGCGTCGCTCGTGACCTTGTTCCTGGGCGCGTTCGGCCAGGCGCTCGCTGCCAACGGTCACGCCTGCGATCCTGGAGCCGGCGTTGCGGCGTGTACGTAGGCCGGGTCCGAAGGACCCGGCGTGACCGCTATTGGCCCGCAGACATCCCGACGAAGCGCAGCTTCTGCATGCCGGCTGTCGTCTGGGCAATATAGAGGTTACCCTTCGAGTCGGTCGCGATCTGGTGGCCTCCACCAATCATGCCCGCAGGCTGAATCTTGCCTACGACCTCCAGCGTGTTTCGATCGACGATGAAGATACCGTCGCCGGCGCCGACACCGACGTAGAGAAACTGCTGATCAGCATCTGGCGACAACGCCAGATTGCGGGCAAACGGCACGTCGGGCCTGACCAGCTGTTTCACGAACCGGCCGTCCCTCGTGAACATCTGAACGCGTCGGTTCTCGCGGTCGGCGATGTAGACGGTTCCGTCTGTGGCAACCCGAATGGCGTGGACGATGCTCAACTGCTGGACGCCCGGGTCGGACACGGTGGCCGGCGTGACCACCTCGCAGTGGTCATCATCTGCCGGCTGGTTGCCGAAGGCCCCCCATATCCGCTTGAAGGCGCCGCTGTCGGCGTCGAAGACCGCGACCCGGTGGTTGCCGTAGCCGTCGGCGACGAATACCTCGTTGGTCGCCTGATGGACCCACGCGTCTGCCGGTCGGTGCAGGTTCCGTGTGTCGCGGTTCCCGCTGCTCTGGTTGCTGCGGCCGATCTGCATGACGAGCGTTCCGTCCTGCGTGAACTTCAGGAGCTGGTCGTCGTTCACGGGCTTCACGCCGGGCAGGCCGTTGGTGGGGCAGTTGTTGCCGCCGAGCCAGACAAAGCCCTTGTAATCGATGTGGATGCCGTGCTCGCGTTCGGGCCACTCGTAGCCATTGCCAGCCCCGCCCCAGGCCTTGATGTACTTCCCGGCCGTGTCGAACACGATGACCGGTGGCGCGGCCATGGCCAGTTGCTCAGCCTTGAGCGTTCGCGGGCGATGGAGCACCTAGACGTTGTCGCGCGCATCGATGGCGATGCTGGAGGGGTCGCCGAGCTTCCACTGCGACGGCACCTGCGGCCAGGTGCGATCCACCTCGAAGGTCGGGATGCTGCGGGCCGGCGTCGGAGCGGCTTGCGCGGTCAGGTCTGCTCTCGAGGACCACGAGGCCTGCATGCCTGCGCCAAGCGTGAGCGCCACGAGAAGGGTGCGGCCGATCAACCTGGGTGCCATGGCTACTCTCTCCAGTCAGACGGGACAGACGTAAACGACGCGTTCAGTTCGGCGACCGAGGGACAGGCCAGCAGCTTCATTGTTCGCACGATGTCGCCGCGGATGATCTCGATGGCCCTGTTGACGCCGGCTTCCCCTGCAGCCGCGAGCCCATACGCGTAAGCGCGGCCGATGAGCACGGCACGGGCGCCGAGGCACAGCGCTTTCACGACATCGCTGCCGCGGCGGATGCCGCTGTCCATCAGGACCTCGACCTGGTCTCCGACGGCGCGGACCACTTCCGGCAGCACACGCAGTGTCGCCGCGACACCGTCCAGTTGACGGCCCCCGTGGTTCGACACCACAAGCGCCTGGGCACCCGCGTCCACAGCCCGGCGCGCATCATCATCCGTATGCACGCCCTTGATGACGATGGGGCCACCCCAGGCGTCTCGGATCCAGCGGAGGTCGGTCCAGTCCACGACCGATTGCTCGAGCGCTGCACCGACATCGGCGTACGGCATCGGACCATTGGGCAGGAGGACGTTGGGGAAGTGCATGAGGCCGCCGTCGGCGAGGAGGTCGATCAGCCAGCGTGGCTTGACCACAATCTGCGGGAGGGCGGGGAGGAGGGTGAACAACTGCTTGCTGAGCAGCTCCTTGCTGCGGTTGCGCGAATCACGTTCGCGCTGTCCGGCAACAGGCGTGTCGATGGTCACGACCAGAGCCGTATACCCTGCGGTCTTGGCGCGAGCGATTGCCGCCGTCGCCACGTCGCGACCGCCGACAAGGTAGAGCTGATACCAGCAGGGCCCGCGTGAGGCCGCACGCACGTCCTCCATGCGCGTGCCCGAGAGCGTGGAGAGGATGTAGGCCGTACCGGCGTCACCCGCGCACTTCGACGCCACCGCTTCGCCCCGTGGCCAGAAGGTGCGGCTGCTTCCGATCGGCGCAAGTATCACGGGCATCGCCAGCGAGTGACCCAGCACGGTCACGCCGATGTCGACGCCGTGAAGCTTGATGCCTGAGCGTGGTCGGAAGGCGACCGAGTCGAAGACGGCGGAATTGGCGCCGAGCGTGACTTCTGCGTCGGCGCCGCCGTCGATGTAGTCGAAGACGGCTCGCGGCAGGCGTCGCCTGGCGAGGCGACGAAGGTCACTGATGTTGACAACATGCGGGGGCGCCACGCGAGAGGACATTGGCGCGCAACTATAGCCCGAAGTCAGGCGCACCTGAAGGTGCGCCCTGCATACACTTTGTCAGCGTTCTTGATCGCGCAACGGACCGGCGTTGTGGGTGTGTTCAGCCGCTGGCGGCGGCGGCGCCGTGTCGCCTGGCCTGGTCACCTGGATGGCACTCATCAGCCCGCCCTCCGCGTGGTCGAGGATGTGGCAGTGATACATCCACGAACCCGGACGGTCGTCGTAGCGGACGATGACCTTCACGCTGTCCTTGAAGGGCACACTGACGGTGTCCTTCCACTGCATCGGCCGGACAGGGTTGCCAGCCTTGTCGAGGACCTGAAAGAAGAAGCCGTGGATGTGGAGCGGATGCGACCAGGGTGTGGCGTTGGTGACCGTCCAGATCTGCGTCTCGCCAACGGTGGCCTTGACCATCGGGATCTTCTCGAGCGACTTGCCGTTGATCGTGTAGAGGAACGACCTGTCGGACTGGTTCTGCTCGACACCGAACTCGATGGCGACGGGGGTTGCGCCAGCCTGGCTGAGCGGTTCGATGGCCCGCGTGAACGTCGGGAGTGCCACGGCCACAGCCGGCGCGGGAGCGGCGGAGAGGGCGAACGTGATCAGGTCTTCGCCCATACGGGCCTCGGTGCTGCCGTAGCCACGATCGAAGAGCCTGTTGGCGATTGAGATTTCGGTGCCGGGTGCCTCGATGGGCGTGTAGAACACGTCCATGCGTTCGCCGGGAGACAGCAGGAGATTCTCGATTTCTTCGGCGTACTCCTGGATGCCCCCGTCACTGCCGATCTTGGTAAAGGACTTGCGCGACCCTCCATTGAGGTCAAAGTACCGGCTCTTGGCGGCGTTGACGATGCGCAGTCGCATCGGAACGCCGGAGTTGGCGCGCACACGCGGGTGGTTGCGTCCGTTGACCAGGACCAGGCTGCCCTCGCGACCAAAAGCCATGCCCGCTGAACCACCCGTGTCGGACGGCGCAAGCTTCCCGTTGTCGAGCAGGTCCATGTCGCCGAGGACGATGACATGTTCCTCGATGTCGGCAGGCTGCGCCGGATCATCGACGAGGAATGCGCCGTACAGGCCGAAGCCCACCTGTTCGGCCGCCATCACGTGCGGGTGATACCAGAAGAGGCCGGCGTCAGGTACGACGAAGTCATACGTGAACGTGCCGCCGGGATCGACATTGGGCTGCGAGGCGCCAGGGACGCCGTCCATCTGGATCGGGACGCGCAGGCCATGCCAGTGCACGGTCGTCGGGGAGGGCAGCTTGTTCGTGAAGTGGACGACCAGTCGGTCGCCGACCTTCAGATGGATGAGCGGCCCTGGCAGCGCGCCGTTATAGGTCCACGCCTCCACTCGCTTGCCCGGAGCGTACTCGACCGAGGCAACCTCGGCGGTCAGGTTGATTTCCAGGATTTTCGGGTCCGGGTTCAGGTCCTGCACCGCAGGCAGGCCCAGGGCCTCCTCCCAACCGGGCGCCGGGGCGGGTGCCTGCTGGACCGCCGACGCAGAGGCGAGGGTGGCGCAGAGTGCACCGGCGAGGAGGAGTCCGAAACGCAGGCGAGGAAAAGTCATAGAGCGTTGTGAATCAAGAGAAGGACCAGCTTCGAGATACGACGCACGTTGGGCTGGTTCGGATGCGGGGTCGTAGCAGCCGCGAAATATTCCCGCGCTCCAGGGAAAGTTCCTGACTTCACTCGGGAAGTTCGAACTCCCGAGTCGCGTTTGCCAGAGAATCCTGCCCGTGCGCACGTCGAAGGCGCGAGCGGCGCGGTCGAGGTCACCGCAAGGCGGCACCGATGACGAGCGCGGTCGCCCCGACTCCGATGAGTTGGAGCACCAGCGCAGTCCGGTTACGGACGAAGAGGCAGCCGGCCAGTGCCGCGACGGCTGCCGCGAACAGGAACGGCCAGTAGACGTCCTGCATGATCGGCTCGGTTCGCGACTCGGTTGCGCGGCGTCGCGCGGAGTCGATGACGCGATTGGCCAGGTCGACGTCGCTGCCGCGGTCCATCTCGAAGTACTGACCATTGCCGGCGGCGGCGATCGTTCGCAGTGACGCCCGATCCAGTCGCGAGTAGACAGGAGCCGACCCGTCGCCATCGGTACGCTTGGGATCTGGAATGATCCCGCCTCGTTCCGTGCCGACGCCAATCACGAAGATCGGGACGCCCGCCTTCTTCGCATTGGCGATTGACTCTTCCACAGTTCCGCTCCAGGCCTGGCCGTCGGTGATGAGGACAAAGAGCCTGGCGTTCTGGGATGGCCCGCGGACCTGCTCGTCTTTCTCGATGACGCGCAGTCCCCAGGCGATGCCGAGGGCGATGTTGGTGTCCCAGGTGGTGTCGTCTTCGAGCCGGAAGGGTGGAAGGCGCGACAGGTGGTCGAGGAAGAAGAAGAAGGTGTTCGGGTCGCGCGTCAGACGTACTTGCGGGGCCGCGATATGGGCGAACACGGTGAGCGCGATGCGGTCGTTCTGCCAGCTGAGCGAGTCGCCAAGCACACGGAGGAAACCGATCGAGCGCTGCCAGCGGTTGGCCGGGACATCGGTGACGTGCATGGATGCCGACGAGTCGAGCAGCACCACGATGTCGGCACCGCTGGTTCGCACGAACGACGCGACCACTTGGGGCTGAGCCAGCGCCACAATCAGGAGCGTGGCGGCGATGGTCAGCCCCAGCCAGAATGGCGCGTCTCCGAGACGGCTGAAACGTTCACGGTAAGGGGTCAAACGGGCGTTGAGCATGCGTTTCCGCTCACCACGTCCACCAATCAGCCGTCTGAGCCACAGGACCAGCAGAACCGCCGGCACGGTCAGCAGCCAGAGCAGTTGCGGCTCGGCAAACTGGAACGTGTCGAGGTTGAGTGAGGTGAGGGTGGCTGCCGCTTCGCCCACTAACCCCGTCTCTTGAACTCTGCGCCCGTGCCAGGGTCGAGCTGTTCCTGACGTTCCTCGGGCCGCATGGGCACGATCACGTTGAAGTCGCTTTTGGGCGTGCCCTTCGGTGGTTCACCCGGCTCGCCCTGCATGTTCCGCTCCTCAGGTTCAGGCATGCCGCTTGCGCGGCCGCCAGCCAGCGCACTCCGGAGACGGGCAACGAACTCGTAGTTGTAGGCCGCGTCCACGTTGCCCGGCGCTTTGTCGAGTGCCGCACCATAGCCCTTCAGCACCTCGTCGAGGCCCCTGGCGAGCACTTGCGGCGTGCCCGCGCGCATCACCGCCTGGCGGAACGCCGCGTTGGCTGAGAGCAGTTGAAGCGTGGGGTCGTTGTCGGTCGCTGCTGGTGCGAGCGGACCCGATACGAGCGCGGCGTACTCGCCCTGCCAGTACGCCTGTGCGGCGCGGTTCTGACGTACGTCCTGCTGCAACCTGGGGCCGAGGACCGGCACCCGTGCGGCCAGGGCCAGCGCGTTGTCGAGCGCTTCGTCGGTGTCACGCGAAGCGGCGCCGCTGGTGGTCAACTGTTCGTCGGCGACGGCGAGCGCGTCTTCGATCGCGGCGGCTCGCCTGAAGGCTTCGGCGGCGGCGATCAGGACGATGACGAGCACGATGGATACGAGCACGGACTTCATGCCGGGAAGCTCCTGAATGCGGGGACGGTCAGTGCGAGGACAATGGCCACCGACCAGAGGCCAGCTGCGACGAGCGCGAAGGGACGGTATTTGGGGCGCTGGCTGACGTACTGCTTGACGTCGATCCTGCCAGCCGCCACGCGGTCGATGTCCTGAATGGCCTGGATGAGCGAACTCTCGTTGGACGCCGCGTAGAAGCGTCCGCCGGTGCGTTCTACCGCCTCCTTCCACTGGGCGTCGGACACCACGCTGCCGAACCCACGGTCGAAGCGGGTACGCACGAAGTAGATCGGAACCTTGGCGTCCACAGCGTCGCGCACGATCTCCGACACGTTGCGGTCGCCGGCAATGACCTCCGAGTCCTCGCCGTCGCTGAAAAGCACCATCAAGTTGCCGGAGGCCTCGAGAAACTCGAACGCGCGGAACAAGCTCACGCCTTGCTCGACTGCGTTGGAGAGTACGGTGCCCTGATCGGGGAAGCGGATGAACTCGGTGAAATCCCCGACGAGCGAGAGGCTGAGCAGGATGTTGTCGTAATCGGTGGTGAACGGTGTGACGACGTAGGCCTTGTCACCGAACTCGACGAGCGACATCAGGTCGCGATACTTGCCCTGCGTGCGGAGCTGGACGAATCGCTCAGCCGCCGCGACAGTAGTGAAGAAGGTCGCCTGCGTGGTAACGCCGGACGTCTGTCGAAGCAGCGGGGCGTTGAAAGGCCGCACCATGCTGGACGAGGCGTCGAGCATGATACAGATCCGACGGCCGGGAAACGTCTCCTGGCGTTGTGTCAGCGTGGAATACGGGTCGGCGACCGCCATGATGATCCATGGCACACCAGCGGCGACGAGCACCATCGGTGCGTGACGCAGGAACGACCACGACCGTGGCTGGAGCGCCGCGAACACCGCGGGAAGGGCGACGCGCTGGCGCGCGCTCCTCAGCAGCAGCGTGGAGCGGAGGATGACCAGGGCAAGGCCGAGCGCGGCGGCGGCTGCGAGTGCGAGGCGTGCTTCATCGGCGTGCCAGAAGCGCAGCTCCGCCAGGGCCAGGCCCGCCCCCTCTGACAGCAGGGTGGCAACGCGCGCCGCAAGGTCTACGAGCGTGCCCATCCGCGCGCCTTCACGCTGTCACCGGTCCACTGTCTGAGGGCACGGAGTTGCAGCGCCAGCCACGAGTGCTCGCGGCGAATGGCGTTGACCGCGCGCTCGCCAGAGGCGAGGGCATCATCGAGGTCTTCGAGCGAAGCCGGCAGCCCACGCCCATAACTGACCTGTGCGAATCGGGTCAATGCCGACTGGAGTTCTTCAAGGCGGGTCGTCTGCGTGCTGGTCAGGCGCGTCGCGCTGCGGAGGTGGCTGGCGATCGCTCCCGCCGTTGACGCACCAGAGACCAGCACCGTTGCGCCGCTGAGCCATCGCCCTGAGACGCGTAACTGGCCTGACAGAGGCGTCACGCCGTTCACGGCTGGCGTCTGAACGACATGGGCTGCAGTCCCGTACGAAGCGCCGATGCGAAGCGCGGTCAGCGCGCGCGCCGCCAGGGTGTCAGTCCACCCGCCGGCGGCGCTGGCGCGCCGCACATCGCTCAGTTCCTTCAACACCGCGCTCAGCACCGCCGCGTCGCTGGTGTGTCGCACGACGACGGTGCTACGCGCACGCCGCCGACGGAACGCGCTCAGCAGTCCCCATGCCGCGACGACCACGCCGACGGCGTAGAGCGCCCACGAGACGATGCGCAGGATGGAGGCGCGAAAGTGGCGGGCGTCGATCTCGGCCAGCGTCACCGGAGGCGCATCGCGGATGTCGCGCGCCAACTGAGGCACGATCGAGAGGATGCGGATGGTGTGCGCTGGCAGGATGTACTGTCGTTCCCGGCTCTCCACCGCCGCATCGTCCTGACGAACCCGGCTCTGGACGCGATAGGTGAGGGTGAGCGCGGGCAGCTGCAGGTCGCGTCCGACTTCTTCGCCGACGTATCGCAGCTGGTACTCGTACTGAAAGAAGCGTCGGGTCGACGTGCGGAGGTCCGGGGCCTGCCTGCCCCCGCTGACCTCGAAAGGTTGCAACTGCAGGACACCGGGATCGAGCCGCGACTGGTCGGGGAGAACGGTGGTGGCTGCGGTGTCGAGCACGCTGCACGTCAGGAACAGCGTGAACGGCTCGCCCACGCGAACGGCGTCGGTGCTGGTTCGCCAGTAGCAGTCGATGGGGGAGACCTCGACATTCTGCGTTGCCGCCGCGGTCTGTGCGCTGGTCGGGGGGGCACTGGCCAGGCACAGGACGACCAGGGCCGGAACGACCAGGCGGAGAAAGCAGTGGGGCATCAGGCTACCTTTTTCAAGCGACGCTCGGCGACGAGCTCGGAGAGGGCCAGGTCGGTGGCGGCCGCGTCCGGGCTGACGCGCACGACGTCGATGTCTGCGTCGCGAACGAGACCGGCGACACGCTCCTGCCACCCTCGCACCTGTCCGGCCATGCGTCCGAACGCGGCGCGCGAGACCGTTCGGGTGCGACCCGTCTCGACATCCACGGTTTCAATCCAGCCGGCGTTGACCGGCGGCATCTCGAAAGCAAAGGCCGCGTCGACCAGCGCGACGATGACGTCGTGGGTTGAGTTGAGCAGCGACAGTTCCCGAATCACGTCGGCAGCTTCATCGAAGAGGAAGTCCGACACGAAGACGACGAGGCCTGTTTTACGCATGAACGAACCGAGCGTCATGCTGAGGCTGCCCGAGAACGGTACCTGCTGGAGGCCGATGCGCGTCTGGTACGCATTGAGGCAGTGAATGACGTGGTTCCTGCCAATCATCGGACGGACCGCTGACAAATCACGGATGCTCGCGTCGAACGTGATCATGCCGAAGAGATCCTGAAAGAACACGGCCGACATGCCGATGGTGGCAAGGGCTCGTGCGACGCCGCGCGCGATCGGGACGCCGTGCACACCGCACCGTGTGGACAGCGACCCATCCGCGACCACCATCACGGTGGCGGTGCTCGGCTGCTCGAACTCCCGGACGATGAGCGGGCTGAAGTTAGTGAGCGAGGACTGGGCCCAGTCGATCGTGGAAAACCGGTCGCCTGCCTGCCAGGCACGGAGTCCGACGTAGTCGAAACCCGATCCGTGCGCCAGCGCGCGGTGATCACCGATGGTCATCTCGCGCATCCGGCGCAGGATGAACAGTTCAATCTCGGTGATGTCGTTGAGGCTGACAAGCGGGGTGTCGCCCTCCTGGGTGGATACCCCCGATTTGACCGACCGCGCGGCGCCCGTCAGCAGCGGGACGTGGCCGCTCATGGCACCGCCACGTGGGCGAGGACGTCAGCGATGACCGATTCGGTCGTCAAGCCGTGGCTGGCCGCGTGAGGTCCGAGCCAGATGCGATGTCCGAGGACGTAATTGGCGAGATCCTGGATGTCTTCCGGATAGACCTCGTCGCGCCGACCCATGAGCAGGGCCCACACCTTGGCGAGACGCCCCCAGCAGATGATGGCGCGGGGGGATGCGCCGAGGTCCACGCCACGCTCCACGAGCTCTGACGGCGAGTGGTGGTGCCAGTCGGTCTCGGGGTTGTACGGTCGGGTGGCCGCGACCAGACGCTGGATGTACTGAGCCAGTCTTTCGTGCAGGAAGACATGCTCGCTGATCGCCGAGCGAAGCTCGATGATGCGTTCCTTCTCGAGCAGGGGGTTGAGGCGGACCCGCTTGAAGTCGAACGACACGAGCTTGGTCTCTTCCTCCGGGGACAGGTAGCCGATGTTGACCATCATCGCGAAGCGGTCGGTGGCGGCTTCCGAGAGCGGGAAGGTGCCCTGTCCGAGCTCGACCGGATTCATCGTGGCGATCGCGAAGCTGAAGGCCGGCAGCTCGTAGGTTTCCTTGCCGACCGTCACCGTCCTGTCCTGAAGACCTTCGAGGAAGGCGCTCTGGGACTTGAGCGGGATGCGGTTGATTTCGTCGAGGAGAATGACCTCAGCCGAGGCGAGCGGCCCGAACTCGGTGACCAGGGCGCCGGTGGCGGGGTTGATCATCTGGAAGCCGACGACCTCGGTGGGTTGCAGGTCGGCCCGCCCCTGGATCCTCGCGAACCTGGCGTTGCTGATGGCGGCCAGAATGACGCCGAAGTAGGTCTTGCCGACGCCGGGAACACCTCGGAGGAGAAGGTTGCCGGCGTTCACCTGGCGGTTTTCCTTCTTGTCGTAGGTGGTCGGGATTTCCGAGAGAAGGACGAGGTTGGCGAGGGCTTTGGCGGTGTCGTACCCGACTAGGGCTTTGCCGCCCTCGGCAATCACGGCTTCGTGAAAGTCGATGGCTTGTAGGAGATCCGGGTGCACGGCCGCCCATGGTATCTGGTTCGGTCGTGTCGGCAAAGCTTTCCGGCGGGCGGCGGGGGCGCGGTCCGTGGAAGAATCCGCTTTGGGCTCCGGGGGCTTGATGCGCCTTGTCGGGCACCCGGGAAAAGGCTAAGATGTCCGCGGTTTTGCCCAATCGTTTCCGGACACTTGCAGTCAAATCGGCAAGATGTGAGGGGTAGTTTGATGCGCCGAATTGTGTTTTGTGCCGCCGCGGTTCTGGTGGCGGTCTCCAGTCTCCCGTCAGCCCAGCAGCAGCAAGCCGATAAGGTCAAGGCGGCCAGCGACTATCTGGGCGCCGCGAACATGAAGAGTGTCCGGTATACCGGATTTGGAGCCAACTACACAGTGGGGCAGGCGTTCAGCCCGTCCGCCGAGTGGCCCAAGGTCGAGATCAAGAGCTGGGACGCCCAGGTCAACTACGAGACCGGCGCCATGCAGCTCGATCTCGTGAGAGAGATGGGGCGGATACCCCCGCGCGGGGGTGGCGTGCCCTTTGTCGGCGAGCAGCGTCAAAGCCAATTCGTGCTCGGGACCACCGCGTGGGATGTTCCCGTGGCGGCGCCGGCCCCAGGCGGACGGGGTGGTCGCGCTGGTGGCGCGGCGGCAGGTGGACGCGGCGGTGCGGCTGAGCCGGGTCGCGTCACACTGCAGGAGGCTCTGACGTTTTCCGGCGTTCGTCCCCCGGCGCCGCCAGTCAACCCGCAGCCGGCAGCTGGCGTCGACCGCATGCTGCAGGTTTATCTGATGCCGCACGGTTTTCTTCGCGCAGCGGCCGCCAACAACGCCACCAGCCGGACAGTGCCCGGGGGGACCGAAGTCACCTTCACCCTGCAGGGCAAGTACAAGTTCACGGGGCTGATCAACGCGAGAAACGAGGTCGAGAAGGTGTCGACGATCACCGCCAACCCGGTGTTCGGAGACATGCCGATCGAGGCAACGTTCAGCAACTATCAGAAGACCGACGCTGACACCATGTTCCCCCTGCGCGTCGTGCAGCGCACCGGTGGTCAGGTGTCGCTCGAGTTGTGGGTGTCGTCGGTTCTGACCAATCCCAACGCCAACTCGGTCTTCAATGACCCGCGCAACAACCCGAGTGAGGTCGGCGCAGTTGACCTGCGCGTGCCCGAGGCGGCCCGCAACGCGACGGTCCCGGCTCCGACCGTGAACGCCGAGAAGATCGGCGACGGCATCTTCTATCTCACCGGCGGCACGCACCACAGTGTGGCCATCGAGATGCGCGATCACGTCATCCTCGTCGAGGCGCCGCAGAACGAAGCGCGCTCGATCGCGGTCATCGCCAAGGTCAAGGAAACCATCCCGAACAAGCCGATCAAGTTCGTGGTCAACACCCACGTGCACTTCGATCATTCGGGCGGGCTGCGGACGCTGGTCAACGAGGGCGCGACCATCGTCACGCAGCAGGCCAACCGTGCGTTCTACCAGAAGGCATGGGCACAGCCGCATACGTTGACCCCGGATCTGCTCTCGCAGTCGAAGAAGACGCCGACGTTCCTGACCTTCCTCGACAAGCAGGTGCTGACCGACGGACGCCGTACGGTTGAAGTGCTGCGCATCCAGAACAGCAACCACAACGAAGCGTTCGCCATGGTGTATGTGCCGTCGGCGAAGCTGCTGATCGAAGCGGATGCCTACACCGCCGCGGCCGCGCCCCCCGCACCAGCGGCAGGTCAGGCTCCGGCGGCTGGACGCGCCGGTGGTGCACCGGCAGCGGGCGGCGCTCCGGCGGCTCCTGCAGCCCCCGCCGGGCCGAACCCCGAGACGGTCAACCTCTACGCCAACGTGCAGCGCCTCAAGCTCGACGTGGCACAGGTTGCCGGTCTGCACGGTCGTCTGGCGACCATCGACGAACTGAAGGCGGCGGCCACTCCGGCTCCGCCCGCAGCCACGGCCGGTCAGTAGATTTCGGTCGCGACCTGTGACGCCGCGTCCGTGCCTCAGGGCACGAACGCGGCGTTCTTCTTGTACGTCGACGTCTCTGCGTACAGCCAGCCGGCTACGAGCCTCGTGTAGCGGGGCATGATCACGTAGGTCATCACGCCCACGATCACTGCCGACACGACGAGCGCGCGAACGACCGGCAGGTCTCCTCCTGGCAGACGCCCAAGGAGTGGACCCAGGGCGAGCGGGACAAGCAGGGACAGCGGGAAGATCACCGA
>JBEBGV010000127.1:0-7588 GCA_040081265.1 Vicinamibacterales bacterium
GACGTGACGGCCGGCGTAGCTGGCCGTCACCAGCAGTTTGACAAGCCGGTCCTTGACCTGCGGGTGGAGAAGCGCGCGACGGTTCAGGCTGACGTCGGTCGTGTCGTCGGCAAAACACTCAGGGCAACCGTCGAGGATTTCCGGTTTTAGTAGATTTTGCAGCGCGTGATGAATGATGTCTGGCGTCAATACCGAACGCAGGTTCAGGTCGACAGCGAGCACGCGCTTCGGCCTCATCGGGACGGTGTCGTAATACAACAGCGTGCCGACCTGCCCGGCGAGCTCCTCCAGCTGCGGGATGCGCTGAGATTGCTCCAGCAGCAGCTGATTGAGCGGTCCCTGGTTGATGGCAAGGCAGAATGGCCGCCGCGCGGCCGATGCCGCTTTCCAGCGGCGCACGATCCGCTCGTAGTCCTTCTCGGCAGTCGCGTCGAGAACGACGTCAGCCTTGACGCGCTTGAGCACCTCGCGGAGGCGGGAGAACAAGTGCGTCTTGCCGTCACCGGGATTCCCAAGAAGAACGACGTCCTTTTTTGCCAGGAGCCATTTGCGGATCGCGTCTTCGAGCGCGGTCGGCACGTTTATCGCGTCGATCTCCTCGGGCGAGAGACGGTCTGCGTAACAGGAATTCCTGTTATACAGGCTGGACAGGAAGTCAACCGACACGGGCATCGCGTGCTTCCTGTCTTTCTGTGCTGGCCGTCGGTGGAATCTCGGCGGAAACCTCACGACTCAGACGTAGTTCATCAGAAGACAGCCCCTCGATTTTGCTGAGACTCTCGGCCCGGCGCGAACGCGGATATAACCAGCGCAAGAGCCAGTGATCGATCACTTCCTGGGTTCCGCGCTTACTGTCTCTGCGCGACAATATGTACAATGGTTTCTCGGCCTCACCGCGCAAGTACTCGAAAGCATTTGCCGCCAGGCGCACGCCATAAATCAAGCGCGGGCAGTTGTGTTTCAACACGAGGTCCTGCGGCACTCCAATCAGGCCGAGTCCTTCGCGGGTCATTCTCATGCGCGGGCTGACGCCCTCGCCGAAGATGTTGTTAACCCGACGCATGCCGTGCGCCTCGGTTGCCACGTCACGCAGGGAGTCACTGGCTTCGGAAGAAAGCACGATCGAACCGTACCCCTCGGTGTGCCCGATGAAGTCGAAGGTCACCTGCTTATTGTGGGGACCTGGAATTCGGATTCGTTCGTACTGGCTACTCCCCACATGATAGAGGCTGGTTGTCGTCAGAAACACAAGATCGGCGGGTCGGACGACGCGCGTGCCCGCTACGCGCGAGACGATCTCGCTCACCTGATCGCCATACGATTCTCGGTATTCCCGCACCACCTGGGGGCTCGCCATGAGCATCGCGACCAGCTTGCCACCAAGCATCTCCGAATAAGGAGGAATGGCTCCGCACACGATGATGTCCATCATGCTCGAGCCAATCTTTGTCTTCTTGTTCGAGTGCAGCGCAATGCGGACAGCTTTGCGCCCAGCATCATGCTGCAGCATCCGTCGCAGAGCCTGAAGCGGAGCCTTTAGCAACTCCTCCTTCTGGAAGACGAGTCGGGTAAATACGATATCCGCCAACGCCTGCGCTCGTTTCCTAACAAAAAGGGGTGATGCGCTATCCCGCTGCACAGTCCCCACACTCTTCGTTCGCTTGGCAGACTTCCCTTCGGCGTGAGAGTCCCGAAGGCCCTTCTGACGTGCGTTCTCGGACTCTCCCGCAACGGCGATCAGGCGTTTGATCAACGCGTCCGTAGGTCGTTGACACTCGCGCGCGGAGGCGAGGCCGTGTCGGTTTACTTGCGAGAACTCGTGATCCAGCGAACGCACCAGTGTCTCGGCGAGTTTGGCAGCGTAGGCGCTCACACGCTCTTCGTGTTCTTCCTCTGATTCCAGATACTCGACACGCGTTGTGCGCCTGACGGGCGAGTCCTTCGGGAGATCGCGCGTGACGACCCTGTTGCGGCGCTCAAGAGTCCTCTCGATGCCTTCGAGGCTCCACCCGATGGAATGGTCACGTTCGGAGAGTTGGACGACGCAATTGCCGAGAGCGCTAATTCCGATGACGGGATGGTTCGGTCGCGCAGCATCGCGCACGAGGTAAAAGAGGTTTCTGCCCGGTGTTGGCTGATACGGAATGGCCCAGAGGTAACGGAAGTACCTCCAGATGTCGATCAACTTGTGACCCGAAATTGGATCGCGTTCATCGTTGCGAACCAGTTGAAGGTACGGATGAATGACACCTCGGAGTTGCTCGATCGTTGGTCCTGCTGGCAAACTCCGCAGGCTGTCTGCGAGTTCGCTGCCCGATGCGACCAATTCCAGAATGGGCAGCTTTCCTTCCTTTGGCTCTTCCAACCCGCGGATAAAACGGACGGTACTCGGGGCGTTTATCTTCGCCAGTCTCTCGTCACGATGGGCGTTGCGGATTTGGTCTTTGACGACAGCCGGATCCAGAGAAAGGTGTTTGCCGCGCGTATAGTCCGGGCGCGAGAGGTAAATCGTCCGTTGGCGGTACCGTGTCTGCCAGCCCTGTCCCATCAGGTCTCGAAGAACCAGGAGCATCGCGCGATACTTGAACCGATCCAGGCCTTCATGCGTCAGCCCGTCACACCAGGCCAGTTCCCGGGACACGGCATTCCGTTGTAGCTGCGCGTCGCTCCCTTCGATGGACTGAATGAGTTGGAAAAAGCGCTCGACGTAGATGCCACGGAATGTCGGCGTGATCGAATCAGTGCGAATCGTTGTGGTTTTCGTACGCATACGCTTCCGGTGTTGCTGGATGTTCCGACATTAACTCGGCCGCTCCTATTGGTCTGGTTCTTGGAGTTCAACAGTTCCTGTTCGCACCCAAGCGTCGACTTCTGACAGTTTGAACTTCCACAACCTGCCGATCTTGTGGGCAGGAAGGCCACGGCTTTCGATCCAGCGATAGATCGAATCCTTGGCAACGCCTAGGTGCTCCGCAACTGCGTCCACCGAGACCCAAGGTTCTGGAGATTCAGGCACGCGCTTTGTCCGTTCTTCGGATCTGCGGCAGAGGCTGCGTCACGGTCGCCACTTGCCTACAAAATACGTCCAAAGCCAACCAAAGTCGAGTAGAATCGGTTTCACTCGGTGATGCGAGTTCGTCACTACGCGAAAACCGCCGTTGAACTCACGGCTGGGTTGGGAGATTCTGCCTCGGAATGCCCGGGGTCCCCGCCACGAACGACCACGTGATGCCGACTGCCTTAAGACTCTGCCGAAAACGTTACGGCCACTTCGGGACAGTTCCGTCGTCAGCAAGGCTCATACTGCGGGAACACGGCGTCCCCGACTTGTCCATGCTGAGATCTTGTATTTCGGAGAGCTCCTCCGATCCGTACCCGTGCGCTGTCGCGCTCGATGTGCGCTTCTGGCTCCTGGCGGACCAATGAAAAGATCGCCGCTATGTGCCTCTCGGCCGTCACCTACGGGGGTCTATACAGCGATCTGGCCTCCTGGGCCGACGGCGTCGGCACCAACTACTTCGTCGTCATCGATAGCAACGTCGAATGTCCGAAGGCGATCGCTTACGAAGGTCCCACGACCTACCGCGCTCGCAGAGCCTGCTCCACGCGCGGTCGCCTTCTACTGCCACCTCAATCCCGGTGGCGGCCGAGCCGCCGCAACTGCTGGTGATGCCCCTTGAGAGATCTCCAGGGCCGCCTCACCACACGGTTCGGCGCGCTACGCGCCTCGCGCCAAGGGGCAGTGTTCTTCGTCGAGCATGGACTGGACGCTCACGAACTCGACGAACTGCGCGCGGCGGTGCGTGGGAGCCTGCAGGCCCACCCGCTCGACAGCGGCTGGTGGGACAGCTGCGACCTGCCGCTGGTCGTCGCGTCGACAGAGATTGGCTACTGCTACCGCGGTTCGGGCACAGATTTCTGGCCGCTCCTCGAGACCGAGTTGGAGTTCGAACCATCGCCGGCGGGGCGGCTGCGGATCAAGGACTTGTTCGTCCGTGCGTCGGAGCGCTTCAATGGGACGCGCCCGCCGACGACCCCGTGGGCGGAGGCGTTTCACTTAATCGCGTGGCCAATCGCCCACGCGCTCCTGCCACTTGAGTTCCATCGACCGTTCGCGGCGACGCTCGCGAACGTTCGTGTGAGCGCCAGTGACGCGGATGACGCCACACTCTATCGGGCGGTTCGTGTCGCGGCGGCGCTTCCCACGGCGCGGTTCGCGACGCTCCTCGAAGACGTCAACTTGGTAGTGTCGCTCACGCGGAGCCTACTGCGACGAGAAGGGAGCGAACTCAGCGTAGAGATTATCGGACGGCTCTCCACGGACCTCGAAGCTGACGACGTGGCTCGTCGTAGCGTCGCGGTCGCCCGGAGCATCCAGCGCACGGCGCGCGCCCGCGGGGGCGGCGCGATAGAGCCCTTTCCTGCGGCGACGCGGACGAAGGGGTCGCTCCAACTGCGGCTCACCAAAGAGACCCTGCTGCTGGAGGCGAGCTTTCCTGCGCTGGATCAAGAAACCGCCGACCGGCTTCGCCGATCGCTCCGTCGTCGCAGGTTCGCGCCTCGGCTCTGGGGCGTTACCACGCGAGTACCGAGCGACCAGCTGTTGTCGGGGCTCCCCTTCCCAGTGAAGTTTACGGCGCTTCCGACGAAGGATGCGCCGCTCTTCGCCGATCTCGAGACCGGTGAGTTCGACGTGCAGGACCTCGCTGTGCTGCACGGCTTTGAGTTGGAGTTGGCGCTTCCCCAACTCTTTGCGGTAAGCGCTGAGGGGGATCTGGGACGCCAGGTGCTTGGCAGCACCATCACGGGGCACCGAAGGTACTGGGCGCTACTCGGCGAAGACGACAAGGCACCGCTAGGTGTTCGGACCGTTGGCGATATCGTACCGCTCCAGTGCGTTGAACTCGACCCCAACTCCGCTGCCGGCGCCCGAGCACTCGCGCAGCTTGGTTACGATGTCCGATTCGGCGTGTCAGTCCGGTTCGCAGGGTCGCCCCCCATCGAGCGCGCGACCGAAATCCCAACGTTCGTCGCCGGTGACAACCGAGTGCTCGTCCCGCAGCGCCTCACCGGCGAGGCGGCGCTCGTGGTCGACCTCAACGGGCGCTCGGAGACCGCCCGTTCCTCGGACGTCGTGAGGGTCACCGTTGAAGCCGGCGAGCATCGTGTGCGGGTGTCCAGCGAGACTGATTCACGCGAGTACGCGTTTCGAGGGGTCCATGCTCAACCGCCTGTTAGCTCGCCCGTCCGCGTGGAGCTGCGTTCGGAGGAGCGCACTGTACAGGCTCTCTTGGGCGGACGTCTATCGTTCGTTGTGGATGGTGGCGCGCCGATCGATGGGATGGAGTTGACAGTTGACCTCGACGTCGGCGGGCGCGTGTACAGCGCGACGGGGCCACTCGGGCCGGTCCCGCAGCCAGTCTCGACCGAGCACCCTGTGATGAGAGCGCTCCTTGACGAAGACGTGCGAGACCAAATGTCGGGCGCTCAGGCTGCGATCCTACGCGCACGTATCGGTCACCTGTCTGTAGCGTCGTGGGAGTTGGAGAGGCTCGTCCGCCCATGCTGGTGGGACGCGAGCAGCGCCCCGAAGCTCTTGAGCGAGCAAGGGCCGCTGCGGTTTGGGATTGTCAGCGCGGACGATCCCGTTCGAGCACCGGTCGAAGGCTCCGTAGGTAGTGGTACCTACCTGCTTGCGCCGGTCGCGCTCGACGAACTGGAATTCAACGCCGCTGCGCCCTTCGCCACCCTATGTATCGCGCCGAGCCGCACGCAACTCCGCGGCCTCGCTATTCCCAAGCCGAAACTCCAGCGGCGGCGGCGGGGGAACCCCGCGAGCGTCGGGCTCGAGGACCTGATGGAGTCATACCTCCGGTGGTCGCTCGCTGAGACGAGGAGCGCGATCGGCGAACTCCACCGCCGCCAAGTGACGATTCGCCTTGAGGAGTGGGTGACCGAGGTGTGCTGCGGCCCAGAATGGGCACAGACCGAGGGCACGCTCAGTCACCAAGGAGTGTGGCGACTCCTTGAGGAGATTTGTCAGGAGTTTGGGATCGGTCGTGACACGTACGTGGAACTCACAGCGGACCAAGACACCCAAGTCCGGCGGCTCGCTGTAGACGAAATCCGCCGCTCGATCCCTACACTGTGGGCGCGCGTCGGCCCACCATCGGACCTCGACGACGACGACTATGAGGCGCTTGACTTGGCGTTCGCGAGGGCGTACGAGGTGCTCGCGGACCGCTACCGGGCGCGTGGGCAGGTAGCGATCGCGGACGCGCTTGCAAGCGTGGATCCTGGAGAGAGTCCTGACCGGTGGGCGGAAGCGCTCTCGCGCGTGCTGGAGCGAATAGAGTTGCGTGGTCTCGCCGCGATGCTCCTTCCTTCGAACAGCGCGATGCGCCTCATGGCGCTCGATGTAGGGGTAATGACGGTTGACGACGTTGCCGACGAACTCGTCGCCTGGGCCGCGTCCGCACGTAAGGCCTTCGCGGGTGCCGTTCCATCGCGCGATGTCCTGAGGGCTACGTACGCGCTGTGGGTCGAACCAGAACTTGCCTTGACGGCCAACTGGCGAGGAGCCCTGGATACGCTCCTCGCCGAGCGCGCCGTTGCGCGGGCGACTCGTTACCTTGCGCTCAGAGCGCGAGAAGCGCGAACCGGGGACGCGTGAACCGGAATCCCTACGTCGACTTGTGCTTACACGTCCAAGCCCTGAGACGGCAGGCAGAGGAAGTACGTACGCCGCTCGCCTCGGCACTCGGCATCGCTGGCTCCATCTACACGCACCAAATAGCGAACGTGCTGAGGGTGCTCACGGACGTCCGCGTTCGCCACCTTCTCGCTGACGAGGTCGGGCTGGGCAAGACGATTCAGGCGCTGATGATTTTGAACGCCTTGCGCCGCCAACGCCGAGACCTCCGGGCGCTGGTCATCGTACCCGACGGGTTGGTGACGCAGTGGCGCGACGAGTTGATGACCCGCGCACACACGGCGCCATACGAAACGAATACGCCAGGCGAGGGGCAGTACGTTCGACTCGCGTGGGAAGACCAGCTTCGGCAGAGGGACGCCTCCGGAGCGCCTAAGTTGGCGCTCACGGACATCGACGGGACGCGTCACGAAGTTCTCATCGTCGACGAACTGCATCGGCTACGCGCGGATGTTCAAGATCGAATTGTCCGCGTCTCTGCCGAGTTCGAACACGTACTCATCCTGACGGCGACGCCATCGTTCCAACGCCCGGAGCGGCACGCGCAACTATTCGCGCTCCTGGAACCCGAACGCGCCGCGCTCGCGCGCTGGAAAGTCGTCGACGACGTGCATGAACTGACGGTCGGCGATGATCTCTCGAAGTGGCCCGTGTCGGCGGCGCAGCGGGTCGTGGACGCGCTCCTCGCCTCAGACTGGGCCGCAGCGTCTGCGGTCGATGAGGACTCGTTGACAGCCACTGCGATGGCTCGCTGCGCCTATCGCCGGATGATCCGCACTCGCCGTATCGACTACAGAGGCGTCCTCCCTCGGCGCCAGCACTGCCCGGTGGTCGTGGAACCCCTCGGCGCCGAGGTCGATCGCCAAGCCTTAATGT
>JBEBGV010000018.1:0-77757 GCA_040081265.1 Vicinamibacterales bacterium
CCGTTTACCAACTGACGCTTGTCACGACGCCGATAGTCGGCCGCACCAAGAGCACCCGCCCCGCCCACGGACACTACAGCGCGGGGTTGGGGTAGTGCAGGTGGATGGCGTCGATCTTCGCGAGCAGGTCGTCGCTGAGGCGCGTGTCCCAGGCGGCGATGTTCTCGCGCAACTGGTCGATGGTGGTGGCACCGATGATCGTGCTGGTGACGGACCAGTGGTGATACACGTAGGCCAGCGCCATCTGGGCCGGAGTGAGCCCAGACTCCCTTGCGAGCGTCGCGTATTCCCGCACAGCGGGGGCCACGTTCCCCGTCTGATAACGCAGCCCGAACTTCGGAAAGAGCGTCACGCGACCGCGCGCCGTCGGGTGGTCGACATACTTCCCGCTGAGGTGGCCGAACCCGAGCGGTGAATACGCCAGAAGACCGACGGTCTCGCGATAGAGCACCTCGCTCATGCCGAAGTCCAGCGTCCGGTTCACCAGGTTGTAGGCGTTCTGCGTCGAGACGATGCGCGGGAGCCCGTGCGCGTCGGCCAGGCGCAGGAACTCCATGACGCCCCAGGGGTGCTCGTTCGACACGCCAACGAAGCGGATCTTCCCTTCCCGCACGAGCTCGCCCAGGCCTTCGAGCTGCTCGCGAATCGGCGTCGGCTGCTCGTCGGGCGCCGGCGTGAACTTGTAGCCACCGAACACCGGCACCCGGCGCGCCGGCCAATGGATCTGATAGAGGTCCACGTAATCGGTGCCGAGGCGTCTGAGCGACGCCTCCAGTGCCGCGCCCATGCTGGCGCGGTCGAGGCTCGGCGAACCGCCGCGCACCCAGCTCCGTCCCTGCGACGGCCCAGCTACCTTGGTGGCCACGATGACGCGATCGCGAGACCGGCCGCGAAGCCAGGACCCGACAATCTCCTCGCTGCGACCGTAGGTGGCCTCCGCGGTCGGCACGGGATACATCTCGGCAACATCGACGAAGGTCACGCCGCAGTCGAACGCATAGTCGAGCTGGGCGTGGGCCTCGGCCTCGGTGTTCTGTTCGCCAAAGGTCATCGTTCCCAGACAGATGGCCGACACGTTGAGAGCGCTGCGTCCGAGCGGGCGGTAGTCCATGGACACTCAGATTACTCCCGGCGGACCTGAAGGTCCGCCCTACGTACGCTAGCATCACCTTCGGGCTGCACGTCCGCGGCGCCGACATGGCAGAACGTCCCCTCGACTCGATCCTGAATCCGCCGGAAAGTGCCACGCACGGCACGGGAACGGTGTACGCGCTGGCTGCGGCCGCGCTGGCCGCGGCGGTGTTCGTCCGCTGGCTACTCGACCCACTGCTCGGCACCACTCTGCCGCTGGTCACGATCTACGGCGCCGTTGCCGCCGCCGCGTGGGCGGGCGGCGTCCGACCTGCGGCGCTGGTCGCGGTGCTCGGCTACCTGGCCTGCGACTACCTGTTCGTCGAACCCCGTGGACGCATCGTCATCGACTTTGGCGCCATCGTCGGCGTGGCGGCTTACCTCTTTACCTGCGCGCTGATCATCGGGTTTGGCGAGGCGATGCGAAGGAGTCAGCGCCTGGCCAACGAACAGCGCGAGGTCCTGCGCGTGACCCTGCGCAGCATCGGCGACGCGGTCATCACCACCGACCTGCAGGGCCGCGTGACCTATCTGAACTCGGTCGCCGAGGCGATCACGGGCTGGCGCCAGCCCGATGCGTTCGGTCAGCCGCTCGACGCTGTCTTTCGCATCGTCAACGAAGACACGCGCCTGCCGGTCGAGAACCCGGCGACCAGGGCCCTGCGCGAAGGCGTGGTGGTTGGCCTGGCCAACCACACGGTGCTCGTACACAAGGACGGCAGCGAGTGTCCGATCGACGACAGCGCGGCCCCGATCCGGAACGAACGGGACGAGGTCTCCGGCTGCGTGCTGACCTTTAGGGACGTGACGGCGCAGCGGCGACACGACCACGAACGCTCGAGTCAGATGCTGATGTCCTGGCTGCTCGCGTCGATCGTCGAGTCCTCAGACGATGCGATTATCAGCAAGTCACTCGATGGCATCATCCAGAGCTGGAATGCGGCAGCGGAGCGGCTGTTCGGCTACGCGGCCGACCAGGCAATCGGGCACCACATCTCGCTGGTCATCCCCGAGGACCGGCTGGCTGAAGAGGACCACATCCTCGCCAACCTCAGGGCTGGCACACGCATCGACCACTTCGAAACCGAACGACGCCGTGCCGATGGTCAGCGAATCAACGTCTCCCTGACCATCTCGCCGATCCGCGATGCGGCCGGGCACATCGTCGGCGCGTCGAAGATCGTGCGCGACATCAGCGAGCGCAAGCGCGCCGAGGCGGACCGTCAGCAGTTTGTGACCTTGATTGAAAGCAGCACCGACTTCATCGGCATCTGCGCCCTGGACGGCACGCCGCTCTTCCTCAACCGCGCGGGATTAGCCCTGGTTGGCCTGGCCGACCTCGAAGACGCGCGGTCGAAGCCGGTGGCGTCGTTCTTCTTTCCGGAAGATCAACAGATGATCGTCGAGGAGTTCCTTCCGTCGGTCCTCGAAAAGGGCCACGGCGAGGTGGACGTGCGCTTCCGGAACTTCACCACGGGCGAAGCACGCTGGATGGCCTACAAGGTGCTGACGTTACCTGATGCGAACGGTCGGCCGAGGGCCTTCGCCACGGTGAGTCAGGACGTCACCGAGCGGAGGCGACTCGAGGACGACCTGCGACGGCTCGCTGCTGATCTCTCTGAAGCCGACCGCCGCAAGAACGAGTTCCTGGCCATGCTCGCACACGAGCTGCGCAACCCGATCGCACCGATCAGCAACGCTGCCCGTGCACTGAGCCTGGGCGCCGGCGACGACAAGGACGTGCGCGCGGCGTCCAACATGCTCGAGCGTCAGGTGGGCCAGCTCGCGCGTCTGGTCGACGACCTGCTCGACGTGAACCGCATCACGCGGGGCCGCATCGAGCTTCGTCAGGAGCGCGTGGAACTGGGCGCGATCGTCCAGCACGCGGTCGAAGCGGTCAAGGCGTCGTACGCACACATGAATCACACGCTGACAGTCTCACTGCCGCCCAAGCCGATTGTTCTGGTCGCCGACCCGACGCGCCTGGCCCAGATTGTCGGCAACATGCTGAACAACGCGTGCAAGTTCACCGATCGCGGCGGCACGGTCTCGCTGACGGTCGAGAGCCGCGACGGACGTGCGGTCATCCGCGTGCGCGACAACGGGATCGGCTTCAAGGCCGAGGAGTTACCCCGCATGTTCGAGATGTTCTCGCAGGTGGACACGTCCCTCGAGCGGTCGCGCGACGGCCTGGGCATCGGCCTGACGCTGGTGAAGATGATGACCGAGATGCACGGCGGCACGGTGGATGCACACAGTGAAGGACCCGGACATGGCAGCGAGTTCATCGTGCGGATTCCGGTGACGATCGGGCAGGAGGAGGCGACGTCCGGGCCGATCGTTGACGACCCGGCGCAAGGGACGCGCCGACGGATCCTGGTCGTCGACGACAACCACGACAGCGCCGAGTCGCTGGCCATGCTGCTGACGCTGTTCGGCCACGACGTGCACACCGCCCACGACGGCCGTGAAGCGATTGAGGCTGCCGAACGCCTGCGTCCGGAAGTGATGTTGCTCGACATCGGCCTGCCACAACTCAACGGCTACGAGGTCAGCCGGCACATTCGCAATCAGCCGTGGGGCAAGGACCTCACGCTGGTCGCGCTGACGGGCTGGGGGCAGGAAGAGGATCGCAACCGCTCGCGCGAGGCCGGCTTCGACGCGCACATGATCAAGCCAGTCGATCAGGACGCGCTTCTCTTCCTCCTGTCATCACTCCCCGCCCGCACGTAGGCGGACCTTCCGCCTTCGCTGAAGCTACGGCGGACCGCCGAAGCCTTGGCGGAGGCTGGTCAGGTCCGCCTCCAGATCGCACGTAGGGCGGGTCGGAACGACCCGCCAACCTAGCGCTGGCAGACGGGGCAATAGAAGGTGGAGCGGCCGGCCTGGACGATGCGGCGGATGGTGCCGGAGCAGGCGCGCGTGGGGCACGGCTTGCCAGCGTGGTCGTAGACGCGGAAGCGCCCCCCGCGATAGGCCTGCTCCTTGCGGGCGATGGCGTCGTTCAGCACCTTCTTGATCGCGGCGGTCAGACGAACCGCCTGAAGGCGCGGTCGTCCGGTGGACGTCGCCAGCGTGGATGACCGGCGACGCGGCGACAGGCCAGCCAGGTGCAGCGCCTCGCTGGCATAGATGTTCCCGAGGCCGGCCACAACCTTCTGATCGAGCAGCGCCACCTTCAACGCAACGCGCTTGCCAGCCAGCGCCCGGGCCAACGCCTCAGCGTCGAAGATGGGCGACAGCGGCTCGGGTCCCATCTTCACGAACGCGGCATGAGAGGGCGCCGCTTCCCCACCCACCAGATCCATCACGCCGAAGCGCCTCGGATCGTTGAAGGTGACGACCACGCGGTTCGAGAGCGTGAAGACGACGTGGTCGTGGATGTCGGCAGGAGCCGACGAACGTGTGCGGTCGATGCGGAACGAGCCGGTCATGCCGAGGTGCATCAGCAGCGTCGAGGCGTTGTCGAGCACGACGAGCAGGTACTTCCCGCGGCGATCGACGGAGGCAACGCGACGACCCTCGAGGTCGGCGACGAAGCCTTTCGGGAAAGGTTTGCGCAGGTTCGCGCGGCGAAGCACGACGCGGGTGATCCGCGCGCCACGCATCGCCGGCTCGAGACGGCGGCGCTCGGCCTCGACCTCGGGCAGTTCGGGCATCAGAGGATCATGACACGGCGGGTCGTTCCGACCCGCCCTACGTACGATTGGGCAACACACGTCACGGCCGGTCGTTCCGTCGTTCCGACCCGCCCTACGTACGATTGGTGCAACACACGTCACGGGGGGTCGTTCCGACCCGCCCTACGTACGATCAGACAATCAGTAGGCCGGGTCCGCAGGACCCGGCGTGCACCGTAACAGTCCGTGCACGTGCGCGAGGGTGCGGACGACGGTCGGGCCTGTGGACGCACGGTCGGGGTTGAGAGGCACATACAGGACCGTGCCCTCGCGGCGCGCGAGGACGTTGCTCGCCACCAGCGCCCGCATCATCCATACAGCGCTGCGGACGTCGGCGCACTGGAGGCCCAGCCACCCGGCGTATTGGTGACCCGATGCCACCAGCCCGGTCTCGCGCGGGATCGCGTCGGCCATCGATGCGGCGAGGCTCGATTCCTCGGCCGACCGCACACCCTCGTCCGAGATCGCGGGTTCCACGAGCGGCGTCCGCTCGTTCAGCGTCACGAACAGATCGGCAATCGCCCGCTTCTGATCGCGCGGGATGTGCCCCAGCCAGTAGTGACTCGTCTTGGCGATCACGGTCACCACGTTCTTGATTTCCTTCTCGAGGCGGAAGCGCGGCGACGCGGGCAGATCGAGCGCGCGGCCCTGCAGCCGCACGGCCACGTTCTCCATCGCGATTGCCCGCACGAGCCAGGCGGACATCGTCTCGCTCAGGCAGTCCACACGCACCCATCCGGGATCGGGCGACTCGGTGGCCGGGAGTTCGGTGGCCATCACGATGCCCCGGCAGATCTCTGCCACGACCTCGCCGTAGCGCTCGGGCTGCGCCTCGACGTCGGCGCGGGTGCCCTGCTCGAGCAGCGCACCCTTGTGCGGTGGCCCACCGGCCATCGCCAGGTCGCAGAACGTCTGCCAGATTTCGTCCCACGCCACGTGTCCGTTGGCGTCAAACTTCAGCCCGGCCGATCCCATCGATACCGGCTGCACCGACTCGTAGGTGTCCTGATACTCCTCGGGCAGGAGCACGCGGAGCCTGAAGTCCAGCTCTTCGAACGCGCGCTGGTCGTCTGAACTCACGTCTTGCGGCGCTCGAGTTCGCCGCGTCGAAGGCGACGATAGAGCTCGAGCGCGTCGCCGATGATGCGGATTGCATCGCTCGGACCGAGCATGTCGTCAACAACCACCTGCTTGTGCTCGAGCGCCTTGTAGTCCTCGAAGAAGCGCCGCACCTGGCGGAGTACATGTGATGGCAACTGCGCCTTGTCGGTGTACTCGGCGAAGGCGGGGTCGTGCACGCTGACGGCGACGATCTTGTCGTCGATGCCCTTCTCGTCGCGCATGCGCATCACGCCGATCGCGCGCGCCTGCACGATAGTCAGCGGATACACCGGCTCCTGGCTGAGCACCAGCACATCGAGCGGGTCGCCATCATCACAGTATGTTCTCGGGATGAACCCGTAGTCGGCTGGATAGTAGACGGCGCTGTGCAGCACGCGGTCGAGACGCAGGAGACCGGTCTCCTTGTCCATCTCATACTTGTTGGTGCTGCCCTTCGGGATCTCGATGATGGTGGGAAACTCAGTGCCGATGGTCTTGTCGTCGATATAGGTGTCGTGCCAGGGGTGCATTCGTTACTCCATCTCTCAGGATACCGCGACGCGACGGGCAAATCGGGCACAATGAGGCGATGACTTCGCGCCACGACGGCACACTGCACACGCTGGCATCGGTAGCTGCGGCGCGCTGGCGCATCGCGATCGCGTTGACGATGGTCATGATGGTCGTCTACGTGGGCTTCATCCTGCTCGTCGCCTACAACAAGCCCTTGATGGGCCTGCAGCTGCTGCCTGGCGTCAGCGTCGGCATGCTGCTCGGCGTGCTGGTGATCGTGGCGGCGTGGGCGGTGACGTGGATCTACGTTGCCTGGGCCAACACGCACCACGACTCGGCGGTTACGGGCCTTCGGCGATGACGCCGGAGCTGGCGGGTCCGAACCTGATCGCGATCGGCTTCTTCCTGGCCTTCATCGCGCTGTCGCTCGGCATCACCTACTGGGCCGCGCGCCAGACCAAGACCGCCGACCACTTCTACACGGCGGGCGGAGGCATCTCATCGCTGCAGAACGGCCTCGCGCTGGCGGGCGACTACATGAGCGCCGCCAGCTTCCTGGGCATTGTCGGCCTGGTTGCCGTGTCCGGATTCGACGGGTTGATCTATTCCATAGGCTTCCTGGTTGGCTGGCCGGTGGTGATGTTCCTGATCGCGGAGCCGCTGAGGAATCTTGGCCGTTACACCTTCGTGGACGTGGTGGCGGCGCGACTGCGGCAGACGCCGATCCGCATCGCCGCATCGATCGGCTCACTGGCTGTCACCGCGTTCTACCTGATCGCGCAGATGGTGGGCGCGGGCAACCTGATTCGCCTGCTGTTTGGGCTGCCCTACGAGTTTGCCGTGACGGCGGTCGGCATCGTCATGCTGGCGTACGTGCTCTTCGGCGGCATGACGGCGACGACGTGGGTGCAGATCATCAAGGCGGTGCTGCTGCTCGGCGGGGCCTCGCTGCTCGCGCTGCTGGTGCTGGCGCGGTTTCATTTCAACCCGATCGAGCTGTTCAGTGCTGCGGCAACCGCGTACGGACCGAGCGTCCTTGGACCAGGGCGTCAGGTCAGCAATCCCACCGAAGCGGTGTCGCTGGGGCTCGCGCTGATGCTGGGAACGGCCGGTCTGCCGCACATCCTGATGCGCTTCTACACTGTCCGCGACGCGCGTACCGCGCGGACGTCGGTGGCCTATGCCACCGGATTCATCGGCTTCTTCTACCTGCTGACGTTCGTGCTCGGCTTCGGCGCGATGGTCATCATCGGGCGTGAGGCGGTCACGGCAGTTGACGCCGGCGGCAACATGGCGGCGCCGCTCCTGGCCAACGCCGTGGGCGGACGGGCCTTCCTTGGCTTCATCTCAGCGGTGGCGTTCGCGACGATCCTCGCCGTGGTCGCCGGGCTGACGCTTTCGGGTGCGGCCACGTTGTCGCACGACCTGTGGGTGAGCGTCGTGCGGCACGGGCATGCCGACGGACGCGAGCAGCTGATGGTGGCACGGGTCGCGACGGTACTGCTGGCGGTGATCTCGATCGTGCTCGGGATCGCGTTCAAGGGGCAGAACGTGGCTTACATGGTGGGCCTCGCCTTCGCCATCGCCGCCAGCGCCAACTTCCCGGCACTGGTGCTGTCGATCTACTGGAAGCCGCTCACGACTGCCGGTGCGCAGGCCAGCATGATCATCGGGACGCTCTCGACGCTGGTCCTCATCTACGGGTCGCCCACCATCCAGGTGGACATCCTGCACAACGCGGCGGCCTGGTTCCCGCTGCGCAATCCCGGCATCATCACCATCCCCCTGTCGTTCGTCGTGGCGATCGTCGTGTCGCTGGCTCGTCCAGTCGCCGACGAGGCCCGCGCCTTCGTCGACCTCGAGCGCAAGCTGCACCTCGGCGCCGAGTGAGCCCGCATTTATGAGTCAGGTACACCTGTTTACGCCGTTCACGGTTGGCGGCCTGGAGCTGCGCAACCGAATCATCATCGCGCCGATGTGTCAGTACTCGGCGGTGGACGGCTGCGCCACCGACTGGCACCTCATCCATCTGGGCCATCTCGCCCTCTCGGGCGCGGCGCTGCTGACGATCGAAGCGACGGCGGTGACCGAGGACGGACGCATCTCGCCGGGCGACCTGGGACTGTATTCGGATGCCAACGAGACGGCGCTGGCACAGACGCTGGAGAGCGTGCGGCGGCATTCATCCATCCCGATAGCGATTCAGCTGAATCACGCCGGGCGCAAGGCGTCCACGCGGGTGCCCTGGGAAGGCAACGCCCAGATTGCGCCCGATGAGGCCACCGGATGGCAGACGCTGGCGCCATCGGCGATTGGATTCGCCCCCACCGACAATCCCCCGGTCGCGCTGGATCGCGCCGGCCTGGCCCGTGTCCGCGATGGATTCGCGCAGACGGCTTCGCGCGCGGCCCGCATCGGCCTCGACGCGGTGCAACTGCACGGCGCGCACGGCTACCTGCTCCACCAGTTCCTCTCGCCGCTTTCGAATCAGCGGACCGACGAGTACGGCGGCAGCCTCGACAACCGCATGCGTTTTCCCCTCGAAGTCTTCGACGCGGTTCGCGCGGCGTTCCCGGCCGGGAAGCCGGTGACCATTCGCGTGTCAGCTACCGATTGGGCGCCAGGAGGATGGGACGTGGACCAGACGATTGCCTTCGCGCAGGCGCTCGAGCGTCGCGGGTGCAGCGCGGTTCACGTGTCGAGCGGTGGGCTGACGAAAGCGCAGAAGATCACAGTCGGACCGGGCTACCAGGTGCCGTTTGCGAGGGCCGTGAAGGCTGCCACGAAAATGCCGGTCGTGGCCGTTGGACTCATCACCGAGTTCGACCAGGCGGAGGCGATCATCGCCAACGGCGATGCTGACTTCGTGGCCCTGGCGCGCGGCATCCTCTACAACCCGCGCTGGCCGTGGCACGCCGCGGCACACCTGGGGGCCAGCGTGCCGGCTCCGAAGCAGTATCTGCGTTCGCAGCCGTCACGCTACAGGGACTTGTTCACCACAACCTGAGGGTCAGTACATCTTCGCCCAGCCGCCGGTGTGAAACGACACCTGCGGAACACTGGTGACGCCGGCCTTCTCCATCGCCGCACGAAGTTCCGGCCTGGCCATGAATGCCTTCAGCGTGTCGTGGCTCTCGGCCTGGTGGTAGATGATTGCGGTATTCGGGTCATCAATCGATCGATTGACCGCGTGGCCGATGATGCCGCCAGCCTTCTGGATCGCGTCCGCCGCCTTGTAGCCGGCAAGCCACGCATCGAAGTCGGCCACGGCGTGCGACACGAGCATTGCGGGCAGTTCGCGATCCCAGACAATCTGCTCGAGCATGGGCTTCATCCATACGATGTCCGGAGCACTGATGACGCCCGACGCGGCCATCGCCTGCTTCAGGTCGGCTGAGGTCATGAAGGCCTTGGCCTTGGCGACATCGCTGACCGCCAGGTAGAGGCTGATCATGTTGGGGTTGTCGAGCCCGCGGTTGATGTGATGACCGACGATGCCGCCGGCCTTGCGCGCTCCTTCGTGGGCGTCGAACGCGGCCTTCCACTTCTGCCAGTCGGCAACTTCGGTCGTGATCACGAGGGCGGTTTCGGGAAGAGTTGGTGAGCTCATAGGTACAATCACTCTATCGTGCCCAGCCAGTTCTCCTCCATCGGATTCCATGTCTCCACCGGCGAAGACCTTGCCGCCCTCGCCAGCAGCGTGGCCGATCGCGCAGAGACGATCGACGCGGCCGAAGGCCAGTACCTGAAATGGGCGCCACCCTCTGGAGAGCAACTGTGGCTGCAGTTGAAGAAATCCGGCGACGCGATGGGCATGAACCCGCACTTCGAGGGACAGTCGGCCGTGCGGGCGACGCTCGAGGCACGCGTCACGCGCAAGGCCCACACGCCGCTCGACGGCACCTTCCTCGCCTGGGCCAACCCGCCTGACAACGGCGCGCCCGGTGGCGACTATCCGTTTGCATTCGACTGCCCAGACGCCGCCAGCATGGACGCGCTGGAATTGCCCGCAACGGTGACGCTGCAGGTCGCCGCGTTCGCGCAGCAGATCACGGTGCACGCATCCGAAGCCGCGTATCGCGTTCACCAGGCGGCACAGGGCACCTCGTTCGACTCGCGCTCGTTCATCCCGTCGGGACTGATCTCCCCGTCTGGCGAGCCGATCACCCCGCCTGAATCCCACGCCCTCGTCGCCGGCCACGTGATTGACGCCGACCTCCGCGCCAACACCGTCAGCGGCAATCCCTTCCTCTGGGCGCTGGTGGACACGGTTGGTGGCACCTTCGACGTGGTCATCGATCCCTCGCTCGTCTCCGCACCACTGCGCGCGGGGAACATCGTCTCGGGGTGGTTCTGGCTGTCTGGGCGTGTCCGTCGGGACGCGCCGCGGAAGACGAGTTGGCTGCAGAAATTGACGGGAAGGTGACACGGCTGCCGGTGATCGTCGTGCTGGACAACGTGAGGAGCCTTTACAACACGGGGGCGTTCTTCCGGACGGCAGACGCGTGCGCGATCGAGCGGCTGATCCTGTGCGGCATCACGCCACGGCCGGATCAAGGACCGCGTCAACGTCACGCGATCGAGAAGACGGCGCTTGGCGCCGAGCTCACGGTGCCATGGGAGTTCGAGCCGGACACGGCGACGGCCGTCGGGAAATCCGCGGCCGCCGGCTATCAGATCGCGGTCGTCGAAACCTCACCCACAGCGGTGGACTTGTTCGACTGGACGCCGGAGTGGCCGGTGTGTCTGGTGTTCGGCCACGAGGCAACCGGCGTCGCCGCGTCCGTAATGGACACTGTGACGACGCACGTGCGCATTCCGATGTACGGCGCGAAGGAGTCGTTGAACGTCGCCACCGCTGGCGGCGTCGTCTTGTATGAGCTGCTGCGCAAGCGTCGTTATGGAGTGCTCTGAGGAGACTTCGCACCCACGTTCTTCCTGCGACCGCTGTTCGTCGACACGCCGTTGTCAGCTCTTCTCATCGCCCACGGGATCCACAAGCGCGCCCTGATCATCGCCAGCCTGAGCAATCTCACGCCAGCCACGGCGCGATGGGCGACGATGTTCGACGTCAACGTGCTGCTGGTGGCATTCCTCTATCTCCTGCCGTTCGGCATCGCTCTCGTGATGCATGACCGCCAGACGCGTCGCGCCGTGCATCCGATGACCCTGTGGGGATTGGTTGCGCTGCCGATGCTGATGCTTGTGCCGATCGCACTGCTCTTTGCAGGTGCACGGGAGCCGATCATCCGCGCGCTCACGCCGTAGCGATGGCTGTCTACAGCACCGAACGGCCCGGCGCGATGCGTTTGCGCAGGAAGTTGGTCCGGCGCGACGGCGGACGTGCCTGCCATCGACGGATCATCTCGTCGATCGCTCGGTCGCTCTCCTTTGCCAGCGCGGCCAGCTTAGCGCTTCGGCTTGGTGGCTTTCGCAAGGCTCTTCTCCAGCACGTCGAGGACCGCCAGATCGCGGGGGCGGCGCGCGGCGCGCTTACTCTTCACAACATCAGCCAGCGACGCCACCCGAATCGCAGATCCACCAATGTCCATGGCCGTCGATCGATCGCGCAACCCCGCAAAGGAGCGCACGCCGTGAATGGTGCCCCTGAAGTCCACCTGCAGCCCATCATCCTCACGCACAAGGCGGTACAGATCCGAGACCGGGTAGTACGGCCTGAGCAGCATCGCCCCCAGAGTCTTGGCCAGTGCCTTCAGCTTGACCAGATTGCGCGGCGTCCTGCGAAACAGAAAGTCAAAATCGACCGTGGTGACAGGGGCGCCCTGAAGGGCTGCTGCAGCATTGCCAATCAGCACTGCCTCGAGATTGAGCCGCGCCATCGCGGCTGCAACCTCTGCGAGTAGCGGCGTGGCGTCCACGATGCCAGTATAGCCGCAGGCTCGGCGGGTCCTGGCGGACCCGCCCTACGGACGAATGGCGTGCAAGGGAACGGTTAGAAGGCGGGGCGGAAGTTGATGACCAGGCGCCAGTCGCGGTGCAATTCGGTCTGGGGACGGGCGAGGTTGGCTTCGAGGACGAAACCAGCGGCGTTCACACGCATGCCGCCGCCGGAACTCCAGAGTCCGCGGATATCCGAGGCTTGAGCTGCAGCCTGCGGTGCGGTGAACCGCGCCAGATCGGTGAACGCGAACAACTCAAAGGGGCGCGCCACCGTGCGGAGACGCTTGTGCACGAGTCGTGCGAGCGGTGTGCGTACCTCCACGCTGAGCGACGTCATCGTCGAGGCTCGTTCAGTGGTGAGGTCGTGATAGAACCCGCGGGCCACCTCACGCACGGCCGAGACAATCGGCAGGAGACGCGTGTCTGACGCCGCCGGGCCGAATCGCACCACCTGCTGCGCCTGTGCGGCCACGGTGAGGCCGCGCACAGGCGTGAAGTAGCGACGGTAATCGCCGGCCACGGTCACCAGGTTCAGGTCACCCACTGACGAGAGCGCACGAATCCGGTAGCGCTCGCCGAGCAAGGGACTGTCGTTGCCAGACACCGCGGTGTCGTGCACAAACGCGGTGCTGCTCACAAACGATGTCGCCCGCGGACCCGTGACGAAGGCTTCAGCCCGGTCAAAGGTCACATCGTCCATACCAGCGCTGGTCTCGATGCGACGCGCGCGATTGAACGGATAGACCATCAGCCCTGAGACCTGCCGGTGCACCTGACGCTCCACAACCTCGCGAGAGCCCACGGCAACCCACGGGGCCTGGCTGGCAACCACACCCCAGTTCCAGCGCCGGCTGCGGTTCAGGTAGGAGGTCTCGTACGCCAGGTCCCTGGCGCGCCGCGTTCCCTGCACCGCGAACGACACGTCGTGCTGACCGAGCAGATCGCTCGCCGACACCGAGATACCGGCACGTGCGGAACTGCCGAGCGCGCCGCCGGCCGCGATCATATAGGGGTGGCCCACGCTGAACACCGACAGCCGAGGTGCGTAGGGACGAGCTGGTAGCGTAGACGCTCCGGCTTCAGCCGCCTCCTCGTCGCTGACGATGCTCGTCGAGGCGGCGATGTCGGCAACCGGCGCCGCTGCGCCGTCGCGGAAGGTGGCGGTGCCGACAGCGGGGGGAAGATACGTCACGCGGATGTCGTAGCGACCACCCGCATACACCGCATAGGCCATACGGTTGCCATCAGCGCCGAGCGAAATCGCGGGGCTCAAGGCCGTGACGCCGCTGACGCCAGTCACCACGGAGGTGAGACGCGCGGCCTGACCTGTGGCCAGCTCGAGGCGATACACGTTGTTCACGCCGTCGGCATCGGACACGAAGTAGAGGCAGGAGCCGTCGGGACACCACTGCGGATCGATGCTCTTCCCCTTGCTCGTGCCACCCAGAAACTGCACGGCACCACTGTCCACGTCCACCGCGCCAAGCAGGTAGCGTCCAAACGTCAGGTCGGTCAGCGACGAGGTGAAGCGGTCTGAGGTGAACGCGAGCTGGCGGCCGTCGGGCGACCACCGCGGCTGCAGGTCGGAATACGGATCGCTGGTCAACGGCTTGGTGGTGCCGTCGGGCAGCGACATCACGTAGATGTCGGCGAAGCCGCCGCGCAGGCCGGTAAACGCCAGCTGATCGCCGTCTGGCGACCAGGTCGGCGTATAAATCTGATCGAGGCTGGCGACGTCGTAGACGGACACAATCTCGCCTTCAGGCATCGAGAAGATCGTGATCGACGGGCTTCCCTGCCGGACCATCGCCAGCGCGAACCGATCGCCAGTCGGACTCCAGGCGCCGGCTGAGTCGATGAACTGCAGGCTGTCGAAGTGCGGGTTGGTGGCCGTGCTGAGCAGCTTGCGCTCCACGCGTCCGCTGCGCGAGTTGGCCAGAAACACGTCGAGGCTGTAGCCGTCGGCGTCGGACAGGAAGACCAGATGCCGGCCGTCCGGACTGAGCGCGGGGGCCAGGTTGACGCCGCCCGACCGCACCGATTCCCCGGGCGCGGGAGCCGGGACATTTCCCACTCGGCCAGCGATGCGCCGAATGTAATCGCGCCAGCCTCTGGCCAGCGCAGTCGTCGGACGTCCGGTCACGGCTTCGAGGCGCGCCAGCGCGCCGCCACTGTCGGGCCTGGTGGTCAGCGCTTTTCGAATCACCCCTTCCCCATACGCATCCTCCAGGTACATCCACAGCACCTGACCGTAGCGATAGGGAAACCAGCGTGGGTTGTCGAGCTCAACGAGTGTGGGCAGCGCGTCGCGGCTGACCGCATCGCGCAGCCACATGCGGGTGTCTGAACCCAGTTCGTTGAGCGACAGATACTCGGCCATCCCTTCGGTGAACCACAGCGGGAGCCTGGCAAAGGTCTGGCCGTCAGTCTTCAGGATGTCGCGCTGGAAGGCGTGAACGATCTCGTGGCCGAGCACGTGATCGGTCTCGCCCAGGCCCGCCGCAAACGGGATGACAATGCGACCGGCCAGGTGATCAGTAAAGCCACCGACGCCCTCCGGCAGCGAGCCCGGCAGGATGGATGTCTGGGTGAAGTGTGACTGGCTGGCGTAGAGCACGATCGGCTGCCGACCAGCGAAGCGGTGATCGAAGACTCTGGAGAGCCTGTCGTACCAGCGCTCGGCGAGGCGCGCGGCCATGAATGCCGCCTCGCGTTCCTCAGCGTAGTAGTGGACGCTGAAGTGTGCGGTGTCGAGCACTTCGAACTTCAGCCGGTCGTACTGCACCTTGTTCTGGCCGAACGACTGCGCGCTGGCAGAGGTAGCCAGATACAACAGTAGTACGAGGGCTGCCGCAGAGGTTCGCTTCAGCACACTTGCTCCCCAGAAAGTTCAGTTGTCTACGGTTTGGCGCGGCCGGCAGACTGCTTATCGGGCAGTCTGTGATCTGGGAGCAGGATAGCGCCCACAGATGAGCGATTCAACCGCAAAAGCGCCGTGAATCGAAGATCAGATGCGAGAAGAAGCAGTGACGCGCAGTGTGGATGAGTCGCCTGAAACGGACGCGGGTACCTGCAGCTCAGGCATGAGCCGGCCGGCGAAGAGCCGGCGACACGGAATGGCCATCAGCCGCGTCCACTGCACGGAGCGGTCGAGTCGCGCGCTGTCGGTCGCCATCCCGGTGTTCGCGTACATCTGACGGTAGATCTTCGAGATGAGCATGAACGCCAGTCGCGCCTTGAGCGACACGGCGGCACCTCTGGAGCGCTTCCAGGTGGTGGGCAACGCATAGAAGCGATCCCAGACGACTTGCGTCCGCCTGCGGATTTCCTCGCCGTTCATCAGCGGATGCTCGACGTAGACCTTTGGTCGGCTGATCGGCGGGATCAGCCAGAAGCGCGTCAGCGGCACGCCGTTCACCTGAGGCGCGCTGTCGCCAAGCGACTTCTCCCAGGCGGCGAAGTCGAGGGTGCCCGGCAGGGGCTGCAGCATGACGAACTGGGCGAAGGTCAGGTCGGATCGCTCGGCCACCGCCACGCACGCGTCGAAGGTCTCTGGCCGATCGCTCGGCAGGCCGAAGATGAACGACCCGAGGATGTGCACGCCGTGGCGGCGGAAGGTCCGCAGGCGTTCGACGAGGGCTTCCCCGCTCTGGTTGAAGTCCTTGTAGACGTCCTTCAGCCCCTCCGGCGTCACCGACTCGACGCCGACGAGCGCGCCCTTGATGTGCGCCCGCTTCATCGCGTCGAGGAACTCGGGGTCCTCGGCGGCCTCCATGGTGATCTGCGTCAGGAATACGGTGTCTTCGGGCAGCCGCTCGAGCGCCGCCATCAGCGCGAAGCGGTCCGCACGCATCTCCTGTAACTCCGCGAGGTGGCTGGGGTCCTGTCGTCTCGCCGCCATCTTCAGGTCCGAGAGTGCGACGGGATAGAAGTTGTCATCGGCAAGCACGATGAAGCGGAACCCGCGACGCCGCAGGTCCACGATCTCCTCGACGACACGATCAATATGCCTGAGTCGAGGCTGCTGGCCGTCGGTGCGCCAGACCGAACAGAAGGAGCAGTGCTTGGGACAGCCGCGGACCGTCTGGACCGACGCCCACATGTAGCGACCCCTGGGCACGAGATCCCAGCGGCCGGGCAGGAAGGTGTCGCCGCCGATGCGTCCGCCGTCGTACTGTGGCTTCGGTGCACCGAGCGCGCAGTCGCGAAGGGCCATCGGCCAGGCACGCTCGCCGTCGCCGGTCACCACGGCATGGGCGCCACCCTGCGCATGCGCCTCGGCCGGGTAGAGCGTGGCGTGGATGCCGCCAAACACCACGTAGGCGCCCCGGGCGCGCGCAGCCACCCCGAGTTGGTACCCGCGCAACGCATTGAAGGTGTGGATGCCGATGCCGACAATGTCGCCGGACTTCACCGTGCTGACGTCGAACGACTCGAGCGTCTCGTCAACCAGATAAGGGTCACCGAACTCGGCCGGGGTGGCCGAGGCCAGCACGTACAGCCAGCGGGGGGTGATGACGCCGATACCGAATGAGACAGTGCTCGGGTTGATCAGGTAGACGGACATCCCCCCTAGCGTATTCGTTGTTACCGCTCCAACCCACCCGAATCGACTTACGGGTGGGCAATCACGGCGAGGGTGCGCGCGCGGCGCATCACGCTGCCGAGGCACGCCTCGAGAGACTCGGGATCGAGCGCCGCAAAGCTCTCGTCGAGCACGGTCAGCTGCGCATCCTGCAGCAGGGCGCGCGCGAGAAAGACCCGGCTGCGCTCGCCGTGCGACAGTTGCCAGCCGGTCTCCCCCACGGTCTGCATCAGGCCCGACGGCATCCGGCGCAGCAGCGGACCCAGACCGAGTTCCTCGCACAGATCGGTCGCTTCCTGCAGTTCGTCGTCACCGGCCGGCCAGTTGCGTCCCATGAGCAGGTTGAACCCGAGCGTCCCGGAGAGGACGTGATTCTCGTGGAACTGCGGGGCCTCGGTCGCGAAGCGGTGCCACGAATCGCCGAGGGTAAAGCGGTCGAGACCGTTCAGCAGCAGCAGGCCCGAGTCGGGCGTGCGCAAGCCGACCAGCAGCGAGGCGAACGTCGACTTGCCTCCTCCGGAAGGGCCTTCGATCAACACGCGGTCGCCGTGCTGAATCGTCAGGCTCGCCTGCTTCAGCACGGCCTCTCCCTGCGACTGATACCGGAAGCCGAGGTTGTCGGCGTCAATCAGCGTCGATCCCTGTCCGCCGGTCGCCTGCCCTTCCATCTGGGAGACGCTGACAAACGGCGCGGTGGACGACGGCCGCGCGCCGGCGGTAAAGAGCGGACCAATCTGCCGCCAGGCGACGGCCGCTCCGGCCGCCGCCGACAGACCCGTGGCGATGCTGGTCAGGGCGCGACTCGCCATCAGGATGCCGCCGAGGCTGATCGCCAGACCAGCCGGCGTGGCCGACCCGGACACGAACACAGGCGCCAGCACGGCCAGCGAGAGCAGCATCCATCCGTTGGGAACGCCGGCCAGAAACGGTGTGGCGGCGCGATCGAGACGTGTCGATGCCTGCAGGTAGTCCTTCATCGACTGGTCTTGCTCGAAGTCCCGCCGCTCCGGCGACTCCTGGGCGAGCGTCGTTCGATGACCGACCATCCGCTCGACCAGTGCGTGCGTCATCTCGAGACGCTTGCGAGTCCATGCACCCAGACGGGCGAAGTAGCGACTGCTGAGCGCCACCGCCACCGCCACCCATACGCCCAGCAGTACCAGGTGCGGCAGCGCCGCCGCGCCGCGGCTCAGCACCCACGCGGCCACGACCAGTTCCAGCAGGGCGACAAGCGAACCCAGGCCGAAGTTGAGCGCCAGCGACTCGAAGGCCTGCGATTCCATCACCCGCCCGAGCAGTTGACCCGCGCCTTGCCGCCGCACGGTTTCGAGGTCGTAGTTGAGCGCGCCGAGCAGCAGCCGCGTCTTGATCAGGCGGCTGACATCAAGGGCAAGCGTGGCATCGATCCAGCCGGCCAGCAGGCGCAGCGGCACGATCGACATGATCAGCATGACCCAGGCGGTCAGCCATCCGAAGTCGAGACGACCCTCGAGCGCCGCGGCGCCAATGACGCTCCAGCCGGCCAGCTCGAGGACGAAGGTCAGCGCGAACAGCGCGAGCATCGCCGCCAGCCGGCCCGGCAGCCGCACCTCGCGCAACTGTTGCCAGAAGTTCGACGTCGGGGGCAGTCGCAGAATCCAGCCACCGGCGATCCGCTGCTCGCCAAGGCGCTCGCGCGCGATGAGCACACGCACCCGCTCAGCGCGACGTGCCGACACCTGCGCGATCTCGAGCAGGCTGGCAATCTCCGGAAGCAGGGCCGCCTCGTGTGGTGCGCACAGCGCGTCGCGCACGGTCCCGAGCGGGCACGACCTCACCTGCAGGTCGGGACACAGCAGCCGTGCCTTGCCGTAGCGTGAGCCGGCGAGAAAGAGCAGGCGTGGTCCGCTCTCGTCCACATACTGGAGCACCGCCGGGCCTCCGCCGAGCAGTAGCGGCTCGACACTGGCGACGGTGACGTTCACGGCTTCGGCCTCGATGCCCAGCCGCTCGCCCGCCCACGACACGAACCGGCTGAACTCCTGTGACGCAGTCCGAGACAGCGCCTCGGGCACACGCACCGGCTCACGCGACGTCGGGCTGAGCCCTGCCCGTCGCGCCAGCTGTTCCATCCCCTCGCCCACGCTCGAGAGCGGCCAGCTGAAATCGTCCAGCGTCATGGCGGCGCCCATTACCGTGTCTGCTCCGCATCGATCGGTAGCGCGACCGCATCCGCGCGCCCCGCCGCTGCCTGCACGGCAGCTGCCTGCACGCTGGCTCCATGCACGATGGCTCCATGCTCTACGCGAACACGCCGCCAGTGGTCACCCTTCCACATGCGCTCGCGCACGCGTGTCTCAGCGTCGAGCAGCGCCCGGTAGCGCGACGACACGGCCGCCAGACACGCCGGGGCACCGTCTTCGATGATGTGTCCACCCTCGATGACCAGCACCCGATCGAAGGCCAGCGTTTCGCTCACGTCATGGGTCACGCACAGCAGCGTCGCGTGCTGCCAGTGCCGTCTGGCATCAGTCAACAGCCTCGCGCGCTGTTCACGGTCCATGCCGCGAAACGGTTCGTCGAGCAGCGCCAGCGCAACATCCGGCTGGGCCAGCGCACGCGCCAGCCGCACCCGCTGCCCTTCTCCGCCCGAGATCAGCGCGCCACCTTCGCCGAGCGAGGTCTGCAGCCCCTCGGGAAGACGCTGCAGGACGCCGCGCAGCTGCGCCGCGTCAATGGCCGCCGCGGCCCGCAACGCATCGGGTTCCCGCGAGCTGTAGTTGATGTTGTCGAGGAAGGATCGATTCCATACCTGAACGGCCGGATCGACCCACGCCGTGCGCCGCCGCAGGCCGTCGAGCGCCTGTTCGGTCAACGCCTCGCCGTCCACCGTCAGCTGACCGGTGGCAAGACGGTGCCAGCCAAGGAGGAGCCCGAGCAGTGTGGATTTCCCTGCGCCCGAAAGGCCGACAATCGCAACGTGTTCGCCGGCGCGGATGTGCAGGCTGACCTGCTCCAGGATTGAGTGCCCGGCGGCGACAACCGTGCCCTCGTCGATGGTGATCGCGACGCCGCCCGCGGAGAGCGTCTGGCGCGATCCGACCGCCGTAGGTGATGACGAGGGTGGCACCACCCGGCGGACGTCAACCGGGCGCGCCTCGGCCGACGCGGCCTGCTCCGGGGCGGCGAGCGGTTCGAGCAGCCGGAGGAGCACGTTCCGCTGCATCGGATACTGATGGGCGAGCGCGGTGAGGGTGCCGCCGATTGCCGGGAGCTTCAGTGCCCAGTAGATCAGCAGGAGGTCCGCGCCGGTCACGCCGTCGGCGCGAAGGAAGTGACGCACCAGCAGCAGACCGGCCAGGCCCATGCTCAGGGTGGACTGCACGCCGCCCGCGCAGATTGACGCACGGATGACGCGGTGACTGGATCGGGCCCACTCGACGAGCAGGCTCTGGTGCTGGTGACGCACCGCCGCTTCGGCGCGATGGGTGCGGATCGGCACCAGCCCGATCAGCGCGTCCAGATAGAAGCGGCCCAGTGCGCCGCCATGGTTGCGCACGCGCAGGTCACGCTCGTTGATGACCGGCTGGAAGAGTGCCGGAACCACGATGGAGACGCCCGCCAGCGCCAGCGCGATCGGCGCGCTTGGCGGGTCGAGCAGCAGGATGCCGCCGAGCGTCAGCAGCAGCTCGCACGCGGCCTGAACAAAGTGCAGGCCCATGCCGGGCACCAGGCGCGTGAGCTGGATACTGTGACTGCGATCGGCCAGATCGGAAATCGGTCGGCTGTGAAAGTACCTGTCGGTCAGGCGCGGCAGCTTGCTCAGCAGCGCCATGCGCAGGCGCGTGTCGAGACGACGGCCCATGCGCTGCGCCTCGCTGATGATGGGGATGCGGAAGGCCAGGGCCACCACCATGAACGCGATGAGCCCGGCCACGGCCACCAGACGCTGGCTGCCGATCGGCAGGAGCGACCCGATGTCGAAGATGCCGCGGAAGAGCAGCGCCTCGATCATCGCCACGCAGGCGGCAATCCCGACCGCCCCTGCCAGGGCCAGCGGACCGAGCAGACCGTCGGCCTTGAGGAATCCCCAGAGCGAGCGCATGACATGGACGGGCCGCTCGGTCAGCGCGGCGACCAGTTCCGGCGAGAGCCGGTTCGCCGCGATGTGCCGGGTGGTGCCCCAGACGCTGCCCGGCTCGACGACTCGCCCTGGGACACGCATCAACACGGCGCCCTTGAGCACCAGGTGCTGCTGGGTCCGGTCGGGACTGTCGGGATCGGGTGATACCGACCAGTAGGCCGGCGAGATGAGCGTGAAGATGTCGAGCGGACTCTCGCAGGTCTGCCGAAAGAGCGCGGTGAGCAGACGGACCGCTTCGGCACCCGGCTTCAAGCCACCGGCGGTCACGATGGCCGTGACCAGGCGGGTGCTGGCTTCAAGTGCACCGAGCGTGAACCAGCCGCTGTCACTGAGCGCGTGGGTGGTCAGCGCAGCAATCGTTTTCGCCGGGGTACCGAGTGCTGCCAGTCGGCGGCTGAGTGGCGTCAGAAACTCACCCGACTCTGCCCAGGTTCGCCACGCCGAGGCAGGCACGCTGGTCTCGTGACGCACCAGTTCCCGCGCGAAATCGTGACAGCGGATCCACCGTCGTCCGACCGCGGGGTCCATGACCTGGAGCCACCCGCGCACCTTGCGCCAGGCCACGACGAAGTGGGTCGGACCGTCAGCGTGACGCACCACCACCAGTGCCGGCAGGTTGGAAGCGTCGAGCAGGACGTGCTCGACGGGGATCATGATCTGGTCAGCGCGGATCCCGAGCTCGTTGGCGACGACCTCGAGGGTGTCGATCGAGGTGCCGTCTACGTCGGTCTGGCAGGCTTCGCGAAGGCGGCCGTAGCTGGCCGAAATGCCGAACCCTTCGAGCAGACACTTGAGTGCGGCCGGCCCGCAGTCCATCGACGAGGTCTGTACGACCTCTGGTGCGAACCATCGACGACGCGCGTAGCCGACCGGGCCGCTCACCGCGGCGTCTCAGCCACCGTGGGCGCCGGACGCGACGGATTCGACAACAGCACGCCTGCGGCCCGCAGCACCAGCGCCGCCGGTGAGGTGTCTTCGATGCTGACCTCGACCGTGCCCGGCAGCCCGTGCTGCAGCGGCACGCCGCCGGTCGAACCGGAATCAATCGACAATTCGACCCGCACGATGTTGTCGCGTATCTCGCCCGCCACCTGCGTGACGGTGGCGGGAATGCTGCCGTATTGCGCCCATGGAAAGCCGTCCAGGCGGAGTCGCGCATGCTGGCCGGCACGCACGCGCCCCAGCGCCAGCGACGGGTCGAAGTCGGCCACCAGCCTCAGATCTCCCACCGGGACGATGGTCGCAAGCGGCTGCCCTTCGGTCACGTAGGCGCCCGGCTGGAGCGGCGTCACGTTCCCGAGCCGTCCCGAGATGGGTGCGCGTACCACGTACTTGTCCTTGTCGCCAGAGAGGCTGGCGATCGCAGCCCTGGAGCTGGCCATCCCGCCTTCGAGCGAGGCGATCTGGTGCCTGAGGCTCTCGATGGTGGCATCGTGCTGGCTGACGCGAGTCCTGGCATCGCTTTCGATGCGCCGGATGTCAGAGGACAGCGATTCGGCGGCGGCGACAAACTTCTTGGTGTCTGCGGCGGCGCGCGTCAGATCCACTGGCGCCACCAGTCCGCTGGCGCTCAGCTGCTTCAGTTTCTGCTCGTACTCGCGGGCAAACTCGGTCGCCGCTTCCGCTTCACGCTGACGGGCCACCGCCGAGGCCGTGGCCGCGGCCGCCGATTCGAGGTCCGATGCTCGCTCCTGCCGTCTTGCATTGATCTCACGCTCGAGGGACGCAATCTGCTGCGGAATATTCGAGAGCCGGGTCTCTTCCTCTCCGATCCGCAGCTGCACCGCGCCGTTGTCGAGCGTCATGAGCACGTCGCCCGCGTGCACCTCCGCGCCCATCGCCAGCGCAGACGACAGCACCTTTCCCGGAAGCACCGCCTGAACCACGTGCGAGGACTGCTTGACCTCCACACGGGCCTGGGTTGACACCTCGTAGGTGGTCACCGTGCCGAACACGAACCAGTAGATCCAGCCGGCCAGAAACAGGCACGCGATGACCCAGGCCGTCATCACGAAGCGTGAGGAGTCGCGCCTGAGCGAACGGGTCGTCTGCGAGAACTGCGCTGCCATGCCTACCCCGCTGCCGCAGCGAGGTCGTGCTGACCAGCGCCGTCGAAGTCGATGTCCACGACGTGTGCGTTCAGAGCCGTGCCGGACATCCGGTGCCCCCCGCGCGTGAACTGCAATACCGCCCAATGCTGGGTGCCGGTCAGCACAGACGGGTGCGCGGTCGCGGCACGGGCGACGACCTCCTGCCAGAACGTCTTCGGCTCACGACCCGCCGCGGTGATGTGGGCGTCGGTCAGGAACCCCCGCACGTAGCCGAGTCCGAACGGCCTCGGCTGGCGGAAGACCGACGCCGCAACCGGGACGATCGCTGGACGCTGTGACGGGGCCACCACGTCGAACAGCCGTTCCAGACGCGCGCGAAGCGCTTCCACTTCGGACACGAACGACACATCCGGCTTGTGACCCAGCACCGACTCGCGCCCCAGCACCATGGCAAGCGGGTGCTCGTCGGCCACCTCGATCGACGAGTGGATCACGAAGAAGCTGCCGTCGGGCGCGAGGATGCGGCACACGCCCCGCGCCACGAGCACATCGTCCAGCCAGTGCAGCGCCTGAGAAATCGTGATGACGTCGAAGGCATCGTCTCGATAGACCAGTCGATTGCACGATTCATGGATCGTGGTGAGCGGGAGGGCGCGCTGCCTGGCGCGCCTGGCGGCGGCCTGCAGGAAGCCGCGCGACAGGTCCATCAGCGAGACGTGGTTCGAGGCACGCGCAAGCGCCAGCGCGAGGTCACCAGGTCCGCCGGCCAGATCCAGCACACGAGAGTCCCGACCAATGGCCGCGCGATCGACCAGATGCGCCGCCAGCGACGAGGGAAACGGGCGATGGCTCACGTAGTCGTCAACGATGCGGGCGGTGTAGCGGGACGGGTCTTCGGTCGTGCTGACAAGGACGGTCGCGCTGCGCATGTCGTCGATGACGCGGAGAAGACGGGCGCGCGCGGGGCCGCTGGGCCGTGTGCGCGTCAGCCGCAGGTAGTCGTCGATGGCGGAACTGACGATGGCGCCGCGAGGCGCTGAGAAGAGCGAGTGCAGGATGCGATACCGCTCGGTGAGCCAGTACTGGAGGTAGGGCTCGGTCTCGGTCGCGACGTACGGCCGGCCGTCCATCGAAAAGGCGAGGACGAAGTTGGCCGAGGCGCGTAGACGGTCGGACGTTTCGGTTCGCGTCGCTCGTGGCATGTGTCGGGTCAAGAAATGAGGGGATGGACGCGCGTCGCTGCGCGCCCATCCCCTGCCGAGGGTGCTGCGGGGACTAGAGTCCCGTGCAGCGGCTGACGGGCGGCACGTACACGGACTGAACTTCGATTTCCACCTCTGGAACGTCCGGGCCGAGACCCTTCGAGTTCTTGCCGACGCCTGATGCTCCGCCCTTGCCCGCGCGAATGTTGGTCTTGATCTTCATGTCATCTCCGTGTGAAAGGCGCCACCAGGCGCATTCGAGCGGCGGACACCATGCCCGCCGCGACTTGCCTCAGGTGAAACTACAGCCCAGTGCAGCGGCTGACGGGAGGCACGTAGACCGGCGTCGTGTCCACCGAGTCGGTCGAGCTCGACCGGTTCTTGCCTGCGCCTGATGCTCCGCCCTTGCCCGCACGAATGTTGGTCTTGATCTTCATTGGTCACTCCTGATGTGCGCTGTGCGCACGCTTATACGGTCGGCACCTTGCCCACCGAATTTCTGTGGTGTTACACGCACGCCGTCGCAATGCGACGGTCCTTCACGTCGATGCGACACGCATCGATCGTGATCTCGAGGTCCAGGACGTCTGCGAGCTCGTCGACCAGGTACGGCAGTCGACGCAGTTCGGCGCCCTGGAGCAGGTTGTGGACATCGGCCTCATCGGCGCCAAACGGGCGCGTCGGGGCGGGACGTCCGAGCATCTGGTTGATTCGGGTCTGCGGCACGCACGCCGCCCGGATAATGGCCTGGGTGGTCGCAAAGAAATGGACCAGGTGACGCGCCATCTCGACGATCGCTGTGTGGTTTTCAGCGGCAGCGAAGCGATCGGCCAGCACCCCGGTGAGCGCACCTTCCATCTCGGCAAGCCTCGGGCCTGGCGCCACAGCGAGCTGGGCCGCGAGTGGCGGCATCGCATCCGGCACGGACAGCCCGCGGCCGCACTGCTCATACATGTCCGCGTAGACCTGTTCGCGATGCACGCGCCACTCCTCGGTGGCGAGATAGGTACCACGCCGCATGCCGTCGACCCGCTCACGCAGACGGTCGCGGAAAGGCGCAAGGCCATCGACGCCGGCCGCCGCACCCGCCTCAGCGATGTCGCCGAGCTGCTCATAGGCGCGCGTCATCGCCGGCCAGAGCGAGAAGAACGCGCCGTAGACCTGCAGGCCGTAGAGCCCGTAGTCGAATGCCGCGTCCATCTCGGCAAGCGCAGCCGCCACGGGCGCGTCGAACGCGAACTGGTCCGCCTGCTCAGCCCCTTCGCCGTCGAGGAGGACGCGAATGAACTGCTGGATCATGTGCTGTGGGCCCGCGCACACACCCGTCTCGGAGTGGAACGAGTAGTTCCGCTCGGCGTATTCGAAAATCTGGTCGCTGGTCAGCGGCGCATCAGCCGGCATGGTTGGTTCGCCGATCGGCACAAACAGCATCTGGTGCATGGTCATGCGCAGACCGTCGGTGACGCGGAAGAGCGATGAGAGCGCGGGATGCAGTTGGCCATTGGCAAGGCCGTCGGCCTTGACCAGCTGATAGGTCGGCACCGCCAGCACCATCGTCGCCAGGCGCTCGACGCGCCCGACCGTCCAGCCCTCGGCGGCGTCGGGAAAGCGCTGCAGGAAGCCCGCGCGAATCCGCGACAGCGTCGCCATCATCTGCTTCCAGTGCAGACGCATGGCCTTGAGGGCCGTCACATTCATCGGCCGATCGCTCATGTGCCGCGTGCCCGGGTAGGCGCACGTCAACCAGGTGGTGGGAGCATCGAGCCGGAGCGAGCGGGGAAATACGTTGGCTTCACCCACCTGCCGGCCGTCGGCGTCGAGCGCGATGTGCGCGACGCGGAAGACAGGGATGACGAGCTCGAGGTAACCCACCTCGACCGGCCGGCCAGTCAGCTCGCCGGTGATGGCTTCGCACTCATTCCAGGTGCGCGGCCTGGTGCAGCTCGACTCGGGCAGCGGCGACGGACACACCATGCTGTCCGGCACGTCGTCGGCAACGGTCGCGTCGCTGGCGTGCTTGAGGATGCCTTCGGCGATCAGGTGTTCGAGCAGCGGCTTGAGCGTCGCCCAGTTCTGGCCGCCGCTCCACTCGACCGCCGCGCCCGCCGTGAAGTGGGACTGCGTAGCCAGGGTCTCGCCGAAGGCGAAGAGCTCGGGCTCGTCGAAGGAAATTTCCTTGTCGCCGTAGTAGAGGTTGAGCGCCGGGCCACCGGCCTCGCTGGTGGTGCGCTGCACCACCATGCGCTTCTTCAGCGAGAGGATGAGTTCGTCGGACGTCTGCAACCCGTTCACAAGAAGCAGTTTCGGGCCTTGCCGACCTGTCTCGTGTCAGGGAGATGTCAAGAACCTGTCAAATGTGACTGGGAAACTGCAGCAGGAAGGTGGTGCCCTCCGGGCCTGACCGTTCCACCGATGCGGTCCCCCCATGCTGCTGCATGACGTTCTGCACCACGGTCAGCCCGAGCCCGGTGCCTTTCTGCTTGCCGTGACTGACAAATGGTTCGAACAATGTCGCCGCGATGGCGTCGGGAATACCCGGGCCGTTGTCGACGACGCGAATGTCCACACCGTGCGAGGTCAGCTGCCCGGTCACCTCGATGCGCCCCGTCGTGGGCGACACCGCCTCCGCGGCGTTGAACAGCAGGTTCACCATCACGCGCTCGAACTTGTAGGGATCGAACCACGCGACGCATTCGGGGCCAACCGACCCGCTAATTTGCACGTGTTCGAATTCCGGCAACGCCTTGACCGTCTTGATCGCCCGATCGATCACCTCGTCGAGCCGTCCCTGGCTGCGCTGCAGGGCCTGGCGCTCATGCGAGAAGCCGAGCAGGCCATTGAGCTCGTCGGTCATGTGGTTGATGGCGATGCGGATCTCCTGGAAGAAATCCTTGCGCTGCGCGTCGGTGAGATCGCGCTCGGCCAGGAACTCGGCGTACGCCTGAATAGCCGTCAGCGGATGCCTGAGATCGTGGGAAATCGTATTGGCCATCAATCCGATGGTGGCCATGCGCTCGGTCTCAATGAGTTTGCGCTGTGTCGCCTGCAGCTGTCGTCGCATGCGATTGAAGGCCGTCGTCAACGCCGACACTTCGTCGCCGCCGCGCTCATCGAGCGGGTAATCGTAGTCGCCCCGCTCGAGCGCCTGGACACCGGACACCAGCCGCGCGAGCGGACGAGTGAAACTGGTGGACACGACAAACACGAGCAGGCTTCCCGCCAGAACCCCGACGGCCCCGATGCCAAGGATCCAGCGATTGAGGTCTTCGAGGAACGTGGTGGTGTCGTCGAGCGACTTCAGCACCGTCAGCGTCACCTGTCGGGCAGAGCCTTGCCGCAGCTGAACGGTTTGCCAGAGGAACGTCTCGTCGGCGAGGCGTACTTCGCGTGCTGTGGGCGAGGCCGGCGCGGGGCTGGCGACCAGCGCGGTCACGGCCTCCCGCTGGCGCGCCTCGAGGGTGCTGATCACCAGGCGGTTGTCGTAGGCGAAGGCCACGTCACTGGCGGCGACGCGGCTCACGTCCCCGGCCATCTCCTGGTTGACCTCATACCCGACCGCCAGCACACCGATCGGATAGGCGGTTTCACCTTCACCGAGCGAGATCGGCTGGAGGAAGACCTGAAAGAGGTGCCCGCCCCCGAACCACCAGTCTCTCGCCTCCCCGCTGGCGACATACCGCGCGATTGCCGCCTGGGCCGCCTCCTGCGGGAACTCCGGCGTCGCGGTGTGAAACGCCGAGATGGCACCGCTTCGATCGGCGAGCACCAGCACTTGACTGCCGGCCAGCTGCCAGAAGGTGCGCGACGCATCCTGGATGGTCGCGGGATCGCCCGACGTCATCAACGCCTTCAACGTGGGCAGCGCCGCCAGGAGCGCCGCCGAGCGTTCGAGCGTGAACTCGCGCTGTGTCTGCAGGCGATCGAAGGTGACAATCGAGGTGTCCAGCGCGGCCACGAGTTCCTCTCTCGCCCGGATCTCCACCCGGTAGCGCACGAGGAGCAGCACCGCGGTGGTGATCAAGGCGGAGATCAGCACCAGGGCGAGCAGGAACTTGGTTCGAAGCGTCACGGTGGGCACGATCAGCTCGGCGGGTCAGGGAACGAATTTGTAGCCGGCGTTGTGCACGGTGACGAAGTGCACGGGACTCCCCGGCACCCGCTCGAGTTTCTGGCGCAGGGTCAGGATGTGCGAGTCCACCGTCCGGGTCGAGGGGTACGAATCGTACCCCCACACATCGCTCAGCAGCTGATCGCGCGACACGACGCGCTGCGGGTTCTGCGCGAAATATTTCAGGAGCTTGAATTCCTGTGGCGTCAGCGCCACCAGTGTCCCACCGCGAGTCGCCTCCATCCGTGCAAAGTCCACCGCCACCTCATCGAAGTACAGGTGTTCCACCGGTGAACTGCGGCGACTGCGGCGAAGCACGGCGCGCACGCGGGCGACCAGCTCGCGCGGACTGAACGGCTTGGTGACGTAGTCGTCGGCGCCCAGTTCGAGCAGCAGCACCCGATTCACTTCCTCCACCGAACCCGTCAGCACCAGGATCGGCACGTCCTCCGACTGCTTGCGCATCTCGCGACACACGTCCTGCCCTCCCACCTGTGGCATCTTGAGGTCGAGGATCACGAAGTTCGGTCGTGAGGTGCGAAATGTCGCCAGCCCTTCAGCACCGTTCTGGGCTACTTCGACGACATAACCTTCCGATTCGAACAGCTCACGCAGGGCTTTTCGAATCGAACGGTCATCTTCGATGACGAGAATCTTTTCCATCGTTGTTTGGTGCCGGGCTATATTAACTTTTGAATGTTCGTGAGGCGAAGCCACATCGCGGCCGCACTGACTGTGGCAGTCCTCATGATCGAGGGCGCTGCCGTCGTGCTGGCACAGCAGCCAGTCCCCCCGCAGGCACCTGCGCCCTCAGACGCCACGCCTGCGATCGACGCGCTGCTGGCTGAAATCAGGCGCCTGCAGCAGGCCATCGATACACTTCGCACCGATCTCACCGAGTCGCGCGGCGAGACGGCAGCCGTGCAACAGGCACTCGCCACTCTCCGAGCCGAACTCGACGAAGAACGCGAACTGCTTGCGGGCCAGCTCGGCACGATCGAACAGGCCAAGGTCGAGAGCGGATCAAAGTACCGCGTCCGGGTGTTCGGCATGGCCCTCATGCAGCTGGTAAGCACGCGCGGCGGCGTCGACAACATCGATCTGCCGCTCCTGGCCATCGAATCGACCCCGGGCGACTCCGGCGGCAATATCTCGGCAGCGGTGCGCCAGTCCTTCATCGGGATCGCTGTATTCGGTCCCACTTTTCTCGGCATGGAGACCTCAGGCGATCTGCGTCTCGACTTCTTCGGCGGTTTTCCTGACGCCATCGACGGGCTGAGCGCGCCGGGACTACGCCTGCGCACCATGGCCTTCGCCCTCGAGGGCAAGACCTTGTCGATTCGGGCTGGACAGGAGGCTCCGTTCTTCTCGCCCCTGTCGCCCGCGTCGCTTGCCACCACTGCATATCCCGCGATGTCGTCCTCAGGCAACATCTGGTCGTGGACCCCGCAAATCTATGTCGAGCGCCGGTTCGAGCGTTCCGCAGAGACCACGCTGACGCTGAGAACCGGCATGCTGGACGCGCTCACCGGCGAGTTGCCTGCCGGGGAATACAGCCGCTTCGCAACCGCAGGCGAACGCAGCCGTGCGCCGGCGGCAGCCGTGCACGCCGGGTGGCGACAGAGCCACGAGGAGCGGGTCACGGCCGGTGGAGCGGGCTTCTATTATTCGCGGCAGAACTGGGGCTACGACCGTGTCGTCAATGCCTGGGCTGTCACCGCTGACTGGGAGGTGCCGCTCATGGCGCGGGTCAGCCTGTCGGGCGAAATCTACGGCGGCCAGGCCATTGGCGGACTGGGCGGTGGCGCGCACTCCAGCGTGCTGTTCGACGGTGCTCCGGCCGACCCGACAGCCACGGTCTATCCGCTGCACAGCATCGGCGGCTGGGCGCAGCTCAAATTCAGCGTCACCCCACGGCTTGACGTCAACCTGGCCGGAGGAGGCGATCGGTCGAAGCCCCGTCCGTTTCAGGGCCTGCTTCAGCCGCCACGTGATGAGGCGCCGTCGGCCTCGCGAAACGCCAGCGCCTTTGCCAACGTGATCTACCAGGCTCGCTCCAATCTTCTTTTCTCGGTCGAGTATCGGCGCCTGTGGACCCGCCGGTTCGACGGACGCGCCTGGCTTGCCGACCATCTCAACTTCGGAGGCGCCATTGCCTTCTAGCGTGACCCGCCTGGCGCTGATGCTGACGCTGGCAATCGCCGCCTGGCAGACGTACGCGTCTGCTGGAGCCCAGTCCGCCGGAGGCACCGTGAGCGGCACAATCAACGTCACCAGCCCGGCCGGACGCAACGGCCGCGCCGCCGTGCGGGCCGATCGCAGCGGTGTGGTGGTGTGGTTGATGCCGGTCGGTGCATCGCCGCGGGTCAGGCCCACGGGGGCCGATCGCCCACGCTTCACGATGGTCCAGCGCGGCAAGCGGTTCCTGCCGAGGGTCCTGGTGATTCCGGTCGGTTCAGTGGTCGACTTCCCGAACTTCGACCCGATCTTCCACAACGTGTTCTCGCTCTTCGAAGGCAAACGGTTCGACCTTGGCCTGTACGAAGCGGGCTCCTCGCGCAGCGTCACGTTCGCCTCGCCAGGGGTGAGCCACGTCTTCTGCAACATCCACCCGGACATGAGCGCCATCGTCGCCGCAGTCGACACCGACTACTTCGCGGCCTCGGCCACCAACGGCACCTTCTCGATCGCCAATGTGCCTGCCGGACGCTACCGGCTCAACGTCTGGCACGATCGCTTCGCGATCGAGGGCGCCAGCGACTATCCGAAAGAGATCACCGTGTCTGCCGGCGGCCTGGTCCTGGGCGACCTGCGCTTCTCTGACAGCGGACAGGCGTTGCCCGCACACACCAACAAGTTCGGGCACGGCTACATCCCGCCCAACGCCGCCTCGCCGATCTACCAGAAGTAATTCAGCAGGGCCCGGGCGCTACGACGAGCTGCTCGAGGACGAGCTGCCGCCACTCGACGACGAACTCGACGAGCTCGACGAGGAACCGCCGCCACCCGACGAAGAGCTGGACGAGCCGCCCGAGGACGAGCCGCTCCCACTCGACGAGGAACCCGACGAACTGCTCGAGGACGAGCCTCCGCTCGACGAGGAACTCGAGGAGCCTGACGAGCTGCTTGACGACGAGCTCGACGAGCTACCCGACGACGAGCTGCTGCTCCCGGACGAGGAACTCGACGAACCGCTTGAAGAGGAGCTGCTTCCCGACGAGGAGCTGGACGAGCCACTCGACGAGGAACCCGCTGAACTGCTCGACGGCGAGTTGTTTCCGCCAGACGAGGATCCCGAGGCGCTGCTCGACGATCCGCCCGGCACTGAGCTCGAGGAACCAAACGACTGCGCTCCGGAGCTCGAGACGATGGGCGCCTCGATGCTGGTCGGCTGGGTGATGCCTTCGCAGCCGGCCGCCACCATGGCCACGGGGGCGCTGATGAGCAGAAGGAGCAGGTTGCGCCGTTCGAGTAAGTCGCTGTGTTGGTGGCTCTTGGTCATACCGTCGGTTCGTCCACGCTTATCATGCCGCACCGCCACCTCGCATTTGTCAGAGAGATGTCAAAGTTGGCGCCCTGCAGACTTTGACAGGTTCTTGACCTGGCGTTGACAAGTGTGACCTTCGACTCGCCCATCCTCACTGGAGACCCCAATCGCCGTGGGGTTCACAACAGGGGGAGTCGTGCTACAGAGTCAACCCATACATGCGGGACACCGACGCGCCGCGGCCGTCAGGCATCCGAACTTCGCGCCTGACACGCCGGCGGCGGCGATCCGTCAGTGGCCCTCGAGCGAGGTGCACGACGCTCCACGCGTCCTCTTCTATTCGCACGATTCCTACGGCCTGGGCCACATCCGGCGAACGCTGTCGCTGTGCCAGACCGTGCGAGAGCGCTACGAGGACGCCTCTCTTCTCGTCCTGACAGGGTCCTCGGCGATCTCGACCCTGCCCATCCCCAAGGGGGTGGACTGGGTAAAACTTCCCTGCGTCACGAAGGTGGCCGACGAGGAGTACCGCTCGAAGTTCCTCGCCCTGGGCTTCGACGCGATTCGCTCGGTCCGCCGCGAAATCATCTTCTCCACCGCCCAGTTCTACCGTCCTTCGCTGGTCCTGGTCGACAACGTTCCGCTCGGGCTCAAGGGTGAACTGCGCCGCACCCTCGAAGCCCTGCGCGAGTGGGACCCCGAGGTGCGCGTCGTCCTCACCTTGAGGGATGTGCTCGACGCGCCCGCCCGCATCGTCAATCGGTGGAACAACGACGGCACCTACGCCACCCTCGAGCGTCTCTACGACCACGTGATGGTGTATGGCTCGCCCGACGTGTTCGACGTCGTCAAGGAATACCAGTTTCCAGACCGCCTGGCCGCCAAGGTCTCATATGCGGGCTACATCAAGCGTACGCCCCAGGGCCTGGTCGCCGACACGCGTGCCGCGCTGCTGCGCGGGGCAGATCGACTGGTGCTGGTCACCGTCGGCGGCGGCGGCGATGGTGCCCCACTGGTTGAGCAGTACCTGCTCGGCCTCGAAGCTGCCGGGTCGCGTGGCGTGGACGCCAACGCCCAGCACCTGATCGTGTGCGGCCCGGAGATGCCCGTTGCCGATGTCGAGCGTCTGCGGGCGCGCCACGGCCATCGTCGAGACGTCACCATCGTCACCTTCGCGCCGGATCTCGTGACCACGATGGCTGCCGCCGACGTGGTGGTGGGCATGGGCGGCTACAACACGATCTGCGAGGTGCTGTCGCTGCGGAAACCGGCGGTCATCATGCCGCGTCGGAGACCGCGGCTGGAGCAGTGGATTCGCTGCACGCGGCTGGCAGAGATGGGGCTCATCCGTGTCGTGGACCCGGACGATGACCCCGCCACCGCGCTCGTCCGCGAGGTGCGCGCGGCCCTCGGCAGTGCGCGTCCTCCCCGGGCGTTCGAGACGATGAATGGACTCACGAGTTTTGACGCGTTGCTGCCGCGCCTTCTCGGTGGAGCACGGTCATGACGAACCCGCGCGGCAGTCAACCAGTCGTCGGGTACGTGGTCAAGCGCTTTCCCCGACTCTCTGAAACGTTCATCCTGCGCGAACTGCTTGAACTCGAGCGGCTGGGCGTAGACGTCCGTGTCTTTGCCCTTGGCCGCACCGACGAGATCGTGCACGCGGAGTATGCGCGTCTCCGCGCACCCGTCGTCTATGCCGAGGATCTGCCGACGCCTCCCCCGTCTCTGGAGGCTCCGGCGTCGGCCCTCTCGGGTGTCGACGCCAAGAACCTCAAGCTGGCGCGCCGCCTGACACCGGCCATCGAGGCCTCGGGCGTCAGCCACCTGCACGCCCACTTCGCTACAGCGGCCGCGGAAGTTGCCTCCTGCGTGGGACGGGCACTGTCGCTGCCCTGCAGCTTCACCGCGCACGCCAAGGACATCTTTCACGAAAGCGTCTCGGCGGCGCGGCTCGAGTCGCTGTTGCGCGAGGCGGCGTTTGTGGTCACGGTCAGCGACTACAACGTTGGCCACCTGCGACAGGTCGCCCCGGGCGCGGCAGGCACGTCCATCCACCGCATCTACAACGGGGTCGATGTCGGTGCGTTCGACGTCGCCGACGAAAAGGGACGCGACGACCGGATTCTCGGGGTGGGTCGCCTGGTCGAGAAGAAGGGTTTCGACGTCTTCGTCGATGCCATCGCACGCATGCGGACCCGGCGGCCACAGGTGTCCGCCACCATCGTCGGCACCGGCCGGTGCGAGGCGGCGCTGCGCGAACAGATCGACCGGCTCGGCCTCACCTCGCACATCGCGCTCGCTGGCGCCAGGCCGCAGGCTGAGGTGCTCGAGTTGATGCGCAGCCATCGCGTGCTGGCGGCGCCGTGCGTGGTGGGCACCGATGGAGACCGCGATGGACTGCCGACGGTCATCATCGAGGCCATGGCGGTCGGGCTACCAGTCGTCTCGACGCCGGTGACCGGCATTCCGGAGATCGTCCGCCACGGCACGACGGGCCTCATCGTCGCCGAGGGCGACGCGGGAGCTTTGGCCGAGGCTCTCGAGACGCTGCTGACTGACGACCGCCTGCGGACGCGGTTGAGCGCCGCAGCACGCCGCGTCATCGAGATGGGATTCGACACCCGGAAGAACGCGGTCGCGCTCGCCGATCTCTTTGCGGCGTCTGCGGGTCGGCAGAGCGTCCGATCGGGCCTGGGCCTGGCAGCGGTGGGTGCGTCATGAACATCGCCTACGTGAACGCCGACGCGGGCATCCCGCTGTTTTCCACCAAGGGCGCCGCCGTGCATGTGCGCGACTTTGCCGGCGCGGCGACGCGCCTGGGGCATGCCGTGCGCGTCTTTACCGCCAAGGCCGGCACGCCGCCGGCTACGTGGGCCGTGCCCTACGAGGTGGTCGAGGCGAGCGCGAGCAGTCAGGACCTGCCGGAAGACCGGGGACTGCGCCTGAACACCGCTCTCCGTGCGGCGCTCGCGCGTGACCACCAACGCGGGGCCTTCGACGTGATCTACGAGCGCTACTCGCTCTGGAGCCACTCGTCGCTGAACTTCGCCAGACGACGCGGCTTGCCGTACGTGCTCGAGGTCAACAGCCCGCTGGTCGTCGAGCAGTCCACCTATCGGTCACTGTCGCGCCAGGCAACCGCGCGGCGCATCGAGCGGTACCTCTTCGGCGCCGCGACGCGGATCGTCACCGTCTCGAGGGAAGTCGCCGACTACGTCTGCGCCCACGGCGCTGATCCCGCGCGCGTCGTGGTGGCGGTCAATGGCGTGGACCTGTCGCTCTACGCCGACGTCCAGCCACCCTCGACTGACGACACGCGCTTCACGATCGGCTTTCTCGGCAGCCTCAAGCCGTGGCACGGCATCGACGTGCTGATCGACGCCCTCGAACTGCTGGTCTCACGCAGCCCACACTATCACCTGCGGCTGATCGGCGACGGGCCGGAGCGTGCACGACTGACCGCGCAGATCGCCGAGCGCGGGCTGTCGGCGCACACGACCGTGGTCGGTCAGGTCGCGCGCGACCAGGTGCCGGTGCACCTTCATGACGTCGACGTCACCGTCGCCCCGTATCCCCGACTTGACGGTTTCTATTTCTCGCCGCTGAAGGTCTTTGAATACATGGCGGCGGGCCGCCCGATCGTGGCGAGTCGTATCGGCCAGATCGAATCGGTGCTCGAAGACCAGCAGACCGCCCTGCTGGTCACGCCCGGTGATCCAGGCAGGCTGGCCGACGCCATCGAGACCCTGCGCCGTCAACCGGCGCTGGCCGCACGGCTGTCTCGCGCCGCTCGCGACCAGGCACTCAGCAGGCACGGGTGGGAACACACCGTCGCCACCGCGCTTTCCGGTGTCGAGGGCCAGCTATGACATCGACCCGCGTGCGGTCCTCGATCTGGTCGGCGTTCCTGCCGTATGTGCGCCCGTTCCGGGCACAACTGGCCTCCTCACTCGGGCTCCTGCTGTTCTCGGCCGCGATGGAGCTGTTCAAGCCCTGGCCGCTGAAGTTCGTCATCGACCATGTGCTCGGGCACGATGCGGGCACCTTGCCCTTTGGCCTCGATGCCCTGGATTCGGGCGGGCGGCTGCTGGCGGCGAGCGTCGCCGTCGTCGTGGTCGCCATCGTCGGCGGACTGGCGGAATACCAGGCACAGATCCGCGTGGCAAAGATCGGCAACACCACGGCGTCGGTGATCCGTGGCGATGTCTTCGCTCACCTCCAGCAGTTGTCGGTGGCCTTTCATCGCACCACCGGGTCCGGCGAGGTGCTGACACGGCTGATGAAGGACGTGCAGGACATCAAGAACATCCTCGGCGAGGTGGCGCTGGAAACGGCGACACAGACGGTGCTGCTCCTGGGCATGGCGGTGGTCCTGATTGCCATGGATCCGACGCTGGCATTCCTGAGCCTGGCCGTGTTCGGTCCCATTGCCTTCTGCGTGCGTCACTACTCGGGCCACATCAAGGAGGTCACGCGGCGACAGCGCCAGAAGGACAGCAAGGCGGCGTCGATCATGACCGAGGCGATCGCCATGCTGCCCGCCGTGCAGCTGTTTGGTCACGGTCGCCACGCCAGCGGTCAGTTCGGCCGTGCTTCGCACAAGAGCCTTGAAGCGGAGGTGTCGGCCGCCCGCATGAAGGGCAAGCTCGAGCGATGGGTGGAGGTCATCGTCGCGATCGGCACCGGAGGCGTCCTCTGGTACGGCGCCGCGGCGGTGCTCGAGGGGCGACTCACGCCAGGCGACCTGGTCGTCTTCGTCGCCTATCTCAAGTCCACCTACCGACCGACCCGCCGCATTGCCAGCAACTGGCTGCAGATTTCGCGGGCCAGCGTCGGCGCCGAGCGGGTCATGGAGTTGCTGCAGACGCAGCCGGCCATCCAGGACCTGCCGCACGCCACGCCGGCGCCGCCACTTCGTGGAGACATCGAGTTCGAGCACGTCGGCTTCTCCTACGGTTCCGCTGCGACGCTGACCGATGTCAACGTCACGATTCCCGCCGGAACTCTCGTCGCCGTCGTCGGCCAGAGCGGCGCGGGCAAGTCGACGCTGGTGAATCTGCTTCCCCGACTGCTCGACCCCACCACCGGGGTCGTGCGCATCGATGGACACGACATTCGCGACTACACCCTCGCGTCGCTGCGGAGTCAGTTCGCGATCGTGACCCAGGAAGCAATGCTCTTCGGCTTCTCGGTGCGCGACAACGTCGCCTATGGCGACCCCGAGCCCGATGACGCGCGCGTGATGGCGGCCCTCAAGGCAGCGCACATCTGGTCGGTGGTCGAGCGCCTGCCTGAAGGCCTCGACACCAGACTCGGCGAGCGGGGTGCACGGCTGTCGGGCGGTGAGCGGCAGCGCCTGGCGATTGCCCGCGCCTTCTATCGCGACGCCAGGATCATCATCCTGGACGAACCGACGACCGGCCTCGACGGCATCGCCGAAACCGCCGTGCTGGAATCGATCGATGCGCTGGTCCGCGGACGAACCACCTTCGTCATCACCCATCGTCTCTCCACCATCGCCCACGCCAACCTGGTCCTGTGCCTCGAGGACGGTCGGATCGTTGAATCGGGAACGCCAGCGCATCTGCACTCCTCCGGCGGTCGGTTCGAGGAACTGCTGTCGATGCAGAGCGCCAGCCTGAGAGCGCACTAGTGGACATGACTCACGCCTTTCGAGACCCCGCCGCACTGACAGTTCTGCTGACCGCTCACCTGCCGATCTGCCGCAAACACCATCGACGCATCAGCGCCTGCGAGATCGTCGAAGTCATCGCAGGACGACGCGACAAGGTCTTCGCGCTCGCCGACGTCACTCTGGTCGATGAGGTGGGCGTCGTCGTCGACCGTCGTCTGGTGCTGCAGGCGCTTCCCGACCAACCATCGGCGGCGGAAGAAGGGGCCAAGATCTTCCGGCGGCTCCGTCAGCGCGTTCGGAAGACGTCGTCGCGGGCGCTCTTCAGGCCGTGGGCTGCTTACGTGCGCTCTGAGCGGCTGATTGTCGCGCCGTTCCCGTTCGACTATCGCCTTCCCTCGCTGGTAGCAGCGTGCGACCAGGTCGGCGCCCTCGAGGTGCTGGGGCCAGCGCTCGGACTTCCTCTGTCAGCATGCGCGGTGACCGCCGTTCGCTACGTGCCCGAGAAGCGTTGCCAGCTTCGCTACGACCTGGCGACGCAGGATGGGGCGCAGCTGCGTGTCTACGGCAAGGTGATGGCCGGGCAGCGCGGCGGTGACATGGTGCGATGGATGCAGACGCTGCACGACCGACTGGCGATGAGCGGCGTGGCACGAACGCCGGCACCGGTGGGCTATCTCGCCCGATTGAAGCTGCTGCTCCAGCACGAGGCGCCAGGGCGCACGATCTACGAGCTTCAGTTCGACGGCAAGGCACCGGCCGCGCTCTATGCCGACACTGGCCTGGCGCTGGCGGCCTTTCAGGACACCCGACTCACCGGGCTCGACCCGTACGGCGCCAGCGACGAGCACGCGATGCTCGTCACCACACTTCGAAAGGACATCCTGGCGCCCGCGACGCGGGTGACCGCACGCGCGCTGGTCGAGCAACTCGCCGACAGCGCGCCGCTGCTCGCTGACGAACCACCTGTGACCTGTCACCGCGATTTCTACGACAAGCAGGTGCTGGCGGGACGCGGTATCTGGTTCATCGACCTCGACACACTGGCCGAGGCACCTGCGGCGCTCGATGTCGGCAACTTCCTGGCCCATCTGCGCCTGCGCCGGCACCAGAACCTCGTGCCCCGCGACGTCGCTGCGACGGCTGCAACGGCCTTCCTCTCGGCCTATCGCCGACGCCGGCTGATCAGCGCCTCGGACACCGCATGGTGGACAGCATCGGCCTTGATTCGACTCGCGAGCGTCTACGCCGTGCGTCCGCGGTGGGTTCACCTGTCGACGACGCTGCTTGCCGACGCGCAGCGCGAACTCAACCGTCACTTTACCCGGGCACACGCCGCCGACGCGGGTCACGGCCACGCGAGCGTCGCATGAACACAGCAACACGCGTCGTCATCGCACTGCTCCTTGCCGCGCCTCTGGCGTCGGCGCCGTCTGTCGCCGCGCAGTCTGTGGCATCGCGCGACACGAGCGGGGCCATGCTGAAGGGTCTGTCGACCGGGCAGCAGGTCAAGGTCGAGGGCCGTCGTCTCGAAACCGGCGCGATGCGGGTGGAACGACTTCGCGCGCGGGACGGCGACGGTCAGGTACGGATTGAAGGCCAGCTGACACAGCTCGAGTCGGGTGGGACCCTGGCGCGATTGCTCGACTTCCCCGTCTCGATCGCAGCCGGCGCTCGCGTACTGGACGGCGACCGGATACTCAACGGGCCTTCGGAACTGCACGTTGGCGATCGGGTCGAGGTGCGCGGCATCCTCATGCCGGACGGCTCGATCAACGCCAACCGTGTTCGCCGGTCGCCGCTCGTGGGCACGCCGCGTGACGAAATCGAAGGGCCGATCAGCCAGATTTTCAGTGCCACGCGCTTCGAGGTCATCGGCCGACTGATGGTGCTCGATCCAGGGGCGGCCTACGCCGACGAGCGCAGCGGGAATACCACGACGTTCGCGGGCACTCTGCGACGCGACGACGATGAGCAGCAGGTCAATGGATTCCGCCTGGGCTCGAGAGCCACTGTGGGGGGGCGTATCGAGGCCGGCTTCAACGCCAGCGGGGACAAGCCGTTTGTCACCGACCCGGCCCGCGGCAGCGACCTCAACTCGGCCATTCAGGGCGACATCGTGGTGAACCTCGGACCCCGCGCCATCGCCTACGCCAAGGTGCAGGCGCTGCGGGAGTATCCGGTGGCCGGGGTCGTGTCCGCGACCGGCGATGTGCGCGTCAAGGAGGCCAACCTGCTCGTGGCGCTGGCTGGACCGGTGGCGCTGCAGGTCGGACGGCTTCGCGTGCGCGATGCCCGCGAGTGGTTCGCCGACGACTACCTGGATGCGGTGCGCGTCATGCTGACCGGGGGGCGGACGACCGCGGAGGTCGGCGTCTCATACGGGTTCAACGCCCCTGCTGGCCAGCGGTCGAGAACCGATGAACGTCAGCTGTTCCTGGCGGCCGCTCACGAATTCTCCGATGCCCTCACCCTGGGACTACGCGTGCTGATGCGCGATGACCGGAACCGGCACGAACGTCCGAACTGGACCTTCGTCGAAGCATCCGGACAGGTCGACGACATCCGCTATTGGGGAAACGCGGCGGCCCGTCGAGGCAGTAACGCCGCAGGTATCGCGCTTCGCGGTTACGCCTTTGATACCGGAGTACTGGTCCGCCCCGGAGGCGGACGGCTCGCGCTGACGGCCAGCTACGCGATGGGTTCGGCCGATCGCAATCCCACCGACCGCATCGATGGCACCTTCAAACAGACGGGGCTCGAGGACACGCAGACGCGCATCGCCGGCTTCAAGCGCATCCACAGCTACGGCGACCTGCTCGAACCAGACCTCAGCAACCTCCGCGTGCTGACGGCCGGCTTCGGATGGCAGTGGACATCTGCGTCGCTCGACGCGGCCTATCACCAGTACCGCCTCGATGCGCCGAGCCGTTCGCCCGGGTCGGCGGCCTTCCCGTTGACCCCGGCTCGTGGCACCGGCAATCTCGGGCGCGAGGTTGATCTCCTGATGACCAGGCGACTGCGCGGCGGCATCGACCTGTCCTTTGTCGGCGGCTTCTATCTGCCCGCGGCCGTGTCGGCCGCACGACCCACACCGCTGTTCTTCTGGCGGCCGGAAATTCAGATCTCGTTCTGAGCCGTCGCCGAGGCGACAGGTCGAGGCACGGCTGGAGGCACGGCGATGGCGCCGCCGTCGATGTAGAGCTCGATACGGCGTATCACCTCATCGGCGGTGATGAGGTCCATGCACCGGGGCAGCGTGCCCACGACGTCGACGCACAGCTCCTCAGGACGATCCTTGCTGTCGCCGTCACCGAGTGGCAGCGTCCGTGACTTCCAGCAGCCACCGTTGTCGCAGCACTTCAGGGCGCCGACCGTGTGAATGAACTGATGATGGGGGTACGCGGTGAAGTGCGGTGGCTCGCGACCCCCGGCGACCACCACACAAGGCCGGTTCTTCGGCATGCCCGGGGCCACTTCGACGGCGGCGGCCAGGTGCATCAAGAGACTGACGGCCGAGATGGCGCCTTGCGCGTGGTACATCAGCCGGATCAACTGCCTGAGATCGGTCTGCCCGCGCAGGTCGATCACGCCGTCGAGCCCCGGGTGATGGTGGTGCATCTCCCCCACCTGCACGAAGTCGATCCGACCGCGGAAGTGGTCGACGACACGCTGATACCGCTCGTGACTCCACCACTTGATGGTGTAGTCGAACTTCCCGCCCGAGGTCAGCAGCCAGATGGGGGCGAGGCTGCGACGCTGTTCGTCAAACTGCGCAAACCACGCCTTCTCCTGTTCGGAGATGTAGACATCGCCCTTGAAGGCGGTCACACGGATCTGCAAGGACAGCTGTTCGTTCAGGTACTCCACGAATCCGCTCAGGAAGTGCACCGGTTCGGTGTTACTCCGGTGAATCAGCGGATAGTGGCAGTCGATGACCTCGACCTCTGAGTCATCTTCGTGAAGCGGGGTCAGCAGCGGGTTGTGTTCCCACAGCGCAGGTGACGAGGTCCGCACGTCGACGGCGAACTGACCTGGGTAGGCGCGGTGCAGATCGCGCACCGCCGCGGTCAGCATGACGATGTCGCCAGGGGATTGAAAGTTGCGAAGAATCAGCTTCCGCATGGGACCGTGGCTGGGGAGTGCCCGCGTGCACTCATGGTCGAGTATATGCCGGCCATGTGCTGACGGACCTGTCGCCTGGCCCGTGGATGTTCTGCCCTCACCTATAATCCGGACGGCGACGCGTGACACTGACCCCCGGCACCCGCATCGGTCCCTACCTCGTTGACGTGTTGATCGGCGTTGGCGGCATGGGCGAGGTCTATCGCGCCACCGACACCCGTCTCAAACGTCTGGCTGCCATCAAAGTGTTGCCGGAGGCCGTGGCGGCCGATGCGGAGCGGCTGGCGCGCTTCCAGCGTGAAGCGGAAGTGCTCGCGTCGTTGAACCATCCAAATATCGCCGCGGTCTACGGGCTCGAGGAGGAAGCGGGCGTCAAAGCCATTGCGATGGAGCTGGTCGATGGCGAGTCGCTCGCCGACCGCTTGAGCCGCGGTGCGCTCACCGTGCCCGAGGTCCTCCAGATGGCGCGGCAGATTGCCGCAGCGCTCGAGGCGGCACACGATCAGGGCATCATCCATCGCGACCTCAAGCCTGCGAACATCAAGGTCACCCGAGACGGCACCATCAAAGTGCTCGACTTCGGACTCGCGAAGGTCGTGGAATCCGTCTCCGCCCAGCCGCAGGCGTCGGAGGCGCCCACCCTGACCTCGCCGATGCTCCTCACGGGTGCCGGTGTCATCCTGGGCACCGCCGCCTACATGAGCCCTGAACAGGCGCGAGGAGGCCCGCTCGACCGACGAACTGACCTGTGGTCGTTTGGCGCAGTGGTCTTCGAACTCCTGACGAGGCGCCGGGCCTTTGCGGGCGACTCCACGCAGGACGCGCTGGCTGCCGTGCTGGCCAAGGACCCGGAGTGGGAGACGTTGCCCGACGAGGTGCCAGACGGCGTACGTCGCCTGCTGCGCCGTTGCCTCGAGAAGGATCGACGGCATCGCCTCGATTCGGCCAGGGTGGTTCGGTGGGAGCTGGATGACGCACTGCAGTCGCCGACCGGAAACGCGGCTTCACCGACACTGCCGCCCGCGCGCTCCATGGCACCGCTCTGGGCAGCGTTGGGCGTGGCGGTGCTGGCTGCAGGACTTCTCTCGGTGCCAGCCGTTCAGCATCTGCGGGAGCAGCCGTCAGAGGTAGGCCTGGAGACGCGGACCGACATCGTGACTCCGGATTCGACGGACCCGCTGTCGTTGGCGCTGTCACCGGACGCTCATGCACTCGCCTTCGTGGCGGGGGCGGACGGGGAATCCGCCCTCTGGGTGCGTGACCTGGGCGAGGCCGAGGCGCGTCCCCTGCCAGGCACGGAGGGCGCAGCGTATCCGTTCTGGGCACCTGACGGGCGCTCGCTGGGGTTCTTCGCCGAAGGACAGCTCAAGCGGGTTGAGGTCACCGGAGGCGCACCTCCACAGACGCTCACGTCCACCGGTGCGGTGGCTCGCGGCGGCACGTGGAATCGAGACAACGTCGTGCTGTTCGCTCCGAGCGGCGCCGGGCCGCTGTTTCGGTTGACGAGTTCGGGCGGCGAGGTCGCACAGGTCTCGACGCTGGCTCCCGGGCAAGCTGGTCACCGCTTCCCCCAGTTCCTGCCCGACGGCCGACGATTCCTGTTCTATGCCGTCGGGCGAGACGAGGCCGGCGGCATCTTCATTGGCTCGCTCGACTCGGCAGACACCGTGCGCGTGACGCCGGCCGAAACAGCGGGCTTCTTCCTCTCACCTGGGTGGCTGCTGTGGGTCCGCGGGGGGGCGCTCGTCGCGCAGCGGCTGGACGTGGATCGAGGCACCCTCCTTGGGGAGCTGGTCACGGTCTCCAACGAGGTGGCAACGGATGCGCCCGAGCGCTTCGCCGGCGTGAGCGTTTCAGCGGCCGGCGGGGTGGCCTACCGTGGGGGAGCCGGCTTGCGTCAGCAGTTGCAGTGGCTCGATCGAATCGGCCGAACCCTTGGCACGCTGGGAGAGCCCCGCAGCGGTCAAACCTTACAGTCACAGACAATCGCACCCGACGGCCGGCGGGTGGCGGTGTCGCTCACCGCGCAGGGGAATCAGGACATCTGGATCATGGAGGATGCGAGGACGCGCCGCCTGACCTTCGACTCCGGCGTGGACCGCTTTCCCGTCTGGTCCTTCGACGGCAGGCAGATAGCGTTCACATCGGACCGGACCGGGCAGAGCGACATCTACGTCACCGGGTCCGCAGGTGGAGGCACAGAGCAGTTGCTCGTCGCCTCCGCTCAGTACAAGAACGCAACCGACTGGTCGCGCGACGGTCGGTACTTGCTCTACCAGAGTCAGGCGGAAGCCTCACGTGGGGGGTTCGACATATGGGTGCAGCCCCTGTCTGGCGGCGCACCGCCGTGGCCGCTCCTGCAAACTCCGGCAGCTGAGACCAACGGTAAGTTCTCCCCCGATGGGCGCTGGGTCGCGTACACGTCCAACGAGTCGGGCCGTCGAGAGGTCTACGTTCGGCCGTTTGCGTCGGACGGCCCGTCTGCCGCTGTCGGCCAGTGGCAGATTTCTAATGCAGGGGGCGAGAATCCTTCGTGGGCACCGGATGGCCGCGAGTTGTACTTCCTCAATCCGGCACGCGAGATGATGGCTGCGCCGATTGCTGGTCTCGGCGACGCCCTCGAGCACGGTCAACCCACGATGTTGTTCCGGGCACCACTGAGTGGAGTGAACAACTCGTTCAAGGTCTCCGTGGACGGTCGTTTCCTCTTCCTCACGACGCTGGAGGATGACACGCCGCCGATTCGGCTGATCCAGCACTGGACGGCCGGACAGCCCTGAGGCGGGCGTCTGAGCGGCACGTCACGCCTTGACGTGCCTGACTCGCTGAGCGACGCCAGGGGCGCGCGGGAACTTCGCGTCACACGTCAGCACCTCGGCCCCGGCCCTTCGCCGGAGGATGCCTCCCACCGTTCGCTGAGTTCCGCCCACCGCAGAGGGCCTAGTGCTGCGACCTCGGCTGGCCGGAGAGGGAGAAGGCGGGATTGGCCAAATCAGACGCGATGGCCACCTTCGCGGGACTTCCTGACGCGCTCACGCTCAGCCAGGAAATCCCACAGCCCGATTGCCAGGCTGACAACGATGATGGCAATGAAGAGCGCAGCGACACCACTCACGGCTACCTCCTCCGCGCGAAATACAAGGCGAGACCGCCCAGCACCATCCAGAGGACAAACCCGATCGCGATCAACCACCACGATACCGGGCCGTTGCCGATGAACTGCCCGAATACGAGCGCGCCCACCGCGACGTTCGCCACATCGGGCAGCTTGTCGATGAGGACAACGCGCTGCTCGTCGGTGAATCCTACCATCGTCGTCTGCGCGCCTCCGTTCGTCGACGAAGCGAGCGGCGTGCCATGCGCGGACGTTTCCCGAACGCACGGCGGATGGCTCGAGTCCTTCGTCGAGATCGGCCAATCCTCGACGTCGACCAGCGGCGGATGTGGCAGAATCTGCGCGTATCCGGTGGCCCTGACTTCTGGCACACGCATCGGCGTCTACGAGATCACCGCCAAGATCGGCGAAGGAGGCATGGGCGAGGTGTATCGAGCCCACGACACCAGGCTGGGTCGCGATGTCGCATTGAAGGTGCTGCCCGACGCGCTGGCGAGCGACCCCGAGCGCGTCGCGCGTTTTGAACGCGAAGCCCGCACCCTGGCCGCGCTCAATCATCCGCACATCGCACAGATTCACGGGTTCGAGCACGAGGGTCCGGTGCGCGCGCTCGTGATGGAGCTGGTCGAGGGGCCGACCCTGGCGGATCTCCTCGTACGCAGGGTGGGTCCGGCAGGACCCGCCGGTCTCCCGCTCGAGGACGCCCTCGCCATCGCGACGCAGATCGCCGGGGCGCTCGAGGCCGCGCACGAGCAAGGCATCGTCCACCGCGATCTCAAACCCGCCAACATCAAGGTGCGCGACGACGGCACCGTGAAGGTGCTCGATTTCGGCCTCGCCAAAGCAATGGATCCACACGCCGGGTCTAAAGACCCGGCCTACGTACCGCTCTCCCAGTCGCCCACCATTACCTCCCCCGCCCTGCTGACCGGCGCCGGGATGATCCTCGGCACCGCCGCGTACATGAGCCCGGAACAAGCGAAGGGCCGGCCCGCGGACGCGCGCAGCGACATCTGGGCGTTCGGCGTTGTGCTCTTCGAGATGCTCAGCGGCCGACGGGCGTTCGAGGGCGAGGACGTCGCCGACACGATCGCCCACGTGCTGACGAAGGAACCCGCGTGGGAGGCGCTCCCGCCAGCGACGCCGGCCGCCCTGCGGCGGCTGTTGCGCAAGTGCCTGGAGCGCAACCCCGCCGGACGGCTTCGCCACATCGCCGACGTACGGTTCGACCTGGCGGAGGCCGCGACGGAGCCGACTACGTCCCCGGGGTCGCCCATGCACCAGGCCGACATCGTCGCGCGCGGCTTCACGGCACGCCACGCGGTCCTCGCGGGTGGGTTGGCCGTGCTCGCGGCGGTGGTGTCTGTGGCGGCCACGCTCTACCTCCGTCCGGCGGCCGAGCCACCGCCAGAAGTCCAGTTCGATATTCCGGCGACCGGCACGTCCCCGTTCATCTCGATGTCGCCAGACGGGCGCATGATTGCCTATACCAGTCAGGACGGCGTAGGGCCCCAGTTGTGGGTCCGGTCGCTCGACGCCCGTGAGGCGCGGGTGCTGCCCGGTACAGAGGGCGCGAATATCCCCGATTGGTCGCCGGACAGCCGAGAGATCCTGTTCAACGCCGACCAGAAGCTCAAGAAGATCAACGTCGCTGGAGGGCCACCGCAGACACTCACGTCACTGCTTCCAGGCAACTATCAACGCGCCACCTGGAGTCGTGACGGCGTGATTGTCTACTCAAATGCCGGCCGGCTCTTTCGGGTGTCGGCTGACGGCGGTGACGCTGTGCAGATCGCCGCGCCAGACGGCGCGCAGGAGGAGATCTTCTACGCCACGCCGTGGTTTCTGCCAGACGGTCGGCGGTTCTTCTACACTGCGTGGAGCGCGAATCCAGACAATCGGGTCATCTACGTGGCCTCACTTGATTCGAACGAGCGAACGAGGCTGATGCCGGCGCAGGGCAAGGTGCAATACGTGGCATCCGGGCATGTGGTGTTCATACGGGACGGGACCCTCATGGCACAGCCGTTCGATCCGGCATCGCTCGCCTTTCGTGGCGATGCCGTGCCTCTTGTCGATCAAGTCAGATACATCGCTTCGAGCGGGCAAGCCTGGTTCCACGTGTCCGACGAAGGCTCCCTGACCTATCGCAGGCCGTCCGCCGTAGGCGACGCCGGGGCCGCGCGGGAACTCGTGTGGTTCGATCGCGCGGGCAGGAAGGGCGACCCGCTCGGGCCTGCGGTGAACACCCTCAACGTGTCGCTGTCTCCGGATGGGTCACGAGTCGTTTCGCACGAAGGGACAGACGTTGGCCCGGCCGATGTCTGGGTCTACGAGATCGAGCGGAGCGTTCGCTCGCGCCTGACGACCGAGGCCCTGTTCGAGGGATGGGGCGTCTGGTCTCCGGACGGGACCGCGCTTGCGTTCGCTGCGGTTCGCGGCGGCAGTCTGGGTCTGTTCAAGAAGACGTCCGACGGGGCCGGTGCTGAACAACGTTTATTGGCAGGGGAGCCTGCCAGCGTTCTCACGCCACGCGACTGGTCGGGCACGGCGGGCGCGATCCTGTTCGACCGAGCGACCGGGGGTGGGGCCAGTTTGTCGGGGCAGCGAGATCTCTGGGTTCTGCCCACAACATCAGACGGTAAAGCCTCGGCGTACCTCGCGTCCGCGTTCGATGAAGGGCAGGGAATATTCTCGCCGAACGGCCGGTTCGTCGCCTACACCTCGAACGAGTCTGGCGCGTACGAGGTGTTCGTGCGCCCTTATCCGGATGCGTCGAGCGGCAGGTGGCAGATCTCGACAGGCGGTGGACGGATGCCTAGGTGGCGTCGGGACGGGAAGGAGCTGTATTTCCTGGACGGAGACAGTCGCCTGAACGCCGTTTCAGTCGTGACCGACAGCGAATTCCGAGTGGGCACGACCACGTCGCTATTCTCTGCTCCGTTGGTCCAATTGGGCGTGCCTCAGAACCGTCCCTATGACGTCTCTGCCGACGGGCAGCGCTTCCTGCTCTCGGTTCCTCTTGCGACTCAGACACCCGCTGACGCTCCGAACATCGACCCCATCACCGTGGTCCTCAACTGGACGAACCGGCTGGGACGTCGATAGTGGCGGGGCATTCCCCGCGGTGTACGGCCAGGCCCAGGAGATAGGCGTCGGTCACCTGCGTGGATGACATTCGCATCACGCTGACGACCGCATCAAGGCGCGACGCCTCGCAAGGTGATCGTGCCGCGCAGCACCCCGCCCTCACTGGCGCGCGCCTCCTCAAGGCGCAGTTCGCCGAAGTTCCCAAGGACTCGGTTCCGTGGGGCGCCGCCCGCCTCGATCATCGACACCAGTACGCGCGCTCGATGCTGATCGACTGTGAAGGCACCTGGGCCGAACGCCATCGGGTCGACGGTCAGGGTGATGCGCCACGTGCGTGTGCCTGAGAGCGCTGTGATGACCACACCCGGATACCCGGCTCGCGCGTTGGGGAGCACTGTGGTGTAGGCGTAGGCGCCGAGCTGCTCGAACGTCACCGGCTGCCCGTCGATCTGCAGGGTCAGTTGTGCCGAGCCGACGCCCGACGGCGTCGGTGGCACTGCATTGCCCCATGGGGCGGTGAAGGTGGCCGTCAGCATATAGGGCACATTCCGCGGTGCCGTCGACACGGGCCAGTCGGGTCCGGGCTCGGTCAACTCCGGCGTGACCTCGGCCCGCCGGCGCGTGATGAAGCTGCGGATACGTTCGGCCGCGTCGGTTGCGTGAACCACGGGCACGACCGACAGCGGGAGCACCGGGCGCTGCAGAGCGTCGACGTCGGCGAGCATCCGGGCTTCGTCCCACACACCGCCAAGCAGGTCGCGTAGCTGCGCCTGGTAGCGCCGGCGGATCTCCGGCAGTTCCCAGAGTCGCCGCGACAGCAGCCCCGTGGCCTTGACGGACCTGGGCGGGTTGAGCGGAGCCACGTTGTTGCCGGGGTCGATGAACACCTGGTCGGCGCCCCACGTGATGAACCGAAGCTTCCCGTCGGCGGGGTGCACGTAAAGAAAGGTGTTGTTGCGATTGCCGGAGTAGCCGTCCCAGTGGCCGATCAGTGATTCGGCCGCCCAGAAACGGATGAAGCTGTCGAGGTCGACGAGTGCGCCAATCTCGGCGAGCGGGACCGGACCGTTCACACCAAGCAGGTCGCGCAGGCGTTCCAGCTTGAGCTGTGTCTCGCGGCTGCCCCCGCGTTTCTCGGCGATGCCCGACAGCTCGTCGGCCCTGAAGTCGCCGGTCGTGGCCTCGTAGAGGGCGCCACGGTCAGTGCCGAAGACCCGGCGCAGGAAGGGGCGGCCGATCGCCTCGACGTGGGTGTAGACGCCCATGTCCTCGTCGTTCACCCGCACATGCGCGTGGTTGGCGCGCGGCGCCGGGACACCGGCACGGGCGAAGAAGTCGTACGCCAGCAACTGGTTCACCAGCGTCAGATCCTGCACGTTGTTGTTGAGCGTGAGGTCGCTGACGCCGCCATAGGACACGTCGCGGACGAACGCGTCCATCTCGATCTTCAGCGAGGGCCGCGTCGAGACGACCGAGCCGAACGTGCCCTTTTTCCGAACGCCCACGCGTCCCACGCGCGTACCGTCGATCCAGAGTTCCGCAGGCTTCTGCACGTAGCCATCCTCGGGCGACTGTCGCACGCTCTCGTCGGCGAGGGGACGGCTCGATCGCACGGTTCGCCAGTCGTCCGGCGTCATGACGATACGGATGTCGAGCACGCGGCTGCGTGCGAACACGGCCTGGTCGTCAGGGGCCTGCGCAAACGCAGGCGGCGAGGTGAGGCAGGCGAGGACGACGCACGCGGGGAGTAAAAGGGTGCGCATGTCGCGCACTCTACTCCTGGTCGCGCCGGGCCGCAATGACAGGACTTAGAACACCGCCAGCGGGTTCACCACCGCGCCGGTGGCGCCGCGCGGGGCTGCTGGCGCCACCATCAGCAGGAACTCCCAGCGCTTGAGCCGCGCGGCAGTCGCGGCGAGCTCACCAAGTTCTGCGTTGTCGAGCAGGTTCACGCCCAGGGCCGCGAGCGAGAGTTGATGATCGGCGTTGGGCCCATCTGAACCGATGAGCGCCACGTCGCGCGCCTTGAACCAGGGCATCATGCTCAGGTCGTAGCCGGCGCCGATATCGGGCTTCCCCCCGGTGAGGCCCGTGTAGATCAGCACCGCGTCGCCAGGTTGCACCGTCACACCGGTCTGCTTTTCCCAGGCGTCCATGTCGCTCGGCTTCAGGCGCTCGCCACGTTCGAGCGCCCGTCCCCGCAGGCGCGGGAAGTCCACGAGGATGCCGCGGGTAACGATGCCGCTGGCCAAGGTCGAGACGCCGTGCGTGGCGCACCCAGTTACTGGATCAACCGTACCCTGCATGGGTTTGCCGTTGTACAGCTTCCCGTCGTAGCTGTCGTGGCACAGCGCATCGAGATGCGTGAGCAGTGCCCCGTGCACGGCGGACTCCTGAATGTCGCTCGAGAATCCCGTGTAACGGCTCTCGGGTGGAAACACGCGGAGCCGCATCTCGTAATACGGGTTGCCATCCGGGAGCTGATCTGCGGCAATCGCCGCGGACTTGGGCGTCAGCGTCACCGGTCGCAGGAGCGACACCACGGTGCCCGTCCGCGCGAGCATCAACGCGGCCAGTCGCTTTTCCGGTGTGATGAGGTTGAGCGCACCGCGCTCATCGTCCAACCCCCAGCGGCCCGCGTTGCTCAGCTCCTTCATCCACGCGTCTTTTTCGGCCGATGGACGATTGGCCGGCGGCAAAGCCTCGGCAGCTGCCGGGACGGACGCCGGCGTCGCACCAGCCGGACTCGCAGTGTCGCTGGGCGCCGGGGACGAGCACGCGAGAGACAGAGCGGCCGAACTCAGCAGGGTGGCGAGAATGCGAGCAAGGCGCAGACGCATGCGGGCATTGTATGCCCGTGCCGACTACAATACGCCGCATGCGACGCACACCTGCCCTGCTCTCACTCGGCACCCTGGCGCTGGCTACCCTCCTTGTCCCAGGCACGGCTCGCGCCCAGGGCCAGGAACGTCCGGTCGTCGCACAGTTCGATACCGACAAAGATGGTCGGCTGAACGCCGACGAGCGGAACGCGGCGCGCGCATGGCTGGCCGTCAACGCCAGCGGTCGTCGCGGAGGCGGCGGCGGCGGGTTCCGGGCAGCGGCGACACCCGGTGAGCGGATGACACCGGAAGGGGTGCGCACCTTCGCTGACGCCCCGCTCTACCAGGCCGACACGCTCCGCACCTTCTTCATCGAGTTCGACAATCCGCAGTGGGAAGCAGAAATGGTGGCCTTCAACAACACCGACGTCGAGGTGCCGGCCACGGTGCGCGTCGACGGCAAGGTCTATCGCAACGTCGGGATCCACTTCCGCGGCAACTCGTCGTTCAACGTCGGCGACGGCCGCAAACGCTCGCTCAACCTGAAATTCGACTTCGTCGATGACGATCAGGAGATCGGCGGCTATCAGACGCTGAACTTCCTCAATGCCAACGGGGACCCGACGCTGCTCCGCTCGGTCGTGTCGATGCACATCGCCCGGCAGTACATCGCCGCCCCGAAGGCCAATTTCGTGCGCGTGGTGATCAACGGCGAGTACTGGGGCGTCTACTCGAGCCTGCAGCAGTTCGACAAACAGTTCCTGCGGGACAACTTCGACACCACCAGGGGCACGCGCTGGAAGGTGCCTCAGGGCGGGTTCGGTGGCGGCGTCGGCGGCTTCATCTACTCCGGCGACGACCCGGAAACCTACCGCTACACCTTCCAGATCAAGACGAAAGACGACCCCGACGCGTGGAAGGCGCTCATCGGCCTGGCCCGTACGCTGGCCGACACGCCCTCAGACCGCCTCGAGGCCGCACTCGAACCCATCCTCGATGTGGACGCGTTCCTGCGCTTCATGGCCCTCGACACCGCCATGGCCAACGGCGACGGCTTCTACCAGCGGGTCGCCGACTACTCGCTCTACCTCGACCCGCGCGGGCGATTCCACTTCGTCTTCCACGACGCCAACGAGATGTTCAGCACAGGCGGGGGCCGCGGTGGGCCCGGTGGCGGTGGCGTGTTCCTCAATCCGTTTGCGGCGGCAGCGCAAACGGAGAAGCCGATCATCTCGAAGATTCTGGCCGTGCCGGCGCTGCGCGCTCGCTATGTGCGCTACGTCCGCGACATTGCCGAGACATGGCTCGACTGGAAGACGATTGGCCCGGTGGTGCAGCAGTATCGCGAGCTCATCGCCGCCGACGTGGCCCGCGACACCCGCAAGCTCTTCTCGACCGAGGAGTTTGACCGCAGCACCACCGACGCACCGGCCACCACCAGCACGCTGCGGACATTCTTCGAACAGCGCCGCGCTTTCCTTCTCAGCTGGGCCGATGGCGCAGCCGGAACCACGGCGCCGCGATAGACCCGATCGCAAACGACAGGCCGTTGCATAAATGGTGCACGAGGTGCGCGGGTACGACGCGCGCCGCGAACAGCCATCCGCGCTGACGCGCGAACCAGCGGTAGAAGTCGAGGTTGAGCCCGACGAGTGCGAGCAGCGCGGCGACGGCCAACAAGAGCGACCAGCGAGTCACCGGCAGAAGAACGAGCGCGATGACCAGCAGGTACGCGCAGACCACCGAGAGGCGCAAGGCCACGCTCAGATTCAGCTGATTCCTGGGCACACCGTAGCGACCCATCAGCTGCACCCACGGGATGCCGCGCGCGACCACGTCGGTGGTCACGATCGACGCCAGCGTCCACCGCTTGAGATGCGTCCCCCGAAAGCGCGGGTCCAGGCGCAGCCTGTGACCGGCCGCCACAACGCGGTAGCCGAGGTCGATGTCCTCGACTGACGGTCGGCGATAGCGCTCATCGAATCCGTCGACGCTGCGAAACACGCTGGTGCGCATCGCGCCCAGCCCCGCCCAGAACGTCGAGGCTTCGCCACTCCCAACCTCGTGCACCCTGGCGTGCGAGAGATTCTTGAACTGCGACATGAAGTTCGGTTCCGGGGGTGTGAGGTCGTAGGCGCCGAACACGCCCGCCAGGCCAGACTCCTCGGATAACAGCCTGCACAAGCCGGGCAGCGCGTCCGGCGCGGGCACGACATCGGCGTCCACGAAGACGAGGATCTCTCCGGTGGCGAGCGCCGCCGCACGGTTGCGCGCCGTCGCCGGGCCAGACGGTCCCTCGACATCGATCACGCGGGCGCCGTGGCTGGTCGCCAGCGGACGGCAGTCTTCTCGAGCCCCATCAGCAGCGATCAGGATTTCGGCCTCCGGCATCGAGCGTCGCGCCGCTGCCAGGCTCTGCTGCAGTTGACCGAGATTCGCGTGGAAAGGGATGATGATCGAGACCAGCACGGCGCGTCCCCTGGAATCAGACTATATAGCCTTGCTGTCCCCGCCCCGGCCTTCCCGCGTCTCGCGCCTTGCCGCGACCGACCGCGTTGTCATCCTTGGCGCAGGCCCTGCCGGGCTGACAGCGGCGTACATGCTCGCCAAGTCGGGGCACTCGCGCGTCACCGTGCTCGAGGCCGACGATGTGGTGGGCGGCATCTCGCGCACCGCCCAGTACAAAGGTTTCCGCTTCGATATTGGCGGGCACCGCTTCTTCACCAAGATCGGCATCGTCGAAGACCTGTGGCACGAGATCCTCGGCGAGGAGTTCCTGACCGTGCCACGCCTGTCGCGCATCCACTACAACGGCCGTTTTTTTGACTATCCGCTGAAGCCGGTCAACGCGCTGCGTGGGCTGGGGCTGGTGAACGCGACGCGTATCCTGGCCAGCTACGTGAAGTGGCACTACAGGCCCTACCCTGTCGAAGAGACGTTCGAGCAGTGGGTCACCAACCGCTTCGGCAAGCGCCTCTACGAGATCTTCTTCAAGACCTACACCGAGAAGGTCTGGGGCGTGCCGTGTACCGAGATCCGCGCCGAGTGGGCAGCCCAGCGTATCCAGGGGCTGTCGCTGGCGAGGACGATCCTCTCGGCCACGGCGCTCAACAAGCGTGACGGGCAGATCAAGAGCCTGATTCACGAGTTCCGTTACCCGCGTCTTGGTCCTGGCCAGATGTGGGAGACCTGTCATGACCGCGTCGTGTCGCAGGGGCACCAGGTGCTGATGAAGCACTGCGTGGACCAACTCGTCGTCGACCAGGGTCAGGTGGTTGGCGTGCGCGCGCGTACCGCGGGTGGCGCGCGAACCTTCGAGGCCGACCACGTTATCTCGACGCTGCCCGTTCGCTCGCTGGTGAGAGCGCTCTCGCCCGAGCCGCCGTCCGAGGTGCGGGCTGCCGCCGAGGGGCTGCGCTACCGCGATTTTCTCGTCGTGGCGCTGATCCTCAACAAAGACCACCTGTTTCCTGACAACTGGATCTACATTCATACCCCCGGTGTCCAGGTTGGTCGCATACAGAACTTCAACAACTGGAGCGCGGCGATGGTGCCAACGCCCGACACAACCTGCCTCGGCATGGAGTATTTCTGCTTCAAGGGCGACGGTCTCTGGGAGAGCCCTGATGCGGACCTCATCGCGCAGGCGTCGGCCGAACTCGAACAGCTCGGCCTGGCCAGACGCGAGGACGTGGTGGACGGCACGGTTATCCGCATGCCGAAGGCTTACCCGATCTACGATGCGACCTACAGGGAGCATCTCGATGTAGTGCGAACACATGTCGGCGGCCTCGGCAATCTTCAGCTCGTAGGCCGCAACGGCATGCACAAGTACAACAACCAGGATCACTCGATGCTGGCCGCGATCCTGGCGGTGGAGAACATGCAGGGCGCGACGCATGATCTCTGGAACATCAACACGGACCTCGATTACCACGAGGAGCAGCAGACCGATGGCAACGCATCTCAGGCGTGATTCGGCTCCCGACCCGGTTGAAGCGCTGCTCACCCAGGCGTTCGCGCCGATTCACAAGCGCGCGCTCGGCGTCGCAGTCGGCGTGACCGCGAGCGCAGGGATGTTCCTGCTCACCCTCTTCCACCTCCTGCGTCCATCGCCGCAGGCGGCCAGCATCGAACTGCTGGCGCAGTACTTCTACGGGTATCGCGTGAGCCTGGCTGGCGCGTTCATCGGTGCGTGGTGGGGCGGCCTGACCGGCTTCATCGCAGGATGGTTCATCGCATTTGCCCGCAACCTGGCGGTGGCGACGTGGCTGCGCTTCGTGAAGGCGAAGGCCGAGCTCTTCGGCGTCCGTGACTTCCTCGATCACATCTGAGGCTGATGATGTCCGAGCACCTGACCGCCAGCGAAGAACAGATCCTGCGCAAAGTGCTGGCGCGCGCCAGCGGGCAGGGCTGGGGCATCGCCTGTGGCCTGCTGTGCGGGCTCGGGCTCTTCATCGCGACGATGGTGCTGGTGGTCAAGGGCGGGCCGAATCCGGGCCCGCATCTGGGATTGCTCGGCGTTTATTTCCCCGGCTACCACGTCACCGTCGGGGGCAGCCTGGTCGGGTTCCTCTACGCGTTCGTGGGCGGCTATCTCGTCGGCATCACGGTCGCGGCGATCTACAACCGACTGTTGCCATAACGGCGGGTCGTTCCGCCTTCGCCAAGGCTCCGGCGGACAGGTCCGACCCGCCCTACGAACTGTGAGGGTACGTAGGCCGGGTCCCTTGGACCCGGCGTGCGATTATCACGCACGGCGTCTCGCCAACACTGCGACGAAATGGCCGGTGCGGAAACGTGACGGCCACCGCTCAGCGACCTCGAACCATGAGAGTGCGCGCAGGAAGCGCGCGTGCGTCTCGGGCCGTGACGACAGACCCTCTACGGCTCGCGCGGCTGGAACCGCGAGCACTCGCGGGCAGTGGACAATCGCGGTCGTCTCAACGACGTCGAACCCGACCTGCCTCAGGAGATCGGTGAGCGCGCGCGGCGCCAGCGTAGCACCAACGAAATACGGCACCAGACCCACGCGGTTGAGCAGTGCAAACGGCAGCGCGTTGCGCAGCGCCACGACGGGGTTTGCCGGATTGTCGAGCGTCAGAATGAGCTGTCCGCCGGGCTCGAGCACCCGGTGCAGTTCCCGAAGACTCTGCTCAATCCCTGCGTGGTGCTCGAAGTGATCCAGCGTGGAGTTGGACAGAACCGCGTCGAAGTGTCGATCTGGAAACGGCAGGGCACGCACGTCTGCGACTGTGATCGCCATCTCCGGGTGCCGCGCCCGCGCCTGCGCCGCTATTGCGGGCGACTGGTCAATCCCCTCGACAACATCGGCGCGACTGCGGAGCATCAACCACAGCCCGTCGCTCGACGCCTCGTCGAACGCATCGGTCTTCAGCAGGCGATGCACGCGCTCAGGCAGCCAGCGACGGCACAGCGCCGCGTTCACGCTATCGGAGTGACGCCGCCACAGCCGGTCGCGGCCGCCTCCCCACTCTCCCGCCACATCGTCCCAGTAGCGAGCACCAGGCGACGACGATCCCTCGGCGCTGAACTCCCCAAGCACCACAAACGCCGCAAGCGTGGCGGTGGAAAGCGCGAGTGCCTTGACGAGCCACCACGCGCCAGGGGCAGGCCACACGATCGCAGCGCCGCACACTGCCACCGACACCACGAGACTGCGGATACACGTGGCCATGGGCAGGCTGATCTGCCACACGAGCCACAGCGCGCGCAGCGACAGCGCCGCGCCGACCAACGCGGCAGCGCCGGTCACCACGGCAGCGCCGATGGCGCCAAAGCGTGGCACCACCACGACGTAGCCGACAATCGCCACCGGCAGCAGTGGCCATGCCGCGCGGCTCGCCACCTGCACCTTGCCGAGCGCCGTGAGGAGAGCGCTGACGATGGAGATGATGGCGACCGCGAAGGCGGAGATGATGAACGGGGCGGCCAGCGGCGCTGCGGCGTCGAACCTCTGGCCGTAGACGAGACGCACGACCTCGTGCGACGAACCGGCAACGATTGCGGCCAGCGGCCAGGTCAGGATCGTCAGGCGAAGCGCATCGCCGCCCATCGCCCTGGCGGTGGCGAGGTCCCCGCTGACGAGAGCACGACTTGTCGAGGACAGCAGGAGCGGCGTGAAGGCAATCGCCACCAGGCCAGGCGCGATCGAGAAGTTCTGGGCGGCGGCGTAGAGGCCGAGATCCTGAATCGAACCGCCGAGCACCTTGAGCGCCACCAGCCCGACCTTGTCCAGCAGGCGCAGGCTCATGGCCAGCACAAAGGTCGGCAGGGCGAGTTCCCAGAAGCGGCGCCACAAGGCGGTCGGAACGGCGGGCGTGAGCCTGCCGACACACGTTCGTGCCACTCCAAGAGCCGCCGCCGTTGCGACGACCTCACCGAGCACCGCGCCGACCACGGACCAACCCAGCGCCACGAACGTCCCGATCGCGAGGAGCCGCGCCGTCCACCGTGTGGCTCCGGTCAGGGCGCGAGCCCTGTAGTCGCCTCGTCCGACGAGGATGTTGCGACAGGCCATCGCAACGGTGGAGATCGGCACCCCCACCGCGAGGATGGCCAGGCAGACGCCTACGCGGGGTTCGTCGAAGAACGCGCCGAGGGGCCAGGCCGCGATCGCCAGCAGCGCGCCGGCGGCCAGGCCAACATGTGTGTGAAGCCGCAGGAGCGCGGCGGCAATCGGCTGCCAGTCGTCTGCGTCGCCCACGAGCTTGATCGATGCGCGTGAGAACAGTGACGTGAAGCCCCACTCGATGGTGCCCGCGATCGAGGCAGCGAGCGCAAACACCCCGTAGCCGTCCGCACCGGTGGCCCGCGCCAGCATCGCCGCCACGACAACGCCCACCGGAAGCGCGAGCCCCTCGCCCGCCAGTACCTGGAGGCCACCGCCGAGCAGACGAGCGCGGCCATGGCGATGGTCGGTGCGGCTGCCGCTCACGGCTGCAGGGCGTCGCCGAGTGCGCGACGTTCAACCAGACGAAGGCCGCTCGTCGACGAGAGCGCGACGATGGCGATGACCAGGAGGATGGCGAGCACCTTGTCGATCTCGAACCGGCTGCCGTAGACACGCACCAGCGCGCCGAGGCCCGTGGATGCAATGAGCATCTCGCCGTTGATCATGCCCTTGACCGCCATCGCCATCGCGATGCGCAGCCCGCTCATCAACATCGGCCGCGCGCCAGGCCACACGACCAGCAGGAGCGTCTGGCGCCGTGTTGCGCCAAAGGCGCGGGCCATCTCGGTAACGGTGCGGCTGGTGCCATGCATGCCCGCCACGGTGTACGAGGCAATCGAGAAGACCGAGTACAGGAACACCGTGAAGACCTGCGTCCACCGCGACGTGCCGGCGAGCGTAAACAGGATGGGCACGTAGATCAACGCCGGTGCCGCCAGGCCGGCGTTCAGATACGGCCCGAGCACCTCCTCCACCTGCGGAAAGGCACCCATCAGCGCCCCGACGGTCACGCCGACGGCCATCGCCAGCCCGAAGCCCAGCGCCAGCGCAGAGATGCTCGAGATGAGGTCGCCAAAGATGCGACCTTCGGCGACCAGCGTGACGAGCGCACTCAGGACGGCTGAGAACGGCGGGAACGCCGGCTGCGCGAGCAGGCGGGCCAGCCCTTCCCACAACACCAGCGTGACCCCGAGCGGCGCAAGGCGACTCACGGCGTGGCCCTGGGCTGCGATTTCAGGCGTATCCACAGGTCACGTTTCAGTTCGACAAATGCCGGCAGGCTGTCGAGGCCCGGCGGCCGGGGTCGCGACAGCGGCACGTCGAACACCGCCTCGACACGCGCCGGGCGGGGGCTGAGCAGCACGATCCGATCGCCCAGGCGCACGGCTTCGTCCACGCTGTGCGTGACAAACACCACCGTCTTGCGCTCGGCCAGGTGCAGGCGCATCAGGTCTTCCTGCAGAGCACGACGCGTCTGGGCATCGAGGGACCCGAACGGCTCGTCCATCAGGAGAATCGCCGGCTCGATGGCCAGCGCCCGCGCGAGGCCGACCCGCTGCTGCATGCCGCCCGACAACTGCCGCGGGTGGTAGCTCGCACACCCCGACAGGCCGACGGCGTCGAGCAGCCGGCGCGCGCGCTCCTCACGCTCGTCACGAGGCACGTTCCTGAGCGCAAGGCCAAAGGCCACGTTGGTGAGTACGTCGGCCCACGGCAGGAGTGCGTGGTCCTGGAAGACCATGCCTCGGTCGGGACCGGGCCCTGTCACCGGCGTGCCATCGATCAGCACATCGCCCGCCGTCGGCGTCGCCAGGCCTGCAAGGAGCCTGAGCAACGTCGTCTTGCCGCATCCGCTCGGGCCGAGCACGCACAGGAACTCGCCGTCAGCAACCTCGATGTTCACGTCGTCGAGGACCGGCACCGCAGCACGATCGCCCTCGCCGCGAAACCGGTAGTGGCAGCCGCGGATGCTGATCATCCGAAGGCCGGCCGATCCTGCCATCCGAGCAGCCGTTGCTCGGCCACCGCCACCACTCGCATCAGCACCACCGACTCAAGGACGACGACGGCCACGACGGCGTAGACAGAGGCAGCGTCGAAGTCAGACTGAAACTTCATGAGCAGCCCGCCGATGCCCGCCGCCATCAGCACCAGCTCACCGACCACCATGCCGGAGAACGCCCGGGCCAATCCCAGCCTGAGGCCGGCGAGGACGGCCGGCCATGCGGCCGGCAGGCGCACGCGCCACATCATCTGCGCAGGTGTGGCGCCAAACGACCGTGCCATCTCGAGCAGGCGCGCGTTCGCCTCGCGCATCCCGGCTTCGGCCGTCACGGCGATGACGGGAAACGCGAACATGAACACCACCAGTCCCCGAGCCCGGAGCGACAGCCCGGCCACCATGATGACCAGCGGAATCACGGCAGCGGTGGGGACGACGAGCATGATCTGCAGGTGCGGGCGAACCCATCGACCGAGCGATGGCCAGTGCCCGAACGCCAGGCCGAGCGGCACGCCGATGAGCGCCGCCGACACGAACCCGAGGAGCAGTGCCTGATGACTGATCCAGAGCGCCGACCAGAAGGCGGCCGACATCAGCAGCCGGGCCAGCGCGGACATCGTGTCTGACACAGTGGGCAGGAGCAGGGTCTGCGCGCTGCGGGCGACAGTTTCCCAGGCGGCGAGCAGCAGGAGCGCCACGCCTGCGCGCCAGATCGTGCTGGCGCGCATCAGTCGGTGGCGGCCGCAGCCGGGGTCACGGCGCGGACCTCACGAAGGACATCCTCGAGCACCGACAGATCGGCCACGCGGTCGACGGTGAGGGTCTGGTCGATGCCGGAGCGATCGATCATGAAGCGCAGCGTCCGATCGAGTTCAGCGCGCGTCATGCCGCCGTCGGGATGCCAGGCCGGAAGTGCAGCGTATTCACGCGCTTCAGGCGTCCAGTCGGAGCCCTCGCCAAGCACGCGTTTGGCCTGTCGAAGCACCTCGTCGTGGTCGGTGGCGGCCTGCCGATTCGCCAGCACCCGGGCGCGCACGTAGTCACGCACCTGGTCGGGATGCGATTCAGCAAAGTTTGTATTCGTGTGAACGAGCGTCGTCTTCAGGTCGTCCCACGCGTTGCCAAAGTCAGTCACCATGGTGAACCGGCCCGGGGCCAATCTCTCCACCTGGCTGACGTCGGACAGCTTGAGGACGGCGGCGGCGACCGATCCGGAGAGCAGCGCCGCCAATCGGTTTGCCGACACGGGCACGAGCAGAACCTCAGGGTGCGCGTCGGGACAGCGATCCGCGAGGTAGACGCGCGCCAGCACGGTGCCAACGGCGCCCTCGGCGTGAAGGGCGAGACGCTGGCCATCAAGGGCAGCGCAGTCCTGTCGCATCCCGGCAATGACCAGGCGGAACACGTTGGCCGCGTGTTCAACCACCGCTCGAACCGGTGCCCCCCTGGCGGCGGCCGCCCAGAACGAGCGCGTCGACCCGGTTGCGAAATCAACCTCGCCGCGCGAGAGCGCATCGACGGCGATTTCGGTGGATGCGAAGGTCACGACGCGAACACGGTATCCCTGCTTCTCCAACTGCTGATGGGCAATCTCTCCGGCAAGATCGCCGAAGTCGAGTGCCCCGCCAAACCCGACCCGAATCTCCGGCCTGGTTTCTTCGGCTGGAGACTGGGCACAGCTCGCCGCCAGGATTCCCACCAGGAGGACCAGGCCTGCCGCACGACCGAGCGTCCGACCGCCGTTGTCACTCATTGCCGCGCTTTCCCTTGTGGAACGTGAAGAGCCAGAACCTTGCCCGCGGCCGTCGTATACGGCTCCCTGCGCACCACCCTCAGAGTACCAGCCTCGCGCCAGCGGCTGGCCATCATCCGCGCCGAGGCGCCGCCGGCGCCAAGCTGCGCGACGACCGTCTCCTTGAGTCGAGACTCGTCGCAGGCACCCACTCCCGGGCTGACGATGACCGTGACGGCTGGAACGCCGGCCTCATCGCTCTCGACGATCTGATAGTCGGTCGGGCTCCCACCGAACGCGGCGGGCAACGTCTCTTCCACCAGCGTCAACAGGTCGGCGCCGACGAAGTGCATCCCTTCAGCAGTCAGCTTTTCGTAACTGCGGATGTTCTGCAGGCGCAGCGTCAGTCCAAGCTGGTGCCAGATGCAGCGACACGGACGCGTCGAGAGCGTGGCGTAGTCTCCCAGCTCGACGTTGATCATGATCTTCGGCGTCGAGGGATGGACAGTGGTCAGAAAGAGGCCGGGTACCGAGACGTCGGCACCCGACGGCTTGACGTCCCGCGCCAGGACGGCCACCTTGTCTGTCGCCACATGGGCATCGTCTGGCGCCGCCGGGTCTGCGCAGGGGTTGGCGATCCGGCCGACCTCGGACATCGAGTAGTGGCTCGCCGCCCGACAGCCAGCGGCCTCGATGACCCCGGCCCGCGCGGCGGTGTAGGGCTCGCCCCCGACCCGAAAGAACGAGCCGCTGATATCGAGGCCTTGCGCGTCGGCGGCGCGACAGACGCGGACGGCAGACGCGACGTTGGTTTCGAGCAGCCCGGGCACGCCGCCGGACTTCGCGCCGACCAGCCACGACGCGACCGTCCCCGCCTGGGCGATCGGCACGTACTCTGGCCACGCGAGCGGGCGGCCGGCTGCCCGGCTGGTCAGCATGGTGGCCGCGGTGAACAGCGAGTGGCGCCACTCGTCGCGCGACCACGGCGGGCTCTGCGAAAACCAGCGCGCCATCGGATAGCCGGCCTTCGCGTATCTCAGCATGCCCTTGATGCCGGCGGTCCCCGGCGGCACAGGCCTCCAGATCGCGCGTGGGCGCTCGGTCAGTCCGAACTGCGCCAGCGTGTGCGACTCGTAGCAGGCTTCGTGCGCGAGCAACTCCACGTCGACCAGCAGCTCGCGGCCCGCGCTGCGTGAACCGCCGGTCCGGGTCACGAAGTGCGGCGCCAGCGCCCGATTGTCGAAGTCGTGGGCGTCGGTGGGAATTTCGAGCGAACCCCGCCGGATGGGGCGTCGGCCCTTGAACTCGTCGAGCGTCAGGTGGACTCCCGACGTGTGCAGCTGCCCGAGCGCGCCCTCTACTCCTTCGCGGCCCACCAGTTCGACAACGTCCTCGTACGCGATGCCGGCATGACGAAGCAACCGCCGGTAAGGACCGCCCTCTTCCGCGTAGACGTGCTGAAACAGGCGAAGGGTGGCCGCGTCGCGATCGCGGAGGTGGGACACGATGCGGTGCCGACAGTCGTCGGGTCCGAGCGGGCGCTGGAGATAGTGCCGGAGAGCCCCAAGAAACTTCACCGCGTCCCGATGTGGCCGTGCCTTCGGAACAACTCGGGCATTGGGGATCAACGGTCGGATCATAGCCCGGTTTGACAGGCCCTATCCGCTGTGCGAACCTCGGCCTCGGCTTCCTTTCGTCCCCTCCGCACCAGTCCTACGATGTCACGCGCCCGTCTTCTGGCCTCAGGCACGTTTGTCGTCGCCTACCTGACGTTTCAGATTGTGTACCCTGCCCTTTCCTGGTTCCGCCCTGGCTTGGACCGGTTCACGTGGCACATGTACGCGGGCCAGGAGGAAACGCCGCGGTTCCTCGTGCACTTCGCCGACGGATCAACGCGTGACGCAGGCGTGCTGCTGCGTCGCAACAACCCGGTCAGGCTGTTCGGGCCGTCGGTCGATCAGGAGCGGTTTGTCCCTCCGCACCTGTGCGGATTGTGGACCGGTGCACGTGAGGTGCAGGTGCGCTATGTCCACGCCGGGCGCGACGTGATTATCAAGTGCCCGTGACGCGCGCGCTCGTCAGGCTGCTCACGCACGAACGGCCGGCGTGGCCGCTGGCCGTCTGCCGGATCGGTCTTGGCACGGCGGCGATGATTCGCGGCCTCAAGACCGTCCGCGACCTCTACCTTCTGCAACACGACCCGGCCGCCGTGCCCGCACGCCTCTTCGAGTGGGCACCACGCCTGGCAGCCACGTGGGAAATCGCGTGCTTCGGCCTGCTGTGGATGGCCGCATCACTCGGGCTCGTCGTCGGCTACCGGGCGCGGCTCTCTGCCGGGGTGCTCCTGGCGCTCTCGATCCTGCAGCACCTGGTGGACCAGAACTTCTGGGCCCACCACATGTACTTCATGATGCTGATGTTGCTGCTCGTGGGGCTGAGCGACAGTGAAGCCACGCTCTCGGTGCGGTGGGGCCGCGAGAGTTCGCCCGGCCGGTGGATTCCGGGCTGGCCTGTGTGGTTGTTGAAGGTCCAGTTGTCGCTCGCTTACTTCTACTCGGCGGCGGCCAAGCTGAACGAGCCGTTCCTGAGTGGACAGGTCCTGCTCGACCGGCTGGCGCTCCCGGACTTTGCACGCGACCCTGTCATCATCCAGACGCTGGCCGTTGGCGCCGTGGGCGTTGAGTTCTTCCTCGCCTTCGCGCTCTGGAACCGCCGGCTTCGCCCGCTCGCGCTCGTCGCCGGACTCTTCCTCCACGGCCTGATCCCGGTGACCATGGGCCTGTACGCGGGGCTGATCGTGTTCAGCATGATGGTGTTCAGCATCTACGTGTTGTTCCTGGACGACCGCACGCGATGAACCTGGTAGCCGGCATGGTGATCGCGTTCGTGCTCACGTTCGTGTTCCGGTTCACGAGCGCGGGGTTCGGCAACGATCACTTCACCCACCTGTCGCGCGCCAGGCAGATCCTGGGTGGTGCGTGGCCGATCCGGGACTTCTTCGATCCGGGCCAGCTTCTCCACTACTACCTCTCGGCGGCTGCGCAGCTCGTGTTCGGCTACAACCTCTACGGCGAGGCGCTGCTGACGATCTCGTTCATGTCGCTCGGTGCGGCGCTGACCTTTGGTGTGAGCACGCGGCTGTCGCGGTCGCAGGCAGTGGCCGCGTGCGTGACGCTGGCAGCCGTCGTCGCGTTTCCACGCCTGTACAACTACCCGAAGGTGTTCCTCTACGTCGGCGCGATCTGGCTGGCGTGGTGGTACGCCCACGGAGATGCCGACAGCACGGCCGGCCGGCCGAGCCTGCGGCGCATCGTCGTGCTCTCTGCATGGTCGGTGCTGGCGTTCCTGTTCCGGTACGACCACGGCGCCTACGTGGGCGGGTTGATGCTCGTCCTCCTGACGCTGGTGCATGCCGGTCGAGCCAGACAGTGGCGTAGAGCGATGGCGATCTATGCCGGCGTGTGCGGCCTGTTGCTGTTGCCCTTCCTGCTCTACGTGCAGTGGGCCGATGGCCTGTTCCACTACCTGGTCGCAAGCGGCGCTGCTGCACGTCTGGTGGGCAACGGGACACGCCGCGCCCTCGGCGTCGGGATCGCGACTCCCGCGCCCTCGTTTGCGCTGGCGTGGCTTACCGGTGTCACCTATGCGCTGCCTGTGCTGACGTTGCTGACGACATGGTGGGCGTGGACGCGAGGGCGTATCGCACGGCAGGAAGCGGCCGCCGTTGTGGCGATGGCCTGTTTGTGCCTGGTGATCACGCGCACGCTCGTTGACGACGACCCGGGGGCGAGGCTGGCCGACGTGGCCACTCCCACCGCGGCGCTCGGTGCATGGCTCGTGGGGCGGTGGCTGAGCGATCTGAGGACGGCCGGCGCGGGCACCACGTGGCGACTCGCCGCACGTCTCCCCGTCGCAACCGTCTTCCTGGTCACACTGTGGAGCGTCACCACGCTCGCACGAACCGTGAACACGCTGCTCGACGCCGAGTTCGACAAGGGACCCCGAGCAGCGCTCGCGCACATAACGGCAACGTATCGTCGGCTGCACCTTCGGCCGATCGACCAGTGGGCCCCGCCTGGTGAATCGCGCGGTATCCAGGCGCTGGCGCGCTATGTGATGCGTTGCACGCTGCCCGAGGACCGCCTGTTAGTCGCTGGCCAGTTCGCCCCTGAGGTGTTCTTCTATGCAGAACGGGAGTTTGCCGGGGGGCAGGTGCACTTCATGCTCGGGTGGCATGAGTCGGATGCGGATCAGCGCCTGACGGTTGCACGCCTCAGCGGTGAACGCGTACCGATTGTCTTGATGGGTGACCAGGAGGCTGCGTTCCGGCGCAGGTTTCAACTGGTGGCCGGCGACATCGATGCGCGCTACGTGGAGGTGCCGTTCGCCTTCAACGACGAGCCCCGGTGGCGGGTGCTGGTTGAGCGCGGACGCCGGCCCTCTGGGACCGACGCCGCGCTCGGATTGCCGTGCTATGGACCGGTGTGATTCTTAGTGATCGTGACCGTCGTGGTCATCGTCGTCATCGTCGTGGTCGCGATCGCGTCCCACCTTCGGCAGCTCGATCTTGCGTCGCGGCACCTTCGGCGCGTTGCCGACGAGTACCTGGATCATCGTTTCGGCGACGACCTTCTTCTTGACCGGGTCGATCGCGCGCAGGAAGATCACGTAGTTGCCATCCACCGCAGGATTGAACGATGCGAGGCTGGTGCCGACGTTGTTGAAGAACTCGTAGTTCCACGAGTTCTGGACCACGTTCTTGCCCGCGAGGTTGGCGGCGTAGTTAATCAGGGTTTCGTCACCAGCGCCATTGGCAGTGGTGTTGTCGCCAAAGGCGTGATCCCACGCCGGCGCCACCAGGCTCGGGGTGATCGGGTCGAAGAGCGTAAACGAGGTGCCAGGACCAGGATTGGAGTCCATGCCGATCTGATACACGAACTGATTGACCTTCCCGGCCGTGCTCAGGTCCCAGTCGGTGTTGACTGACCACGTGAAGTTCCACACCGGCGTCGCAAGACAGAGCGGGAAGGGCGCAGATGGGAACGCATCCGGACAGGCTGCGCCTGCAGGCATCGAGTAGGTGCCATCGCCGTTGCTGTTGAGTCCGGTGGTGTCGTTGGCCACCGGGAAACGCGTCTGGGCGCGCAGGCCGATCTCAACACCTCTGTGACGGTCGATGGCAAACCCGCCGTTCGTGTTGCCCACCCCATAGAGCACTTCTGGCGTTACGAGCTGGTCGAACTGGTTGTCGGCCTGTGACGCCGTCATCGAGACCGAGTAGGTCACGAGACTGGCGACGACCAGGGTGGGCAGTAGTGTCCGCATTTTCATCAGTTGGCGTGCTCCTTGGGAGGGGGTCGAACGGACCCCGATCAGATTCACCATCGGCAGCGGTTTCAGCCGCATGAGAGCGGATTAATCCACTGCTGTTACGCTTTTCGTGTGCAGATGTCGCATGGGCAGTGATCGCCATACGTCGGTGAGGCGGCCAGCGGTCGCCGCTGCCATCGCCTGCCTGAGCCTGGTAACGGCGCTGGCGGTGTTTCAACTCGAGCAGCGTGTCGGCACGTCGCAGCAACGCATCACTGTGAGGTGGGTGGATGGCGTCACCGAGGCGAACAGACGCGCGGCCGAAGCCACCCTGACGCTCGAGAAGGGCGAGGCAGTTGAGCCGAGCAAGTGGGTCTACGGCCTCGGCGATCGATCGCGCGCGATGGTCCGACAGATCGTCACCCACCCGCTCGTCGCCGACACCGCGCACATCGACCGCGAACGCTTCCGCGTCATCCTCGACGCCCCGGACGTGCCCCAGGCGGTCCGACGTTTCCTCGAGGCCAGGCTGGCGATGCCCGTGGCGCTCTTCGGTCTCATCGTCGGACTCGCCGGCATCTGGGTCGCACGGCGTGAGCTGGGTGCGGTGGTCGCTCGGGCGGCGCTGGGACCGGAGGGTGCACCCAGGCACGCGCAGGCGATCAGGCCCGACGCGACCCACGTGCTGCCACGGACCGTCATCGGCGGGCTTCTCGCGGTACAGGACGACTGGGACTGGTGGGCGGCACGGGCCTACTACCCCATCATCGGCGTGCTGATGGTGCTGATGGTGTTCTACACCGGCTGGCACGGGCGTGAGCTGGCCAACGCGTGGGACGGGTGGACCATTGGCGACTGGCTGATCACGTATGCCGACGGATTCGTTCGGCGCGGGCTGAGCGGCGAGATCGTGCTCGCGGTCAGCGGCGGCCTCGGCGCGCCGGCCAACCTCACGGCGTGGTCGCTGTTCGTGCTGGTGTTCGCCATGTTCTGTGCGGTGTTCTCAACCCTGCTGCGGACACGGCGGCTGACGTTCTGGTTCTTCGCGCTGTGCCTGTCGCCCGCGTTCCTGTTGTTCACGCTCTATAACCCGGACACGGTTGGACGGAAGGACGGCCTCCTGTTCGCGTCGGTCGCCGCGTGGGCGCTGGTCGTGAGTCGCGGCAGGCAGACGGCCGGTCGCGCGACGGCATTCGCGGTGCTGGCCTTCGTGCTGACGCTGATGCACGAGCTGTTTTTCTTCTTCACGCCGTACTTCGTGCTGCTGTCCTTCCTGCGCGCCAGGGATGGCGGCGCGACCACGCGGTGGTGGCCGTCGCTGCTCATCCCGGCCGGGTCTGCCTGCGCAGTGTTGCTGGTCGTCGGGTTGTCCGGCTCACTCAGCGCGCCAGCGCTCTGCGAAAGGCTCGTCGCCGAGGGCGCTCCATTGCGCGTGTGCGAAGGCGTCCTCTCCTACGGCCGCGAGTCGCTGCTCGAAGCCGTCCAGGACTTTCGTGGCGCCGCCACCGGAGAGGCCGCGCGCTCGCTGGCCTGGGCGGCGTCGCTGACGGTGCTGCCGCCGATGCTCTTCCTGCTGATCAGCGCGCGCTCGATTCGCACTGGCTACCTGGCGATTGCGGCACTGGTCGGCGCGGTGTTGTTCTCGACGCCGCTGTTCGTTATCGCGATCGACTGGGGCCGCTGGCTGGCCATTCACGCGACGCTGGCCACCGTGACGTGCGCGATCGTCCTGCCGGATCGCGATATCCAGCCTTTCCGTCCCTCACTGACGCCGCGAACGCTCGCCTCCCTCGCAGCTGGCGCAATCGTGCTGGTGATGATGTTCGGGTTCAGCGTGAAACACTGCTGCCGCGCCACGCTGGTCATGCCAGGGACGCCCCTGCAGATCTTCAGCGACGCGTGGGAGAGATAGGGGTCAGACCGGGGTCAGACCGGGGTCAGACCAGGGTCAGACCAGGGTCAGACCGGGGTCAGACCGGGGTCAGACCGGGGTCAGACCCGAACTGCACGTAAGATCGCCGATATGGTGCGAACGCTCGTTGCTGTCATCCTCGCGCTGGCGCTTCTCGCCCCCGTCCCGGCCCGCGCGCAGACCTCGAACGCTACGTCGGCGCCAGCGCTCGTCGGCAACTGGCAGGGCACGCTCGTCACCGGGAACGGCCGCATTCGCATCGGTCTGGTCGTGACAGCGACAACCGGCGGATACGACGCCTACCTGGTCATCATCGAGCAGGAGGAATCGCGCGCGCCGGTACAGCAGGTGACGCTGACAGGAAACCGACTACACCTTGACATCACCGCGATCCGCGGCGCCTACGACGGCATCATCAGCGCCAACGGCCAGGAAATCGTCGGCACCCTGACACAGGGGATGGCGGTGCCTCTCACGTTTGCTCGCGTGGACAAGCTCGATGCCCCACCGACGTTTGGCGAGGCAGAACAAGCGGCGGTCCGCACGGTAATCGGGCGCTACTTCAGCACCTTCACCGCAGGGGACTGGGACGGTTATCGCTCGGTGCTGCAGGCGCCGTTCATCATCTGGGCCGTAGGTGGCACGCCCACCGTCGTCGCCACGGTGGACGAGATGGTGGCGCGGATGCGCCAGACGCGCGACAGCCTCAACGGGACCGACTATGCGATCAGCCGCGTCGAGCGGATGATCATCACGCCGCTCTCGGGTAGCGCCGCGCTGGTGGACATCCACTGGAGACGCGACAAGAAAGACGGCACCCTCTTCGGCGAAGGCGCCGAGATCCTGACGGTCGTCCGCACACCCGCCGGCTGGAAGGTCACCGGCAACATGGGCCGGGCCCTCAGCCAGTTCGGCAAGTCGTTCTGAGCAGTGTTGAGAAGGGGTCTGACCCTGGTCTGACCCCCTCTCACGTTACGCGGTGGCCTTGGGCGGGCCTTCCTGGACGACCTGCGCGAGCGCGGCGTTGAACTTCTGCATTTCCTCGAAGGTGCCGACGGTCACCCGCACATGCTGCGCCCACTCGGGCCAGCGGTGTCCGGCGAGCAGGACCTTCTTCGCCGCCATCGCCTTGTTGATCTGCGGCCCGGTCATCCCCTGCACCGACAGCATGAAGAAGTTCGACGTCGACGGAATCGCCGCCGCGCCGGTCAGCTTCGAGATCTGCTCGTAGGCGAGGTCGCGGTTGCGAGTGTTGATCGCCATGCGCTCAGCAATGAGCTTGGCTTCCACCTTGAGACTCGCCGCTGCGCACGCCATCGTCGCCACCGACAGGTTGGCGGTGCGACCGAACTTGGCCAGCTTCGCCAGCAGGTCGGGACGACCGTAGGCAGCGCCAGCGCGCAGACCCGCCATGCCGTAGATCTTCGAGAAGGTGCGCAGGACGACGACGTCCTTGTCCTGACGGACCAGATCCGTGGACATGCTGTCGCGGCCGGAGAAGTGGATATAGGCCTCATCGATGACGAGCACGGCGTCCGGCCTCTTGTTCGCAAGGATGTATTCCATGTCCTTGCGCGAGGTCATCGTGCCCGTGGGGTTGTTCGGGTTACAGATGTAGTACGCGCCCGCGTTCGGGTCGGCCTTGATCATCGCCACCACGTCGTGGCTGTAGTCCTTGCGGAGCGGCACCTTGACGACCTTGTTGCCAATGTCTCTGCTGGCACCGCTGCCGTAACCCGGCGACGCCATCACCCAGCTGCGGGTGGGAGACGTGAAGGCGGGCACGAGGTTGGCCAGCGGGGTACCGGAGCCGGGGTACGAGAGAACGTACTCGGGCTTGACGTTCTCGGTACTTGCCAGCAGCGACTGGAACTCGATGTTCTCACCCTGCGGCCCGTAGCGCCACGCGAGTGGCGCGACCCTGGCCATCGCTTCGAGGCCTTCCTTCGACGGCCCCATCGGATTCTCGTTCGAGGTGATGCGCACCACGTCGGGGTCGATACCAGCGCCGCGCACACGTGCCGCCGGCGCAGCATCGTCTTGTGCGAAGGCGAACTCGTGGAAGAACGGCAGTACGGCTGCGGCTCCGAGGGCGATGCGACCAATCTGACGACGGGAATATCCCCGCTCCAACAGGTCCTTCTGGACTTCGCGCGTGAGTGACATTCAAGGTCCTTTCTCAACCGGCACACAAACGTGTGCGGTGTTGACCTCCGTTGAGCAATCGGCGCGCCACATCGTCAGACGAGGGGACGCACGTGCGTCGCATGCCGGGAGTCTGTGAAATCCGGCCAGATATCGTGGGATCAGCACGATCGCTTCGCGAAGGCGCGAGCCGCGACGAGGGCACATCCCTGCAATGTGCGTCCGGAAAGAGGTTCAGAAATGTGCGGTGGTGGTTGCGGCGCGCAGCGACAGAGTCTATACAGTAGAGACATGCGTGGGCCGGCCTTCGTCCTGCTGTCGATCCTGAGCGGCGCCATCACTGGCACCGGCGTCGCTGCGTACCTCGCCACAACGATGTTCGGCCGGAGCACTGCGCCTGCACCTTCGCCTTCACCAGCAGCGGCACCATCAGCAGCAGCGCCCGTCGTCGCGCATCCACGCCCGATCCAACCGGCAGTAGCGGTGGCGCCGGCGCTGCAGGGACTGTCACAGGCCTTCCTCAGGCAGCTCAGCGCGCGAGGCGACGGCACGCTGGTGGCGCTGAGTGAACGTGACGGCGACATCGAGGCGCGGTGGTCATCTCCGACCTGCGACTGGACCGAGACAGAGTTTCTTGATCTCGTTGACGCCGTCCGACAGGAGTTCACCGGAAGTGTCCGCAGCATCACTGGAGTACGCGAGTGCTCTGGCTCAGCTCGACGCTATCTGCTGACCGGCCACACCTTCGAGCTGTATCACGCCGGAAAGGTGTCCAATCGCGACGTCCTTCGATACCTCATCGAGATCACGTCGGAGAAGTAGACGGCACTGCCCACTCCTCGCCTGCCGCCTACGGCCGCACGTCGGTCAACCGCTTGCGAACGGCCAGCAGCGCAAGCTCCAGGCGCGTCGATACACCGGTCTTGTCGAAGATATTCGAGAGGTGATGCTTGACGGTCTGGAGGCTGATACCCAGGCTCGTGGCGATGTCGCGGTTGTTGGCGCCCTCGACGATGGCGGCGACGATTTCCTTCTCTCGAGCCGTCAATCCGTAGCGTGGCGCATCGGGCGAAGCCAGCTTGCGTACGGCCTGAGCCAGGTCGTCGGACACGCCGTCGCCAAACACATACTGACCGCGCGCCACACGGTGGATGCCGTCAATCAGCGACCTCGTGGCGTTGTCCTTGAGCACCACGCCATGGGCACCACGCTGCAGCGCCCGGAGCAAGTCGTCTGCGTCGATGCCGGCCGTCAGTAACAGGATCCGGGTGGGTCCCTCCTGCAGCAGGTCCAGCACTTCGGCACCACCCATGCGGGGCATGGCCACGTCGAGCAGCAGGACGTCCGGGATGGTGTCGCGCGCCAGCCGCACCGCGGCTTCGCCGTCGGACGCTTCCCCCACCACCTCGAAACCGGGCTCGGTCTCGAGCAGCCGGCGGAGACCGTCGCGGAATATCTGGTGGTCGTCGGCGATGGCGATGCGTACGCGTGAGACTGGTTCAGTCATCCCTGCCCTGCAAACGTGAGTTCAATCCGGCTGCCGCTGCCGGGTGTGGACTGCACGACCAGGTGACCGCCGAGCAGGCGGGCGCGTTCCTTGATGATCGCCGGCCCGATCCGGCGCTCGTCGAGCTCAGATGAGGTCAGCCGTCCCTCGAAGCTGAAGCCCGTGCCATCGTCCTCGACGCTGAGACGATAACCGCCGGCGGCCGGGGTCAGGCGCACGAACACGTTGTGCGCGCGACTGTGCCTGCGGGCGTTCACCAGCGCCTCCTGGACGATGCGGACGATCTCGAGCGCGGCAGCCGGTCGCATCGCTGGCGCATCCCCGCTCATGATGAACCGGGCAGGCATCCCGCTGTCGCGTCGAAACCGTTCCACGACGCCAGCGAGCACATCCGGAAGATTTTCGTGCGCGTCGATCTCAATCGGACGCAGCGCGTGCATCAGCTCACGCAGGGCCACGACTTCCTGACGCACGGTGAGCTGAATGTCGGCCAGGTCGCCCCTCTGTCCCAGCCTGCGCTCGGCCGGGCTCCGCAGCATCGCCTCGATCTTCATCTCAATGCCGATGAGCGCCTGGATCGCGCCATCGTGCAGCTCACGCGCCACGCGGGCACGTTCGGCGGCGGACTCCTGCTGATGCAGCCGTCTGAGCAGAAACAGGTTGGTGAGCGCTGGGGTGACGTGCGCGCCGACCGCATCGAGAAAGTGCACAACGCGCTCCATGTCGTCGCCATCGGGAAACCCTGCCAGATAGATCCGGCCGCGCCACTCATTGGCAGCGCCGACGTCGATGGCAATCATGGGTTGCAGGCGTGCCCACAAGGTCACCCTGTCGGGCACGTCCTGCGTCACGCGCTTGAGCGCCCAGGACTCTGTGCTGACGCACTGGAAGAGACCCGATCCGCCTGGCTGGGGTTTGACGTGCCAGCTTCGGCCCGGTCCTTCAAACAGCCAGTCAGCCAGCTCCGCGGGGTCCAGTTCACGGCGATCGATGTCGGCCGCGGAGGCACTGCTGCGCGAGCGGTGCGTCCAGGACGTGGCCACCACGGTCGCGACATCGTCGATCACGAACGCAATGTCAGTGGCCCTGAAGATGCGCAGGAGGTCATCGGCCACCGTCGTGATCGAACCGCGCAGATCGAGGTCGATCCGTGGCGACAGCGGCAGGTTGGCCAGCGCCCCGAGTTCGGCGCGGGACTGCTTTTCCTGCTCGGCAAGATAGCCCAGCAGGAATCCCGTCAGCAGAAGGTACCCGATGCGAAGAATCGTCCGATTCACCTCGAGGTCGGTGGCCAGGAGCGTCTCCCGCCACGGCCCTGCCGCCGCGGCCGCCGTCTCGAGCAGGAACACGACCACCATCCCGACCGTAGTGGCGACGGTTTCACGGAATCCCCAGCGATACGCGCTCGCCACGACAACGAACACGAAGAACAGGAACAGTGGACTGCCCGCCCCATCGCTCACAAACGTCAGTGCCGAGGCCCACAGCATGTCGGCGACGTGGAAGGCCAGACCGTGGCGGCCGGTGACCCGCCTCCCGAGTTGCACCCACGCCAGGACGGCCAGGCTGAACAACGCGTAGGCCGCCAGCAGGGTGTAGGCGACGACGGCAAGCCGGCGGGGTTCGGTGGGATCGAGATAGATCGCGAGCAGGCCAACAACGGCCAGGAACGCCCTGCCCACAGCCAGCACGCGTTCGAGGCGCGGTGCAGAAATGCCGTCCGCTCGGTAGGAACCGAGAAAGTTGGACGTCATGCTCATGAAGCCTAGTGTAGGCTGTGCTGCTTTCGCCTGGTCAGGGCGTCGACGACGGCGTGCGACAGGTCCTCGAGCGAGTCGGGACGGACGAGCAGGAGGTCGTCGTCACGTTCCGCGTCGGTATAACCGGACGCGGACACCACGACGAGCGACACCTTCCCCACCGGTGCTGGCTGTTCGCGGATCCAGTGCACGAGCGCCCAGGGCTGCACGTACTCCGGATCGATGCTGACGACCACTGTCGCAGGGCATCTTCCGGTGGCGACGCTGTCCCGCAGATAGGTGCGCACTTTGTGTGCCTGGGGCAGCAGCATGATGGGTCGCTGCGGATCGGCCTGCTCGCAGGCGGCCAGCACCGTGCGAATCACCTGCTCATCCGCGGCGACGATGAGGATTGGCGGTTCGAGGGACACATCAGCACAGTAGCTGCTGCCCGCGTTCATGGGGATCGGACGAAGGGATGGTCGGCATGGCACTTCGGTGCCATGCGGGCAAACCGCCTGCCTCCTGCCGCCTGGTGCCTACTTCACCGCGGCCACGCCTGCGGCGGCCACCTGCCCATCCTGTGCGCTTGTGGCACCCGACACACCAACGGCGCCAACGATGCGTCCGTCGATGAGCGCGGGGACACCTCCCTCGACCGGCACCGCGCCGGGCAGGCTCAGGATGCGCAATCCGTCGCCGCCGGCGGCAACGACGTCCTGAAACGCCTTGGTCGCGCGCTTGAACTGAGCGGAGGTGCGCGCCTTCTCGATCGCCACCGTCACGCTCGCGTTCTGGGTGCCGTCGAGCTTCTCGAAATAGACCAGGGCGCCGGCCGGGTCGACGATCGCGATCGCGACGTTCCAGTTGTTCTTGCGGGCCTCAGCCACCGCAGCCGCAGCGATCTTCTTGGCGTTCTCGAGCGAGAGCGGCGCGCCATAGGGGTTCGGAAGCTGGGCCAGCGCGGGCGTGGCACTCAGGACAACGACGACAGCAACGACAACTCTCACGGCAATCGCGGACCACATAGCGGCATCTCCTGAGGCGAACGCCCGGCAGGGGCGCCACATGATATCCCCGTACTGCTATTCACCGCGGTGGGCCGTCACTGTCGCCTCCTCGACGTGCACGTGCCCGAAGTGGCCGGCCACCCTCCACAGCACGCGGTAGCCGGCGCGACGGAATGTCTCCGACAGGGCGTCCATGTCGGAGGAGTGGAAGTCGAGCGCAGTGCCAAGGTAGTGCGCTGACCCCCGACTGTGCACATGGTCGTTGGCCGATACCAGCCGCACGGCCTTGCCGGTTCGTGTCGCCCAGATATCAGCCAGGTCGAACATCCGCAGTGCGGAGCGTGACGTCAGGTGTACCGGCACCCGAAGCCCGCTGATCACTGCGGCTTGGCTAAAGGGGGCAACGTGTACCCCTGCGACGAGAGCAGCGCTCGAACGCCGTCGAGCGCTTTTCCCTGCTGGTCAACCGCGTTCGCCAACCGCGTGTTCGCCTCGAGCAGCGCTCCTGTTGTCCGTCGATGTTCGGCAATCAGGAACGCCACGACAGCGCCTGCGAGGAGCCACGGCAAAATTGCGGTCTTGAACTCGGTCCAGATATGCATGCGTCCTCCGAAGACGCTGCAGCCTCTGCGAAAGTCGCGCCCCTCGACCATTGCACGTGGAATCGGCGCGAAGCGCGATAGTCGAGTGCGTGGGACGAGGCGAGTCTTTCGGATACGTAAGGCCAGCGACGATCCTGTGCTTGAGTTAGCTAGAATGGCCGTCCAATGGCTGCCCAGCATGAGACGCGCTTCGACTGGAGCGACCCGCTGCTCCTCGACCGGCAACTGAGTGACGAAGAGCGCATGGTGCGCGATACCGCGCGCACCTACTGCCAGGACAAGCTGGCCCCGCGCGTGCTCGAGATGTTCCGCCACGAGCGGCCCGATCCGTCGATCTTCCGCGAGATGGGTGCGCTCGACATGCTGGGCATCATCATTCCCCAGCAGTACGGCGGGGCCGGCATGAGTTACGTCAGCTACGGCCTGGTGGCGCGCGAAGTCGAGCGCGTGGACTCGGGCTTCCGCTCGATGATGAGCGTGCAGGGGTCGCTCGTGATGGTGCCCATCAACGAGTTCGGCACCGAAGCGCAGAAACAGAAGTACCTGCCGACACTGGCCTCAGGCGAGTGGATTGGTTGCTTCGGCCTCACCGAACCCAACGCTGGTTCGGACCCGGGCAGCATGACGACACGAGCCAGGACGGTGGACGGAGGTTTCGCGCTCACCGGCAACAAGGCCTGGATCACCAACAGCCCCATCGCCGACGTGTTCGTCATCTGGGCCAAAGACGATGAGGACCGGATTCGGGGGTTCATCCTCGAGAAGGGCTGGCAGGGGTTGAGCACCCCGGCGACGCACGGCAAGGTTGGACTGCGGACCAGCATTACCGGCGAGGTCGTGCTCGACAACGTGTTTTGTCCGGAGGAGAACGCGTTTCCGGACGTGCGCGGCCTGAAGGGGCCGTTCACGTGCCTCAACAGCGCCCGGTACGGTATTGCCTGGGGGGCGCTGGGCGCAGCCGAAGACTGCTGGTTCCGCGCCAGGCAGTACGTGCTCGACCGCACGCAGTTCGGTCGGCCGCTCGCAGCCAATCAGCTCATTCAGAAGAAGCTGGCGGACATGCAGACGGAGATTGCGCTGGGCCTCCAGGGCGCGCTCCGGCTGGGACGCATGAAGGACGAGGGCATCGCCTCGCCCGAGATCACGTCCATCCTCAAGCGCAATTCGTGCGGCAAGGCCCTCGACATCGCGCGCCTGGCCCGCGACATGATGGGCGGCAACGGCATCGTGGACGAGTTCGGCGTCATCCGCCACCTGGTGAACCTGGAGGTGGTCAACACCTACGAGGGGACCCACGATGTGCACGCCTTAATCCTCGGGCGAGCGCAGACCGGGATTTCAGCGTTCACGAACTGAGCCCGCGGTTCGCATCATTCCAAGGACGGGAAGCCGGGCTCAATTGACCTTACGTTCACTGGCCAGCTGATCGAGATAAACACGCTCCAGCCGATTGACGGCGGCAAGGTACCCGTTCGGGTCCACGAAACGATCGGATTTGTACGGATCACCCGGCTTGTATTTTCCATGTAGGCCAAACTGCGCAGCGTGCGACGCAAGAAAGACGTCGCAAGCCAGCGCCTTCTGCTGCCGGAATGTGCGGGCGTAATCGTCGACGATGTTCGGGTACCCAGGAGTACTCAGAAGCTTCACACCCTCGTTGATCGAACCCATATTGGCGATCAAGACACGGTAGGGTTTCCCCGCCTCTTGCACATCAAACGAGAACGTTGTTGAGCCCTTCGTGTGCCCCGGATGGTGGTGAGCGGTCAGTTCCATCATTCCCAGGCGGACCCTGTCTCCATCTTTCAGCCGCCGGTCGACCTTGACCGGCTCGTAAAGCATCCCCCTGGCCTGGTCTCGCGGAAATCGGTAGTCGGTGTTCCCCCCATCCTCGAGCATAGGCGCATCGGCGTCGTGCATCAGCATCTGTGCCCCTGTCAGGCTTTTGAGCTCTGCCATGCCTGCCACATGATCCCAGTGACCGTGCGTGGCTAACAGCAGCTTGATATCCGAGACCTTGAATCCCAACTGTTCGATGTTTGCGCGAATCAGAGGGACCGACTCGACCAGACCCGTGTTGATCAGGATGTGCCCCTGGGGCGTCGTGATCAGATACGCCGCAAGGTCGGACATGCCGACGTAGTAGACATTGGCGATGATCCTCAACGGCGGGTACGGCGTGGTGTACCCGGTCGGGATCGTTCCGCCTCGTCGCTGCATTGCGAGATCCGTGGACACACGCTGCGCGGGAGCGTCAGTGACCCAGACACCGAGCAGTCCGATTAACGCCACAGCGAGTGCGTCCCGACGGAAGCATGTTGTCATCTGGACCCCCTGTCGTCTCGACCGCCTGGGGCGGATTCTATCGCACGGCTGCCGCACCGCGCGGCCAGGCACGCCGCTGTGATGGCGTCTGGTGGTTCGCGAAGGAGCCGGACTCGGTCGCCAGAGCACCGTCGCGACGAGCCGTGCCGGATTGCAGGCCTCCGACTGGGCGTGCCGAGCCGGCGAAGCTGAGCGAACCACCAGGCGGCGTCACAGCGGCCGCATTCACGGCTGTTGTGACTCGCTGATAGTGTCCCCTCGGCGACTCGTTAGAAATGTCCCCTAAGCTCGCGATCGTGGAGGTCGCGGTTGGGACGGACAGCAATGAG
>JBEBGV010000065.1:0-26631 GCA_040081265.1 Vicinamibacterales bacterium
CCAGATCATCTCCGCAACCTTCAACGTGCAGCGCGATCGCAGGGGGATGACGCCGCAGAAGCTGCGCGAGAGTTCGACGGTGGTCGGGCTGTCGCAGGGCAGGCTCCGCGAGCAGGTCGAGAACCTGATGACGCGCATGAACAGCCAGCTGGTCCAGCAGGATCCGGCGTTCGCGAAGATCATCGAGATGATGCCGCAGGCGATCGCCGCCATGCAGGAAGCCGAAGGCCACCTGGCCAAGGCGAGCCCGGACGCGGCGCTGCCCCTCGAGCAGAAGGCGTTGCAGATCCTCCAGAAGGCCGAGGAGGAGTATCAGGTGCAGGTGCAGCAGGGTGGCGGCGGCGGTGGCGGCGGGGGCGGCTCGCAGCAGCAGCAGGAACTGGCCGACATCTTCGAGCAGGAGCTCGACAAGATGGCCAGCCGCTACGAGACGGCTAACCGTGCCACGCAGCAGAGCGCCGACCGCGAAGTCGACGAGCTGCTCGAAAAGCTCAAGGAACTGGCCCGTCGTCAGCTGCAGGAGGCCGAGCGTCAGCGGCGTCGAGCGCTCGAAGGCGGCGCGGCGAGCAGCGGCTCGAGTGCCGCGCAGCAGCGCGCGCTGGCCGAGCAGGTTGAAGAGGCTGCGCGTCGGCTCGAGCGTCTGGCCCGCGAAGAGAATCGTCAGGACCTGACCGACGCGGCCCGTCAGATGCGTGAGGCGGCAGATGCGATGCGTCGCGCCGCGGCCGGTGGCGACTCCAATGCTCAGGCGCAGGCACAGCGTGCGCTCGAGCGGCTGCAGCAGACCGAGAAGGATCTGCAGCGCGGCATGACCGATCGCGCCGAGCGCGACATCGAGCAGGCCAAGGAGCAGGTTGAGGAGCTGGCCCGCGAGCAGGAAGAGATTGCGTCGGGCGTGCGCGGCTTGTCGAACGCCGGTCAGCGCCGTGCCGAAGAAGCGCGACGCATCAACGACCGCAAGGACGACCTCGAAGGCCGCCTGGGCGAGCTCGAAGCGCAGCTCGACAACGCCGCCCGTGACGCGAGCGGCCGTGAGCGTGAGTCGTCTCGTCGGCTGGCCGAAGCCGCCGGGGCCATCAGGAACAACCGCCTGCGCGACAAGATCCGCTACTCGCGCGCGCTCGTGAGCCGGGGCATTGCGCCGGAGTCACTGCAGGCCAACGAGAACGACATCGCAAGCGGGATCGATGCCGTGCGCGAGAAACTCGACGAAGCCTCGAGTGCACTGGGCGCGGGTAACGAAGGCGACAAGCGCGCCGAGACGCTCGACAAGGCCCGTCGTCTCGCCCGCGGTCTCGAGTCGCTGCAGGAGCGCACACGTGAACGTGCCGAGCGCGACCAGCAGGGCCAGGGGCAGCAGGGCCAGCAGGGTCAGAACGGCGAGCAAGGCCAGGGGCAGCAAGGCCAGCAGGGCCAGCAGGGTCAGGGCCAGGGTCAGCAGGCTGGACAGCAAGGTCAGGGTCAAGGCCAGGGTCAGGGTCAGGGTCAGGGCCAGCAGGCTGGGCAGCAGGGACAAGGTCAGGGACAAGGCCAGGGACAAGGCCAGGGTCAGGGCCAAGGCCAGGGCCAGGGCCAGGGACAAGGCCAGGGCCAGGGCCAGGGCCAGGGCCAGGCCGGACAGGGCGGGCAGGGTGGCCAGGGTCAGCAGGCCGGCCAGGGTGGCGGCGGCCAACGCAACGATGGCACGCTCGGCAATGGAGCGGGCGGGGGCGGGCAGCTCAATCGCGGCTTTGGCTTCGGCAACGGTCCGCTTGGTCCGGGATGGAACGGCCGTCTCTCGCCCGAGGACATCCGTCAGCTGCAGGCCGAGATGAGGCAGTGGAGCAACGAGGCGACCGACCTGCGGGGCATGCTGCGCGGTGAAGACGTCGATCCGCGCGAGCTCGACCAGATCCTGCGCGCGCTGCGTGAACTGCAGGACAACCGCATTTACCAGGATGTCAACGAGCTGACCAGGACGCAGCAGTTCGTGGCCGAGGGCCTCAAGCGTTTCGAGTTCGATCTGCGCAGGAAGCTCGACGCAGAAGAAGGCGGTGTCGTCCTCTCGGGGAGCGATCAGGTGCCTGAAGAGTTCCGCAAGCTCGTGGAGCAGTACTATCGCTCGCTGTCACGGACGCAACGATAGCGACTAGATGTGGAGGGTGTGGCCGGCGTTCGTGCTCGTGCTTGCCGTCGCGAGCGCCGCCACAGCCCAGTTCGGAGGATTTCGCAGTCCCCCGAAGTTCCCCACCAAAGACACCTTCGGGCACGGGTTCAACTTCTGCCGCGGTGTCTACACCAGCGGCCGGCGCGAAGCCGGTGGCCAGGGCTGGTCAACCGACTATCCGGACGCCGAACGCAATTTCTCGATTCGCCTCGGCGAACTCACCCGTACCAACGTCAGCAAGTCCGCTGAAGGGGAACCCGACTTCGTCGTCGTCCGCCTCACCGACCCGGCGCTGTACGGGTGTGGTTTCCTGCACCTCGAGGACGTCGGGACCGCATCGCTGACCGGGCCGGAGATCGAGGGGCTGCGAAACTACCTGCTGCGTGGCGGCTTCGTGTGGTGCGACGACTTCTGGGGCACGTCTGCCTGGAACAACTGGCTGAACGAGCTGAGGCATGTGCTGCCACCGGCAGAGTTTCCGGTCGTGGCGATTCCGCCCGACCATCCCATCTTCCGGGCGCAGTTCGAGGTGAAGGAGATTCCGCAGATTCCTTCCATCCAGTTCTGGCGGCAGAGCGGCGGGGGCACGTCCGAGCGCGGCGCCGACAGCGCGCGGCCCCAGTTCATGGGCGTCTTCGACGAGCGTGACAACCTGATGATGGTGATGACCCACAACACCGACATCTCGGACGCGTGGGAACGCGAAGGCGAGGATCCGCGGTTCTTCTACAACTTCTCGCCCAATGGCTACGCCGTGGGCATCAACATCCTGATGTACGCGATGACGCATTAGTTGCTGGTTGCTGGTTGCTGGTTGCTGGTGCTGGTTGGTAGTGGGTAGTGGGTAGTGGACGGTACGTAGGGCGGGTCCGCAGGACCCGCCGAGGGAGCTGCCAATGATCAGAACGCTTGCCGCACTTCTGCTCATCCTCACGCCGCTGGTGGCGACAGCGCAGTTCCAGCGCCGGCCGCAGTCCGCCTCCGCCACGGTCGACTACAACAGCCACTTCGCGTTCACCAGGCTCCGCTACGGCCAGAACCTTGGCGGCTTTGGCGGCTCCTCGTGGTCACACGACTATCCCAGCGCCGACCGCAACCTGTCGCACATCCTCGACTACATCACGAACATGCGCGTGCGGCTCGACGGCACCAACGTGCTCGATCTCGACGACCCGCGGATTTACGAGAACCCCATCCTCTACGTCTCGGAACCCGGCTACTGGCGAATCTCCGACAGCGAGGTGCGCAGTCTTCGCGCCTACCTGATGAAGGGCGGGTTCATGATCTTCGACGACTTCGAGGGTCCGCACTTCGACAACATGGCGGAGCAGATGCGCAAGGCGGTGCCCGAGTACGGCTGGATGGAGATTGGCGTGGAGCACCCGATTTTCCAGACGTTCTTCGAATTGCAGGTCCTGAATGTGCCGCACCCGAGTGAACGGGTCACGCCCCGCTTCATGGCGATGTTCGAAGGCAACGATCCGAAGCGCCGCATGATCGCACTCGCCAACCACAACAGCGACCTGGCGGAGTACTGGGAATGGTCGGCCGAAGGGCTCTATTCTCAGGATCCGACCAACAACTCCTACCGCCTCGGTGTGAACTACATCGTCTACGGCATGACGCACTGACTGGTTGTTAGTTCTCAGTTCCTAGTTCTTAGTTCCTAGTTGACGGCTGCTGGTTGGGCCTGGCTTATAATCCGGCGCCATGCGTCACCTTTTCACGTTCGCCGTGCTCCTCATGCCTGCGCTTGCCGCGGCCCAGGCCAACGACACCGTGCGCGCCCGTGCCCAAGCTGAGGCGTCACCGATGCTCGACACCATGCGCGACCTGGTGGCAATCGAGTCCGGCAGCAGCGACCCTGAGGGGCTCGCCCGAATCGCCGCGCTGATCGCCGGCCGGATGCGGGCCCTCGGTGGCGAGGTCGAGATGGTGCCCGCGCCGCCGGGCGCACTGCGTTTCTCGAGCACGCCCGAGAAGCTGGGCGAGACGCTGGTGGCGCGGTTCAAAGGCCGCGGCACGAAGCGGGTTCTGCTGCTGGCGCACATGGACACCGTCTACCAGCGCGGCACCCTCGCGCAGCAGCCATTCCGCATCGAGGGTGACCGCGCCTACGGCCTCGGCATTGCCGACGACAAGCACGGTGTGGCGCTCATCCTCCACGCGCTGGCGATGTTGCGGTCGCTCGACTTCGATCGGTACGGGCTGATCACCGTGCTGATCAACGGCTCCGAAGAAGTCGCCTCACCGGCGTCGCGTGAGCTGATCGCCACGCTCGGCGCCCAGCACGACGTCACGCTCTCATGCGAAGGATCGGGACCCAACGATGCGATCCGGCTGGCGACGACGGGCATTCAGAACGCGCTGCTCTCGGTGAAGGGACGCGCCTCACATGCCGGCGTGGCGCCGGAGCAGGGGCGCAACGCCTTCTACGAACTGGCGCACCAGGTGCTGCAGATGCGGGACCTGTCAGACCCGTCGAAGGCGCTGAAGGTGAACTGGACGATCGGCCAGGCCGGAAGCGTTTTCAACGCCATCCCTGGAGACGCGCGCGCGGTGGCCGACATGCGCGCCGACGATCCGCGCGAGTTCGCCGCTGTCGAAGCGGTGATGCGCGAACGGATCAAGAACACGCTGATACCCGACACCACCGTCGAACTCCGCTTCGAGCCGATCTTCCCGCCGCTGCCGTTGCGCGAGCAATCGCAGCGCACGGCGGCGCAGGCGCAACGGATTTACGCCGAGATTGGCAGGACCCTGGCGGTATTGGAGCGGCCGACGGGCGGCGGCACCGACGCCGCCTACGCCGCGCAGAAGACCGACGCCCCGGTGATCGAGGGTTTTGGCCTGAAGGGTTTCGGCGCACACTCCAGTAACGCCGAGTACGTCGAGATCAGCTCCATCGAGCCGCGGCTCTATCTGCTCACACGGATGATCATGGAGATGTCGAAGTAAGCCCAGGCCCTGGCTCAGTTGTGGTATACAGGCGCACTCAGGTCCGATGGCTGACTTGGTAGAAGGAGCGTCTGTATGGGTTCTCGACTGATGGCGTCGGCGTTCGCACTCGCACTCGCTGCCCTCGTTCCCCTCCCCGCTGCGGCCCACCACTCGTTTGCGGCCCAGTTCGACGGTTCCAAGCCGATCACCCTTCAGGGACTGGTGACCAAAGTCGAGTGGCGCAACCCTCACATCTGGGTGTATCTCGACGTGAAGAATCCCGACGGCTCCGTCACGGCCTGGCAGTGCGAAGGTGGCGCACCCAACGCACTGACGCGTCAGGGATGGAACCGGAACACGCTCAAGCTCGGGGAGGCGGTGACCATCGACGGCTACCTGGCCAAGGACGGTACCAAAACCTGTAACGCCCGAACCTGGAAGTTTGGCGGGCGGACGGTGTTTGCCGGTTCTGCCGATGATGGCGGTCCTGCGGCGGCGCCCCGGTGATGTGTGCCCTGGTGACGTTATCTGCACGTCTGCGTCGATGGTGACCGTGCCGCGACAGAGGAGCTCGAGATGATGAAGTATGTTGCCCCGATTACCTGCGCGACGGCATTGGCCGTCGTCGGTGCGCTGGCCCTTGTCGAGGCCCAGGGCCCCAACGCGTCGCCGGTGCTGACAGCCATGCCGGCCGCCAACGGCACGCCCATTCCGCGCATGCCCGATGGTCGTGCGGATCTCTCTGGCGTCTGGAACAAGGCGATTCACCAGAACACGTCGCGCCCGGTCGAGCCGCTGCCGTTCACCCCTGCAGGCCTCAAGGCATTCAACGAGGTGGCGACCACGATCGACCCGACGAGCCGCTGCATCCTGCCGGGCGTGCCGCGCGTCAACAATTCACCCTACCCGTTCCAGATCATGCAGATGGCCGACCGCGTGGTCTTCGTCTACGAGTACATGCACAACTTCCGGGTGATCTACACCGACGGTCGTGGCCATCGACCGAACTGGGAGCCGTCGCTGATGGGCGACTCGATCGGCCGCTGGGATGGCGACACGCTCGTGATCGACACCGTCAATCTCACTGATCGCACCTGGCTCGACGATCACGGCAATCGGCACAGCGATGCCCTGCACGTCACCGAGCGGTGGCGGCGAATGAGTGCCAACCAGCTGTGGTATGAAGCCACGATCGACGATTCGAAGTTCTACACGAGACCGTGGACGACCGGTTGGGTCACGGCGTTGGCTCCCAAGGAGTGGGAGATCATGGAATACGCCTGCACGGACAACAACAAGGATCTCTACGACGGCCATCTGCAGCCGGGGTCGCTTGACGGATCGGGCCGCGACGGCTCCGCGATTGGCACCCCAGCGCCCCCGAGGCGATGACGTCTCAACTCCTGGTCTGGTGCCAGTGGCTCGAGGCCACTGGCATCGGAACAGCAGTCCGGGAGTCGTCGTTGTTGTTTCCGCTGGTGCTCGGGACGCACCTGCTGGCGCTGGGAATCTCGGTCGGCACGACGGCGATCTGGGATCTGCGTCTGCTGGGCGTGACGCTGAAGCAGGAGCCGGTCTCTGAAGTCATGGGACAACTCCTGCCGTGGAGCATGGCCGGGTTCGCGGGGATGTTCATCAGCGGCGCACTCCTGTTTTCGTCAGAAGCCACCTACGTCTTCGACAGCCCCTGGTTTCTACTCAAGATCGCCTGCCTGATGCTGGCGGGCGTCAACGCGCTCGTCTATCACCTCACGATCGAGCGCCGCATCCATGAATGGGATCGTCAGGTACGGCCGCCTGGCGCGGCCAGGCTCGCCGGCGCGATGTCGCTGACGCTCTGGACGGTGGTGATCATCGCCGGGCGGACGACTGCGTACAGTCTCTGAGCCCCGTCAGCAATGTCCCGCGCCGCGCTGCTTCCCTTGTTCCAGTGGTGTGACCACACCGCGATCGCGATCGCGATCCGCGAATCCACCTGGCTGTTTCCTTTCATCCAGGTGTTCCATCTACTCGGCTTGACGCTGCTGCTCGGCACCACCGTGGTGGTCGACCTGAGGCTGATGGGTTGTGGGTTGCGACGCCAGCCGATCTCGCGCCTCGCGCTGAACCTGTGGCCATGGATGCAGAGGAGCCTCGCGGTCATCCTTGGCAGCGGCATCCTGCTCTTTGTCTCGGAAGCCATGAAGTGCTACGGCAACGACGCCTTCTGGTTCAAGATGGGAGCCCTGACCCTGGCTCTCGCGTTTCACTTCACCGTCTTCAGGGCCACCATCACCGCTGACGACACACAGGTGACGCCCCTGCGCAGCCGTGCTGCCGGTGTCGTGTCGCTGTTGCTGTGGTTGAGCGTCGGCGCTGGCGGCGCCGCGATCGGTTTCGTCTAACCAGTTGCCGGCAACCGGCGACCGACCGCTGGTTGCTAGAATCTCGTCATGTTCACCGGCGCGCTTCCCACCATTGCCCTCCTGATTGCCTCCAATGTGTTCATGACCTTCGCGTGGTACGCACACCTGCGCAACCTCGCGGACAGGCCGTGGTACCTCGCGGCGCTCATCAGCTGGGGCATCGCGCTCTTCGAGTACCTGCTGCAGGTGCCGGCCAACCGTATCGGTTTCAGGACGCTGTCACTGGCGCAGCTGAAGATCATGCAGGAAGTCATCACGCTCGGGGTCTTTGTACCCTTCGCCGTGCTGTACATGCGGCAGCCGCTGAACTGGAACTTCCTGTGGGCGGGATTGTGCCTGCTGGGCGCAGTCTATTTCATGTTTCGCTGACGGACGTGGTACAGATCTGAACGTGGCCAACGCACCGGGACGCAAAATCTGCGACACCATCCTCGACACCATCGGACACACGCCGATGGTCCGTATCCACCGCCTCACGGAAGGGCTGATCGACGCCGAGGTTCTCGTCAAGCTCGAGACCTTTAACCCTGGCAACTCGATCAAGGACCGGATGGCGCTGAAGATGATCGAAGACGCTGAGCGCGAGGGCAAGCTCAAGCCGGGCGCGACGATCATCGAGGGCACCTCGGGCAACACCGGTATGGGCCTGGCCATTGCAGCCGTGGTGAAGGGTTACCGCTGCATCTTCACAACCACCGACAAGCAGTCGAAAGAGAAAGTCGACGCACTCAAGGCCTTTGGTGCTGAGGTCATCGTCTGCCCGACCGACGTCGACCCGGAGGACCCGAGGTCCTACTACTCCGTCTCATCGCGCCTCGAGAAGGAGATTCCGAACGCGTGGAAGGCCAACCAGTACGACAACCTGTCGAACCTGCAGGCGCACTACGAACAGACCGGCCCTGAGATCTGGGAGCAGACCGACGGTCGCGTGACGCACCTGGTGTCAGGTGTTGGCACCGGTGGGACGATCACAGGCGTCGGGCGCTTCCTTAAGGAACGCAATCCCGCCATCAAGGTCTGGGGCATCGACACCTACGGCTCCGTGTTCAAGAAGTACAAGGAGACCGGCGTCTTCGACAAGAACGAGATCTACCCGTACATCACCGAGGGTATCGGCGAAGACTTCCTGCCGGCCAACGTCGACTTCAGCGTCATCGACGCTTTCGAGAAGGTCACCGACAAGGACGCCGCAGTGATGACCCGGCGCATCACCCGTGAGGAGGGCATCTTCGCTGGCAACTCAGCGGGAGCCGCCATGGCTGGCCTGCTCCAGCTTCGGGAGCACTTCACCAAAGACGATGTCGTGGTCGTGATCTTCCACGACCACGGCACCCGCTACCTGGCGAAGATGTTCAACGACGAGTGGATGCGAGCGAAGGGCTTCCTCGAGGTGTCGGGCATGACCGCCCGCGACCTGGTGGCCCTCGGTGTGTCCGGCGAGTTGCACACCATCGAGTGCACGCGCCCGGTCGAGGACGCGGTGCGCATCATGAGCGACCACGATTTCTCGCAGATTTCCGTGACCAGCAGCGGGCGAGTGGTGGGTTCGCTCAATGAGAGTCACCTGTTCAGCGAGTTCATCCGCGATGCGGGCATCAAGCGCCAGCCGGTCCAGTCGATCATGCAGCCGGCGTTCCCTTTCGTGGACATTTCGACGCCGGTCGAGTTGCTGTCGACGATGATCACGCCAGAGAATCCGGCCGTGCTCGTGCGGGACTTCAAGACCGACAAGAACTTCATCATCACCCGTTCCGACGTCATCCGCGTGTTGTGTTAGCCATGGTCTCTGCAGTCCGAGGGCGGCGCGACGGATGAAGAAGATCGGCTTCCTGTCGTTCGGGCACTGGACACCGTCGCCTCAGTCGCAGGTGCGCACAGCGGGCGACTCGCTGCTGCAGTCGATCGAGCTGGCAGTGGCTGCGGAAGAACTCGGCGCAGACGGCGCGTTTTTCCGCGTGCATCACTTCGCCCGCCAGCTCGGCTCGCCATTCCCCCTGCTGGCGGCCATTGGCGCACGCACCCGTCGGATCGAGATCGGCACCGCGGTCATCGACATGCGCTACGAGAACCCGCTGTACATGGCGGAGGACGCCGGGGCCGCGGACATCATCGCCGGCGGCCGGCTCCAGCTCGGGATCAGTCGCGGCTCACCGGAACAGGTGATCGAGGGGTGGCGTCATTTCGGCTTTGCGCCAGCAAATGGCGAAACGGACGCCGACATGGCGCGTCGCCACGCCGAGAGACTGCTCGAGGTGCTCACGGGCGAGGGTTTTGCCCAACCCAACCCGCGTCCGATGTTCCCCAATCCCCCGGGGCTGCTGCGGGTGGAACCGTTTGCCGAGGGTCTGCGCGATCGCATCTGGTGGGGATCGAGTTCGATTGCCACGGCGCAGTGGGCGGCGACGCTGGGGATGCACCTGCAGAGTTCCACGCTCAAGACCGACGAGAGCGGCGAGCCGCTGCACATCCAGCAGCGCAAGCAGATCGACGCCTACCGCGAGGCCTGGCGGGCGGCCGGGCACCAGCGTGAGCCGCGGGTGTCGGTGAGTCGCAGCATCTTCGCGCTGGTTGACGACCGCGATCGGGCCTATTTCGGCCGCGACGGCCGCAGTCAGGATCAGGTTGGCTACATCGATTCCAGTACCCGTGCCATCTTCGGCCGCTCCTATGCGGCCGAGCCGGACGTGCTGGCGAAGCAACTTGCCGCGGATGAAGCCATCGCCGCCGCGGATACCCTGCTCCTGACCGTGCCCAACCAGCTTGGCGTGGACTACAACGCGCACGTCATCGACAGCATTCTCAGGTTCGTCGCCCCCGCTCTCGGCTGGCGCTGAGAGGATTCGGGGCGTTCATTTCGTGTCCGCCCGAGCTGGTCTCGGCGTATAGTTCGGGCTACCGAAGGGAGAGAACTATGCGTCGATTCTCGCTGCTAGCGATTCTGGGTCTGGTTCCATTGGCGTCGGCCGTGCTGCTGGCACAACAGGGCGCCGCGCCGGCGGGTGCGCCTGCGGTCAGCCTGCCGCCGCCGGGGCTGTCGTGGGCCTACGGGATTGCCCCTGATGCGCCTCTCCCGGGAGCGGCGCGAGCCGGTGGTGCCGGCGGAGGAGCGCGCGCTGGCGGCGCCCCCGCCCCTGCGCCCGATCCCACTCCGTTGTCCGTGCCGGGTAGCACGCTGACCTTTACGAGAGCCCAGATTCCTGGCGGCAATGGCGCCGGGCCGGCCGACTGGTTCCCCGGTGATCACCCGACCATGCCAGATGTGGTCGCGCGTGGTCGTGGAACCGACGTGCGGGCCTGCAGCCTCTGCCACTATCCCAACGGCAAGGGTCGCCCGGAGAACGCTGGCGTCGCCGGCCTGCCGGTGTCGTACTTCATCCAGACCCTGCACGACTTCCGCAACGATCTGCGCAAGAGCGGTGAGCCACGCAAGGGCAACACGAACGTCATGGCGACCATCGCCAAGGGCATGACGGAGGAAGAGATCCGCCAGTCGGCCGAGTACTTCGCGTCGATGAAGTGGACGCCGTGGATCAAGGTCGTTGAAACGCAGACGGTGGCCAAGACGCGCGTCGCCGGCGGCATGTATCTGCGCCTCGAAGGCAACGAAACCGAACCGATCGGCATGCGCATCATCGAGACGCCTGAGTTCACCGAGCGCACCGAGGTGCTGCGCGACCCGCGCGCATCGTTCATCGCGTTTGTGCCGACCGGCAGCGTGAAGAAGGGTGAGACGCTCGTGACAACCGGTGGCAATGGCAGGACCGTCGCGTGCGGCAGCTGCCACGGAGCGGATCTGCAAGGGATGGGACCCGTGCCCGGACTGGCCGGACGCTCGCCGAGCTACATCGCCCGCCAGATGTATGACATCAAGTCAGGCGCGCGGAAGGGTGAGTGGGCGGCGCTGATGAAGCCGGTTGTCGACAAGCTGACCGACGAAGACTACGTCAGCATCTCGGCCTACATCGCCTCGCGCCCGGCCGCGACGAGGTAGGAAGTTCGAAGTAGGAAGTGGGAAGTAGAAGTAGAAAGTGAGAAGTGGGGAAGTAAGTAAGGAAGTAGGCCGCGAAGTAGCAGTGTCGTACTTCGAACCTACTTCCTCACTTCTTACTTCCGAACTTCCACTTCCTTACTTCTCACTTCGCACTTCCCACTTCCTCATTCAATCGCCTTGACGATGTCTTCGACGACCTTCTTGGCGTCGCCGAACACCATCATCGTCCGGTCCATGTAGAAGAGCGGGTTGTCGACGCCGGCGTAGCCAGCGGCCATCGAGCGCTTGTTGACGATGACCGTGCGCGCCTTGTGCGCTTCGAGAATCGGCATGCCGTAGATGGCGCTGCCCTTCACTTCGGCCAGCGGGTTCACCACGTCGTTGGCGCCGAGCACGAACGCCACGTCGCAGGTGCCGAAGTCGCTGTTGATGTCTTCCATCTCGAAGACCTGGTCGTAGGGCACTTCGGCCTCGGCAAGCAGAACGTTCATGTGGCCGGGCATGCGTCCCGCCACCGGGTGAATCGCGTAGCGGACGCGGACGCCCTTGGCCGTGAGCTTGTGAGCCAGTTCCTTCGTGGCGTGCTGGGCACGTCCGACGGCCAGGCCGTAACCCGGCACGATGATGACGTCTTCGGCGTTCCCCAGCAGGAACGCGACGTCGTCGGGCGAACCCGAGCGCACCGCTTTCTGCTCACCGCCGGTCACGGTCGCGCCTTCGGTCGCTCCGAATCCGCCGAGAATCACGCTGAAGAACGAGCGGTTCATCGCCTTGCACATGATGTACGAGAGGATGGCGCCCGATGAGCCGACCAGTGACCCGGCGACGATGAGCAACGAGTTGTTCAGCGAGAAGCCGATGCCCGCGGCCGCCCATCCCGAGTAGCTGTTGAGCATCGAGATGACGACCGGCATGTCCGCGCCGCCGATCGGGATGATGATGAGCAGCCCGAGCAGGAAGGCGATGGCCGTCATGGCGATGAACGGGGGCCACTGCGCTTCCGGTGCGGCGCCGAAGAACACCACGCCGAAGCCGACCATGGCGAGGGCGAGTACCAGGTTCACGATGTGCTGGCCCTTGAAGACCACCGGGGCGCTCGAGAACAGCCGGCTGTACTTGCCGAGTCCCGCGAGCTTGCCAAAGGCAATCACCGAGCCCGAGAACGTGATGGCGCCGACGAAGGTGCCGACGAAGAGCTCGACGCGGTTGCCGGCGGGAATCGGGAACTCCACGTTGAACGCCTGCGGGTTGTTCACGACAGCGATGGCGATGAGCACCGCAGCCATGCCGACCAGCGAGTGCATGGCGGCCACCAGTTCGGGCATCTGCGTCATCTCGACGCGCTTGGCGACGATATAGCCGATGATGCCGCCGATGGCGAGCGCCCCCATCGCCAGATCCACGCGTCGGGTGACGGCGAACGTCGTCAGGACGGCAATCGCCATCCCGATCATGCCGAAGAGGTTGCCGCGCCGTGCTGTGAGCGGATGCGACAGTCCCTTGAGCGACAGGATGAAGAGGACGCTCGCGACGAGGTAGCTGAGGGCGACTTGGTTTGCAGTCATCGTCCTACTTGTGCCCCGTCGATTTGGAGCTGTCTTTCTTCTTGAACATCTCCAGCATGCGTTGGCTGACGAGGAAGCCGCCGAAGGTATTGATGGCGACCAACCCCACCGCCACGGCGCCGAGGATTGAGCCGAAGTCGAGGGTGCCCGGACCTGCAGCGAGGATGGCGCCGACGACGATCACGGAGCTGATCGCGTTGGTGACGCTCATGAGCGGCGTGTGGAGCGCTGGCGTCACCGTCCAGACCACGTGGTAGCCGACGAAGACCGCCAGCACGAAGACGGTGAGATTGATGACTGTGTGATCGATCGTCCCGGTCATGCGCGTGCCGCCTCAGCTTTGGGCTTTCCGTGAATGTTGGCGCCGTCGATGCAGACGAGCGCACCGGCGATGATTTCGTCCGTGCGATCCAGCTTGAGCTCGCCCGTCTTGGGGTCGACGAGCAGGTTGAAGAAGTTCAGCAGGTTGCGGGCATAGAGCGCGCTGGCGTCCGCCGCGAGCATGCCGGGCAGGTTGAGCAGGCCAACGATCCGCACGCCGTGCTTGACGACCACCGAACCCGCTTCCGACCCCTCGACGTTGCCGCCCTGCTCAACCGCCAGGTCGACGATGACCGACCCCGGACGCATCGCCTGCACCGTGGCCTCGCGAATCAGCTTCGGTGCCGGGCGTCCCGGAATCAGCGCGGTGGTGATGACGATGTCCGACTTGCTGGCGCTGACGTGCACCGCCTCGGCCTGCCGGCGCATCCAGTCGGCGGGCATCGGCCGCGCGTAGCCGCCGACGCCTTCGGCGATCTGCTTTTCCTCTTCGGTCACGTATGGCACGTCGAGGAACTTGGCGCCGAGCGACTCAATCTGTTCCTTCACGGCGGGTCGGACGTCAGAGGCTTCGATCACCGCGCCGAGGCGCTTGGCCGTGGCGATGGCCTGCAGCCCGGCGACGCCCGCGCCGAGGATGAGCACGCGAGCGGCCTTCACCGTGCCGGCGGCGGTCATCATCATCGGCATGAAGCGACCGTACTCGTTGGCAGCCAGCAGCACCGCCTTGTACCCGGCGATGTTGGCCTGGGACGACAACACGTCCATCGCCTGACCGCGGGTGATGCGGGGAATGGCTTCGAGCGCGAAGGCTGTGGCACCGGTGGCGCCAATCGCCTCGAGGCCGCCGCCGTCGTGCGGGTTGAGCATGCCGACCAGCATGAGGCCGGGTCGCAGCAGCGGCAGCTCGGAGAGTTCCGGTCCACGAACCTTGAAGATGATGTCGGACTGTGAATACGCCGCCTGTGCGGTCGGGGCGATCGTGGCGCCCGCCGCGGCAAAGTCGGCGTCTGGAATCGAAGCCCCGACACCGGCGCCGGCTTGCACCAGCACGGTGTGATGCCCACCCTGGGTGAGCTTCTTCACGGTTTCGGGCGTGGCCGCGACGCGGGTCTCCCCGGGACGAATTTCGGCAGGAATGCCGATCCTCATGCAGTAAACCTTTCGATTGGGAACGCGCGTCCGTCGTGATTCGTCGGCGGATACGCGGGATGTGTTGCGCGGGTGGAGACGCACCTGCGGGCGCATCTCCGCAGGGCAATCGCGCAAAATCCCAACTGCGAAGTCTACTCGATCAGACGGGCTGGCAAAAGGTTAGCGGCCGCCAAAAGTGTCACACGCATCGACTCGGCCCGACTCGAGCCCGCGACGGAACCAGCGGACGCGGTCTTCCGACGACCCGTGCGTGAACGACTCGGGGACGACGCGACCCTGTGACTGTCGCTGCAGCGTGTCATCACCAATGGCCGCAGCTGCCGTGAGACCTTCGTCGACGTCACCGGCCTCGAGCAGTCCGCTGCGGGCCGCGTAGGCTCCCCAGACGCCGGCGTAGCAGTCGGCCTGCAGTTCCTGGCGCACCGACAGCGCGTTCGCCTCAGTTTCCGAGCTGCGCTGACGCTGCGCCGTGACGCGCTGGGAGAGGCCGAGCAGTGTCTGCACGTGGTGGCCCACTTCGTGTGCAACGACATAGGCCTGCGCAAAATCTCCCGGCGCCCCGAAGCGCGAATCGAGTTCGCGGAAGAAGGAGAGGTCCAGGTAGACCTTCTGGTCTGCAGGGCAGTAGAACGGGCCCATCGCCGCCTGGCCGAGGCCGCATTCCGACTGTGTCGCATCCGAGAACAGCACGAGCGTCGGTGGCACGTACGCCTGGCCGCTCTGCTGAAACACCTGCTGCCACGTGGTTTCGGTGTCGCCCAGGACGACCGCGATGAAGCGGGACTGCGGGTCATCAGCCGGCGGCGCGCCGCCGGTTTCTTCGACAGGGGCGGTGGCCCCGCCACCGAGCGTACCGAGCAGTTCCAGCGGGTTGGTGCCGGTGAGCGCAGAGATCAGCAGGATGACGACGATGCCGCCGATGCCGCCACCAATGGGCAGCCCGACACCGCCCATCCGCCGCCCGCGTCGGTCCTCGATGTTGTCACTGCCCTGACGGTCCTGCCACTTCATCGGCTGGCTCCTCTAGTTGGTAGTGAGTGGTGAGTGGTGAGTGGTGGGTAGAACCCTTACTCACTACCCACTACCCACTACCCACCAGTTATCATCCTCCCATGGATCTCGGGCTCAGGAACAAGGTTGCTATCGTCACGGGTTCGAGTCGCGGGCTGGGGTTGGCCAGCGCGACGGTGCTGGCGGCTGAAGGGTGCAAGGTGACGATCTGCGGCCGGACGCGCGAGACGTTGGCCACGGCGCGCGAGGCCGTGGCCCGAGCAGGTGGCTCGGCCGACAGTGTCCTGACCGTGCAGGCCGACCTCAGTCAGGCCGCGGGTGTGGACGAGGTCGTCGCCGGAACAATCGCCGCGTTTGGCGGCGTGGACATCCTGGTCAACAACGTCGGCGCTGCGGGAGGCGCCGGGATTGTGGAGACCACCGACGCGCAGTGGCAGGACGCCCTCGATCAGACGCTCTTTCCGGCGATCCGTGCGTCACGCGCCGTCGTGCCCCACATGAAGGCGCGCGGCGGGGGCGCGATCATCGTCATCGCCTCGATCTTCGGGCGAGAGGCCGGCGGGCGCATGACCTACAACGCCGTGAAAGCCGCCGAGATCAGCTTCGCCAAGTCGCTGGCCCAGCAGTTGGCCCCGGCCGGCATCCGGGTCAACAGCGTGTCGCCAGGGTCTATCCTTTTCGAGGGTGGCTCGTGGTGGAAACGTCAGCAGGCCGATCCCGAAGGGATCGCCGACTTCGTACGACGCGAGTTGCCCTTCGGACGCTTTGGTCGAGCGGAAGAGGTTGGCGACGTAGTGGCCTTCCTCGCATCGCCTCGAGCCAGCTGGATCTCCGGCACGTCGATCGTCGTCGACGGAGGGCAGAGCAGGAGCTTCTGAAGTGCGAAGTGCGAAGTGTGAAGTTGAAGGCAAGAAGTGGGAAGTGCGGAAGTAAGTTCGAACTTACTTCGTGTACTTCCGACTTCCCACTACACTTCGCACTTCCGACTTCGCACTTCTAACTTCCCTACTGGCACATCGCCGTGACCGGGATCACGTTGTCGACGTTGATGCCGTCCCTGCCGCCTTCGCCGATCAGCAGGCCTGTGGCCGCCATCTTCTGTCCGACGTAGCGGTCGAGCGGGAGCACCAGGAACTTCAGTGGGTAGGTGCGCTCCCCAAGCGGCACGCTCGCGGCCGGTGTGGACTTGGCCTGTTCGGCGCGCACGGGCGCCGACCCCTTCACCAGCTGGAAGTTGCTTCCGACCTTCTCGACGCAGCCCACGACACGCGCCAGCGTCGTGGCCGGCAGTTCGCCCGGGCCATCACGCGTGATGATCTGCACGCCCACCGCCGTGGTGGCCGAGAGTTCAGTCGTGCCTGATGGGAAGCCGTTGCTGTTCAAGATGTGCGACACGATGTCGGCATACATGGTCGCCGAGAGCTTTCCGGCCAGCGAGCCGGCGTCATCGAACGGCATGTTCTTGCTGACGAAGCCCAGGAGCGAGTCGACCGTCGATTCTTTCCAGTCGCTCCAGAACTTGTCGCCGACGAGCGATGGACCTTCACCACCCTCGAGCTGCGAGCCGTGGCACTCGGCACAGTGCTCGGAGAATGCAGACCTGCCGCGCTCAGCCTGAGGGGAAGTGTATGCGCCCTGCCAGACAGTCCTGGCCGCAGCGGGTGCCTGTGCCGCAGACATCACCGCCGAGAGGATGGTCACGACGAAGAGACCCGCAGCCGCGAGGGTCAGGCGACGCTGAAGAGGAGTGCGGAATAAGCGCATACCGGGATCATAAGGAAGGTGCCCCGCCGTGTCGAGTCAAGTGTATGCTCACGAAATCTTCATGTTCAGACCCCTCCTTCTAGCCCTTTCGGGTGCACTCCTCCTGGCGGGCCCGGTGTCGGCTCAGACGAGCCCGGCCGCGACACCGGCCCTTGGCTGGGTGCGCATCCCTGCCGGCACGTTCACCATGGGCTGTGTTCCGACCGATATGCGCTGCGGGGCCGACGAGCGTCCGCGGCACACCGTGACGATCTCGAAAGCCTTCGAGTTGATGGCCGCTGAGGTCACGCTCGGCCAGTTTCGCGCGGCCATCACCGAAGTGGATCCACAGCCGGTGTGGAGCACGACGCCTGATCATCCCGTCGTCTCAGTCGATTGGGACGAGGCGGTGGCGTTTTGCCGGGCCGTGGGCGCGCGACTGCCGACCGAGAGTGAGTGGGAATACGCCGCACGCGGTGGTCGCGCCGACACTATCTATCCCTGGGGCGATAACGCGCCCACGGATCGGAGCGATGTGGCCAACGGTGCCGCCTTCGAGGGCGACTCGGCTCGTCCGGTGCGATCGTTTGGCGCCAACGGATTCGGTCTGTACGACATGGTCGGCAACGTCTGGGAGTGGGTGAGTGACTTCGGCGGTCTCTACGCTACTGATTCAGCGACCGATCCCACCGGGCCAGCGACCGGCCGTGTGCGCGTGGTGCGCGGTGGCGCCTATGGCGACGATGCGGCGAACTTGCGGATTTCGAACCGCACACCGAATGCTCCCGACCGCATCAACGTGAACGTCGGCGTCCGCTGCGCGCGCGACGTCGCCCCCTGACACGTCATGCCGACTGGTCGCCAGGCCACGTCTGCATTGCTGCTTGCGGCAGTAATGCTGACGTTCGGTGCCTGGGGGGTCATCCGTTCAGCCGATCGCGATCTCGACGCCGGCTTCTGGTTTGAGCCGGTGACCTACGGTGAAGGTGAGGCCATGGTCGATCGCCTGGGCGGGCCGCTCACCTCTGCCGAACTGAACACCATCAAAGTCGTGGCCGCGTCCGAGGTGGCGAAAGCATTTGCCGGCTTGCCTCTGGACGTGTCCGATCGCACCGACGCCATGTTCCGCGTGCGTGTGGTGCAGGAACTCCTGAACGTGCGGGCGCCAAAGTATCCGGGGCCTGCGGGAGAGTCGCGGACGATCCCGGGCTATGGGGGACAGGGCGCGGTGAACTTCCGTCAGCTGGTGAGCTCGGCAGTGGCGTACGCGCCACCGGGAGCCGACCGTGCGGTCGTCGTCGAGGCGATTGGTCGCGGCGTCGGGCGGACTGCTGTCCACGAGTTCGCGCACCAGTTGCTGGGCAGCGCCGCGCTCGACAGCACCGCCGACCGTTCAAGCTACGAGTTTCGATCCGCTGATCGGCGCGAACAGTTCTACGGCGACGCGCACTGGTCGAGCGCCTGGCCGGGTTTGAAGCGACGACTTGGCGTCGGTCCCTAGTGTGAACCGTCGTGCTCGTGGCGGAGGTGCGCGCCCTCGGCTGCCAGTTTCACCATTTCCAGCAGCTCCGAGGCTTCGTACGGCTTCACCAGGTACGAGAAGGCCCCGTGTCGCTGCGCCATGACGACGTCGTCGCGACCGGTGCGGGCGGTCAGAAAGATGATGGGGATATCCATCGTCCGATGGTTGCCGAACAGTCGCTTCGCTACCGAGTGGCCGTCACCACCTGGCAGGCCGATGTCCAGGAGGATGACATCGGGGTGCTCCTGGATGGCGATCTGGGTTGCGGTGAAACCGTCGCAGGCAGACAGCACGTCATAGCCGGCCTTGCGCAGGCGAAGGCTGATCGTTCTCAAGAGTTCAGGTTCATCGTCGACCACCAGCACGCGCTTGGGGAGCGGAGCGGTGGAAAGAGGGTAGTCAGCGATTGCCGGTTGCATTGTCAGGCTCCTTGCTCAGGAAACGCGGGGGGGAATCGGTCGAAGTCAACGTGGGTTTCGCAGGTGAGAGAGGGGAGTGAGGTTCAAGGGTGCAGGTGGCGTTGCGCTTGTGTCAGGAGCGCGGCCGTCCACTGTACAGACCTGATAGCCGATGTCGGCGCTCCGCCCGGCGAACGCCCTGGCCAGACGACGAAGGAAGCCCATCGCATCGTCTTCCGAGCCCTGGAGCAAACACGCCACCAGACAATCCGCGTCGCTTCCAAACACGCTGTCGTGCCGGCGGAAGAGGGTCGTTGCGGTGGCTTCGATTTCGCCGAGAGGGATGCGCGTCTCGGACGCGTCTGAATTCGGGCCACGCGTGACCGGCGACAGCCAGACGATGGAGGTGCGCTCAGTGACCAGGCCTGGTGCGCGACCGGACAGCGTCACGAGCGCGGCTCGAAGCGACGAGAGTCGAGAGCAGCGTACTGAAGCCGGGAGTGTGATGCGAAAGCGACTGCCAGAGCCCGGCGTGCTTTCGACGTTGATGGTGCCACCGTGCATGAGGATGATCCGTTGGGCGATGAACAAGCCCAGGCCGGTGCCTTCGTAGCCCGCGCCGGACCTCCGGTCAACCTGCACGAACGCATCGAAGATGCGTCCCTGTTCCTCCGTGGAGATGCCGACACCTGAGTCAGTGACGTCGATGCGAAGGTCATCCTGCTCGCGCCGCGCGCTCAGTGAAATAGCCCCGCCTTCCGGCGTGAAACGATGCGCGTTGGCCAGCAGGTTGACGATCACTTGCATCATCCGCCCGCGGTCACAGTGGATGTCGGGCAGTTCCGGCTCAATCTGCAGATCCAGCCGTTGCCCCTTGTCGCGGCACCGCTGGAGGAAGTCAGAGTGGCACTGCGCCAGCAACGCGTCGACCGAGGTCGACTCCAGCCGAAGCGAGATCGTGCCCGACTCCATCTTGGCTACGTCGAGCAGATCGCCGACGAGGTCGCCCAGGCGCCTGCAGTTGCGCATGATCGCCCCGACGCACTCTTCCTGCAGTCCGGCGAGTGGGCCAGCCGTGCCGTCGCTGAGCAGGCCGGCGTAGTCCTGGATGATGGCCAGAGGGGTACGAAGCTCGTGAGATGCAGTTGCGACGAACATCGAGCGAAGGCGGTTGGCCTCGCGCAACTCGCGAAGAATCTGGTGACGCTCGACGGCATGCCGGAGCGAACGAGTGACCAGCCGGCGTCCACCTCGGGTTGTCAGATCCCGCTTGCTCAGAAAATCCTGCGCACCTTCCTGCAGCACCTGGCGGGCAGTGGTTTCGTCGTCGTGACCGGTCATGACGACGATTGGCACGTCGGGCAGGTGCTTGAGGGCAGTTCGGAGTGTTTGCAGACCGTTCGAGTCGGGAAGCCCGAGATCGAGCAGCAGAAGGTCGACCGGATGGAGACTGGCGATGGCGAGTGCCTTCGTAAAGGTGTCGGCCACCAGCAACTCTGCCGAACTTGCCCAGTCGCTCAACGCGAGTTTCAGCAGGCGAACGTCATGGGCGTTGTCTTCGGCAACAAGCAGGCGGTATGCGAGGCGGTCGTCGCCAGACCACGTCGGTCCCGTCGAGTCGGTCGTCATCGAGGACGCTCGTCGGTCGCCGGTCTGGAAGGTGCTGAGCATCATCTGAGAACGCTGTTGATGAGCGAGAGCAGTTGCCTGGGCTCGTACGGCTTGACCAGGTAGGCTGCGGCGCCCAGCTGTCCGGCGGCTGCGCGCTCCTCGATTTCAGAGCGCGCTGACAGCACCACGATAGGAAACATCGGCCGGCCATCGCGCCGCAGCCGGCTTGCCACGCCGTGGCCACTCAGCCCGGGCAGCCCGAGGTCGAGCACGATGAGATCGGGCTGCAGGTCCAGGGCTTGACGTATCGCCAGTTCGCCGTCGGAGGCGGTGTATACGGTAAACCCGGCACACGTCAGTCGCAGCGTGAGCGCCCGAAGCAGGTCGGGATCGTCCTCGACGACGAGGATGCGCCTGGGGAGCTGGCTTGCGGGAGCTGGCTGTCGTTCATACGACGCCGCCACTTCGCTCATAAGCGACGTAGTCGGCTGCCTGCTGAGGTTCTTTATTCCTGGCTGCGAGGCCGTGCAACGCCGGGCAGGAAGGTGCGGTGCTGGATGCGCAGCTTCAGCAGGTCCTCAGGCAGGATGCGCAACTGATTGACGATGCGGTGGATCTCGGATTCCTCAGCCAGGGAGACGGCCTCGTCGCTCGCGGCGACCGCGAAGAGGCAGCGCGCCAGGGCCAGCTTGTCGTCGTAGGTGGCGTGTTCGGCGAAGTCCTGCGCGACCTGGAAGTCGGCGGTGCCGCCGAAGAGCAGGTTGCTCGTTCGTGCCAGACCCACGACGACCGTCGCCTGCGCTGGCGTCAGCTCGCCGTGTTCAACGAGCAGCCGCTCCATCGTCTGCGTTTCCGCCGCGCTGACGTCGCGGTCGGCGACGGCGACGCGTCCGAGCAGGTAGGCGAAGCGCGCGAGATGGCGCGCGCGGTCCGGTTCCATGCGGTCGAGCGTCTGCACCAGGTCACGGAGCGGTGCGTGCTCCGGCCCCTCGTGCTTCTCGACCCCCAGCCACCCGCGCAGCGTGTTCATGAACATATCGAGCAGTGTACGGTGACCACGTCAGGCGAGCTGAAACGCGCGCGCACGTGTCATCGCGTCTGACTAGACGTGATCTTCGCGGTGCACGTCCAGAATTCCGGCTGACAGCCCCAGAAATGATGGCGCTCGACGCGAAACAGGGGCTGACAGTGTCCGCATTTCAGGAAATTTGACAGCGTTGCGCCGATCCATAACCCGTGCACGCGCCTGCAGAGCTGAAATTACACCAGCCAATTCAGAAATTGCGCCCCGGGTCGCGCCAAATGACGGCATCAGCCTCCGATCGACGCCGATTACCTCGCTGTTGCCGCCAGTCTTCACGCTGTGTCCGCCAACTATCAGACTGTAACGCGCGTGGGGTCGACACTTGCAGCGCCTGAAGGCAAAACACCGCTTGGAATATCAGTAAATGCAATTATAAATGTCGAATTGCGAGAACTTGCTCATCTCAACCGGCAACCGGCAACTCGGAACCAGGAACTAGCAGCCAGGAACTTGCAACCCCGCCGCGTCCCCCCCTTTCGATCTTCGCTATTTCTACGCTACCATCCATTCCCATGTTGCCGGCGAAACGGACGGACCCTGCGCTCGATCAGGCGCTCGAGTCCGTCCTCGACCGGCTGACGGGCGGATCCCTCGACCGGGCCGACAATCCGGACGGCTGGATCACCGCGGCCCGCCGCCTCCCGGCCAGAACCGGCGAATACGCCCCCTTCAACGACGCGCTCGATCCCAGGCTGGTCTCGGTATTGCGCGAACGCGGCGTCGAGCGCCTCTACACGCACCAGGCTGCTGCCATCGACCACGCCCTTGCCGGCCGTAATGTCGTCATCACCACGCCGACGGCCTCGGGCAAGACGCTCTGTTACAACGCGCCGGTCCTGAGCACCATCCTGCGCGACCCGTCAGCCCGAGCGCTCTACCTGTTTCCGACCAAGGCGCTCGCACAGGACCAGCTCGCGGAGCTGCACGGCCTGGCCGACGTGCTGTCGCGGCAGAACGACCTCGAGCTGGGCGTCTTCACCTACGACGGCGACACGCCTCAGGACGCTCGCCGTGCGATTCGCGGACGCGCGCACGTGGTCCTCAGCAACCCCGACATGATTCACGCGGGCATCCTGCCGCACCACCCGCGCTGGGCGAAGCTGTTCGAGAACCTGCGCTACGTGGTGATCGACGAGCTGCACGCCTACCGTGGCGTGTTCGGCAGCCATCTCACGAACGTGCTGCGGCGCCTGCACCGTATCTGCCGGCACTACGGGTCCGATCCGCGCTTCATCTGCTCATCGGCCACCATCGCCAATCCGCGCGAGCTGGCGGAGTCGCTGGTCGAGCAGAAGTTCGAGCTGGTGGACAAGAGCGGGGCACCGAGCGGCGAGAAGGTATTCCTCTTCGTCAACCCGCCGGTCGTCAACCAGCAGCTCGGCATCCGCCGGTCGTATCTCTCCGAAGCGCGTCGCGTGGCCTCGGAGTTTCTGAAGCGCCAGCTCCAGGTGATCGTCTTCGCGCAGAGTCGTCTGGCTACCGAGATCCTGACGACGTACCTGAAGGACGACTTCGGCGGCCCTCCAGGCACGCCCGACCTCATTCGCGGCTATCGCGGCGGTTACCTGCCGCAGAGACGACGGGAGATCGAGCGCGGGCTGCGCGAGGGAACGGTGCGCGCGGTGGTGTCAACCAGTGCGCTGGAGCTGGGCATCGATGTCGGTGCGCTGGATGTCTGCGTGATGGCCGGCTATCCCGGAACGATTGCGGCCACGTGGCAGCGCGCCGGTCGAGCGGGACGACGGTCGAGCCGATCGGCGGCGGTTCTGGTGGGCAGCAGCGCGCCGATCGATCAGTTCGTGGTGCGTCATCCGTCGTACTTCTTCGAGGCGTCGCCCGAACACGCGCTCATCAACCCGGACAACCTGCACATCCTGGTCAGCCACGTGAAGTGCGCGGCGTTCGAGTTGCCCTTCACCACCACTGAAGAGTACGGGGACCTCAACGTGCAGGACGTGCTCGGCGTGCTCGCCGAAGGCGGGTTCGTACACCTCGCGCAGGGCTCGAGCGACGACCAGGGCCAGTGGCAGTGGACCAACGAGTCATATCCGGCCGATGCCGTGAGTCTTCGCTCGATCTCGTCCGACAACTTCGTGATCGTCGACGTGACCCGCGGCGCAGATGTCATCGGCGAAACCAGCTTCAACAGCGGTCCGCCGACGCTGCACGAGAAGGCGATCTACATGGTCGAGGCCGCGCTCTATCAGGTGGAGAAGCTGGACTTCGAGGGCCGCAAGGCCTACGTCCGCCGCATCGACTGCGACTACTACACCGACGCCATCACCTACACCAAGGTGACGCTGATGGACACGTTCGGCGGTGGACGCCCCGAAGGCACAGTGGCAGCGCACGGCGAGGTGCACGTGTCCTCGCGCGTCGTCGGCTTCAAGAAGATCAAGTTCTACACGAACGAGAACGTCGGCTCTGGTGAGCTGGACCTGCCCGAGCAGGAGATGCACACCACGGCCTACTGGCTCGAGCTGCCGGCGGCGGTGATGGGTGCCCTGCCGTGTGCGTCCGACGATCGGCGCGACGGCGTCGTCGGCCTGTCGTTCGCGATGCGGCAGGTCGCGCAGCTCCTGCTCATGTGCGATCGTCAGGACATCGGCATCTCGATCGGCAGTGGTGATCAGGATGAAGACGCCATGCCGAACCGCCATGGCCAGCCTGCGGCGATCGGCGACGAGCCGCGCATCTTCATCTACGACAACTATCCGAGCGGCATCGGTTTCAGCGAGCCTCTCTACCGGATGCACGACGAACTGATGGCCCGCACTCGCGCGCTGATCTCGAGCTGCGAGTGTGAACATGGCTGTCCTACTTGCGTAGGGCCGATCGGCAACACGGGTCCGCTTGCCAAGAGTGTCGCGCTCCGTATTCTCGACCTTCTCGGCAGCGGTCACGCGCTGGCGACCGCTGGCGTGGGCACAATCGAGAGCCCTCTCGATCAACCCTTCTGATGAACCGGCTCACCGAACGACTTCGCGGGGTGATCGAGCCGGCGGCGCCACGCGCGCGGCCTGTGGCGCACGACCATTCAGAGATCCTGGGAGGGGAGCAGCACATTGCCGACGGACACGCGTTCCTGATCGTTGACCGTCGCTACCCCGGCGGCCATCGTCATGGACGTGTGTCGGTGCTCGATTCCCTGCCCCCCGACTCCGGTGTGTGGCCGCGCATGGAACTGCTGGCGGGCAGGCAGATCCCGACAGCGAGTGACGATGACCGCCCGAGGCGATTGATGTTTTTCGACCTCGAGACGACGGGCCTGGCGGGTGGCGCGGGCACGTACGCATTCCTCGTCGGCTGCGGCTGGTTCGAGGGCGCCGCGTTTCGCGTGCGGCAGTTCCTGCTGTCGAGCTTCGGCGCCGAACGCGGGATCCTCAAAGCCCTGACCGCGCTGGCCCAGGAAGCGGCTGCCGTTGTGACCTTCAACGGCAAGTCGTTCGACGTGCCGCTCATCGACACGCGCTACGCGCTGAATCGGATGACGTCGCCGTTTGGCGACCTTCCGCACCTCGACATGCTGCACGTGGCCCGGCGGTTCTGGCGCCAGGCTGATACCGACGATGAGCCGCGGGATGAGGACGGTACGCGAAGCCGCGGGTGCCGTCTGGCCGATCTCGAGCAGACGGTGTGCGGACACGAGCGCGAAGGGGACGTGCCCGGGTTCGAGATCCCCGCGCGCTACTTCCACTACGTGCGCAGCGGCGACGTCAGCGGGCTCGAGGCCGTCCTCGAGCACAACCGGCTCGATCTGTTGTCGCTGGCGCTGCTGACGGCGCGCGCGTCCCAGATGCTCGAAGATGGTCCGGGTGAGGCGAGCCATGCGCGCGAGGCGCTGGGGCTGGGCACGGTCTATGAGCGTGCGGGATGTCTGGCCGAAGCGCGGGCAGCCTACGCTCATGCCGCGGCTGTGCCGGGCCTGCCTGGAGCACCTGCATCAGGATGCCTGGCGCGCAGTGACGACGCGACACAGGCGGAGGCGTTGCGGGCCTACGCGCTGCTCGCCAGACGCGAACGACGTTTTCAGGATGCGGCGCTCGCCTGGCAGTGCCTGATCGAGATCAGGCGATGTCCCCCGCAGCTGGCGCGAGAGGCGGCCGAAGCGCTGGCCGTCCATCACGAGCACCGCGTGCGCGACCTCGACGTCGCCCGCCGGTTCGCGTTGCAGTCGCTGCAGTATCGGTCCACGCCCGGCCGCACGCAGGCGGTGCAGCACCGCCTGTCACGACTCGAGCGCAAGCTCGGCAAGCCCGCGGCGTATACAGCTGGTTTGTTTTAGTGATCGGCGGGTCCTTCGGACCCGCCCTACGTACACCGGGTAGGCCGGGTCCAAAGGACCCGGCGATCACTACGTGGTGGCTTCGGCGGGTGGCTTCGGCGTCTTGGCCGACACGCGCTTGGCCGGCTTGGCCGGGGCCTTCGCAGCCTTGGCAGCCTTCTCGGCGGCCTTCCGCTGCTCGGAGGTCTGCAAGCCGAACTTCTTGTTGAACCGCTCGACGCGCCCTTCGGTGTCCAGGAGCTTCTGGCGGCCGGTGAAGAACGGGTGGCAGGCCGAGCAGATTTCGAGGTGCAGATCGGGCTTGGTCGAGCGCGTCTTGAATGTGTTGCCACACGCGCAGCGAACGTCGACCTCCTCGTACTTCGGGTGGATACCTTCCTTCACGGTCTGCTCCTTCGGGCTGAGGGGAAAAAGTGATTATAACGGGGGATGGGGGCTGTCTCTTATACACATC
>JBEBGV010000128.1:0-7438 GCA_040081265.1 Vicinamibacterales bacterium
GGATAGGGGATAGGGGATAGGGGAGGGGCCGGCTAGCGCAGTTGTCGGCGCAGGGCCAGCAGCCCCGGATGGCGCGCGTTGAGTTTCAGGCCACGTTCGACGGCGTCCCGCGCCGCGGCCGTGTGGCGCAAGCGCAGTTCAGCGGTGGCGAGCGTCGCATACGCTGCCGCGGCCGGTTCCTGGTCGAGTGCCCGGCGTGCCCACGCGGCAGCCGCCGCGGGCTCATTCAGCTGCAGCGAGAGGTCGGCCACTCGTTGCGCCGCCCGTCGACGATCCTCCTCATCGGCGACGAGCGAGGTGAAGTCGATGAGCGCGCTGCGTGCAGTCGTCAGGTGGCGCAGGCGCGTCGCGGACTCTGCCAGATCGAGAAACGCCGATGGCGCGACCGGGACCCTCGCCACCGCGCGCTGCAGCGTGCGCTCGGCGGCGACGACATCGCCGGCCTGGAGCTGGGCTTCTCCGAGAAGCGCCAGCACGTCGCCAGGGGCATCCGCCCGCGCAGCCATGGGTTCGATGATGCCTCGTGCGCGTCCGGTCAGCGCACGGTCCTTGCGGGCAGCGGCTGCCGCCAGCCAGGCCCGGGCGATCTCGGTTCTGACCGCACCATTATCAGGAAGGTCGTCGCCGAGGCGATCGAGCGCGGCCACCGCGGCATCGGCGCGGCCGGCTCGAACGTAGGCCACCGCAATGCTGACCAGCCGCTCGGGGCGTTCGGGCTCGAGTGCTGCAATGGCCTCGAGCTGTTCGATCTGCTCCCGACGTCGCCCAGCGGTGCCGTAGGTGTCGGCAAGCGCCTCACGCGCCGCAATCAGTGCCGGATTGAGCGCCACCGCGCGCCGCAGCGAACGAATCGCCTCCGGCACGCGCTTCTCGTCGCGAAGGCACACGCCGAGCAGGTAATGCGCCTCGCTGAGCCGATCGTCGAGTGCGAGCGCTTTCGTCAGCGGCTCAATCGCCTGGCCGGCTCGGTTGGTTCGGTAGTAGGCCACGCCCAGCTTGTAGAGCACTCGCGGGGCCCGCTCATCGAGCACGAGGAATCGGCGGTAGAGCTCGATCGCCCGCTCGTGACGCTCCATCGAGGCGTTGACGTCGGCCAGCAACTCCACCGGCTGGGGGGCCGTCGGGTCGAGGGTCGACGCCTCTCGCAGGTCTCTCAGCGCCGGCTCCAGATCGCCCTGTCGACGGTAATTGTCCCCACGCTTGAGGTGGGCGACCATCGAGTCCGGACGCAGCGCCAGTGCGCCACTGTAGGCCTCGATGGCCTCGAGTGTCAGCCCCTGGACCTCGGCCTTCTCACCCTCGACGAGCAGCCGCCGGAACTCCTGTTCAGACCGGACGGCGCTCCAGGCAAGACCAGCGCCGACCGCCAGAAGCGCCGCGCCGATGGTGAGGATGACCCTTCGTGTCACGGATTGGCCATGGTAACCGGGAAATTGAAGGTCTGGCTGGCCTAGGGGGAACAACCGGGATTTGACGGGGTCTAATCATTCAGGAGACACGAGCCCCATGGCGGGGCTAGACTTTATGGAGGTTCGTCGCTGGGGAGACGTCGTGAAAAACGCGGGCGCAATCAGCTGGTCATACGCCGATAGCGGCGAAGCGGCGCTTATCGCACGCTGCACAAGCGGCGATGATGTAGCCTGCTCCGAGCTCGTGTCCACACACGAGCGCATGGTCTTCAGTCTGGCCCTGCATCTGCTGGGCGACCGTGACGAAGCCCTCGATCTCTCCCAGGAAGTCTTCCTCCGGGTGTTCCGCACCCTGCCCCAGTTCAGAGGCCAGTCGGCCCTCCGTACCTGGATCTATCGCATCGTCATCAACCAGGCCCGGAATCGTCAGCGCTTCTGGAAGCGACGCCACCGCACCGACCAGATCTCGCTCGATGACCACATGCGTCAGTGCGGTGACCTGCCCTCTGAAGGGGAGGTCCTTCCCGATCGCGTCCTGGCCAACAAGGAGGCTGCGGCCAGGATCTGGCACGCGCTCGACCGCCTGCCCTTTGATCAGCGCACAGCCTTGATCCTGCGTGAGATCGACGGCCTGAAGTATGAGGAGATTGCCTTCTCGCTCGGAATCGCCGTCGGTACCGTGAAATCGCGACTCACCCGCGCGCGCCAGTCGCTGCGGAGCGAGTTGCTGGGGCTGCGGTCATGATTCCGTACCTGACCTGCGAAGCGGCGGGTGAACGCCTTGAACCGTTCGTGGACGGCGAATTGCCGGTCGACGAACAGGTGGCGTTGGAATCGCATCTCCGGTGGTGCTCGGTGTGTGATTCCCGTCTCTCCGACATGCAGTTGATCGGCGCCTCGATGCGTCGACGCCACTTCGTGGAAGTGTCTCGCTCGACATCCGATCAGGAGCTGACGACCATGCGCTCGTCGGTGCTCGAGCGGGTGCGCGCCGAGCGTGAGCAGTCGATGCCGGTACTCGCACGACAGTGGTTCGCCGACATGCGGCTGCTCTGGCCGGCCCTTGGCGCCACGACCGCTGTGGTGGTGTGCGTCCTGGTGGCCTCAGGCGTCTTCAATGCCGCCACCGAGCTCGAGCAGCGTGATTCGCTCGCCGGCATGATCAACATGCTCGCCAACCCCGGCTCTGATCAGAATCCGCGTGTGCTCGACGGTCGTGTGTCGCTGCCACGCGCGCTGCGTCCAGACCTGGTCCTCGACTCGGTTGTGGACGATGACGTGGCGTTTGCCGTGTCGGCAATCGTGACGCGCGAGGGACGGATTGCCAACTACGAGCTCCTGATGTCAGAACGGGCGACGAGCCGGCGACGCCAGAGCGCTGCGGCACTCGACGTGGACGCTCCCGCTGTGATGGACGCCGTCAAGCGATCGCGGTTCGCCCCGGCACAGGACGCGGATGGTCCGGTGGCGGTCAACGTGGTGTGGCTGGTCACGAGGACGACGGTCAAGGCACCTGCTCAGACGCAAGTGATTCGCCTCAAGCGCGCGAGCCCGGATGCGGCTGTGGTCGTGCCTACCGACGTGGTGACGGCGCCAGCCGAGATTCAGCCCGGCGCCGACCTGAAGATCGAAGACGCCATGCCCTCAACGCCCGCCTGACGCGGGCGGCGGGTCTCCTCGTCCGCTTCCGATGTTGTTGAGCGCATCGGTCGCCCTGATGGTCACGCCCCTGGTGGCGGTCTCGCCGTCAAGTGTCAGCTCGAACCGTTCCAGCCGCGAATCCGCAATCCCGTCGGTGGGATAGAGCATCTGCCAGGTGTCCCCATCGGCCGAGTACTCGACACGCTGGACCGCGGAGTCCTGATCGCGCACCTCAAACGACACGATGACCCGTGTGCCGTCACGTCGCGAGTTGGTCACGACGATGGCGGGCGGAGTGTTGTCGATGTCGAAGGTGGCGCTGTCGAGCGAGCCCGTCAGCGTCGTTGACGGCGCGTTGGACGGCGAGTCCGACGCGACGACGCGCAGGATGTAACGCCCGTTGGGAACAGAGGTCGTGTCCCAGGCCAGAATCGCTTCGTTGAGATCAGCCTTGAGGGGCCGCCAGGTCGTGTCACCTTCCCGGCGGTACAAGACGCTGTAGACGAGATCGTCCCGATTGTCGTCGTCGGCGCGCCAGACAAACGTCAGCAGGCCCTTCTGATACGCGCGGCGACCCAGATTGGGCGTACCGCCGAGCGTGGTGCCGGCGGTCTGGGCGGCGAAACGACGATCGAGCGGCTCACCCTGAAATCCCTGGATGTCCGGATCGCCAGTGGGGAACGGGCGCTGATAGACGGTGCCTGGCGGGTTGATGGTGATCGAGGTGACCTTGGGCCGCGAGTTACGCGGCAGGTAGGCCGCGACGACAGATGTGAGCAGGGGCGCGTCTCCGCGGCCGCCGACGAGCACCGCCCGCCACTGCAGATAACGGGCGCGCGGGCTCGTGATCTGTGTGCCGTCCGACGTCGCATAGGGGGCGCTCCAGTCGCTCCAGGTGTCATCCGGCGTCCGGGTGTTCCCCGACCGCGTCGACAGTTCGACGCGGGAGCCGTTCGCGGTGAGCGCCTGCCAGCGGATCGTTCCCCACGTCGCCACGTTCTGGGCGTCGCGCACGTCAGAGGTGTAGGTGCCGCGATCTGCGCGAGTCGCTGACAGTCGGAAGAGCCGCCCCGGGTTGGATGTCGCAAACAGCGTCTGGCCCGAGCGATCCCGCGCCATCGCGGTGACCTGCTGGGACGTGGTGCGGGCGATGAGCGTCGGCTGAAGCGGGTCTCCGGCCAGCCGGTAGATCTTGCCCCGATTCCCCGTCGCGACAACGACCGTCGCGTCCGAGTCGAAGGCGATGTCGTAGGGCGAATCGTCCCGAAGGTCCCAGACGAGATCCGACGCGCCGTCAGGTCCGATGCGATAGATGGCGCCGGTCGAGGTGCCCGCAGCGCGGGCGGGAGCGGCCCCCGACGCCTGTGCGCCGGCGTCTGCGATGACGACCGCCGAGAACTCCGTTGAGACTGTGACGATGGGCTGACCCCCGCCAGATGCAGGTTCGGCCGAAACCGCTGCGGGTGCGGGCGTGCCGCCGCCGCCCGCGCGGCCACCGACGGCAGCAACCCAGACGTTGCCTCGACCATCAACCCGCAGGGCATGGATCTCGGTGTAGGGAGTGTCGAGGACGACAAACGGCCGTCCCGTCGCATCGATCTGGAACACCCGGGCCGGCGATTCGGTTCCGACCAGAACCCGGCCCTGCCCGTCGATGGCGAGCGACATCGCGTGCGTGGCCTTGGTCTGATAGAGGGGAGCGCCGCGCCCGTCCGGCGTAATGCGGTAGACGACGCCCTTGTCGCCGGTCCCGGCGATCACGTTTCCCGCGCGATCGATGGCGAGACTCCAGATGTATCTATCCGGCGGGTCGAAGAAGACCGTGCCCGTACCCGCTGGCGTGACCTTGTAGATCTTTCCGTCTGGCGACGTCCCCACGTAGAGGTTGCCGTCGGGTGCGAAGGCGAGCGCGTGTACTTCGAGTTCGTCGGCGTCGAAGAACACGCGTCCGGCGCCAGCGGCGTCCACCCGCAGCACCTGGCCTTCATTACCGCTGCCGATGTAGGACCCGCCATCAGGCCCCTGCACCATGGTCCAGAGGAACGGCGCTGTCGAGGCGTACACCTCGGCAGTGCTGGGCCCGAGCGTCAGCCGTCCGTAGGAATCAATCGACAGGTTGTCGACTTCACCGCGGAGCAGTTCCGCCTCGGTCGAAATCTGCCAGAACGTGGGTCCGGCGGCGTGGACGGCAAGTCCAGCGAACAGGCACAGGGCAACGGCCGCAGAGAGCCGGCGCAACAAGGATGAGGGCATAGGCGATGCGACGCGGGAGGCGTCAGTTTTCAAGGGTCAACGTGAGCGTGCGCGCGCCGCTCACGGCCAGGTCCGCTGGCAGCTCCCACTCGCCGAGCAGTGTGCTCTCGATGGAACGGAAACTGCCGCCGCTGCGGTCGGATTCCATCACCGCAAGCACCGAGGGCGGAAGTGCCGCCAGTGATTCGCCGCGAACCACCGCGCCCTCGTCTCGGCCGAGCAGACGAATGTAGAGTCGATTGTTCTTCCGGGCCGTGTTGAGCGTCCGCAACATCTGCGGGAGGCCACGGGCGGCCAACGGCTGAGCGGGCAGTTCACGCGCCTCCCACTGAGCCAGGCGGGGGGCATCGGCCACCATCACCTGAAGACTGCCACGCGCGTTGGCCGGAATCTGAATCGGCTGTGCCCGCGTGAACTCTTCGCCGCGATAGGTCTTGAGGAGCATCCGGAGCGTCACGGTGCCTCCCGGTCTCGGTCGTCCGTCGATCCAGACGCGCTCGAGTGTCGCACTCTTCGGCTGCTCGCTCGCCGTGATGTCGAGCGTCAGTCCTTCGAGTTCGACGTCTTCAAATGAATTGCGGACCAGGGCATTAATGGGCCCGACGATCGCGGCAGCGGCACCGACCGAAGGCGAATCGCCCGAGAACATGTCTTCGAAGTCGAGCGCACCGTACTTCTTGATCGCGGCCGAACCCTTGATGGTGTAGCTGCCGACGCCGTTCTGACGTTCGTAGGAACTGAGCGTGTTGAACACCGAGAGATAGGCCAGGAGCGGGGTGAAGAGCTGGTCGTTGACCATGGCCATGGTGAAGGTCTTCTTCGTGCCACGGTCGGCTGAGAGCGTCAGTCGAATCGGGATGAGGGCCGGGCCCGGACCGAGCGTGCCGGCGATGGCGACGGCTCGATCCTGGAGAAAGGTTCCCACCACCTCGCCCGTGCTGGCGATCTTCGACGAGTTCGCAAAGCTGGGCAGCAGCGTATGCACATAGGCGCGGGTCATCGGGAAGCTGACCGGACCCAGGCCGTAGAACGGATGCCCGAACGCGTAGACGCGGTTGCCATCGACCTCGGTCACCGTGCCGGTCGCCCCAAGCTCCATGTCGCCGCTCATCAGCGTCACACCGACCGGATCGCCGGGGCGGAGCGGACCGGTCTGGGCGGTTGGCGTGCCCGCACCCTGCTGAAGAGCCGCCGCCATCACGGGGGCGAAGCCCTGCTGGTTGAAGATCGCGGAGATCGAGTCCATCACCGTCGGGTCGAAGCCACCCATGGTGAGGGGCGTGGCAATGGGCCGGAGCATCGTCCCGATGGCTCCGTTGATCGATCCGTTGCCGATCACCTGGACGTCACCGGGCGCCGCCGCAAAGGGTCGAGCCCAGGCGAACGCCTGGCGCAGCGACGCCTGCAGCGTCTCCTGGGTGATCGGGAGCTGGAGATCGACGCGTCCTGCCTGCAGCCTGACGGGGGGAAGCGTGGCGGCCTCGATCATTTCGTCGATCGGCGTGATGCCGGCGATCGGTTCCTTGGAGAACTGGCCGAGCGAGTAGGAGACCGCCCCCACGAGCCGACCGTCGATGTAGACGGGGCTTCCGCTCATGCCCGCGATGACGCCGGTCTCGGCGAGGGGACCGCCCTCGAGCCTGGCCAGAATCAGGTTGCGGCGCGTGCCGATGACGTTGCGGAGCACGCCAAGAATGTGGACCTTGAAGTCCTCGAGACGGTCACCTTCAAAAACGGTGCGCCCGACCCCGACCATCCCGACCCGAAGCTCGCTCACCGGGAAGGCAGGTGTCGCGGCCGGAACGCGGACGGTGAGTACCGCAAGGACGACGACACAGACGAAGAGGAGTCGGAATTTCATTGAGGACCTGAGGTTGAAGATACGGGTAAAGGCCTGAAACTGCAAGCTTCCGAGGCCTTTTCATTTGACATCCTGCGAAACCCTGAGTTACCGTCCAAGAGTCTTTCGCAGCCATGTCACGATTTACTGCCTTCTTCGGTGCCCGCGTCCACGCCAGCTATTGGTGGTGGTACACGACTGCGACTGAAGAGGCGACCGCCTGCGTCTGACCATCGACCACATCGACGTTCAGGAATTACAGCGCCTCTTCAGCCACCCTGGTTGAAGAGGCGTG
>JBEBGV010000206.1:0-1896 GCA_040081265.1 Vicinamibacterales bacterium
GGTCATGTCTGGCTCCTGAAAAGAGAATCGAGGCCGTGATTCTAGCGCACGGCCTGCAACGACGCCGTGAAACCCCGCACGCGGCCTAAGCACGGGATTCCGGCGATAGGCCGCACGCGGGATTCCCCGGGTTGCGTTGTATCGGCCAGCCCGCAAGTCCCGGGTAGGAAGTCACTTGTTCTACCGCGACCCGAGCGGCACAATGCGGCCGTGCAGGCCGTGCCAACTAGCCCACTGCCTGCGCGTGTTGCATCCGGAACCTTGAAAGGGCGCGTTCCGGCTAAACAACGTTGGGCTGACAAAAGGCACGGCTCGGCTGGCCCGGTGCTAGGATTTGCGTATGCCTACCGCGACCGAGAAGGAACGCGCACTTGAGGCCATTCGGACACTGCCGGAGAGCGCCACGATCGATGAAGCCATCGAGCGGCTCTGCTTTATCGCAAAGATCGAGGAGGGCCTCCGCCAGTCAGATGCTGGCCAGGTCGTGAGTCACGAAGAAGTCAAGAAGCGCTTCCTTGCGTGATCGCGCTGTACTGGACTGAGCGCGCGCAAGCGGACCTTGCGGCCGTTCAGGCATTCATCGAAGGCGACTCGACCGCCTTCGCGCAGATTGCAGTTCGGCGTTTGATCAGCGCTGTCGATCCGCTGCGAGACTTCCCCCACCTCGGCAGGCAGGTCGACGAGTTTCCGGATCCAACCATTCGAGAGATTGTTCGTCGGCCGTACCGCATCGTTTATCGAATCGTGTCTGACGACGTCATTCACATCGTCACGATTCACCACAGCGCTCGCGGTCCCATCGGATTCCTGTGACTACAGCAGCCCAACAAGGCGCTGGAGCCGACGCTGCCCGGCGGTGTATTGTGACGCCGCGCAGCGCGGCTCAGCGCTGACGTTGGCCGGACTGACACGGGACCAGATCACGCGGCCAGATTCGTCGCCGTTGCCGTAAACTGAGCGCATGGAGATCGCATCTGGACGCGTGGTCGGCGGTCGGGTGGAACTCGACAGCGAGCTGCCCGAAGGTACGACGGTAACCGTTCTGGCCGGGCGGGCTGACGAAACGTTTGAGGTCGACGCCGAGACGGAGCAAGCACTACTGCAGGCCATCGAGCAATGCCGGCGCGGCGAGACCATTCCGATGTCTCAATTGCTCGGCGAACTGCGCGCCCGCGAGTGAGGCCCGCGCTCCGCGTCGAAGTCAGCGACGTCGCCGCGAATCAGATCCGAGCGGCGGAGGCGTGGTGGCGCGTCAATCGCCCGAAGGCACCAAATGCAGTTCGTGAAGAAGTGGAGCGCGGGTCTGCGCTCCTCGCTGCACAGCCGGACATCGGGGAACGGGCTCGCGGCGTCACCCTGGACGGCGTTCGACGAATCCACCTTCGCCGCATTCGCTATTTCGTCTACTACCGCCTCAGCGAGAAGCCGAATCAGCTCGACGTGCTCGGGTTCTGGCACTCCAGTCGGCACGACGATCCTCCGATCGGATAGAGCCGCCCCATCTAGTGGTGCCCCGCCGCCCTGACAGTCGACGCCGCGGACTCCCCATGGACAGGGAAAGCCAGATCATGCTGGCGGCGCGGGAGCGTTGCCTGTCGCTGCCCGAGTGTCGCGAAACGGGTTCGTGGGGTCATCCGAACTTCCGGGCGGGCAAGCGGACGTATGTGACGTTCGAGTGGATTCAGGGTCGCCCTTCCATCGCGTTCAGAGTGGGTGCCGCGGACGTGGAGCGGCTGCTCGGTCGCAAGGGGTCCTTTCTCACGCCGTACGGTCGAGGCCAGTGGGTCAGCCTGTGGGCCGATGGGCGGGTCAGTTGGAAACTGGTGGCGTCGCTGATTGAGCAGAGCTACCGGACGGTGGCCCTGAAGGGGATGATCGCGATACTCGACGGTACGA
>JBEBGV010000129.1:0-7209 GCA_040081265.1 Vicinamibacterales bacterium
GGCACGGGCTCCTCGCACAGGTGATGCTTCTCCTCGACGACTCGTCGCCGGAGGCGCTGGTCGTCGACAAGGCCTTTCCGCCTTCTAGCAGGAAGGTTCACGAAGCGCTGGTCAACGCGTGGCCGCGCCTGGGTGGACGCGTCACGTTCGTCGAGAGCGACATGGAAGCCATCCCGCTGACTGCGTCGGACCTCGTCATCTCGATCCACGCGTGCGGACGTCTCACCGACGTGGTGCTGCAGCGATCTGTCGAGGCAGGAGCGCGGGTCGCCGTGCTGCCGTGCTGTCACGAACTCGAGACGAGTGACGAAGGCGGGCTGTCCGGATGGATGGATGGTCCACTCGCCATCGACTCCACGCGGGCATTCCGGCTGAAGGAGGCGGGGTACCGCATCTGGACGCAGACGATCCCGTCGGCGATCACCCCGAAGAACCGCCTGCTGATCGGGGCGCCACAATCGGGGCTGGCGTAGGGCCGCGCCGCAGCTACTTGCGGCCCAGAAAGATCGTGTGGTGAGGGCCACCCTTCTTCAGGCGGGCACGCACGCGTTCCACCGTGACCGTGAAGCCGTGAAAGCGGAGACGCTGCTCGAACTTCACATCGTCCCAGGCCGACCACACGGCAAGCGTCCCGCCTTTCCGAAGAGCGGTGTACGACGCGGCGACGCCCGCGTTGTCGTAGAGACCGCAGTTGTCGAGCGTCGTGAATGCGGCCGGCCCATTGTCTACGTCGAGAAGGATGGCGTCGAAGCGGTCGGTGTTGCCGCGCAGGGTGAAGCCGACGTTGCCGACCTCGACACGCACGCGACGGTCCTTCAGCGGGTAGCCAGCCAGTGGCGCGAGCGGCCCCCGATTCCATTCGACAACGGCCGGCACCAGCTCGTTCACCGAGACGATCGCATCTTGCGGGAGTGCGTCGAGGGTTGCGCGGAGGGTAAATCCCATGCCGAGGCCACCCACCAGCACCCGTGGGCGCTCGATGTCCTGCAGGTGGCGACAGGCGAGCGTGGCCAGCGCCTCCTCCGAACCGTGCATGCGGCTCGACATCAACGTCTTGCCTTCGACGAGGATGACGTACTCGTTGTCGTGCTTGGTGAGGCGCATGTCGGCGTCTTCGGGCGTACGCGTCTGCCCGATGAGCTCCCATGGCTTCATGGAGTCTCGACCGTCGCCTCCAGGTGCGGCTTGACCTTGAGCGAGTTGGTCACCAGACACGTCTCTTCCGCCTTCGTCAGCAGGCGGAGGGCCTGGTCGCCGTTGGAGCCCGGTGGCACGCGCAGCCGCGCACGAATCTCGAACCCCGTGAACTGCGTGACGCGGTCGACTCGTTCAACCGTGCCGACGATGTCACAGGAGAGTGACGTCCACGGGAGCCGTGAGGCGCCGGCAATCCCCCGAAACGTCAGGATGAAGCAGTCAACAACAGCGGCGACAAGGAGAGTTTCGGGAGACCACCGATCGCCCGGTCCTCCGAACTCGAGTGGCGGTGCCGAGCCAATCGGACTCAGGCGCTCGCTTTCGAGCGTCACCTCGCCCTGGACCGCGGCGCTGGCAGCCACCGAGTAGTGATGTGGAAATTCCTGCATGAGTGACTCCGGGATACTGCAGGCATTGTGACCGAACTCCGGCGCCATTCGGTCGGCATCTCATCACGAGCCCTGGGACATATCCCGCAACACGTTGGGCGGATTCCTCGGGCCCGCGATGGCCGTGCGTGCAGATGGGAACATTGAGGCCGTCCCTGCACCACCGCCTTGGACCTATCGTTGCACCGCCAGGGTCTGGAAGGTGTTTCATGCGCGCACGCTATCTCGTCGGACTATTGATGGTCTCGGTCGTCGCGGTATCGATTGGTGTTGCTGGGCTTGAGGCTCGGCCACCGGCGAACCAGACCACGCCGAGCCGCGTTCCGCCCAAGGAGTCGGAACCTGCGCAGCCGCGAGCCGTGCCACGGACGCCGGACGACCAGAGAAGGGCGGTGCCGAGGACCGAGGCGTCGCAGCCGCAGAGGCGGGAACCTCAGGCGCAGCGGCAGCAGCCGCAGCCGCGTCGAGAGCCGCCGCAGCGCGTCGAGGTCCAGCCGCGGTATCGCACCGTGCCGCGGGCCTACTATTTCCCGCCAGTCGACGTGCGGCTGGGGTTCTACTACCACCCGTACTTCGGGTTCTACTACGGCCCGTATTACGGCCCCTACTACCCGTATCCAGGGCCGCATGTCGGACCAGTTCGCTACAGCGCCAGCGCCATCCGGACGCGCGTGAAGCCGCTCGAGACCGAGATCTACCTGAACGGTTACTTCGCTGGAATCGTCGATGACTTCGACGGCATCTTTCAGCGCCTCTATGTTCCTGCTGGTGAGCACGTGATCGAGCTGCGGCTGGCGAGCCACAGGAGTTACATGCGCAAGGTCTATGTGGCTCCCGGCGACACCTTCGAACTGGATCACCGGATGGAGCCGCTCCGGACCGGCGAAACCAGTGCGCCGCCTCCGCCGCCTCGATCGCTCCCGGGAGAGTGGACCGAGCAGCCGTTGTCGGCTCCCGGCGGCCAGCCTGCGTCGCCGTACGGGATTCTGGCGATTCACGTGGAGCCTGGCGACGCGCAGACGTTTGTGGACGGCCAGGCCTGGGGCGCCGTGCAGGGCCTGCCGGAACTCGTGATCCATCTCCCGGCGGGCTGGCACCAGCTCGAGATCCGGAAAGAAGGCTACCAGGCGTTCTCTACGCGACTGGAGATGTCCGAAGGGCAGACGATGCGGTTGAACGTTACGCTCACGCGCTGAGCGGTTCTTTGTCGAGCGGTACGCAACTCACGGAGGAATCATGAACAGCAGCTACATGCGCACCGGGTTGGCTCTGCTCCTTGTCATCGGACTGGGCCTGACCGCCGTGTCGGGCCAGACGGTGCAGACGCAGCGCGTCATGCGGGAAAAGCTGACGCGTAGTCAACAGCTTCTGGGAGACGTGGTGACGGGGAACTGGGCAGCATTGAATCGCGACGTCACGGCGCTCGAGGCGCTGACGAAGGACCCCGCCTGGGGCGTGATGCGGATGCCCGAATACGCGCGACAGAGTGCTCAGTTCTTACGTGCGCTGGAGGAGTTGAAGGAGGCAGCGGCTCGCCGGGATGGTCAGGCCGCACCGCTGGCGTACGTCTCGCTCACGCTTTCGTGTGTGCGCTGTCATCAGGACATTGCACGAGCGCGGCTTGCGCGGTGAGCATTCGAGCGGCAACGGGGGGAAGAGCCGAAAAACTGGCGGTGAGGCAGGGATTCGAACCCTGGGTACAGGTATAAGCCCGTACAACGGTTTAGCAAACCGCCGCTTTCGGCCACTCAGCCACCTCACCGCATCGAGCTAACTATTGTTGCACAAGGACTTGCGGATTTCAGACTTTCGACCCCGATCGTCGATTTTGCTCGATTGTCCCTGAAATTGTCCCTGTCACAGCGTCGAGGCGCTTGGCGGCCTCGCGAAGGTCGCCCGCGCTCACGATATTGTATCGCTCGAACACGCTCCGAGTCTTGTGCCCGGTCATCTGCATCGCCACACGTTCCGGGATGCCGGCGCGGACGAGATTGCGGACAGCGGTTCGGCGGAGATCGTGCAGGACGCGGCCCGGGCATCCAGCTTCGGTGCAGGCGGTCCGAAAGGCGACCCGGAAGCTCTTGATTGGTCGCCCTGCTCGATGGAAGACGCGCGGACACCCAACTTCGAACTGCCGCTGCAGATTCTCGGTGAGAGTTCGCTGCTCATCGAGCAGTTCGCGCAGATCATGCGTCATCGGGAACGTCCGTCCCTCGCCGTTCTTCGTCGTGCCCGGATCGAGTCGGATCTCGGCGCCACCGAAGTCGATCTGTCGCCACTCGAGCGGCAAGACCTCGCTGTCGATCCTCCACCCCGTGATGTACGCGAAGGTCGCGACGGGACGAACTGGCTCCGGTAGGTGCTGAAGCATTGACAGGAACTGATCGCGCTCGAAGAAGCCGACACGAACGTTGTCCTCCTTCAGGAGGGGAACATGGGGCTTCTGGAGGAGCTTCCCTGCCTGAATGGCGAGATTGAACATCCGCTTGAGCGCGGTGAGCTCGCGGTTGATTTCGCCGTTCGAGACGCCGGCCACCGTCCGACGCTGTTCGGGCACATGGCGAATGGTCCCGTCTCTCCCGGTGAACGTATACGACCTCCGGGCGATCGTGGTCTCCTTCTGACGTGAGTCGATGTACTCGCGGATGTCGGCCGTCGTGATGGACACCATCCGTCGCTTGCCGAAGAACGGCGTCAGGTGCTTCTCGATCCGTCGCTGAACATCGTCAAGCGACCGCTTGCGATTCGTCCGGTAGTCATTGAGGAGGTCTGTGACCGCCTCCGCGAATCGGATGCGGCCGATCTTCGGCGTGATCGCAAGCCCTCGTTCGATGTCACCCTCGCGCAGCCGTAGAAGGCTCCTAGCATCGCCTTCCTTGGCGCTGCCAGAGCTCTCCTCATATCGCTTCCCATTCCTGTAGTACCGGATCCACCACGTCTGCCCTCGTCTCCTGAGTTCTCCCATCACGCGCCCCTTCTTCATTTCGCGAGCGTTGGTGACCGATCCTGGAGTCGGTGTCCAGCGGATGGCCATGAAACGGTCGCGCGCGGCTCGGTCCGTCCACGCACGGCGGACGACGTTGAGCCACGAAGTTCGTTGGTCAAGGAGGGCTGTTGGCCTGGCCATGAAGGCCGCGACATTCAGCAACTCCGCGCCGGGAGGCGCGAAGGCAGTTGCCTTTGGCAACACAGGAGAGGGCTACATCGTAGCGCCTAGCCAACAGGGGAATCAACACTCCAGTTAGTTCGAAGATGCTTCGAACTAACCCCCGCGTTCCTTCCACTCTGTGATTGCCCTGTCCAAGTCGGCCTTGTCAATCCACACTCGCCTGAGCCGTGGGGGCCGAACTGCCGGCAGGTCACCGGACGCGATGAGATCGCGCAGAGTCCAGGCGCTGATACCGCTGTACTCTTCCGCTGCCTGCAGATTCAGCAGGCGGCCCGACGCGCCTCGTTTTGCGCGTCGTCGAAGGGGTAGGGTTGCGCTTCCCGTGACCTCTGCTGCCCCGACCTCTTTGTCCGTCTCGTCTGACGCCATGACTCCCTCGTTGTCGTTTACGACTCGCTCCATCAGCCCCCTGCAACGCTTGACTTCGAAGTGGCGTTCGGCCTCCGCGAGTGTGCTTCAGGACCTCGCGTCGTCTGCGGCACACCACCCATGCGCCGCGTCCGTCGTCGGGTGGCCTTCTCAAGCGCTGCCAGCCTGATTCGATACTCGGCGTCCGATAGCGGTCCTCCGAAATCGACGCGCTGGCGCTGCAAGGCGAGACGTTCCGGCTGGAGATCGCGCAGTGCGCGCTCCACTTCCTTGCCGCGTTCGGCGCGCGCGGCATCGCGAGCGGCCACGAACTTCTCTGGATGCCTCACTAAGGTGAAGCGATAACACGTGTGAAGGCGGCCTCGTGTCCGCCCCGACTTCGTTCGGTAGAACAGTGGAGCCGGTCCATCGCAGTGCCGCTGCAGCATTCTCTTCACGGACGCCAGACTCACGCCCGACCACTTCCCGATCGTTGGGTAGCTGACAAAGCAGTTCCACTCACCCGTCTCCTCGTCTGGGCCCATGGCCCGGATGATGACCAGCACGACAAGGCGCTCCAGGGTTGCGTAGGGCGGGCGGCCCCGCTTGGGAAACAGCCGGTCGAGGGCAAACACCACCGGAGAGGGTCGCTGGTCCCCAGCACCCGCGACCGACCTGCGCGCACTGGACGCCTGGGCCACAGCCGGTGGAGTCATGCGTGGTCGTCTCCAAGGTCGCCCACTCCTATCGCGCGATGACGAGCGACGGCTCCTGCCGCCCAACGGACGTTGGTCCCACCATCTGCCCTCTGCCCTCCGGAGCACGGCTTGCCTCGATCGCGGAGAGCTTGCCGACCTGCCGGCTCAGGACGTCGCCGAGGTGCGCGGTGCTATCGGTATAGATCTGGGCATCGAACCGACCTCGAGAGATCGCGACGTACGCCAAGCGCCGATTCACGAGCGACTCGCTCCCGCGCTCGGTATCGACGTGGACAAGCACGCGATCGGCCGTCTGCCCTTGACTGCTATGACTCGTCACCGCGTAGCCGTAATCCAGATGCGGCTGCGCCTCCACGGCGAGGGCCACCGCGCGCCCGGACTCGAGCCGGAGGTGCAGTTGGCCGCCGGCGTCGATGCGCTCGAGGGTGGCTAGCTCGCGATTGGCGACATGGCGCTCCCGGTCCGGTGCGGTGAACTGCACGCGGTCCCCCACCGCAAAGGCGCGGGCGGCTTCGCGGTAGAGGGTGACGCCCTGGAGCCGGCGTGGGTCATACGTGACCGGCTCGCCGTTGTCACGGGTGACGGTGATGCGATTGTTCCCGGCATCCACCTGCGCCACGCGCGCATACTCGCCCGCGGCGATGCCGACGGCCCGGCTCCCCTTCTCGTAGCGCACGACGTTGCCCGGTTCGTACTGCTCCGCCCATTGGCGATCGGCCCCCGTCACGTCCTGTCGTGGCACGAGGACGCGCGCGTGGTGCTCGTGCGCGTCGACGCGACCGCTGGTCTGCATCACCCGGTGGATCGCCTGATTGATCTCCACGCGCGACTGGTTATCGGGAGACACGACGAGTGTCCCGTTCGGCGATTGTGCGTAGGCGTGCGCGATGGCGGTGAATCGCTGTTGCCGATCCGCGACTTCGTGCACCCGTCCTTGGCTCTGAAGATCCTGCATGGCGCGGTGTACCTCACCCCGCGACAGGTGTTCGACGACCTGCTTGAGTGCGGGGTCCTGCTGCCGGACGATGGCGTCCAGCCGAACTGTCGCGATGCCGGCCTCCTGGAGCTGGCGATAGGGGCGCCCTGCGTCGACGGCCTCATGTTGCCGGACGTCGCCCACCAAGAGCACGCGGTCCTGGGGGCCGAGGCGATGGAGGAAGTCGTGCATCTGTCTCGTGCTCGCAAGGCTCGACTCGTCGAGGACGTAGAGGCGCTTGGCTCCGTCGTGCGGGACATCGGGCCGCACGAGATGTCGCTGCAGGGTGCTCGTCGCGATGCCGGCGTCGGCCAGCTTCTGCGCCGCGCGTGACGTGGGCGCAAAGCCCTCCACGCGGTAGCCCTCCCACTCCGCGCCTTCGCGCACCGCCGCGAGTGCCGTCGTTTTACC
>JBEBGV010000130.1:0-7194 GCA_040081265.1 Vicinamibacterales bacterium
GACGCGGGGCCGCCAGCGGCGAGCCTGCCCATGCCCAAATGGGGTTGGGGACCGCCGGGCGGGCCCTATCGCGGCTGACGCTGGTACCAATGCTCTCGATCTTGCCGAGGGCCGTGAGGGGCGGCATCAGATACGCTGGGAATCGTCGTCTGAACGGGTTGAGTGCCTGAAACCGAAACCGGGCGTGGGCCGCCGCGTGGAATGATCCGCATGAGACCCTCCCGCCAAAGAAAGCCATGTCTGGGATGCTGGGAGTCGACCAATGCGGTAGCAGCGCTTCCACGATGTCGAGGTCGCGGAGGCCCTTAGGCGACCACGAGAGAGCGAGTCGCACGCGTCACGAAGCGCGGCGCCAGGTGCTCGCGATGATGCCCCGGACTGCGTTTGATGCGGGCTGCACCCCGTCCCTTACGTCATTGACGATCTCGAAACTGCACTTCGTGGTCTCTGCCTCCGAATTCATTCATTCGGGCCCTCGTTCGGCCCGGAGGAGAGCGCGCATGAGCCGATGTCGGAGGGTGGCCGTGAACCGGGGCCCTCGCAGGTTCGACTTCGCCGTCTGGAGCCACTGGCAGGTCTGCAGCGATGGCGCTCGGTGAATCGGTCGTATACGTGCTCGACGAGAACGACCGACTCGCCCAGGTCGGCGCAACGTGGGACCGCGCCGCCCTTGAGAACGGCGCGCCGAAACTGTGCGCCGCCTCCGCGCTCGGGACGTCCCTGTGGTTGTACATAGGCGACGCCACGACGGTCGAACTGTATCAGCTGATTCTGGCGCGCGTACGAACGGGGCGCCTCGCGAGCGTGCCGTTCGACGGCAGTGGCGCCGGTATCCAGCGGGAGATGCGCCTGCACCTGCGGTCGCTGCCCGCTGGGCACGTGGAGTGCACCTCCACGATAGTACGAGAGCACGGGCACGCGCCCGTGCAGACGCCCGACGTGAATACTATGGTGCCACTGACGGTCTGCAGCTGGTGTGGGCGAATGCGTGTCGAGGGAGAGTGGCGCGACGTCGACGTCGCGGTGGGGGCCCTAAGGGTCTTCCTGCGGGCGACGCCAAGCGTCATCTCGCACGGGGCGTGTCATGCTTGCGCCGCACGTCTCACCGATGACGTCCGTCACGGCCGCTAGCCGCCGCCCGTCGGCATCATGATTCTGTTCCCGGGGTCGCCACGTCGTCGGGAGCAGGTGCTTCCTGTGTGGATGCGAGTGTCATGCGTGGAGAGCACACATGGTTTCCGATGGGCGCAGTGTGGATAGCGACTGCGCGACGAGTCGGGAGTTGAGGCGGCACCCGAACCAAAGGCGGGATACGGCCACCGCCTGACGAACGGACGCCGATCGAGCGTAGACTGACGACGTGGAAGCGCTTGGGCCGTTGCTGCTCGTGCTGGCGGTGCCGCTGATGCTTCGCTGGGTGCCTCGTAACCGGCTGTACGGTTTCCGAGTGGCCGCAACACTCCGGGACGACGCAGTTGGTACGAGGTCAATGCGAGCGCTGGCCGACAGTCCGTCAGTCTCGGCGCCCTCATGGTCGCGCTCGAGTTCGTTTTACCCCTGTCCCTTCGCACTGCGACACTCTCGACCGTCGGCGTCGTCGGCCTTATGCTGATCACGACGATCGGTTGGCGCCGCGCGAATCGGCTGGCGCGGGAACGGCACTTGTAGCCCGTTCACGTTCCCTGCTGTCGATGGCAATGGGAGCGTCCGGTAGGCCGTCGGCGACTAGCACTACCCTTGGCGACGAGTCGGGAGTGGAGACTCCGCCAGAACACCAGGGAATCGCGCCGAGGCAAGCATGCTAGGCTGGCCCACACAGCGCCCATGACCTCGAAGCAGACCGAGTCGTCGTCAGTCGTGAAGGTTTTGGTCCAGGCCGCACGCGGCCTGCCGGGTGTGTCCGTCGGCGTCGCCTGCGCTGGGACGACGATGGAGGCGCGCACGTTCTCGGCGGGGAGCAAAGCGTTTCTCTTCATCGGACGCAAGGACGCGCGATTGAAGCTGTCGGTCTCGTTGCGGGACGCCGACGTGCTCGCGGCTCGGCCCGACACTGGCGTGAAGGTAGGCGCGCACGGCTGGACCACGATTGCGGTGCAGCGTGAGTCCAGCATCCCGCAGGCAACCCTGACGCAGTGGGTCGTCGAGAGCCACAGCCTCGTCAGCGGCGCCGGAGGGGCGGCCCGGCCGGCCGCACAGAAGTCAAGGCGGCGAGCGAAGACCCGATGACAAGGCTCCGAGCGTTCGGGCGCGGCCGGTGCGAGTATCATCGCCGGCCCATGCACTCCTCGTCTGAGAGGTCGCGAGCCCGAACAGCGGGCCAGGGGCTGACCACACACTGCACGACACACAGGAGCGTCAGCTCATCACGCGTGCGCTCGCCCCTGAGCCGTGGACGGAATCTCTGGCGCGCAATGTGAGTTGAAGGCCGAAGCCAGACGCACATCGAGTCCCTGGGCGCGAACTGATTTGCTAGCATCGGTCTCATGGCGCGTGGGTGCACGTTCAAGTCGGTCGAAGCCATTGGACGGACGCTGCCGGACGTGGTCGTCACGACCGCGTGGGGACAACCCACACTGAAGGTGCACGGCAGGATGTTCGTTTGCATTGCCGGAAACAAGTCGGCCGAGCCCAACACCCTCGTGGTCATGATGGACTTCGCGGCCCGCGACGCGTTGATTGCGGACGATTCCGCTACCTACTACCTGAAGGACCACTATCTCACCTACCCCTGCGTCCTCGTGCGGCTCGGCCGCGTCCGTGCCGAGGCGCTGCGGGACCTCGTGATCGGCGCACATCGGCATGTCAGCGCCACCTTGCCGAGACGGAGGGAGCGTCAGCGCTCGTCGACTCGGCCGGCGGCTCGTCGAAGCAAGTCTAGACGAGCGTGACGAGTTGCGTGATTGAAACAGCGCCCGACTAAGGAGTGAACGATGTCAACAACGCGCGAGCCGATATCAACGAGTGTGTATGCAGCGGCTGGCGGATACGAGGGCCTCCGCCGGTAGGCGCATACGTGGCACGCACGCGTCACAGCTGACCAGGTGGTCAGTCACACATTTGGTCCTTCATCGCAGCACATCGACCGTTTGGCCGCGTACTGGGCTGAAGCGATTCACCGCGGCGAACTTGTGCTCTACGACCCGTTGAGTCGAGGGAGCGGCGCTCGAATGCGACAAACAGCCAGTGATGGCGGCAAGCAGGAGCAACGCCGCAAGGCAAACTCCCTTTACAAGGCCCTCTCCTTCGTTATGAATACGACGCGCTGATCGACGATACGGAGACCGGCCAGCACGTCGAGACGGCCCAATCCCGTCGTCGCCGGCAGCGAGCCGCGACTACCGCCCAGTGATCGGAGATTGGCGCCATCGTCCCCACGCGACGAAGGCCGCCGGCGCGGCAATCAGCGCGTGTATCCAGACGACGCTCGCCTCGTTTGCGAGAACGTGGAACGGAATCGCCAGGACCATGATGGTTGCCAACCCGAGGGCCGCGAGTGGCGTCAGCCACGGCGCTATGCGCGTCGCCGCAGGAATAATGAGCCCCATCCCGCCAGCAATTTCGGCATAGCCGATGAACAGGCTGAGCCAGCGTGGCACGTCATTCATCCACGTGGCCTGCTGGACGATCTGGTCGAACGGCATGAGGGCGTGCGAATAGCCCACCATCACGAAGAAGCAGGCGAGCAGCACCTGGAGCACCCAGAGCGCGATGTTCAGTGCCTTGCGGAACATCGCCGGAGCCGGACGCGAGGTATTCAGGGCAGCAGACGTCATCGTTGCCTCCTATCTGAATCCTCTTGCGTCTGTGTCAGTGCCGTGCCTGCCGTCCGACCTCCGAGTCCATCGTGAGCGGGAGCGCGAAAGCCGGAAAGACCTCGGGGCCGAACGTGACGACCTCGGCAATGATGCCTTCCTCAATGTGCAGGACATCGAGAGCCATCGCGCGGTACGTCGTGTCGCCCGAGTGGAGCACATAAACAGCCACCGCCGGTTGCCGGTTGGCACGTGTAGTGACGCACCGCAGATTGCCGAACGCCACCGTGCCAAACCCGGCGTCCGTCCAGAGCTTCATGATGGCCTCGCGGCCCACGGTCAGCTCTTCCTGCGGCGGCATGCGGGAGACGGCGTCCTCGCGGACAAGTGATGCGAACGCGCCGAGGTCGACCTGTTCGCAGGCGTCGACGTACCTCCGGAGCAGCTCGCGTTCGGCCGCACTGGCGTCCGCGCCCGCTGGCCACTCCGGTCTGCGCGAGGGCAGCTTCGTGCGCAGGGTGACTCGCGCCCGCTGCAACGCGCTGTTCGCCGCGGCGACACTGACGTCAAGCAGCTCGGCGGTCTCCTGTGCGGACCAACCCAGCACATCACGCAGAATCAAGACAGCCCGTTGCTGAGGCGAGAGGAGCTGGATCATGGTTAGGAACGCGATCTCGATCGTTTCCCGCGCGAGGGCGACCGTCTCCGGTTCAGAGTCGGGTGGCGCCGCCGGCTCAAGGACGGCATCCGGTATCGGCTGGAGCCAGGTCACTTCGGCGAGCGCCAATGGCGCGCCCGGAGTTTCGGCAGACGACTTCGCGGCGAGTGCCGCTCTCCGCGCGTCGTGGCCAATGGCATCGAGACAGGCGTTGGTCGCGACCCGGTACAGCCACGGGCGCACCGGAGCTCCCTCTTTGAGGCTCCCGCGGTACTTCCAAGCTCGCAATAGGGCGTCCTGAACGGCATCTTCGGCGTCCTGGAGCGAGCCGAGCATGCGGTAGCAATGGATCAGCAGCTCACGGCGGTGGCGCTCAGCCACCGAATTGAAGGCCGCTTGGTCGCCCGCTCGAACGGCACCAGCTAGCGCACTCGCTTCGGCCAACTCTTTCATGCTCTGGTTCGCACTCACTTCGACCTCTCCATTCCGGCCCGTGGCGGCGTGGGCTCTTTCTACGAGTAATACCCTTCGCCCCACGGAAAATCATCGCGCGAACGTTTCAGCGGGCCGATCTCTCGATCCCTTTGCGGACATACGAGTTGCGGGGCCGTTGGCTCAGACTCCCGGAAGACGGCGCTGTGGCGTCCTTGTCGAGACCAGGGTTGTGGGGAGGGTCCGCTCCCTCCGTCTCGGGTGACTACAGCGGCACCATGGTCACCAGCAACAGCGCGGCATGGGCGGCGGCGTTCGCAACCAGGTCACGTCTCCAGACGTACGCGCCGACCATGAGCAACCCGAAGGGCAGGTTGGCGGCCAGCGCCGGACCGAGGCCCCAGAACGGCGCATGGGCGAGCCCGAACACGATGGCGGCGATGACTCCGCCGACCGACGATCGGCCCGTGAGCCCTGCGAGTCGGTCCACGGCGTAGCCCCGATACAGCAGTTCTTCCACAGGACCACTGGTGAGCGCTACGCAGATGCGCCACCAGCGCGGCTGACGTCTGAGGACGTCGAGTCCGGCCTCGAATCCTCCGAAGCCGAGCAACTCCAAGAGTGGTGTGGTGAGGAGTGGCAGCGCGTAGTACGCCACGAGCACGATGCCCACGGCCAGCACGCCGGTGCGCGCATCCGGTCGCCGGGCACCGATCGAGGACAAGGGCAACCGCTCGCCACGTCGCACCACCAACACCACCACGGCGGCCAGCGCGCACAGCGCCCCTTGCAGCCCGATCTGTACGCACAGACTTGGCGAGCGAGCAAACGCCATCTGTGCCGCCGCAAGCGCGGGCGGACCGCCACAGGCGACAGCGAGCCCCACCAGCGTCGCCATCAGCGAGACGGGCTGCCTCGACGTCATCGCCATCGGCTTCACATTCTACGAGTGCTGCGCGCCCAGGGCGCCACCCTGAAGGCGGGATACCGTTGTTCGCAGGTTGGTTGGCGGATCGTCGCGGCGATGGTCTGCGCTCTCGCCCACGGTCGAGCCAGCCTGGATCGCCACATCGCGACAAGTCGTTTCCTTGTGCGCAACCATCCAGTGGGGTACGGTGCTGCCATGCCTGAGGAATTGGTTCCGATCCTCCGCGTGAAGGATGGGCGGCTCGCGGCTTGCTGGTACGCACGGCTCGGATTTCTCGTCGAGGGGGAACACCGGTTCGCGGCTGGCCTTCCTTTGTACGTCTTCCTGCGGCGCGGCGTGAACGCCCTTCACCTCTCCGAGCACGAGGGGGACGCCAGACCGAATACGCTGGTGTACTTCTACGTCGACGACGTCGAGAGCATTGCGCGGGAGTTTGGCGCGTCGATCGAGGACCAGCCATGGGCGCGCGAGGTCGCCCTTGCCGATCCTGACGGAAACCGCTGGCGGATTGGTCAGCGACGGGGGTAGGCGCCGAGGGACGGAGCTGGCCTGATAGACGGCTCGCGGCATTCGGCGGCTCCGGGGAACTACGTCGTTGATCGCTGAAGGACCCACACCGCATCCACCAGGTTCTCGGCGATGTGCGCGTTCGCCTTCGCCTGGTAGTTGGCAAAAGCCAGGAGCTGGTCTCGGTGTTCCGGGTGCTGCTCGGCGAGCGCCGACGCTCGCCGATGGATCGCTGCGGCGTCCTCGTCGCTGTCGTCGTCCTCGTGGTCGATCTCCAGGACCTCGCGGAGGAGCTCATCGCCCCATACCGTGAGGCCACGCACCGTCTCAACCCGTGAGCGGTAGCGCTCGAAACCGGGAAACGCGACGGAGCCGCCCTCGCGGAGAAATACGTCCGCGAGGATAACGTAGCCGCGCGGGCGGACGTACTGCCGAACGACGCGCATCGTCTCGGCCGGGTCTCCGAGCACGTCTCCGAGCGCAGCAAACACTGCCACGTCTGCGGGCGGCAGCCCTCCCGCCATCGTCCGGACGTCACCGTGACGGAACTGGCACAGGGGCGACACCCCCGCGCCCCGTGCAAGGGCTGCCGCGTGTGCGACGAACGGCTCGAACAGCTCGATGCCGAGAACGCGCAGGCCCAGCTCCGACGCGATCGCCATCGCGGTCGCCCCCTTGCCGCAGCCGAGATCCACGACGGATGCGGTCGGTGGCAACGCGAGGTCTCGAAGGACGCCAGCGATCTGCTCGGCATCGCTCCCCAGTTCGTCGAGGTCGGCCAGCAGCTCAGGTAGGAATGGCAGGAGCTCGGTAGGCGCCTCCAGCGCGTACGCGACCATCTCGTTCGCGGTCATGGGCACATTGTGGCGTACCTCAGAGCGTGCACGGCCGGTCAACTGAGCGCGACGGAGTCTGCG
>JBEBGV010000066.1:0-24866 GCA_040081265.1 Vicinamibacterales bacterium
CGTCTCCAGCCAGGGCATCGACTGTCCTCCAGCCCCAGCGTAAAGGTGTTACCCATGTACCCAGTGAGATGTGTTACCTATGTACCCGGTTTGTACCCAGAAGTCAGCTAACCTCCAGGTGGAGCCGACGCCCTTGGCCCGCTCGCGCGGACCTGCGGGCGCGGCTCATCTGGGCCGTTGATATGACTTCGGCTTGTCAAGTGTGCGCACGGGTAGTACGCGGGGCGTGAGGCTCCGTTGGTGTAGCGCACGAACCCGGGACGGGGGAGCGGCGGGACCAGTAACACCGACGGTTGATCCTGCTGATATCCGTGGGTTGGGTTCCACCGTACTGTGATCCGTCGAGCGCCTGCCTCGCTCTAGGCACGAGGGTCAACGACACAGCCGTCGCCTCTTAACGTTGTCGAGGGTTGCGCACCTACCGGGGCCCACGCCGCTCCCCCGTCCCGGGGGACGTACTCTACGCCGACAGCGGCACCGCCTTCGCGAGCGCCCACATAAAGGTGATCAGTTCCCGCGCAATGGCGGTGACGGCGACGTTCGGATGTTTTGCCGCGCGCCACCAGCCGCCGGAAGCGCTTACAGATCCGCACCTGTGCCTTCCACCCGATGTCCTGGAGCGGTTTGGCGAGCCCCTCGATGCGCTGCTGGATATGGGCCGGTACCTTCGCGGGATAGCGGTATGCCCACGCAGCTTCGATGAGGGCGCGGCGCGCGCGCCCATTGCCGGCCTTCGTGATTCCCCCCTGGCGGCGCGAGGATCCGCTCGAGTACTCCGAGGGAATGAGGCCGACGTACGCGGCGCGTTGTCGTGGATTGTCGAAGCGCGTCAGGTCGCCCAGTTCGGCCACGACGGTGATCGCCACCAGCCACTGCACGCCGCGCAAGGCCTGCAGCGCGTCGACGACGGGCGCGAGTCGCCAGCGCGGAGCCAGGTCGCGGAGTTCGGCTTCGATGCGCTGCAGTCGCTCCACTTGTTCGTCGACGGCGCGCAGCCCTTCCTGAAAGACGATCTGCTGCGCCGGGGTGGGACAGACGACCTTGGCCAGGTAGCGTTTATGCGCGGCATTCCAATCGGCGCGTCCGACGTAGTGCAGCCCCTGGCGGAGCAGGAAGGCCTTCAGGCGCAGCTTTGCATCCTTCAACGTGACCCGCGCCGCATCGCGCGCCCGACACAGATCCCGAATCGCTTCATCGTCCACCGACGGCACGTAGACGGCGGTGAGGTCACCGGACCGTAGCAACCGGGCGAGCGTCACGGCATCGCGCCGATCGGTCTTGACCTTGTCCCCAGGCTTCTTCGGGATCAGCGACGGCGCGATGGCCTGACACGGGAACCCTTTGGCGGTGAGATACCGGTGCAACCCGTAGCCGCACGGCCCCGCCTCGTAGGCGAACGTCAGCGTCGACGTCTTGCCCTGCAGGCGCCGGAGCAACTGATCGAGGTCCGCCTGGCGAGTGCCAATGGCCCCGACGAACACTGGTGGGTCGGGGCGCCCACCGGTCGCATGCGCGACCGCAATCGAATCCTTGTGGACGTCCAGACCGATGAAGAGGGGTGTAGACTTCGCCATGGCTGACCTCCGGAGAACAGCGCTGCGAACCGGGCAGCGGTGCGGCTCTGGCCGAGAGGCTAACCCGCGATCACGCCGGAGGTCAGCCTCTCGCTCTCGCCGAAGTCATACTGTCTAGCCTGCTGAACGAGGGCTCGACTGAAGAACTTGGCCGGCTGAAGTGCCGGTCGTATACTCGAACGCATCCTTGGATTGTTGACGCTGCTGTGACCACCAAAGACACTGTGCGCGCGCTCCTCGAGCGACTGCCCAACGACTGCAGTCTGGATGATGTCCTGTACCACCTCTACGTCCTGCAGGCAGTCGACCGCGGGCTCGCCGACGGCGATGCCGGTCGGGTCATTCCTCACGAGCAAGTCGCGGCCGAGCTCCGTCGCAAATGGTTGCTCGGGTCCGCGACGTAATTTGGGCTGAGTCAGCCCGAAACGCCCTTGATGCGGTCGTCGGATACATCGCACAAGACTCACGACAGGCTGCCGTGCAGGTGCTCGACGATGCGCTGGACGCCGGCGCCAGCTTGGCGTCGTTTGCGGAGCGCGGGCGGGTTGTTCCAGAGTTGAACGACTCAGCAATTCGAGAGGTATTCGTCCACAAGTATTGATTGCAGTACCGGGTCAGTGACGGACACGTGCTGGTGGTCGCGTTTCTTCATGGCGCACGCGATTTCGCCACGTGGCAGCAGAGCCAGAAGAAGGAGTAACCCTCGATGCACCACAAACGGGGTAGGTCTCGTAATCGGCGAGCCGGCTGCAAGTTATGCAAGCCATGGAAGGTGAACGGCTTCCGTACGGAGCGAATCGATGGTGAAAAGTTCAGTGACCATCGACGAGGCGTGGCCGCGCAACACAATCTCCGAGACGGCGATCGTTGAACGTTCAAGACCAATGGGTAGCGACGCAGGCTAACAGCGCATGCACCAGACGGCGCGCTATGTCAAAGTCCCGTGCGCCGCTGGTGATGCGCAAGCTTAGCCAGGCGTGAGAGTGGACGCGGAATGACCACCATCGTTGTTGAAACACGTATCGCTGCTGCGATCGACGTCTGTTTCGATCTCGCGCGTGACGTGGAAGCGCACCTCAAGACGTCTTCGTCGACGGGCGAGCGAGCCGTCGCGGGTAAGACCTCAGGTCTCCTCGATCTGAACGACGTCGTCACCTTTGAGGCCGTGCACTTCGGCATCCGCCAGCGGCTGACCTCGAGAATCGTCGAGTTCGATCGTCCGAAGCGCTTTGTCGACGAGATGGTGCAGGGCGCGTTCACGAGTCTTCGACACGTGCACGAGTTTGTCGTCGACGGAGACGCCGTCTTGATGCGCGACATCCTGACCTGGCGATCGCCGCTTGGTGTCCTGGGCACCATTGCTGATTGGTTATTTGTCGAAGCGCACATGCGGAGTTTCATGGTTCAGAAGCAATCGGCGCTGAAGGCGTATGTCGAGGGTCTATCGAACGGCGCTGGCTGACCGGGCGTTGCAGCTGACGATTCCCGCGCGCGCGCGGGTGTAGGATCGTCACGCAATGCGGCGGCACGCTCGCCGCTGGACGCCGATACGTCAGACGCATGTGGAGTGTCCGCATGAATTTCGGAAAGACAACGCCGATTCTTCGGATCTTCGACGAGCAGAAAGCCAGGGAGTTCTACGTGGACTTTCTCGGGTTCAAGATCGACTGGGAACACCGTGTCGAGCCCGGCCTCCCCTTGTATATGCAGGTCTCGAAGGGTGGGTGTGTTCTGCACCTGTCCGAACACCACGGGGACTGTAGCCCTGGCGCAGCGATGCGGATCGAGACTGACAGCCTTGAGGCGTTCCAGGCTGAACTCGGATCAAGGCACTACAAGTACGCGCGGCCGGGCATCGAGGACATGCCATGGGGCACGAAAGAGATGTCCGTCAGGGATCCGTTCGGGAACAAGCTGACCTTCACGGCCGGGATCAGCGCCCTGACTGGGCGTTGAGGCGACGTGAGTCGATGCCCGAGCGCGCCCGTGAAGGACCCATCGCGATGGAAAAGCGACCGCTCGTAGTAGAGGCGCATCCACCGCGTGAGATTGCTCGCATGGTCGAGCGCCTCGGCGTCGCGAAGGCACAGACTGACACCGTCACGCTGGTCGTGCTGGCCGTGCTCGCCGGCGCGTTCATTTCGCTTGGTGCCATCGTCTTCACCGTGGTGGTGACCGACGCCCGTCTTGGCTTCGGCGTCACCCGTGTGCTCGGCGGCGTGGGTTTCTGTCTCGGACTCGTGCTTGTCGTCGTCGCTGGCGCCGAGCTCTTCACGGGCAATAACCTCGTGGCAATGGCCTGGGCGAGCCGTCTGATCAGCACTCGAGACCTGATCCGGAACTGGCTCCTGGTATACCTGGGCAATGTGATCGGTTGCCTCGCCACCGTTCTGTTCGTCGTGTGGGCCGACATCGCCAGTCTCGACGGCGGAGCGGTTGGCGAAACGGCGCTCCAGATCGCGGTTGGGAAGACCGGTCTTTCGCTTGGTGAAGCCTTTGCGCGTGGAGTGCTGTGCAACGCCCTCGTGTGTCTTGCCGTGTGGCTCGCCATGGGCGGGCGCAGCGTCTCTGACAAGATCCTGGCCATCCTGTTCCCGATCACCGCCTTCGTGGTCATCGGACTCGAGCACTCAATCGCCAACTGGTTCTTCCTGCCCTTTGGCCTGGCGCTGGATAAGGCGGGCGCGATGTCGATCATGGAGGTCGCTCGAAACATCGCCGTCGTGAGCGCAGGCAACATCGTCGGCGGAACGCTGCTGGTTGGCGGCGTGTACTGGCTCGCCTACTTGCGAGGCGAGCCAAAGCGGGACGGTCGGTCTTCATGAGTCGTGACTCCGCAACCGGTCAGGCAGGGTTGGCCGCGGCGACCGTCGGCGTCCTGGAGCACATGTCGCCGATTCCGTCATGTATCGCCAGGCCCTCGCCACCGCCTCCGAGGCGCGTGGCTGGTCAATATATTGGTACGACCGTGACCTCGTGTTTCGCGACGTAGCAGCGATGCTCGGCTGCGACGACGTCAACGCCATCCTGTCCGCAAAGGGTCGGTCGCTTGGCGCGCCCTGGCAGGCCAGACAGAAACTTGCCGCAGCGGCGGCGATCGCCGCGTCTGGACAGAGCTCGGGTGGCACCAGCATTGCGCCGAGCGGCAACGTCCAGGCGCGACAAGAAGCGCAGAGGTAGGATGAGTACAGCTGATACGACAGGAGTGCAGATGCACAAGAACATGGGAATGGGCGACCGGGTTATCCGAACCGCTCTCGCCGTGGTGATTATTGCGCTCTACATGGGGGGGCAGATCAGCGGCACAGTGGCTGTCCTGCTGGGCATCGTCGCCGCCGCGTTCGTGCTGACGAGTCTCGTGAGCTGGTGCCCGGCCTACGTGCCCTTTGGCTTCTCGACGCGGAAACGTTAGGGCGTTGAATGCGCGTCGAGATCGGGACGGTAGAGGCCCTCTTTCGGTATCCCGTGAAGTCCATGCGCGGTCACCAGCTCGACGCCGCACACATGGGATGGCACGGGCTCGACGGCGACAGGCGTCTGGCGTTCCGACGTACGGAGAACCGGAGCGGGTTTCCGTGGCTCTCAGCGAGTGCGGCGCCAGAACTTCTCCTGCTCGCCCCCAGTCGACGCGGGGATGAGGCGCACGGAGACCTGCCCACGCACGTGCGCGCGCCGGATGGCCGTGAGCTGGATGTGTTCGGCGAAGACCTGGCGGCTGAAGTCGAACGCCTGCAGGGGGCTCCGGTCCAGATGATGCAGTTGAAGCATGGCATCTTCGATGACGCGAGCATCTCGGTGATCGCGTCCTCCACGGTCGATGAGATCACACGGCTTGCAGAGGTAGGCCCTGACGTCCGACGATTTCGCCCGAACATCGTCATTGGTCTCCTGCAGCCGGTTCCCTTCCAGGAGGACCAATGGGTGGGCGGCACGCTGTCCTTCGGCAACGGGAGCGTCGCGCCGGCCATCGCCGTCACCATGCACGACGTCCGTTGTTCGATGGTGAACCTCGACCCAGACTCAGCACGTTCTACGCCGGAGGTGCTGAAGGCGGTGGCTCGCGCCAATCAGAACAACGCTGGAGTCTACGGCGCGGTGACTCGCACGGGGCGATTGGAAGTCGGCCAGGCGGTATTTCTGAGCACCTCAGGCGCTGGGGAGTGACACAGATCCCGCCAAACGCTTCTATGCCGACGCATTTGGATGGAGCTTCATCGACTTAGGTCTCGCACAGTGTCAGTGGAGGAACAATGTTCAACCGAATGATCGTGGCGGCCTTCGCGCTGCTGGTGGCCGGCGGGACACTGGCGGCCCAGCAAACCCGCGAGCTGAGTCTTCGTGGCGACCGTTTCGCCCCGCTCACCTGGGAGCAGTTGTCTGCCGACCAGCGCGTCATGGTCAACGACCTGCTGTCCGGCACGCGGACGACGCTCAATGGTCCCTTCAACGTGCTGCTGCGCAGTCCCGAGATGGGCAACCTGGCGCAGAACCTCGGCGAGTACCTCAGGTTCCGCACGAGTGTGCCACTGCGCCTCAACGAGATGGCCATCCTGATGACGGCGAAGTGGTGGTCATCGCAGTACGAGTGGGCCTTGCACAAGACGGCGGCCTTGCGCGCCGGTTTGAACGCGTCCGTGATCGATGACCTCCAGGCCGGGCGCCGGCCGGCGGGAATGCAGGCAGACGAGATCGCTGTCTACAACTTCGTGACCGAATTGCATGATCGTCGGCGCGTCAGCGACAGCACCTTCAGGGCCGCGCGTGATCTCCTTGGCGAGAAGGGTGTGGTGGATCTCATCGGCGTCCTCGGCTACTACGACCTCGTGTCGATGGTGCTCAACGTCGATCGCTATCCGCTCGAAGCCGGAACGAGCCTGCCGTTTGCGGAACCGCGCTGATCTGCAGTGGTCCAAACGATGGTTGTCTGAGGAGGCACCATGACGAAGACGCCCAGGTGGTATTTGCCGGTCACGGTTCTCGCGCTGCTCTGGAATCTGATCGGGTGCGCCGCCTATCTGAGCGACGTGATGCTCACCGCAGAAGACATTGCGCAGATGAGCGCGGCGCAGCAGGCGCTCTACTCGGCCCGGTCGGCGTGGGCGGTGTCGGCGACCGCGATCGCCGTATGGGCGGGGGCTGCTGGCTGCGTTGGGCTGATCTGGCGCAAACGGTGGGCGATGCCTCTCCTGCTGGCGTCACTGGCCGGCCTGGTGGTTCAGGACGTCGCCCTGTTCACGTTGAGCGACGCAGGTGCGCGGCCCGATGCCACCGCGGCTGTTCTGCAGGCCGTGGTGCTGGGGATTGGCATCGCGTTGGTCTATCTCGCCAGAACCGCGTCGGTGCGAGGCTGGATTTCCTGATTCCGATGACGATCGAGCTCGACGACCTGTCCAGGCCGGCAGTGCACGCGCTGCCGAATGAACACCTGCAGAACATGCACGCGCTGTCGCAGACAGGTGCGGGTGAGGCTTTCGCACCGGCGCAGCGCCTGTATGAAAGCTTTGGCTTTACCAGCTGCGGCCCGTTCGGCGACTACCGTCCCGACCCCAACAGTGTCTTCATGACCTTGCCGCTGTCGGCGGCCGCGGAGCGGGGGCGCTAGATGTTGAGTCGCCGCTGGCATTTGTTCGGGGTGGTGGCTGGTGTTTTCAGCGCCTGTGGGGTCGTGCTGTCGCAGCAGGAGCGATCGAGTCTTGTCGGCGGCGGGACGTTTCGCATGGGAACGCCGGCGTCTGCCATTGCTGCGTTGAAGGTGCGATACAACGTGAATTTTCCTGGGGTGTTCGAGGACGAGATGCCGGAACGGCAGGTCACGATCGCCGACTTTCGAATGGACCGTACGGAAGTCACCAATGCCCGCTTCGCCGAGTTCGTTGCCGCGCATCCCGAGTGGAGCCCCGGTCGCGTTCCATCCCTCGAGCAGAATGGCCACTATCTGGAGCACTGGCCCGACGGAAAACCACCGAGCGACAAAGGGGAGCATCCGGTGGTCTTCGTAACCTGGCCGGCGGCGCAGGCGTTTTGCACCTGGGCAGGTGGCCGGCTTCCCACTGAGGCCGAGTGGGAGTACGCGGCGCGCGCCGGTCGAGATCAGGAGTTTCCCTGGGGCGACGAGCTGCCGTCCCCCGAGCGCGCCAACTATGGAGCCAGCGGTTTCAGGGACACGCGTCCCGTGGCCAGTTACCCTGCCGGTGCGTTTGGTCTCTACGACCTGGCCGGCAACGTCTGGGAGTTCACGGCCGACGCCTGGACGTCGCCAGGCCGGCGCGTACTCCGGGGAGGCAGCTACGGTGGCGGGCCGGTGAATCTGCGCACCCGTTGGCGTGACAGTCACGAAGAGCGCAACGCCGTCGCGTTTGTGGGCTTCCGCTGCGGCTACTCGGATCGCTTATGAAGGTTCACCTGGTCGATGGCACGTATGAGCTGTTCCGCAGCTACTTCGGGGCGCCGCCGAAGACCACGGCGGATGGGCGTCAGGTTGGCGCCACGCTCGGGCTGCTCAACAGCCTCCTGGCACTGCTGACGCGTTCGGGCGCCACGCACGTGGCATGCGCGTTTGACCACGTCATCGAGTCGTTCCGCAACGATCTGTTCCCGGGATACAAGACCGGCGAAGGCATTCCCACCGACTTGATGTCCCAGTTCCCGCTCGCCGAGGAAGCCGCGGCCGCCCTGGGCATCGTCGTCTGGCCGATGGTCGAGTTCGAGGCCGACGATGCCATCGCGACGGCGGCGACGGCTTTCCGCGACCTGCCGGCGGTGGAGCAGGTGGTGATCTGCTCGCCCGACAAGGACTTCGCCCAGTTGGTGTCGGGCAACCGCGTTGTCTGCTGGGACCGGCGTCGCGACATCGTCTACGACGAGCCCGGCGTAGTGGCCAAGTTCGGGGTTTCTCCTGCTTCCATTCCAGACTGGCTCGCCCTGGTTGGAGACTCGGCCGACGGGTTCCCAGGGCTGACCGGGTGGGGAGAGAAGTCGGCAAGCGCGGTGCTGTCGCGTTATGGCCACCTCGAGTCGATCCCTGAAGACCCGGCCCTGTGGGGCCTGGGTGCGGCTCGAGGAGTGCGACTGGCCGCGGGTCTGAAGGCCCAGCGAGAGGACGCGCTCCTCTACCGGCGCCTGGCCACCTTGCGCACCGACGTCCCCCTGTCAGAGGGGCTCTCCGACCTGGAATGGAAGGGGCCTGGGGAGAGTCTCGCCGCGTTGTGTCGTGAGCTCGGCGACCCCGGGTTTCCCGGACGCGTTCCAGGTGTCCAGAAGCGTCCATATCCTTGAATCACAAGGGTTTTCACGGCCAGCCTCCAACCTTCAACAGAAATTCAGGGTTCTCTAAAGGCCCCATCCGGGTCTGATCAGGACGGCCAGCCCCCGCCTGGTTTAGATTGCCTGCCCGGTCGGGCGTGCCGCAGGTATGCCCGGGTCTCCGAACTACAGGCAGGTGCGTCAAGTATGGGCAGGCGGACAGGCATTCTCGCGGCAGTCGGACTGTGGCTGCTGGCCATTCAGTGGAGCGGGACGGCGGTGCCGACGATCGCGACGGTCGAGGCCCAGGCCCCGGCGGCCGCAGCTGTGCCGAATGTCGCCAGCCTCAAGCCGGTCCTTGACCGCTATTGCGTCACCTGCCACAACAACCGACTCAACACCGCCGGGCTCAGGCTCGATGGGGTGGACTTCTCAAACGTCGGGGCCCATGCGGAGACACTGGAGAAGGTAGTACGAAAGCTCAAGGGCGGGATGATGCCGCCACAGGGATCCCCCCAGCCGGACGCGGCCACCAAGGCCGGGCTGGTCAGCGGCCTGGTGGCGGCCCTTGACCGGACCGAGGCGGCAGCGCCGAACCCGGGCCGGACCCTCCTGCACCGGTTCAACCGGGCCGAGTACGCCAACGCGATCCGCGACCTGCTCGCGGTTGACGTGGATGCGACGACGCTCCTCCCGCCCGACGATTCGAGCTTCGGCTTCGACAACATCGCAGACATCCTCGGCGTGTCGCCGCTCCTCATGGAGCGCTACATCAGCGCTGCCGAAACGATCAGCGCGCTGGCCGTGGGTGATATCACCCAGCAGCGCTCGGCCGTGCTCTACCGCGTGAAGAACGACCTGCCCCAGGGCGAGCACGTCGAGGGTCTTCCGGAGGGCACGCGCGGCGGAACCAGCGTCCGTCACACGTTCCCGCTCGACGGGGAATACATCATCAAGGTCAAGCTGTGGCGCACGAGCGTCGGGTTCACCCGGGGTCTGCAGCAGCAGCACGAACTCGAGGTCAGCCTCGACGGGCGGCGCGTCCTGCTGGCGCCGGTTGGCGGGCGCAGCGACTACGAAACGAGCGTGCTGAATGCCGCCGCCATCGACGCCCAGCTCGACGCCAGATTGCGGGCGCGCGTGAAGGTGACTGCCGGTCCCCACGACCTCGGTGCCACCTTCCTCGCCATCGCTGGCGGCGTGCTCACGGGTCCCGAGGGACTCTCGCCGACGATGTTCGCGGTCGACCCGCTCTACATCCACGGCGTGCCGGGGATCGAGAGCGTGCAGATCGAAGGGCCCTTCAACCCGACCGCTCCGCGCGATACGCCCAGCCGCCGCGCCATCTTCGCCTGCCGGCCGACGGGTCCAGCGGATGAAGCGACCTGCGCGCGCACCATCTTCAGTCGCCTGGCGCGTCGCGCCTATCGGCGTCCGGTTGGCGAATCCGACCTCCAGCCGCTCATGAAGATGTATCAGGCCGGGCGACAGGGTGCGGGGTTCGAGCAGGGCATTCAGGTTGGCGTGCAGGGCATCCTGACCAGCCCGCACTTCCTGTTCCGGGCCATTCAGGATCCGGCGAGTCTGGCGCCGGGAACTGCCTACCGCCTGACCGATCTCGAGCTGGCATCGCGCCTGTCGTTCTTCCTGTGGAGCAGCATTCCCGACGACACCCTGCTCGACCTGGCGGTGCGCGGCGTGCTCAGGCAGCCGGGCGTGCTCGAGCGCGAGGTTCGGCGCATGCTCGCCGATTCGCGATCGGCGTCGCTCGTCACCAACTTCGGGGGCCAGTGGCTGCACCTGCGGAACCTGGCGGCGTTTGTGCCGGACCGCACCGACTTCCCGGAATTCGACGACATCCTGCGTCAGGCGATGCGGCGTGAGACCGAACTCTTCCTCGCGAGCATTATCGATGAGGATCGCAGCACGCTTGACCTGCTGCGCGCCAACTACACCTTCGTCAACGAGCGACTGGCGCGTCACTACCGCATGAAGGGCATCTACGGCAGCCACTTCCGGCGGGTCACGCTGTCCAACCCGGCCAGGTTTGGTCTGCTCGGCCAGGCGAGCATCCTCTCGGTGACGTCGTTCCCGAACCGCACCTCACCTGTCGTGCGCGGACGGTTCATCCTCGAGAACATCCTGGGCATCCCGCCCCCTCCGCCTCCGCCCGACGTGAGCAACAACCTGCCGGCTGACGCGAAGCCCAAGACCATGCGCGAGCGCATGGCGGTGCACCGGAGCAACCCGACGTGCGCGGCCTGCCACCGGATCATGGATCCGCTTGGAAATTCGCTCGAGAACTTCGACGCGGTTGGCGCCTGGCGCAGCCGCGACGGTGACCTCGACATCGATCCGACCGACACGCTGGCGGACGGCACCAAGGTGGACGGGCCAGTGGCGCTGCGCAATTCGCTGCTGGGCACACCGGATCTCTTTGTCAGCACGGTCACGGAGAAGCTGCTCACGTACGCGCTCGGTCGTGGCTTGACCCATCACGACATGCCCTCGGTTCGCACCATCGTGCGCGACGCCTCGGCGCGCGACTATCGACTCACGGATCTCATTCTTGGCGTGATCAAGAGCGCCCCGTTTCAGATGAACGTCAAGGCCCCGGCCACGACCGGCACGCGGGCCGAATAGGGAGTAGGAATCATGTTTCTCGCGAAAAACGCATTGCCCCGCCGCACGTTCCTGAAGGGCGTCGGTGTCACCCTGGCGCTGCCGCTTCTGGACGCCATGATTCCGGCCGCGACCGCCCTCGCCCAGACTGCCGCCAGGCCGGTACGTCGCTTCGGCGGCGCCTACTCGCCTAACGGCATGATCATGAGCGCGTGGACGCCGGCGACCGAGGGCGTCGGGTTCGACTTCCCGCTGATTCTCAAGCCCTTCGAACCCTTCCGCGAGTACGTGAACGTGGTCACCAACCTGCAGACCGGGCCGCAGCGGCAGGGTGGGCACGCGCTGGCTGAGCCCTGCTTCTTTACTGGCGTCGTCAACCCCAAGAAGACCGAAGGGTTTGACCTCGAAGCGGGCACGACGATCGACCAGGTGCTCGCGACCGAGTACAGCAGGGGCCTGACGTTCCCGTCGCTCGAAGTCTGCGCCGAAGACTTCACGACGGCGGTCGGCTCGTGCGAGTTCGGGTTCAGTTGCGCCTACCTCAACACCATCTCGTGGCGCACGCCGACGCAGCCGCTGCCGATGGAGCTCGATCCGCGGCGGGTGTTTGAACGCATGTTCGGGGGTGGCGGCGGGACGCCCGAGCAGCGGGCGGTCCGCATGCGTAACCGCAAGAGCGTGCTCGACGGCGTGACCGAGCAGGCGCGCCTGCTGCAGGCCAAGCTCGCCCCCGCCGATCGCAGCCGGGTTGGCGACTACATGCAGAACATTCGCGACATCGAGCAGAGGCTCGAGCGCACGGAGGCGCAGAACGCCTCGTCGCCGAACCTGGTCTCGCCCGCCGGTGTTCCTGATGACTACGCCGAGCATGTGGGCCTGATGTACGACCTGATGGCCACGGCCTTCCAGGCCGACATCACGCGCGTGTTCACCTTCATGATGGGCCGCGAGCTGAGCGGACGGATCTACCCGAATCTCGGCATCACCGAGCCGCACCACGCCGTGTCGCACCACCAGAACAAGCCGGAACGCATCGCCAAGTACGCGGCCACCAACGCGTTCCATGCCGAGCTGATCGCGAAGTATCTGACCAGGCTCAAGGCGACGCCGGACGGCAATGGGACGCTGCTCGACAACTCGCTCCTGCTCTGGGGTTCCGGGATGGCGAATCCCAACACGCACACGTTCGATCCGCTGCCGGTTGTGCTGCTCGGTGGCGACTCGGGCCACCTCAAGGGTGGACGCAACCTCGTGCAGCCTGAGCACACGCCGATGGGGAACCTGCTGCTCGCGCTCGCGCACAACGGTGGCGTCGAGCTCGACAAGATGGGCGACAGCACCGGCACGGTGTCGCTGTAACTCGGGGAGCAGGAGACACGCATGCGACTCACAGTCGTTTCCGTAGCCACCCTGGTTGGTGGAATCGCCACGTCTGCCCTGGCCGGGCAGACGGCGCCGGTGCGTCCTCGCGCACAGGCCCCGGAGATCGCCGTCACCGTACGGTCGCAGGCGACCGACGCCTTCGGCAACACCGCGTTGCACCGGGCGGTCGAGTCCGACGATGTGGCCGAGGTGAATCGGCTGATTCGCGCCAGGGCTGACGTGAACGCGCTCAACCGCTATCACGTGGCGCCACTCTCAACGGCGGTCCTTCACGGCAATCTCCCGATCGTCACGGCGTTGCTCGGCGCAGGCGCCGACCCGCGCGTCATCAAGGGGGAGGGCGAGCCGGTGATGCTCACGGCCGCTCGAACCGGGAATGTCGACATCATCAAGGCGCTGGTTGCCGCGGGTGGTGATGTCAATACGCGGGAGAAGTTCTACGGGCAGACGCCGCTCATGTGGGCGGCGATCGAAGATCACGCTGAGGCGATCGTCGAGCTGGCGGCCAGCGGCGCAGACGTGAATGCGCGTGCCAATGTGCTCGAAGGTGAGCCGAGCTGGCGGTACGGAAAAGACAGCCGCAACGGTATCAACGGCGAGGCGCTGCAGAACTTCAACACCAACTTCTCGAAGGGCGGCCTCAACCCGCTCATGTATGCGGCCCGCCAGGGATCGTCCAACGCGGCGCGTGCGTTGCTCGAGAAAGGGGCCAACCCCGCGACCACAGACCCGGAAGGGTACTCGCCGCTGCTGCTGGCGATCATGAACGCTCATTACGACACGGCTGCGGTCATGATCGAAAAGGGTGCCGACGTGGCCCAGGTGGATCGCGGCGGTCAGACCCCGCTGTACGCGCTGGTGGATATCCGCTCGCTGCTGTGGAGCTACAACCGGCCGACGCCGCGGACACAGAACGAGATGACGTCGCTGGATCTCGCCAGGCTGCTCATCGCCAAGGGCGCGCCTGTCAACGCCAAGCTCACTGGTGCGGCTCGTCGGCCGCTCGGTGGCGGCGGTGCGCCGATCGCCGGTCGTGGCGCTACTCCGTTCCTGCGTGCGGCGGTCACCTCGGACCTGCCGATGATGAAGCTGCTCCTCGAACACGGCGCCGATCCGAAGGTCGTGACGCAGAACGGTGACAATGCGCTGCACGCCGCCGCAGGCGTTCGGTGGAGCGACACGACGATGAGCACCGCGCAGGCGATGGGCTTTGGCGTCGAGGCCGACTCGGTCGAAGCCATCACCATGCTGATCGGGCTCGGGCTGGACGTCAACACGGCTGACAAGGCAGGCATGACCGCCATGCACGGCGCGGCGTCGCGCGGTGCGAACCAGATCATCCGGCTGCTCGCCTCACGTGGCGCGAAGCTGGATGTCATGAGCAACGCGGACAGCCGCGAACAGACGGTGGACAATGAGCCGTCGCTGGAGATCCCGGGACAGACACCGCTTGACGCGGCGCTCGATTCCGATCCGCCTCGCACGTCGACGGTGGCACTGCTTCGCGAGCTGATGGGCCAGGACCCGTCCGCGCCGATGCGCGCCCCGACCAAGAAGCGCTAATTTCTCAAACCCAAGCACGCGGTAACTCACTCAAGGAGTACCAATGGTCCGAATCGTCGTTCGGTGCATGGCTCTTTGTGCGCTGCTCGTGACCCTTCCCTCCGCTGTGAACGACCCGGTGAGCACGGCCCCGGACGCGGTTGCGATGCTGAGCCGTCTCGGCTCGACCTCCGCCGCTCGCTGAGTGACTCGACTCAGCCGTCGGGAATTCGCTGGTCTTGTGAGTGCCTCGCTCGGGGTGCAGGTGGTCAGCCACCACACCCCGCTGCGTGCACGCGCGCAGGGTGTGGCGGCTCCACAGGACGCCATCGTCTCCACCAGGTACGGACGCATCCGCGGCACCCGTGTCGCCGATGTCTGTGCCTTCAAGGGCGTGCCGTACGGCGCGTCCACGGCCGGTTCATCCAGATTCCGTCCGCCCTCGCCACCGAGCCCCTGGACCGGCATTCGCGACACCACCCGGTACGGCCCGCGCGCCACGCAACCGGTCCGCCGGATGATTCCCGAGCTCGGCGATGCGCTGACCGGATCGGGGCCGATGAGCGAGGACTGCCTGCGCGTCAACGTGTGGAGTGGCGGTCTCGCCTCGACAGACAAACGCCCCGTCATGGTCTTCCTGCACGGCGGCGGCTATCAGACCGGCTCCGGCAACTCGGCCCTCTACGACGGCAGCGCGCTGGCGCGAAAGCACGGCGTAGTCGTGGTGACGGTGACTCACCGTTTGAATGCCCTCGGCTTTCTCTACCTCGAACAGCTTGGTGGCGCCGAGTGGCGCGACGCCACCAACCTCGGTCTCCTCGACATCGTCTCGGCGCTCGAATGGGTGCGCGACAACGTCGCCGCGTTTGGCGGCGATCCTGGATGCGTGACGCTCTTTGGAGAGTCGGGCGGCGCAGCCAAGACGTGCATGGTCATGGCGATGCCTAGCGCCAGGGGCCTGTTCCACCGTGCTATCGCCCAGAGCACCCTGGTCGACATGGCCATCCGCGGCTGGACGCCGGACCAGGCGACGCGATGGGCGGAGTTCCTGATTGCCCGCCTGGGGCTGACGCCGACGCAGCTGGAACGGCTCCGCGAGCTGCCGGTTGATCGGATCATTGCCGCGCAGGTCGAGGCGCAGGCCGGCCGACGTCATGCAGACGATGACGGGAAGTACCTCGCCACGAACTTCTACCCGGTGACAGACGGGCGCACCGTGCCGACGCATCCCTTTGATCCTGTGGCGCCGGCCGCGTCGGCTGATGTACCGCTGCTCTGCGGGTCGACCGAGCACGAGGTATCACCCTACCTCGACGCGGCCATGCTTCAGCCGCTCGACGCGACGGCTTTGCGTGACCGCGTGCAGGCTGTCCTGCGCGTGGATGCCGGGACCGCCGACCGCGTAATCGCGTTGTATCGATCACATCGACCCGACTCGACTAATCTCAGCCTAGCGACGATCATCACGTCTGATAACTCGGTGATGCGTGCGTCCGAATACATCATGGCCGAGCGCAAGGCTGCTCAGGGAAAGGCGCCGGCGTTCCTGTACTACTTCCAGTGGCCGTCGCCCGTGCGCGACGGGCGGCTTGGTGCGATGCACGGTGTCGAGCTGCCATTTGTATTCGACAACGCGGCCGCCGTCCCTGAGATGGTGGGCCGGGGCGCCGAATTGGTCGCATTAGCCGAGCAGGTGACTGCAGCATGGGTGGCGTTTGCCCGCACCGGAAATCCGAGCGTTGCCGGGCGAAGCTGGCCGGCATTCGAAGCGCGTACGCGGCCGACGATGGTGTTCAATGTGGAGTCGCGGGTGGTGAGTGATCCGTACGCTGAAGAGCGCCACGCGCTCGAAGCGATCAGGGCGGCACAGGCGTCGCTCCCACCCTTCGCGCCGCCAGGCTGCGCGTCGGTTGTCTGCGGCAACAGGTGGTGACAATGGAACGGCGAGCCTTTCTAGCGCTGACAGGGACCACTGTCGCCGGTCTCGTGCTGCCCGCGTATCTGCGCGCCCAGGATACTGGTGTCCCTGGGGCAACCGTGTCCACCGGAGCCGGCCGGGTTCGCGGGATGCTGCGCGGTGGCGTCCACTCGTTCAAGGGTGTGCCGTACGCGGCCCCACCCGTCGGCGCGGGCCGTTTCCAGCCGCCACGGCCGTCGGCGGCGTGGTCAGGCGTGCGCGACGCGTTCGCGTCTGGACCGCGGGCTCCCCAGCCGCCACGGCCGATGATTCCCGAGATCGGTGACGCACTGACTGGCAGCGGCCCCACCGGGGAGGACTGCCTGAGTTTGAATCTCTGGACGGCCGATCCCCGCACGACAGCACGTCGCCCGGTGGTCGTCTATTTCCATGGTGGGGGATATCGCTCAGGCTCGGTCAACTCCGTCTTCTACGACGGGACCGCTCTCGCGAAGACGCAGGATGTCGTGTTCGTCGGCGTCAACCACCGACTGAATGTGCTCGGGTATCTGTATCTCGCCGAGCTCGGTGGAGAGCGCTACGCGCGATCAGGGAACGCCGGACTGCTCGATCTCGTTGCCGCGCTCGAGTGGGTGCGCGACAACATCGAGAACTTCGGAGGCGACCCGGGAAACGTCACCATCCTCGGCCAGTCCGGCGGCGGCGGGAAGGCCGCGATGCTCACGGGAATGCCGGCGGCGAAGGGCCTGTTCCACCGCGCCATCATCATGAGCACGCTCATCGAGAGTGGCGTACGCGCGATGGAGAAGGATCAGGCGGCCGCATCGGCGGAACGGTTTTTGTCCAAGCTGGGGCTCACCAAGGGCCAGCTCGACCAGCTGCACCAGTTCCCGGTGGATCGGCTGATTGCCGCGCTCACTGGGGCCGGTATCGCCAGCGGCACGCAGACAGCGGATGCCGCGGCTGGCGACATCTCGACGCAGTTCTCGGCGGTTGTCGATGGCGTCACGCTGCCGGCGCACCCGTACGATCCTGTCGCGTCTCCATATTCCGCCGACGTGCCAATCCTGTGTGGTGCGAACGAGACCGAAGGCGTTCCGTACGCGGACCTCAATGATCCGTTCTGGACGTCGGAAATCGCGACGGAGAGCGGGTTGCGCGCCCGTGTGCGGACCCTGTTCGGTGTTCGCGATGCAGAGGCGGACCGTCTGATCGCGCTGTATCGAACCCGTCGCCCCGGCGACGATCGTCAGACCCTCGCACTGATCATGGCGGCCGACAACAGCCCCACGAGACGTTCGTCCTACGTCTTTGCCGACAGGAAGCACGCCGCCGGCCGGGCCCCGGCCTATATGTATTACTTCCAGTGGCGCTCTCCGGTCCGCGGCGGCAAGCTCCGGACGATGCACTCCATGGAACTGCCGTTCCTGTTCAACCATCCCGACGACATCCGGTTCATGGTCGGTGACGGTCAGGACCGTTACGCGGTCGCCAAGGCAATGAGCACATCGTTCATGACTTTCGCCAGAACGGGCAAGCCTGGCGCTGCCGGGCTGCCGACGTGGAAGGCGTATGATCCGGTCGGCCGGGCGACGATGGTATTCAATACCCGGACGCGTCTGGTCAACGACCCGTACGGCGACGAGCGTCGCGCGCTCGACGCCATCAGGAATCGTCCAAGAGGGTGAGGATCCCGATGCACGTCAGACGCGTCTGCGCGGTCGCACTGGTTCTCGGTGGTGTCGTCGCAGCAATCCCGGTCGGTGCGCACCACAGCAACTCCGGCTTCGACGTCGAGAAGATCATCGAGATCAAGGGCACCGTGTCGGAGTGGCGCTGGACCAATCCGCACACCTGGATCGTGCTGACGGGTGTCGATGATGGGGCTGGCGGCAAGACGACCTGGTCGGCCGAGGGACGGCCGCCGGGGATTCTCGGACGCGCCGGCTGGACCAAGGCGTCCATCAAGGTGGGCGACACCGTTGGCATTCATTGCAGTCCGGCCAAGGACGGCACGCACGTGTGTCTGGTCGCGCGGGTGACGCGTGCGGACGGCACCGTGCTGGCGAACGCGCCGCCGCCGACGTTCTGACAGGAGTACTATGCGGACCTTCCTGCTCGCGGTGGCAGCGGCGTCGGCGCTCTCGAGCATCCCTGACGGGCCCGGCGCGGTTCGCGCGCAAAGCGCCGCGGGCCCTCCCGACTTCTCAGGCGTGTACTACCCGATTGCCGCAGCCGCGCCCGGTCGCGGCCGAGCGGGTGCTCCGCCGCCTGCAGCTCAGAACGCGCCAGGACGACCTGGTGCGCTGCCGCCGCCCACGCGATCCGCACCCACCTCCGACGGACGGAATGGACGCGCGCCTGACGCCCCGAAGCTCACCGCCGAGTACCTGGCGAAGTGGGAGGTAATGCGTCGGTCGCGGATGTCCGGCTCGTCCGAGTTCGATCCGGCGGCCCGGTGCATTCCGGCGGGGATGCCGGCAATGATGGCCATGACCTACGGCATGGAGATCATGCAGACGGGCGACAAGATCACCATGTACGGTGAGCTGAATGACATGTACCGCCGGATCTACCTCGATGGTCGCCGTGCGTCGCAGAAGGTGCTCGACGATCCAACGTACGCGGGCTACTCCACGGGGCGATGGGAGGGCAGCACGCTGGTGGTGGACACGGTTGCGCTGCGGGACGACTCGCTCATCGACGGCTTCTCGCCGCACAGCGACAAGATGACCGTCCGCGAACGGCTCACCATGGTGGAACCTGGTGTCCTCGAGGATCGCATCACCGTGACAGACCCGGTGGCGCTCCTCGAACCGCACCAGAGCGTACGGCGATTCCGCAGGGCCTCGTCGCCCAACGACGAACTCCGCGAGTTTGCCTGCGCCGAAGGCCTGGCAGACGCCAAATAGCGGGTCACCCCGACGTAGAATCGCCTCAGGTGAGGCATCTCCTCGACAACATCGTCTGGCACTCGCTGACCGGCCCACATGCGGGAATATCCGAGGGCACCGACACCGCGCGGCGGTACGTGCGCGGATTCTCGCCCCTCATGGCGTTTGCCGATTCCCGACACCCGGACCTTGCTGCGATCGCGCCCTGTTGCGACCCCGGCGAGCGTCTCTACTGCGACGGGTGGACCGGCGAGGTTCCGGATGGCTGGCGTCTTGACATGGAAACGACCATGTTCAAGATGATCTGGGAGGGCGGCGCGATGCCCGATCAGAGTGAGGCTCCAGACGCTGTGCGCCTCGATGCGCGCCACGCGGCGCAAGCGCTCGACCTGGCGATGCTGACCAACCCGGGCCCGTTTGGCTTGCGGACGATGGAGCTGGGTGAGTATTTCGGATTCTTCGAGGGCGATCGTCTGATTGCGATGGCCGGCGAGCGTTTCCACGCCGGCACCTTCAGAGAGATCAGCGGCGTGTGTACGCATCCAGATCTTCAGGGGCGCGGATTGGCAAGACGGCTGATAGGGACGCTGATTCGCCGCCAGACGCAGCGTGGCGAGGTGCCGTTCCTGCACGTCGTTCGGCAGAACACCGGCGCGCACGGTCTCTACGAACGGATGGGATTTCGTGACTATCGCGAATCCCCGGTTCGCGTGGTTTCGCGGGTCTGACCCGAGTGACGATTCTCCTGTTTGGTGCGACCGGGTCTGCCGGCGGCAGCGTCTTGCGAGTGTGCCTGGAGTCGCCGGCCGTTGCATCAGTTCGCGCGATCGTCCGCCGGCCACTGGCCGTGAGCGCCGCGAAGCTCACCGTTGTCCTGCGCCAGAATTTTGCCGATCACGCGGGCGCCGAAGCCACCTTTGCGGGTGTGGACGCGTGCTTTTACTGCCTCGGCAAATCGGCGCAACAGGTCAAGGACGAGGCGTCATATCGGCGGATTACCCACGATTTCGCCATCGCAGCCGCTCGCGCGCTCCGCCAGCAGAGCCCGACCGCCGCCTTTCACTTTCTCAGCGGGCATGGCGCGAGCCTGACGAGTTCGGTGATGTGGGCGAGGGTCAAGGCTGAGACGGAGCGTGATGGCGCGCCATGCTCGTGACCAGCGGCGACGGCGTGCGAAATCGCACGTTCGACAACGCCGAGATCCGTGACCTCGCCAGAAGGTGATAATGAGTTCGAGGACCCGATGCTCGTAGCCCGACCGCCCGCCACCGAATATCCGTCGTTTGCCGCAGGCTATGTCTCCCGCATCCTTGACGATGTAGAGCCGATACCGGCGCTGCAGCGTCAGCGCGACGACATCCTGCGGCTGTTGCGAGCGGTGTCTGAAGAGCACTCATCGTATTGCTACGCCCCCGGCAAGTGGAGCATCAAGCAGTGCGTTGGCCACATGACCGACGCCGAGCGGGTGTTTGCCTACCGCATGTTGAGGTTTGCGCGCGGCGATGAGACGCCGCTCCCGGGCTTCGACGAGAACCTGTTCATGCAGGGTGCCGCCTTCGACGATCTGGGCTACGCCGATCTCGTCGAGGGCTGGAGGTCGGTGCGCGAGGCGACGATCACGCTGGCGCGCACGGTTGCGCCTGATGCCTGGCGACGAATGGGCACGGCGAGCAACCAGCCGGCCAGCGCCAGGGGCATCCTCTACGTGACACTTGGGCACACCGACCACCATCGTGCGGTGCTCGTCGAGCGCTACGGATTGTACTCGTAGGGCAGACTGCAGGTCCGCCAGCCGTGTCGGCCATATGAACCAGCCCCGAGGCATGGTGCCCGATCGCATCCGGGCGATCGAGCTGCCGCCATTCGACCCGCTCAATCGTCGCGCCGCCGAGCTTCGTGCCGACGGCCATCACGTGATCTCCCTCGGGCAGGCGGTGCCGTATTTCGGTCCGCCGCCGCAGGCCCTCGATGCGGCGCGTGCGGCCATCGACACTCCGGAGGTGCATCGCTATGCGACCGACCCGGGCCTGCCCAGCCTTCGTCGCGTGCTTGCCGAGCGGCTCGGCGTCACGCTCGGCGGTGCATTCGGGCCAGACGATCTCATCATCACCGCTGGTGCGAATCACGCGTTCACGCTGGCACTCACCACACTCGCGAGTCCTGGCGACGAGGTGATTCTTCCCGCGCCCTATTTCACCAATCACCAGATGATGGTGTGCGCACTCGGTGCCACCGCTGTTGAAGCGCCGGTGCGTGATCGCGCGACGTTTGCCGTCACGTGGGACGACATCGTGCCGCACATCACGGCGCGGACTCGGGCGATCGTGCTCTGCAACCCGAGCAACCCGACCGGCGCCCCGGTAGCGCCCTCCGACGGCCGGTTGATCATCGAGCGAGCCGCCGACCGCGGGCTGGTCGTCATCAGCGACGAAACCTACATGCACTTCGTTTACGAGGGCCAACACTGGAGCGCGGCCTCCGTGCCGGCGTGGCGCCAGAACGTCGTCGTGATCGGCACGTTCTCGAAATCGTTCGGCATGATGGGCTGGCGACTCGGATTCATGCTCGCCGACGCCTCGGTGTGTGCGCAGGCAATCAAGGTGCAGGACGCGATGATCATCTGCGCACCGGTGATCTCGCAGGTGCTGGGCGAGGCCGCGGTACGCGAGCACTGGTCGTACCCGCTCTCGTTCCACGACGAGCTCCGCGCCAGGCGGCAGGTCCTGGCCGACGGCCTGGCTGCGATGCCGGGCGTGACGTGGACGCCGCAGCGTGGCGGCCTGTTCGCGTTCGCGCGCATCGATGGCTGCACCGATTCCACCGCCTTGTCTCATCGTCTTCTCGAGGAGGCGCGCGTCGTGACCATTCCCGGCGGGGTGTTCGGGGAGAGCGGCGAGGGATGCCTGCGTCTGTCGTACGGCTTCACCGACGTGAGCGACCTGCGCGAGGCGGTGCAACGTCTGCGCCCGCTTCTGTCCGGCCCCTCGTAGGCTCTTCAGCGCGGGTCCTCACCAGCGCCCGCTTTCGTGGCAGAATCTGCCGCGGAGGGAGTACATGACGGTCGCAGACAAGACGGCAACGGTGAGTGCGGTATGGCCGCTTCTCGTCGTGAAAGACCTCGAGACCTCGTTGGCGTTCTATCGTGACCGGCTTGGCTTTTCGCTCCAGCGTGGGGCAGAGGACGACGGGAGACTCTTCTGGTGCCGGATCTCCAGGGGCGGCGCGTCGCTGATGCTGCAGGCGTGGCACCAGGAAGACGGGCCGGTCGAAGGCCGCGGCCGCGGCGTCACCCTGTATTTCCTGTGTGACGATGCCGACGCGCTGTATGCCGAATTCGTCTCCCGCGGCGTCGCGCTTGATCCTCCGACTACCGCCTACTACGGCATGCGGCAGGTGTTTGTCCCGGAGCCTGACGGCTACGTCGTCTGTTTCGAGAGTGACGCCGGGTCGTAGTATTCGTCCGACGGGCCGGGACTGGATCGTCGGGGTTGGGTGCGGTGCTCTGCTCGGAGCCATCATCCTGGGGATAGGTGGCCGCGTTGCCATGAGAGGCATCGCGCTCATACAGGAGTGGGTACCGTATTTCACCGTGGGCGGCTCGACGACGGTCGTGGTCCTCGGTAGCCTGGCTGGTGCCGGATTCGGCGTCGTTCTGTTGACCCTGCGTGCCGCGGGCCGACTCCCACGTGCCGTGGTGTGGCTGATTTACTGGCTTATTCTCGCGGCCGTCAGCCTCCGCGTCCTGAACCCGGTTGATCGGGACCGGCTGACCGTGTTTCCCCCACTTGTCGTTGTGTTCGGTCTGGCTCAGCTGGTCGTCGATGCCCGGATGCGACGGGCGGGCACCTGAGCCAGCCCTCGCCCATTCAGACGCGAGGCCATGCTAGGATTCCCCGCGTGAAAACCATTATTTTGGCTCTCGCCTTATCGGCGTCCCCGGTGCTGGCTCAGACGCCCCCGCCGCCGGCGGCGTCGAGTCCCCGGCCAAGCCTCGCGAGCGCGAACCGCATGCTGCAGGCGGCCTATAACAAGGCCACTGAGCTTCGGATCGGCCTGTCGTGCGTGGTCGTGGACGTCCGTGGGGATATCGTCGCCGCCATGCGCATGGACGGGGTGCCGTTCCTCACCGTCGAGGTGGCGAAGGGGAAGGCCACCACGTCAGCGTTCTTTGGTCAGCCGAGCGGGGCCATGGGCGAGCGTGGTCCGGCCCTCCAATCGATTGGGGCCGCTGCGGGCGTCACGATGCTGACCGTTCAGGGGGCCCTGCCCGTCGTGGCCAACAATCAGCGCATCGGCGGAATCGGATGCAGCGGAGCGGCGTCTCAGCAAGATGAGGATGCCGCCCGCGCGGGGCTTGCCGCAGGCCAGTAGCCGCCGTTGTTCGTCAATTCACTCGGATTACTTTTCCCTTCCTGAAGGAGCAGTCAATGCAGCCGACACGACAGCAGATGCCACCCGAGGCCATCGAGGCCTACAACCTCTACATTCACGGTGAAATCGACCGGCGCTCGTTCTTCGATCGCCTGGGCAAGGTGACCGTCGCCGGCATGGGCGTCGCGGCGATGGCCGAGGCCCTGATGCCGAACTATGCGGCTGCACAGCAGGTGTCGCCGACCGACGCCCGCATCAAGACCTCGCGTGAGACGGTGCAGTCGCCGATGGGCAACGGGACCATCAACGGGTACCTCGTGCGTCCCACGTCGGCCGGAAACAACAGGCTGCCAGCGATTCTGGTTATTCACGAAAACCGCGGACTGAACCCGCACATCGAGGACGTTGCGCGCCGCTTCGCTCTGGCTGGCTTCATGGCGTTCGCTCCGGATGGTCTCACCTCCCTGGGCGGATACCCGGGCGATGACGCCAAGGGAGGCGAGCTCTTCGGCAAGGTTGACCGCACCAAGATGGGCGAGGACCTGTATGCCGCCGCCGTCTGGTTGAAGAACCGTCCGGACAGCACCGGCAGACTCGGGGCCACCGGCTTCTGCTTCGGTGGTGGTATCTCGAACACCCTCGCCGTCCGCATGGGTGCGGATCTCGCGGCCATTGCCCCCTATTACGGCGGTGCGCCGATGGCGGCCGACGTTCCGAAGATCAAGGCCGCGGTGCTCGTGCACCACGGGAGCGAAGACGCCCGCCTGGTTGCCGCGTGGCCCACGTATGAAGCCGCGCTCAAGGCGGCCGGCGTGACGTACGAAGGTCACATCTATCCCGGCGCCGTCCACGGCTTCAACAACGATGCGACGCCTGAACGCTACCAGAAGGCGGCGGCGGATCAGGCCTGGGCCAGCACGATCGCCTGGTTCAACAAGTACGTGAAGGGTTAGAGACTGGTTCCTAGTTCCTAGTTCCTGGTTCCTGGTTGTCAGAGGGCCGTGGGGGGCAACTCCCACGGCCCTTTTCATTTCTGCCTAGGCCTACCGTCAGTCCCGCTCCACCTTCGTGGCCGCGATGGTGGTGCCCATTCGGGTCCCTTTGACCTCGAGTGATGTTCCCGCCTTGATCGCGCTGCAGGTGATGCCGTCGAATTTTGTGGCGGCAGAGGTCGTCACCGTCACTCCCTTGATGACCAGGCTCAGCGAAGGACACTGCCCAGACAGACTCGACACCGATCCCTCGACTTCGCCCGACGCGGAGTTGCCGCCCTTGTCATCGCTGTCGTCCTCGTCCTCGTCCTCGGCCTCGTCGTCATCG